>NZ_RHNY01000002.1 GCF_003946345.1 Levilactobacillus tongjiangensis
GGGTTTGATACCAAGTATCAAACCGCCCTACACATATTTGGTTTGTCGAAACAATGTTCAGTTTTCAAAGGTCTACCAGTTATTAACGAAACGATTAACGCTCCGTGACAACTTTTAAAGTATATCATGTTGTCAAAATTATGTCAACATCTTTTTGAAATTAATGAATATATATTCAAGATTTCAAATCGCTCAGAAAGCGCCGTGTTTTGCTTTTTGACAACATAAATCATTCTAGCAGTTGCTGTTTAACTCGTCAAGCACAAATTTTAATTTGTATGGCTATTCATCAATTACATTTTTATGCAACTAACTGCGGATAACAGCAACAGCTAATATCTTATCAATCATCCCCCCTAAGGTCAAGGTTAAATTCAAAAAAAACAGGAAACATCCAAAATTAGGACGTTTCCTGTTCATCTAATTGCCTCAACGCTTCCGTCTTCCACCCTGTCAGACGGTCACCAATCGGCTTAAAGCCAATATTGATACGGTGATTCGTCCAATAATGACGGTGTTGATGATCTAAAACTTCTACACTAGTGTCAAGGTGTTCCAGACAGCGGAGCGATAAGCTGATTTTCCCCGTAAACTCATCGATGTCTAAAATAACGACCTCAACCTCTTCATTAACTTTCAAATAATCATGAATGTCCTTTACATAACCGCAATGACATTCCGAAATGTGAATCAGACCCTGCCGGTGCCCACCCAGACTGACAAAAGCGCCGTATGGTTGTATCCCGGTAATCTGACCCGTGACGCGTTGGCCAATTTTAAATGCCATGCTTGTCACCTCTTCCATAACGCTTACTCGCTAACCGTAACCTTATCCATCGTCACTGGCGTTGCTGGTTGATCACTGGAATCCGTCTTAACTTGGGCAATGGCATCAACCACGTCCATCCCATCGATTACCTGGCCAAAGACCGTGTGTCGGAAGTCCAACCAAGGAGTACCCCCATTTTTATAAGCATCAACGATTTCTTCAGGGAAACCAGCATCATGCATCTGGCTCTGCATCTGATTAGTCATATCCTTATCTTGAACGATAAAGAACTGACTACCGTTAGTGTTAGGACCTGCATTAGCCATCGAGAGCGCTCCACGCAAGTTATACAACTCCTGAGAGAATTCATCTTCAAATGGTTGGCCCCAGATACTTTCGCCACCCATTCCCGTACCAGTAGGATCCCCACCTTGAATCATAAAGTTAGGAATCACCCGGTGGAACGTCAAGCCATCATAATAACCAGCTTTGGCATGGGTTACAAAGTTTTCAACTGTCTTTGGTGCTTGTTCGGGGAAGAGCTGCAGCTGAATGTTTCCCATCGATGTTTCAATAGTTACTTGCGGACCCCTGGCGTTAGCCAAATCAATTTGTGGAAACTTTGTCATAATTATCCTCCATATCGTTTAAACACTTTCTGTTTATCTATTATATTATCACCGCCTACCACCAAAAATGCAACTCAGGGGTTCGGTGCTATACTAGAAGCACGACATTTTTCTTAAAAAGGAGACCTCTTCATGGCTAAACCAGCAACTGCATTAAAGAAACGAACGATTGATTTATTAAACGAACGCGGCGTCGAACTGACAGACATCGCCGAACTCGTCCTCTTCCTGCAAAAGGATTACATCAAGGACCTGACCAAGGAAACCGCCCTCCATAGCGTCACCACAGTTCTCAGCAAACGGGAAGTCCAAAACGCCATCATTACTGGGATTCAACTGGACATCGCCGCCGAACATCACGACCTCTTAGAACCCCTGCAAACAATCGTTGAACGTGACGAAGGCCTCTATGGGGTTGATGAAACGATGGCTCTTTCAATCGTCGACATCTACGGCTCCATTGGCTTTACAAATTACGGGTATATCGATCGCACGAAACCAGGTATCCTCGCTAAGCTCAATGCTCACGAACCTGGAATCATCCATACCTTCCTAGACGATCTGGTAGGTGCCATTGCCGCAGCGGCAGCAGCTCGACTGGCTCACGACGACGTTAATGAAGAAGATACACCCTTTCAATAGAAATATCATAATTTGTTTAAGCTTCGCGGATTCTGCTGACTGTGGGGTCAAAAGCCACTACAATGTTGAGTGAAAACAAATTAACGCATAAGGAGCAACTATATTAAAATGGGATACTTAATCGATTTTGTGCTTCACATCGACAGCCATCTGGCCAACATCGTCACCACGTTTGGCGGCTCAACCTATCTGATACTCTTTGCCATCGTCTTCGTTGAAACTGGTGCCGTGATTCTCCCATTTCTGCCTGGTGATTCTCTTCTGTTTGCAGCGGCAGCACTAGCGGCTAATCCAGTTTATGGCTTAAACATCTGGCTCTTCTTGGCCATCTTCCTAGCAGCAGCGATTGCCGGTGACTCTCTGAACTTCTTTCTCGGCGGTAAAGCCGGGGCAGCATTGTCCAACCATTCCTGGTTTGGCCGTTTGATCAATAAAGACAAGCTAGCACAATCTGAGAAATTCTTCCGCAAGCATGGTCCCTTGGCCATCTTCCTGGGCCGGTTCATGCCCATCATTCGGACCTTCGTCCCCTTCACGGCAGCCGGCTCACGATTCCCTTACCAACGCTTCTTAAAATATAATATTAGCGCCGCAATTACCTGGGTGCTGATCTGCTGCGGCGGCGGTTACTTCTTTGGAAATATTCCATTCGTCAAAGCCCACTTCTCAGCCGTTGTCTTAGGCATCATCGTGATTTCTTTGATTCCAGCCATCGTTGGTTGGTTAAAGGGGCGTCACACACCTAACAACGCTGCACCGAGTAATCTCCCAGAAGAAGACTAAACACTGATCCTACTAAAAAAGCCTGACTGCAGTCAGGCTTTTTGTTTGCACTAAATTTTCAATTAAGCCCGTTTGATAGCCACGCGTCCCCGCCAGTACAGAATGCCAAGCCCTAGTTCAAATAAAATGAAAGCTAAGGCAAAGCAATGTAAGAAGAACGTGTCAGGTAGCGCCGTAATAATCGGATCGAGTGATGGATCAAACAGCCAGTCATTATTTCGAAAGAGTACCTTATGGAAAGCGATAAAAAATCCATTAAAGTTGACTGCCATTAACGCACCTAAGACCAATGGCACCACTGCTGCTACTTGTACCGGCCATAGTAATCGCCACTGTTCCGCGCGCCGGTGAAGTTGCCGCAAAAACAATCCTGCGGGCACAATGGTCACCAACAACACAACGTTGTTTAGTAAAAATAAATTTTTCACGTCATGAAAGTGAACCATCCCCGTATAGGACGTTGGAAAATCACTCATATTGAGATCTGTGACCCAAGGTAGCTCAAGGTAGCCCACCATCTGGTAGTAATTATGCATGAGCTTATGAGGCGCCATCCCCACCGTCTGGGAAATCCCCAACCAGTGAATGTCCAACCGATACAGCCAAAAAGCGTTAATAGTTAGAGCAACGACCAGACTGATCAACGCTAAGAATAGCACGGTCAGTCCTCCCCAGCGGTTCAATCTACGCAATTGGTCCCCCCTCGAGATCCCAATGGTCCAGTGAAGGTACAGTATAGGTCGGTTGAATGGCTTGTTGTGCCACCAGTTCCGGCGTGGAAACCCCCGTATAGGTCAAGAGTGTGTCCACCCCCGCATGAATACCAGCCAAAATATCCGTCAGATAGTTGTCTCCAACCATCAAAGCATCTTCCGGCGCGATTCCCATTTGTTGCAACGAATTATTTAAAATAATCGGTTCAGGTTTGCCCACAAAAATAGGATCAGTCTGGACTGCGTACCGGACCAGGTCAACTAGTGCCCCCGCACCAGGCATCAATCCTCTAGATTTAGGAATATTGGAATCGGAATTGGTTCCAATAAAGGTTGACCCACTGCGGATAGCCAGAACGGCCTTCGCAAATTTTTCGTAGGTCACGTCGCTATCTAGACCGACGACCACATACTTGGGGTGCTCTTCATCCACCGTGAAGCCCTTGGCAGTCAATGCTTGGCGCAGACCGATCTCACCAACGACGTAGACGGTTCGCTCACCAGTACTGCCCGCCAATTGATCCAGATAGTCAGCAGTTGCTAAACCCGCCGTGTAGACGTTGTCCGTCGTCACGTGAATATCATGATTGTCTGCTAAATTACGCACGACATCAACCGGTAATTTGGTGGTGTTGTTGGTGACAAATTTAAATGGCGTTCCAGCTGCCTGCAGCCGTTCCACGAATTGGCGAGCTTTAGGGTAACGCTTGGAACCCGCATAAATGGTTCCATCCAAGTCAATTAAATAAGCTTGATACTTTTTCACCGCAAACTCTCCCTAATCTTCTTTTTTCTGTCTAATGGTAAAGTGACGACGACCGTGACCGCCAGAGCCAACTGTGACCGTTTTGGCCTTGTCAGTAGTTGGCTGTTTAGTCGTCGTTCGACGTTCCTCAGTGTATGGATGCGCCGTGTTCTTTCGCCGTGAGTGACGTGACCGCCGACGATGGGTATTCCCATTGCCGTTGGTGGGATGGTTCCCATTACTAGTCGCTTTCTTTTCAGCATGGGGTTTGGCCGTCTCACGCGGCTTCACACTCTGCTGCGAAGTTTCCTTCGTCGCAGTCGTAGCTGCTGGTTTATTCCGGCGCCGCGAGCGACTCCGCCGTGGCTTAGGTGCCGACTTTACATCCAAGTTGTGCAGAATAAAGTAGGCACAGCCAAAGTTACAGGACTCATAAAGGTAATCCTGGACTGCTTCAATCTGATTCTGTTTGGCACCGGCACGGTCCTCAGCATAAAAGCCCTTCAAACGAAGTTGCTCAAAACCCCAGTCACCCACGATATAGTCAAATTTACTCAAAATCGTACTGAACCGGCGGGCAAACTCAGTGAAATCAAACCCGTCACGAACATCGGTCACCAACTCATATGGGTGACCATTGATTGTTAAATGCGTCTCATCCACCCGCGTTACTTCGGCGGCTGGCTCACGACTCTCTCGTTGTTCGGCGACTAACGCCTCTAAATCTTTTCGATCCACCGTCGTCATCCTCTCTCGTCAATGGGATAGTGCTTCGCCAGATACTTGGCAAACACTTCCCGCAATAAATCTTCGTATAAAATATGGTTTTTCCCCACAATATGAATCGTTGGGAAAAATGGAATAAACAGATAATGGTCTAGCACAGCAATCTTATACTGGCGGTGTGCAGACAAAGCCTCTCCCCGCCAGGTGACGGCATGAGACTGCGGATCATAAGCGATTCCCAGGTAATTAAGTTCCCCGAAAATCTTTCCGCGAAAGCCCATCCCCTTCTGCGGGAACCGCCGCAAGAACAGCCGGGCAATTTCAAATTCTTGAACTAGGCGCCACAAGTCATACCCGTTCAAGGTGACCGTCATGACGTGCATATTGTGTGGCAGCAACTGATGTAACTGATTTGCATTCACGATTCCGCTAGGCAGATCTTGTAAAAATAAACCGGCGTTTAAGATAGCGGCCTGGGTACCCGCATATTCTGCAATGGCGTGCAAGCCTTCACGAACCAACCGGGGTTGGCCCACGGGGTCTGCCTCCATGGCAACCGGTAAATCAGCTACCCGTTGCTCGGATAGAATCGACTCTCCGAGATCCTCTAACCCCGTAATTTCTGCTTGGTCGCTGGGTTCTACTGGCAAAGTAGCCGTTTCCACAACACTGGCCGATGCAGTAGTCACTACGTGGTTGCCATCCAAAGTCAGCTCGATTTTACCAACGTACCGGCCAAATTTTCCAGCCGCCGCCAGTAAACTCTGCTGATCATGCTCGCCATGCGGTAACAAATGATGCGTGTGACTCCCAATAATAACGGTCACCTGCGGAAAGCGTTTGGCAATCTGACGGTCTACGTCTAATCCCAAATGAGATAGGAGCACGCAAACATCAAACTGATCAGCATAGGTCGTTAACAACTCCTGTAGCGCCGTCATTGCTGCAATGGGCTTCCAACCAGCCAACGGGTACGTTAATTGGTAAGGCGCCGTCAGGCCCAGCACGAGGACTCGGGTCCCTGCTGCCGTCGTCAAGAGACGATGGTCGACCGCCCAGCTGGGCCGCTCATGAGTGTCCGCCGTCAGCAGATTGCCCACGATTACCGGAAAATTCGCGTGATCGTAGAGGTGGTCTAACTGGGCCCGCATGAAGCCTAGGCCCTCATTGTTCCCAATGGTGACAGCATCATAACCAATCTGATTCATCAGCTGAACGTTCTGTTGACCATTCGTGGCCTCACTAACGGGATGCACCCGATCAACGTGGTCACCTAGGTCAAAGGTGTACGCCGTATGCCCAGCAGCAACTGCTTCTTGCCGTTCTTTAGCCAGGTAACGACGAATCCGTGGCCAGTTCTCAAAGTGAGAATGCAGGTCATTCGTATGCAAAATGGTCAGTTGTTCCATGCTCTCAATCTCCTCTTAACACTGATTTTAATCCTACGGCATCGTGAGGAAACGGTCAAGCGCTATTGCTTGTCGCGAAACTCTGCCCCATCTGTTCAATTTCACTGGTGGAAAATGGCGTGCCAAACGGTAATTTCTGATCAAGGTACCGTTGCTCTGGCGTATCCACGCCAACATTGATATTTTCCTTCACGGGAACTGCATAGTGATGGATATGCCCGTGCAAGTTGATAATTTGATTAACAATCCCCAGCATCATTGGGTAGTGGGTCATATAGTACTGGCGGTGATCATACTTAATCAGTGCACCGACATCGTGGAACTTGAATTTATCCTCACCATGATCTACATAGTTGTTCGCAGCCAAATGCTTGAACAACGCGCGGCTATCATGATTTCCCTTAATTAATTCTAGGTTTCCATTTAGCTGGCTCAATACCTCAAACACAGCTTCATCTGACTTGCTGGCTGGCCGCGTGAAGTACAAGGCAATGTCTCCCAAATGGTAGACCGTATCCCCTGGCGCCACTCGTGCGTTCCAGTTATCAATAATGGTTTGATTCATTTCGTCAACGTTGGCAAAGGGCCGCGGTGCAAAATCATTGTCTCCTAAAAGATCTTTATGAAAAAAATGCGTGTCCGATGTAAAAAATTGCATGCTGGTCCTCCTTACAAAATATCTAATGATTCTTTATGAGTTGGGCGGGGAAATTGTTCATCCAATGCTGCAAGTTCAGCCACAGTCAGCGTTAAACTAGCTGCTGCCACGTTCTGTTCCATGTGTTGGACGGAACTCGTTTGGGGAATGGCTAGGACTTGCGGATTGCGAATGACCCAGGCCAACAAGACTTGATAGATACCAACACCGTGAGCGGCAGCAATTTCTTTGACCACCGCGTTAGTGGTTAATTGATGCCCCCACGCATCCCCTTGGGCAATCGGAGAATACGCAATCAATGGCAGCTGATGTTCTCGTTGCCAAGGCAATACCGCAAAGTCTAATCCACGGCTGCCCAGATGATAGAGATCTTCGTTGGCTGCCGCCTGATCGCCCTGTGGCAATGCCCATAGTTCATCAAGGTCGGCCACATCAAAGTTAGAAATGCCCCAGGCATGAATTTTTCCTGACGTTTGCAAGCGTTGGAGTTCCACCACCGTTTCCGCTAACGGAACGTTGCCGCGCCAATGATACAAATAGAGATCCAGGTAATCCGTTCGGAGTCGACGAAGGCTGGCATCTAAACTGGCTTCCATCCGTTGTTTAGACGCATTCTCAGGTAATACCTTAGATATCAAGAAAAGATCATCTCGCTTACTGCCAGCCAAGGCCTCACCAACAAGTGTCTCTGATCGCCCCGAGCCATACATTTCGGCCGTATCGACTACCCGTGCACCGGCAGCGAGTCCCGCCTGAATGGCAGCAATTTCGTTCTCTCGTTGATCTGCCTGATCGCCCATGTGCCAAGTTCCGATTCCAATGGCTGGGACAGTCTTACCGGCAATTTTTACTGTTTTCATTAGTGGACCCTCCGTTTTGAATAGATAGTCTTATCGTAGCACTTCCCTGTAAATTTCGCTGACATCGGTGGCTACTGCTTATAAAAATTTTCGCTCAAAAAGGCCGGGAATTCACATTCCCGGCCTGCGCCATTGACAAAGTCTATTTGGTTAGCTTGCCGGTCCGACCTTCATCTTACCGAAACGTTACTCATGATCATCGTCCGACTCGCCTAACGTAGCCGTCATTCGCCGATCCTTCACCGTTTTTACCAGCATCAGGATGCCCAGCCATACAACCGACCCAATCAAGGCAATCAGCGTGTCCGTCTTAAAGAACAGCACCACCGCCACCATCGCCAGAAAGGCTAAGATAAAGTAATCACTATACGGGAAGAACGGCAAATGGAACTTCGACGCCTGAATTCCCTGTTCACGCTGCTGCTTTTTAAACTTCATGTGGGCCAAAACAATGACACACCAGATGAAGAGGAAACAGGTCGTTGCCACACTGGTGACCAGGGCAAAAACGTGTCCAGGCATAATAAAGTTGAGAAATACTGACACCGCAATGACCAGCGTCGAGAAGCGGAGCGCAGGTACGGGAACTTGCGATTTCGATAACGTACTCATCTTCTTAGAGAACCGGCTCTCACCGTCATACGTGAGTGAAAACAACATCCGACCAGTCGTGAAAAGTGAACTGTTGCAAGCGGAAGCTGCAGCGGTCAGCACCACAAAATTAATGATGGCCGCCGCTGATTGAATCCCCACACTCTTAAAGACCTGTACGAATGGACTGCTGTCTGGCGAGATAGCGTGCCATGGGTAAATACACATCAGTGCCAGCAAGGAGCCGACGTAGAACAGAATAATTCGTACGGGAATATCATTGATGGCCTTAGGAATAACCTTGGTCGGATTAGCCGTCTCAGACGCGGTCATCCCCACCATTTCAATTCCGACAAAGCTAAAAAGCACCATTTGAAATGACAGAAAGAAACCTTTAGCACCATGAGAAAAGAACCCGCTAGCAACCAAATTATTCACACTAGCATGCCCGGCCGGTGTAGGAAAGCGTACGGCTACCATGTAAGCACCCGCCAAGATCAGGCCGATAATGGCCACGATCTTAATAATTGCAAACCAGAACTCAGTCTCACCAAACGCGCCCACTGCCACAGAATTCAACGTGAGAAGGATTCCCAGCAAAACTAGTGCTGTCACCCACTGAGGTAGCCGGGGAAACCAAAATTGCATGTATTGTCCAGCGGCCGTAACTTCCGCCATAGCCAAGGCAATCCAGCAGACCCAGTAGGTCCAACCGGCCACGAAACTCATTTTATCGCCTAAATAGCGGTGAATAAAATCAATGTAAGAGTGCACGTTCAAATCGGAAAGTAATAGCTCACCTAATGCTCGCATGAGTAGAAAGCACATCACACCTGTCGCTAGATAAGCTAATAATATGGATGGTCCTGCCAAATGGATGGCTTGGCCAGAGCCCAAGAAGAGTCCCGTCCCGATTGTCCCCCCAAGGGCAATCAGCTGGACGTGGCGACTCTGCAGACCACGTGAGAATTCTTGGTCCTGATTCTGTTGACTATCTTTCATCTTAATCGCCCCTTTGTTGAAATATATTATACACTGACGCATGGACAATGCTACCAGCCGTAACAGTTGGTTCGTTAAACTAAGTAGCGAGCAGCCCTGGTATAGAGTCATATATTTCACTCTAACAGTTTTTAGATGAAATTCATTCACCTTTTAGTGAACACAAAAGCCCCCCAGGACAAATATTCCTGGGAGGCCTCGGTTAATGCTTATTTACGTAAACGTTCGATGTCACGAACGATCATTAATTCCTCATCGGTTGGGATCAAGAGTGTCTTAATCTTTGACCCTTCCTTGCTAAGATCACGTTCAACCCCACGGATGTCGTTCTTTTCAGGATCAACACCGATACCGAAGTATGCCAACTTATCAGCAACTTCTTGGCGAATCATGATGTCGTTTTCACCAACACCAGCAGTGAAGACGATAGCATCAGCACCACCCAATTCAGCCAGGTACGAACCAACGTAACGAACGATTCGGTTGATGAACATGTCACGCGCTAACTTAGCCCGTGGGTTCTTAGCTTGGACCTTTTCCAAGTCACGCATGTCGGCTGATACACCGGAAACCCCAACCAAACCAGACTTCTTGTTCAAGATGTTGATCATGTCGTTAGGCTTGTCAATGTTGAGCTTTTCCATCAGGTAAGCTACCAAGGAAGCATCAATGTCCCCTGACCGCGTTGCCATTTCAATCCCAGCCAGTGGCGTGAAGCCCATGGACGTATCGAATGACTTACCATCCTTGATGGCAGTGATTGACCCACCAGCGCCTAAATGCATCGTGATCAACTTCAAGTCCTTCAATGGCTTACCCAGCATAGAAGCGGCACGGTGCGCAACGTAACGGTGACTCGTTCCGTGGGCCCCATACTTCCGCGCACCAAACTTTTCGTAGTATTCGTAAGGAATAGCGTACATGTAGTTTTCTTGTGGCATGGATGTGTGGAAAGACGTATCGAAGACCGCCACGCTCAAAACGTTTGGCAGAATCTTCTTGAATGCCTTGATACCCATTGCAGCAGCTGGGTTGTGTAGTGGGGCATATTCAGACAAGTCTTCAATTTTTTGTAAGACGTCATCATCAATGACCGCAGAATCTTTGAATTCTTGTCCACCCGCAACGACCCGGTGACCAACACCGGTGATTTCATTGAAGTCCGTGATAATCTTCAATTCAGTCAATTGGTCCAACATTAATTGAATGGCGGCGTTATGGTCATTAACGTCCTCATGAGTTTCGTACTTTTGGCCATCACCGTACTTGATTTCAACTAATGAGTTTCCTAAGCTGATTCGGTCAATCGCACCTTCGGCAATGACTTTTTCTTCAGGCATTTCGAACAGCTTGAACTTTAAGGTTGAGCTTCCGGCGTTAATAGCTAATGATTTTCCCATGTGGTGTTTTTCTCCTTTTTATGCGCGATCCGTCAGTAGATTCTGTTCTTCCCACTGAACGATCTCTGCGACAAACTTTTGAAATGCTGATTGATTCTTAAATGAAGGGAATTCACCCAACATTACTTGTTCAACTTGCTTGGCACCTGCGCCCGGCTTCTGGAGAATCAGAATCGCCTTCTGCGCATTGGCGTTGGCAAAGAGCTCACTTGGTAAGTTCAGCAAGCCCTGTAGGTAGGCGTGACCTGGCAACCACTTCAACATGCCGTGGGCCTCATCCGTCTGAAATAACTGTGAGGGTACCAGGAAAACCCCAATACCACCATCAGTCAACTGATTGACCGCCTGTTCAAGTAACAGGTGGTGAACGAATGAATGACCATTAGCAGCATGGGTTTGGTAGTTGGCTGCATTCTCATCAATTGGATAATACCCAATTGGCAAGTCAGCAACAATCAAGTCACTAGCTGGCACCAGTAATTGCTCCAACGCGTCCTGATGGATCAAATCCACCGGTAAACGTTGGAGATCACTCGACGTCTGTGCAATGGCCAACATCGTATCATCGTTGTCCACCCCATAAGCGTCAATTTTACCAGCTACGACCGCCTTCAGTTGTGAAATCACTGCCGTTAACAAGTTACCCGTACCCACGGTCAAATCAAGCAACGTTAAATGTTGCTTGTTCTTTTCCAGTCGGGTAACCAGGTACCCCATAATGTAAGCAATTGTATCAGGGGTCAATTGATGATTGGCTTGGATGTCGTCGACGCGAATCGCCTTCAACATTGCCAATTGAACTGCCCGTCGAACCGTTTCGGCGTCATACGTCTGCCAATCGACTTGTTGATACAAGTCGGTCAGCTGTTGAACGACCTTGGCCTCTGGCCGGCCGTCTTCAACTTGAACTTGTCCATTGAGGAGATTGTCTCCCGTTTCAATGAACGCATCTAAATAAGATGTGCTTAACGCAGATTGTAAGGTCGTCGTTGATTCATCGAGGACCTTAAATAGCGTTTCGGTCTGTTCTTGTGACAGCACGCTTCGCCTCCTTGTGAAGTTTCCGTGACACTTTGTATCCGCTATCTATAGTACCGATTTTTACGAACTTATTCAAGCAATCTTTGCGCCTAATCCTTATTTAGCGCGATTACGGACGGGTTTACCTGTGGTTTTCTTCACATGCTGGGCATTTTGCCAGTGAACGGTCTCAGTCGCCTGATCGTACCGTCTAACTAAAACGTTGGTCACTTGTCGTTGGGCAGTCGTGGCAACCATCACCACCGTTAATAACAGGCTGACTCCTGCTAGAAGTAATAATGCCCACAAGGTTAAGAATCCCCGCCGCGTAAATCGAGGATGGTGCTGTGCCATGGTAATCCCTCCTGTTTGAGGGTCAACCGAACTAACCCGCGCCGATCAACCTCGGTCCACTTAACCTGCGTCACCCGTTTCAAAAGTGGATCATAACCCTGTTTCTGCTCATTAGTTAACCGTAAAACGTTGTGATCATCTCGCCAAATTGAAATGGCTTTATTTTTTGGTGTGCTTTGGGTATCCCACAACTGCAGTTCGGTGGGCAACACCCGTCGAATACGGTACCGCTGTGGCTGTTCCAACACCGTAACTACTTGAAACCAAGCCAATGGATTTTGGCGAACGGGACGTAGCAGGACGCGGTCAATCCCACCCGCCACGACAAACATTCCGGCGGCGATCCCTAATGCCAGGATTGCTTCAAATAAACTAAAACCCTGACGGCGCTTCACTTTTGCGACCATATTAGCAGCGCCTGATCATGGCGGAGGCGGGCCCGCATCAGGCGTTCCTCCCGCACATGAGCTTGCCGCTGCACGACCAAAACCGTCTGGGTGACTAATCCCACTGTTAATGCAACCACAGCTAACGCGATTAACGCGTCAGGCAGGAGAAAGCCCTGATGACCGACGTTGTTGCGCTGATTCCACATGAATGAGGTTTCCTCCCAACTGAATTGTTTGATACCACCAACAGCGATACGTCGTGCTATACCACTCCACTAGTCTTGGTGCGGTACCACGGTGCGGTAAGAACTGCCAACTAGACTCCCCACCACGCCATTTCAAAGTTGTCGGTGGCTGTAACCGGTTCAGCAATTTTCCGGAACGTATCACTC
Organism: Levilactobacillus tongjiangensis; assembly: GCF_003946345.1. GTDB lineage: Bacteria > Bacillota > Bacilli > Lactobacillales > Lactobacillaceae > Levilactobacillus > Levilactobacillus tongjiangensis. The sequence continues at coordinate 13,083 of NZ_RHNY01000002.1, forward strand.
GCAACGTTGTGGTTCCCGTCTTCTGATCAACTGATAAACGCAACGGCTGTTTTAATTGAATGGCTTGCTGACGGCCGGCTTGCCAGACCCGTTGCCATGCTGGCCAAAAAGCTTGTTCAGCAGCCATATTGGTTCGTCGATTGCTCTGAAAGCCCACTAAGGTGGTCAAGCTGGTCACGACTGCCAGGACTAGCAACATTTCATATAACGTGAACCCCCGGCGCTTAACCACGTGGCGGAATTTTTTCTTGTTCTGCCTGTTTAACTTGAGCCAGCGTCAAATAGTGATCCCGTTCCAAATCAGCGTAACTAACGGTGACCGCCCCTGCATGATCGTCCAGATAAGCCGTAACTTGTCCTTGAACCACCGTTTCCATCGCACTCTTGTGAATTCTTTGGGCCCGATGTCGTTGACCACTTAGATTGGGCAAAATAATCAAAATCAGTAATGAAATAATGAATAGGACAATTGTCATTTCAACCAAGGTAAATCCCCTTCTCCTCTGCACTACATAACCCCCTGCAAATTTGCATACATAGGCAGCAACAGGCTCAAATACGCCCCGACAATCATTAACGCCACCACCGTTAATAGGATTGGTTGTACGAGGGCCAACGTTTGTTCGCTGGCTTGGACCAGCTCCCGATAGCGTAAATCACTGTAGAGGTGGAGCTCTCTAGCCAACTGATCATTGGTACTCCCCTTCTGCAGCAAAATAACGAGTTGGGTCGGCACGTATGCCTGTTGCCGCAACCAGCCAACGGGTGACTGACCGGCAGCTAATTGGCTAGATAAAGTCACGGCCAGCTGATGCAGTAAGGCTTGGTCTGGTAACTGGGTGAGAACGGTAACCATTTGCTTCACGCTCAACCCACTGTTCACTAACTGACTCAAACTAGCCGCCAAATAATACGCATAGTATGCCCGGCAGAGTCGGCCTATCAGGGGCAATCGCAGATACCAGCTAGCCAAAGCTAATCGGGATTGTTGGCGCCACCAACGATAACTAGTCACCAAAAAACACCCAAGCCCAATCACACTCACGAATATCAAGTACTGCCCCGCAGCAAAGGACGTCGCTCGCTGTGGGGCAATCTCTTGCTGGAGCTGTGGTAAAATCCCCACCTGCAGCGTGACAAATAACCCCAACATCCCCAGCAAAAGAGCCAACGGGTAGAGAAGCAATTGGCGCAACCGTTTTTTCTGAGTGGCCATTAACCTTAATAGTGTGGCAGCCTGATTCAACGCAGAACCAAGGTCACCATACGTTGTCGTCAGTCGTAACTGATAAAACACGTTGGGCTGTAAATAAGGTGCCAAGCTGGCCACAAAATCAGTACCTGCCGCAAGTTCCGTGGCTACTTGCGCCACACTTTTTGGCAAGTCTGCCTTTACCTCTTGACTGAACGCAATCGCCTGGCGCAGAGAAAAGCCACTCGCCAATTGGTCAGCTAGTAACTGGCAAAACTGCAACTGACTGGTCAATGGCCACTTAGCCGTAGCGGAGTTGCTGAGCCACTTCGCGCGAAACCTCGCCGTTAACCCGTGCCGTCTCAAGAGCTCCCCACCACCTTTCCGAAAATTCTAGTTGCCGATCTTTTTGAAGCTCTCGTCCGGTGACAATGTCTAATAAGACTGCTGGCCCACCCGTCACTCTAGGAACTAGCCGCTGATAGCTCGTCATCGTCAAGACTTGCTGTAACTGATCCAGTGACACACCCAGTTCTGTCAGCCGAGTCAGCACGCCACCAGCACTTCGCGCGTGCACCGTACTGAGTACTAAGTGACCACTCAAAGCTGCCCGCACCGCTGCCTGAGCCGTCACCGCGTCCCGAATTTCACCGATAATAAAGACGTCCGGTCGATGGCGTAATCCCACTTTTAAAAGCTCTGCGTAGGTCATCTCCGCGGCAACGTTGACTTGTAGCTGAACAAACTTAGTCTCCCGAATTTCCACCGGGTCCTCAATGGTCAATACCATCGCGGTGCGCTCTAATTGGCGGGCCGTCAAATACATCGTAGTCGTCTTGCCGGAACCAGTTGGCCCAGCAAAAACCATCAACCCCCGTTGCTGCGCCAATTGGGTCAATTTGGCTGGCTGACGGGCATCCAGAAAAGCCATGTTTCCGGAAAAATAGGGATAAATTATCCGAATCACCAATGACTCACGTGCAGCATAATCCCCCACCGTTGAGAAACGTAGTTCCAAGTCACCATTCTTCCCGGTCCAATTCAAGGCGCCCACCTGAGGCCGCCGTTGGTCACTGATTGCCATATTGGCCTGAAATTTGAGATAGGAAATGAGTTGCTCCCCCATCGTTCGACTAACTTCACGCCACAACTGAACTGTTTGTGCATAGCGTAGTCGTACCAAATACCCCGTTGCTTGCGGTAACACGTATATATCGGAAGCTCGAACTGCGACTGCCGCTGTTAGCATTTCATCAATCACTCGTTTTATCACATGCTCACTCTCCTGCCCCTTTTAAGTTAACTCCGTAAAAGTCAGTTGTTTATTTTTAATTACAGCAAAAAAGGTTCAGAAATTTCTGAACCTTTTTCTTCATTCATATTTACTCATCCAATGTTTCTGACTGTTGCACGTCAAACTGACGTATAAATCGTAAGCTAATTGCCACTACACTCAGAACTAAGATGACGCAAGCAGCACTCAATCCCACCGTTAAAACAGTCGAGCTGATTCCCGTTCCACTCAGTGCCTGCGATAGGCCAAGGTTCGCGTACGTCACTGGCAAGAATTTCGCCAACGGTGCGTACAGCGTCTTCACTGTTTGGCTAGGAAAGATGCCATTGGCTACACAAAGCTGCAGGAAGAAGAGTCCTCCCACCACGAGTACTGCCAGCCGTCCGAGGTACGCCCGTAATGCTAGTTCAACACCCAACACTGTCACGGCAAAGAGCGTCGTCCAGCCCATGAAGGCCAACGGATGAACGGCATGCAGCAGCACCCCGAGTCCACCACTGGTCAGTAAACCTTGCAAGATGACCCAACCGGTCAAATTCAAGAGTTGTCTTGGCGTGCGTAACCACTGATGAATGTCAAAGAATGCGACTAACACGGTCAAGCCTAAGAACGTCATCATTGCTACCACAAACGGCGCGATTGCGTGACCAAAGTTCGGCACATAACTAAAGCGTTGGTGATCTAAGTCCGAAGGCGCTGCAAACATTTCTGCCATTCGACTTGTCAATGGCTGGGCACTGATTTTATCGGCACCGCCCTGTAACGATTGGGCCAAAGTTCCATTGCCGTCAGAGACTTTCTTCGCTCCTGCAACCAATTTGTCTGAATTCTGATTCAGTCTTTGCGAACCAATAGTCAGTTGGCTAATCCCTTGGACCAGAGCAGGCGTCTGGCCATTCAAGGTAGTCAGTCCATTACTAAGCTGATGACCACCCGTAGTTAATTGCGATACCCCGGCGACCAGCAGAGGGACTTGACCGTTCAACCGCTCCAGGCCGCCTTGTAATTGGCCCGCACCATTGGTAACACTACCGGTCCCCGCACCAAGTCGTTGCAGCCCATTGGTCAGGGCTGGTAACTGAGCATTTAATGTGGTTAAGCCATCGGCCACTTGCAACGAACCGTTTGCCAAGCTCGTTATGCCGCCTTGGAAGGCCGGCATTTGACCATTCATCTGTTGCAGACCCGTCGTCAGTTGCTGTGAGCCATTTAGTAACTTCCCAACACCAGACGTGAGGGTCGGCATCCCTTGCGCCATCTCATCCGTTCCTGCTGCCAATTTAGAAGCCCCCTCTGTCAATGCTGGACTTTTATCTGCCAGCTGTCGACTTCCCTGAGCAAGTTGGCCAATCCCTGCAGTAAGACCCGGTGTTTTTTGTTTAACTTGATCTAACCCACCTGCCAATTTTTGAGAACCACTAATCAACGCCGCATATTGACTCACCAAACTCTGATCAGATACATTCACTTTCGTATTTAACCCACTCAGTGCGGCACTCTGTAAGGCTAATGCTTGTCCCAACTCGCTGAATCCGCCTTGAATCGTCTGTACATCCGCCTTTAACTTCTTCAAGGCAATCGAAGCTGATGAAGAGTTAGTTGACGAGTCATCAAGTGCTGCTAGCTTATTTTGAAGTTTAGCCACGGTTCGCTGAGTCATCGCAGCCGGTGCCGTTGCCCGTTGGTCACTAGCGGCCACCAACCTCTGAGCAGCCACAGTCACTGCCTGTTTGGCCGTCGCATCAGTACTACTTTGTGACGTACCAGCATTGGCTAGCGCTGATTTCATCGCCGCCTGCTGTTCTGCGCTCATTTTGGTCTTAGTCGCAACAGCCGTCACCTTAGCATCAATCTGGCTCTGCGACAGCCCCGCACCACTTACGTGTGAATCATCCAAATTAGCCACCGCCTGCGTCAGCTTTGCCGCTGCTTGGGAAGTGGCATTGTCAGTTTCGACTGAATCTGCACTACCCACCTGACGCTGTAACTGATCAACGTTATTCTGAACGGCTTGTAACGAGTCGCTTGAAGGCGTGCCGTCAGAAATCGTTGCTTGTTCCAGGGCTGCCAGGTCCTGCGTCAGTAAAGCCGATGCGTTGGCAGTCACCGCAATAAACTTCTGCTGGCCAGCTGTTGAACCACTAGCTAAAGCTTGAACGCCCTTAGACAGATCCGTGATACCTGCTTGTCCGCCCTGAACGTTCTTAGCCAATTCATCAGAGCCTGCAGCTAACTGATCAATTGCCTGGGTTAACGTTTGGGATTTGGTGTTCAACTCCTGAAGACCAGTATTCAACTGGTAAACACCATTCGCATACTTAACTGTACTCATGGCTAAGAGCTGACTGCCATCTCGTAGCTGCACGACGCCAGATGCAAGGGCGCCACTCTTGGCATTTAGTTGCTGCAATCCAGTTGTTACTTGTTGGGAACCGTTATCGAGTCGTGAAATACCTGGTGCCAAAGGTTTTACCTTTGTTTCTAGTTGCTGCATCCCATTATTCACTCGGCGTGCCCCCGCAGTTAGCCGCTCAACCCCAGGTGCCAACGGCCCCGTCTTTGTAGTCAGCTGCTCTGCACCATCAGAAACTTTGGTGGCGCCAGTTGCCAAACGTCTAGCCCCGGCATCCAGCTGTGAAACACCATTTGCTAATGGTTGCGTCTTCGCGTGAAGCTGGTCCAACCCAGTTGTCAATTGTCCAGCCCCAGTGGTGAGGCGTTGTACACCAACTGGCAGCGACTGAACCTTCGTTGACAACTGAAGCATCCCCTTATTCAAGTTGTGAACTCCAGTGGTATAGGCATTTAGGCCATCAGATAACGTCACGGTCCCATTTTTTAACTGCGTGGCCCCCGTCGCTGCTCGTTGAAAGCCCTGACCACTGCGTTTAATCTGCTGAAACATGCTCAGTGCGTACGCCTTCGTCACAGCTTGACGCACAGCCTGGTTCAGTTGGGTAGCACCAGTTTGACTGATAATGCCACCAATATAGTTCAGCGAATCATTCGTCGCATACGACAGCTTCATAGGCTGGGGCTGTGCATCCGTCACCGTCTTGGCATGTTGGGAAAAGTTTTTTGGAATTGTTACGACCGTGTAGTATCGGTTCTGTTTCATCCCCGTCGCCGCTTCACTCGCAGATAGGAAGTGCCAGCCTAGTTCATGATTTTGCTTTAACTGGCTCACGACATTTTCCCCCACGGCCAGTCGTTTCCCCTGGTAACTGACTGGCTGATCCAAATTAACCACGGCTACTGGCAGCTTGGCAGTTTGCCCAAATGGGTCCCAGAAAGACCGAATGAGTAGACCCGCACAAATAACTGGCAGCACCAGGCTAGCGACTAACACCCACCCAGTAGTTCCATTCTTCCTCAGTTTTTTCAAATTCATAACACCCCTCAAAAGTATATGGCATGTTGTATTAGACTGCATGGCACCCAACGTTTTTCCAGCGAATAGAATAAATTAGTATACGGCATGTTGCTTTTAATCAAAAAAAACGCGGGGCCATAAAGCCCTGCCATAGCTTTGCAGTTTACGCCTTCCATTTTCGGATTGCAAGCCTCGTTTTCACTAGAGATAAAACAAAACCCGTTACCAGGTCAATCCTGGTAACGGGTTTGCTAACGAAAAGTTTTCAATAAATCTATTCCACACCGTCAGGTAAAACGGCAGCTTCGTAAACATCAGAAACGTCATCGTTGTCTTCCAATTCTTCAATTAAACCTTGGTATTGAGAAGCCTTAGCTTCTGGAACTTCAGTCGTGTTTTGTGGGAACATCCGAACTTCAGCGGTGTCCAGTGAGTACCCTTTTTCTTGAAGGGCATCACGAACAGCGATTTCACTCGAAGAATCCGTGTAGATCTTGAACTCATCATCCGTGGTTTCCATGTCATCCGCCCCGGCGTCCAAAGCATCCATCAACATCGTATCTTCATCCGTATCCAAACCGTCACGTAAGATAACAATGTAACCCTTACGATCGAACATGTATGAAACGGAACCTGCTGCACCGAGTGCGCCACCATGGTGCGTGAAGGCGGAACGAACAGCCGCAGCCGTCCGGTTCTTGTTATCCGTTAAGGCAGCAACCATGATTGCTGTCCCGGCTGGACCGTAGCCTTCGTAGGTGATTTCTTCGAACTTGGCGCCACCAACACCAGAAGCTTTGTCTAAAGCCCGCTTGATGTTTTCCTTAGGCATGTTAGCTGCCCGCGCCTTGTCCATTTCCAAACGAAGTTGAGGGTTACCGTCGGGATCAGGACCACCTGCTTTTGCAGCTTGGTACAAATCACGTGAGATTTTTTGGAAGATTTTTCCACGTTTTGCATCCTGAGCATTTTTCCGGCCCTGGATGTTATGCCATTTTGAATGTCCTGACATCGTAACTCCTCTTTTCTAAAATTTTTTAGATATCCGTATAAAACAGACACTGTTTATGTTAGCACTTACTTTCAATTCATTCAATTAAATAACTCGGCTTTTTTGAAATTCATTCTAAAATGTATAAAATTTATGACATCCGCGCTACAATCGGGCATTTGCGCATGTTTATTCGGATATTTTGTGTATAAAAACTAGATATTTAAAATAAATCTTGCATAAATACACGAAAGTCGCTATACTCAATACATCAACAAATGAAGAGGAGCAATTATATATGAAAAAGAAACTAATCTTATTGCTCGCCCTCGTCTTAACAGTCGTGACTGGCTTTACCGCGTTGTCTTCAACGACAGCCAATGCCGCCACGGATAACTCGTTGACGAAGGTCGAGAAAAAGGGGACCCTGGTCATGGGAACTTCCCCTGACTACCCACCTTATGAATTCCAGGCTACCGTCCACGGCAAGTCGAAAATTGTCGGCATGGACGTGGCCGTTGGGAAGAAAATCGCCAAGGATATGGGCGTGAAGCTCGTCGTTAAATCCATGTCCTTTGACTCCCTCCTGGTGGCCTTGCAAACCGGTAAGGTCGACATGGTCATCTCCGGGATGAACCCAACACCCGCTCGGAAAAAGAACGTTGATTTCACCCACACCTACTATCAAGGTGGGTACAGCATCGTCATCAACAAGTCTGACAAAGGTATCTATAAAGACAAGGATTCCTTCGTCGGTAAGACTATTGGTGCTCAAACCGGTTCTACTATGTACAATGAATCCAAGAAGCAAACGTCAGGTACGACCGTCAAAGGCATGACCTCCGTTTCTGACTTGATTCTGGCTTTACAGAGCCACAAGATTCAAGGGGTGGCCATGGAAAAGCCTTCTGCTCAAGCCTACGTGGCTAACAACAAGGAACTAGCCGCTATTCCAAGTAAATTTGATTTAAGTGCTTCCGACACCAGTGCTTCCGTTGCCTTCGCTAAGGGATCTGACGCGCTGGTTGCCAAGGCCAACAAGTCCGTTGACCAAATTAAGAACCAGAACCTGGTCAACAAGGATTACCTCCCCGCTGCTGGGAAGTACTTAAAGACCAACACCGTCAACACCAGTATGCTCCACTACTGGAAAGCCTTCCTGACCGGGATTGAATACACCCTGATCATCACCGTCTGCTCCGTCTTCTTTGGATTCATCATGGGGGTTATCTTAGCCCTAGCACGGATGGGACAAGGTGGCGTTGTCCGGACTGGTCTCCGTTGGTTAGCAACGGCTTACGTTGAATTCATCCGGGGCACGCCTATGATGGTTCAAGTCATGTTTGTCTACTTCGGTTTAGGCCTCATCGTGAACCTACCTGCCCTGACATCCGGGATCATTGCGATTTCATTAAACTCTGGTGCTTACGTGGCTGAATACATTCGTGGGGGAATCAACTCCGTGGATGATGGTCAAACGGAAGCCGCACGGAGCCTGGGGATGTCCAGTGGTGCTACCATGCGGTTCGTGGTCTTACCACAAGCCTTGAAGAACATCTGGCCTTCATTAGGTAACGAATTTATCACCTTGATCAAGGATAGTTCCATTGTTTCCATCATCGGGGTCTCCGAATTGATTTTCCAAAGCAACATTGTTCGGTCTGACACTTACCGGGGGGTTGCCCCAATCGCCGTCATCATGGTCCTCTACTTTGTCCTGACATTTACGGCGTCCCGAATCTTAAACTACTTCGAAAGGAGAATGCAACATGACTAAACCAATTATCGAGGTCAAGAACCTCGCCAAAAGCTTTGGCAAAAATGACGTGTTGAAAGACATTACGGAACAAGTGAATCCTGGCCAAGTCATCGTTGTCATTGGTCCTTCCGGTGGTGGGAAGTCAACCTTCCTCCGCTGCCTCAACCTGTTGGAAACGCCCAACAGTGGTGAAGTTGATTTCGATGGTCAGAACTTGACCACGCTCGACACCAAAAAAGTTAATGAATTACGAGAACAAATGGGGATGGTCTTCCAAGGCTTCAACCTCTTCCCTAACATGACTGTCTTAGAAAACATCAAGCTGGCACCCATGAAAGTCAAAGGCATGGACGATGCAGCGGCCACCAAACGGGCCCACGAACTGCTCGACCAAGTTAACCTTGATGATCACGCCGACGCCTTCCCTAGCAACTTATCTGGTGGACAAGCACAACGGGTCGCCATTGCCCGGGCACTGGCAATGGACCCTAAGGTGATGCTGTTTGACGAACCTACTTCTGCCTTGGACCCCGAAATGGTCGGCGAAGTATTGAACGTTATGCAGGAATTAGCTAACCAAGGCATGACGATGGTCGTGGTTACCCACGAAATGGGCTTTGCCAAGTCCGTGGCCGACCGCGTCTGGTTCATGGCCGATGGTTATATTCAAGAAAACAACACCCCAGACGAGTTCTTCAGCAATCCTCAAACGGATCGGGCTAAGGACTTCCTCTCTAAGATTTTGATGTAACCTTACACTGAAGCGCCACGCAACTGATTCCAGTCAGTTGCGTGGCGCTTTCTTTGTGCCCTGGTCATAACCAGCGACCAGTCAGGCCCTAAAAACTGGCCTGTCAGTCGTTTCAAGCCAGTTCATCTCCACCTGCCCAAGTCACAAGTTAAGATCCCTAATAGTCCCCAAATAGCCGTCTATCCCCCCTTCACCAACACAACAAAAGGGACCAGTCAACAACGTTCACTTGCTTAGAACGTCCGTTGACTAGTCCCTATTTTCATGTCACAAATTATTTACCGAATGCTGCGAACGTAGGTGCCATTCGCTGTCACGTATCCGCCACTAACCTGGTAACGAAGCGTGTCACCCTTACTAAAGTTGTTGGCATTAGAATATGTCCAGCCCTTAACTTTCAGGACCGTACCGCGTCGATAGTGCCCATTTTTCTTGGTCAAATTAGCCGTCTGATAACGGTTGATCCCCCGTTGAACGCGAATGGTCTTTGCTCGCTGTTGCTTCCCCGCCTGAACCAATTGCTTGTTCCCGGTAACGTAACGACCATTACTGAGGACAAAGCGGGTCGTCAGGTTTTGCGACACAATCTTCTTGACCTTCAGCACTTGTCCCTGCTGGTAGTGGGTCCGTTTGCCAGTCAACGACTTCTTACTGTAAGCATTGATTCCCTTAGGATTGATCACCGTCACCGTCTTGTGCGTCGTTGCGTAGTAGACGGGCGTCGTGTAGGTCGCCTTAGCCGTCACGTAACCGGTCTTACCGGCCGTCTTACTGTGATGGTTGACGTCCTTCACCTTGTATCGCTTAACCCCATTTTTAGATTTTGCGTAGCCCGTAACCACAAACATTGGCCGATTCGTCCGGGATTTTTGGTGGTACCACTGCTTACGCGCCTTGTTGGTAAAAGTAGCCTGCTTGTAGAGGCCAATTTTCTTAGTAGCGTAAATAACGGTCCCCTTTGGCACAGCGGTTGCCCCCGCTGATCCCGTCTGAATCACGGCATCGTAAGTGTAGGTTACTGACTGGGCTGAACTGGTAAACTTGCCAGTCGCATTTGCTGGCGTCTTGGTCAGCTTATAACCCGAAATCGTTTGCGACTCGGACTTATATTCAGCGCCGAGCTCACCCGTCAAGGTCTTATCAGCTGCAATCGTCTTGCCATCAGCGTCAACGTAATGGACGGTAACGGGCTGACTCTGGGCTGGTGTTGGTTTCTCAGTCGCTGGCGGCGTTACTATTTCTTCAAACCAAGAACTATACGTGGCAAAGTTCGTGAAAAAACCACCATCAAGCTGGTACGTTCCATCCGCTTGTTTCTTTAAGAAATCGGTCATTGGTTGCTTGGCCCGGGCAAGCGTTTGCCGTTCAGTGGCGGCTGGGTCGATTTTTAAGACGTCTGCTTCAGGTACATCGTTCAAGTAAGCACTGGTCCGGCCACCTTGATAAAAAGCCTTAAATATCGCGTCAAATGACGATTCCTGCGAGCTATCCAAGGCAAATATCCTGTCAAAAGTGACAATTTGTTCGTCACCACCTGGCATCTTGGTTAACCGCGGTTTGAGATTGTTCTCATAACTTTGTTGTAACTCCTCCCGCGTAATTTGTTTCGCCGTATATTTGCCAGATTCACTGAGCAGCCACGATGTCACATAGGCAGCGTTTCCCATCGATTCAAGATAGCTTTCCTTGGTCATACCATCGGGAATGTCACCGGATTCCTCTGCATGTCTATACTCAAATTCAATGAAAGATTCTCCTGGCAGTAAATTGATATCTTGAAGAGCTTGCCGGTAGCCACTAAGAACATCCTCAAGATCAGGTGTATCTGGATATATAGCAGCCAACTCGTGTAAATACGTTTGATTTTCAAGCTGGTCAGCAGTCAAGGTCGTTGGCAACTTGGGGAACCAGTAAACTTTGACGTTCCCGGTTTTACTCCCCATCAACGTGTACGGCATTTCCATTGATCCAACTGAATATGTCTGTCCTTCGCGGGTCGTCGTTCCCTGTGCAACTGGCAAATCCGAGTCAGTCGTCTCGGCATTGGCGGTCACTGGGCTAACGAGCCCCCCTAATAACAACAGCGTTAATCCTGAAACTGTTAGTTTTTTAGTTGTGCGGTTCATTTAGCTCACCCCGTTTACTTTTATCATGTTCATCTAATAGCAGTATATCATATAATGAACGGAATTTGGTAAACAATTTCATTATTCAATACTGGTATAGAGCGGTTTTTAGACTATTATTCGTTTGGAAATCCAACTAACTACTGGCCCCCACACATTACCAACACTGTCATAATCAGGTGATAACTGGATTGATTCTTGTAAAGCATAGCCTAGTACCCATCAGACTATTCCTAAATGGTTATAAAAAAAGATTCGACCGAAGCCGAATCTTTAAACAATTATTTAATTGACCGGACAAAATGCTGGTTGGCCGTAATATACCCCCCACTAACTTGGTAGCGTAGGCTATCGCCCTTGCTAAAGTTATTGGCATTGGAATACGTCCAGCCCTTAACCTTCAGGACCGCTCCAGCACTGTAATGATGATTACGCTTGGAGAAGTTCGCCGTCTGATAACGGTTGAGGCCGCGCTTAACCTTAACTCGCTTAGGCATGGTCTGCTTTCCAGCCTGAACCAACTGCTTGTTAGCCGTAATGTAACGTCCATTGTTCAGGACAAAGCGGGTCGTCAGGTTATGTGACACAACCTTTTAAATCCCAATCCTTCCCGCTTTCACCATCCTTTCATTTTCAGCCTTCATTTATCCAACGCAAAAAGGACTCAGCCATGTTTTAGTCATGGCTAAGTCCCTTCGTGAATTCTTAAAAATTTTAATGAGAAATTGATTTTAGCAATAAATTTAGTTGTGCCGTCGCTTCCGCCAACCAGCAAGGCTCAAACTACCCAATGCTAGTCCGAGAACGGACCACCAAGGTGTCTGTGCTTCACTCGTCTGCGGCAAGGTTGCCGTCGCCTGCTTGTCAGTAGGCGATTGGGTCTGAGCCGTTGCGTGTCCACTCGTTTCAACCGTGGCCCCCGCACCGCTGGTCTTGATGCCAGTAGCGCCAGTATCATGGCCAGCGCGGCTGGCAACCGGTGTAATCAGGGCTGCCGAACCACCATCGTGAATCCGCAGGTACTGATCAACTGACTTTTGTGCTGTTTGCGTTGGCTTGGCCGCTGAGCTGGGATAACGAACATCTTGATCACTGATTACGTGCTCTTTATCCTTGTCGCCCGGCTTACTTGGGTCTACTGGATCGGTGGGGTCAACGGGATCAGTTGGGCCGATTGGATCAGTCGGATCAACCGTCCCTGAACCATTGTCACCAGAACCTCCATTACCGTTGCCCCCGGTTGAAGCAGCCTTAACAGTTAGGTTAACGGTAATCGTTTGCCCACCAAAGCTTAACTTGACGGGGTAGGTCCCGGGAACGGACAAATCTGCCCCCTGAAGATCCACCGCAATCTGATCAGCCGGTACGGCAAGCGCGTTTTCATCAGTGGCGGTCGCCCCAAAGACACTGGCCGTTGGTGTGGCATCCCCCACTGTGATGGTGCCGTCCTTCCCGGTCAATGTCACGTCAGCTGGCTTAATCTCCAAACTGCCTGACTTGAAGCTGACCACGTAATTATCACTGGCTGGAACTGACAACGTGTAATCATATGTCCCGACTGTTTCACCAGCCACCCGCGTATAGGATACGGTGAATGGGAAATCGACCACTGACGTACCATTGTCGTCAGTGACCGTAAAGGTTGGCACTGGATCAGCGGTACCGGCCACCTTAGTCGCTCCGTCATCGTTCATGGTTACCGTGAACCTAGCTGGCACAATGCTCAGAGTTGCATTTGAACCTTGCTCCGTCCAATCAAAGAGGTCGGCCCCCACTGCTTCACTTTGAACCCGTGCAATGGCGTCCGGGTCGAGCACAACCTGATAGTCGCCGACGTTAGGGACGCTGCTGGTTGCCGTCGCCCCTACAGAATCAAGAAGACTATTAGCATTCGTATCATTCGTCGGCACGAGCTGTAAGTCACCATCCTTTAAGGTGTAGACAAACCCGTCGGAAAAAGTAACTTGATAATCGCTAGCCTGCAACGTTGGCGTCTCACCATTGTAGGTCACTTGTTGATTCCCAGTTAAAGTATACGTTCCCTTACGCTTAGAGACCGTCAATGTAATCGTCTGGGCATTCTCCGTATCACCCTGATACATGTAGGTGACCTGGTAAACACCTGCTGCTTGCGTAACTTGGTCGGCATTAATGGAATCACCAGCAGCGTTCTTGACCGTGACCGTTAAATCACTGTACTTCAAACTGGTACCATCTGTCATTTCTGCGCTCACAAAGTTCGATTCCGGTGTCCAATTATCCTTGTACCAAGCCTGACCATCCACTACTTTAATTTTCGGGTCGTTCAGAATGACTTGGTAGGCCCCGGCGTACGTCACACCCTGGGCATCCTTTAAGGACCAGTCAAACCGGAAACTATCCGTTTGATTTAGATTTTTAAATGTCCCGTCAGCGGGGTTATACGTGACGCCATTAGTCAGTGACGTTAGCACCAAGTCCTTGTTCGTCAAACTACCCACCTGGGTATCGAACAAGGTGTCGATCGTCACGTTGCTCGATTTGCCGAAGTAAGCGGCGTATTGGTTCATCGCCAACGAACTATCACCCACACCCGAGTGCAATTGCGTGATTCGGTTGTAACTGAAGGCATCCGTTCCAACCGTGGCGCCAGTGGGTACGATCACACCGTTGAGTTGATTCCCATAAAAAGCCTTCGCGCCAACTGAGGTCACCGTAGTTGGCAATTCCAGGTTGCCACTCAATTCATTATAGGTAAAGGCACCCTCGCCAATTGTTGTTAAGCCCTCGTTCAAGTCAATGTTTTCCAGGTGACTGCCGGCAAAGGCGAAGTCGCCAACGGTCGTGACACTGTCAGGCAGAACAAAGAGCGGATTACCATCTGCGTCCGTTTGACCAGAACTTTCGACCCCAGAATATTCAAACGCCCCGGTACCAATCGTCGTCAGGTTCGTTGCCTTGCGAGTATCAACGGTTGTAAGGCCATCATCGTAGGTAAAAGCGTTAGCACCAATACTTTGAAGACTGGCTGGTAAGACAAAGCTAGTCAACACAGAATTAGCTAGGAAGGCCCGCTTACCAATCGTCGTCACCGTATCGGGTAACGTAATATCGCTTAGAAAGGAATCATAAATAAAGGCATTTTCACTCACCGTGGTCAACCGACTGCCGTCAGCAAACGTCACGGTCGTCAGGCCACCGGTAGTGTTACCATCGGCATCCTTCAAGTTATCCGCCGTAAAAGCACCATTGCCGATTACCAACAGGTTTGCTGGCAAGTTCAGCGTGGTAATGTGGCCATCATAAGCAAACGCATTCGCACCAATCGTCAAATCAGCGTCAGCCACGCCACCTGCAAAGGTCACGTCTGCCAAGCTCAAGTTAGATTCAAAAGCCCCATCACCAATTGATGTCAGGCTGGCTGGCAGGTGAACAGCCGTTAAACCGGACGCATAAAAACCATTGTCTCCAATCGTCGTCAAGTGGCTGTCTTTAGGAACGGTCAGCGTGGTTAAGGCCGTTGCACCAGCAAAGGTGCTATTGCCAATGGACGTCACGTTGCTTCCCAACGTAACTGAGGTCAAGGCAGTGTCGTTGCCCATCACATAGGAACCATCAGGGGCAGTGTATCCAGAAAACGCCGAGTCGCCAATAGACTGAACGCCATTGCCGAAGGTCACCGTCGTTAAGGCTTGGTTCCCGGAGAAGGCCCCAGCACCAATCGTCGTGGCGCTGGGCAACGATAAAGTCGTCAAGTTAGCGCCAGCAAAGGCCCCGGCCCCAATCGTGTTCAATTGGGTTGCTGATGAAAAATCAACGGTCGCTAACTTTTCGTCCCTAGCAAAAGCACTCGCCCCAATTGAGGTGAGGTTCGCTGATAGTTTAACGTCAGTTAGGTTATTGTTGTATTCAAATGCTTGGTCCCCAATGCTTGTCACACTATCGGGTAGCGTCAAGCTCGTCAGTTGACTACTTAGAAAGGCCTGGCTACCAATACTTTGAAGATTGGTTGCGGCGCTCAAATCTAAAGTCTGCAAAGGAACGTAGCTAAAGGCTTCATCCCCAATACTCGTCACACTCTCGGGTAACGTCAAACTCGTAATTTTAGTGCTGACAAAGGCGCGCGTCCCAATCGTTTCCAACGTATGATTTTCGCTTAGGTCCACTACCTGAATGTTACCGTTATAAGCAAAAGCGTTGTCGCCAATGGTCTTGATACCATCACCAATGACAACTTTGGTGACGTTACCCATTTTATTACCGCTAGCTGCAAAGGCACCACTGCCAATGGCCGAGACAGCGTACGTCGTCGTTACATTATTTACCGTACGACTAACGGTCGTTGGAATCACCAACGTAGCCGAATCATTGACGCCCACTAAACTGGTCAGTGTGGCCGTACCATCATCATTTATCGTAAATTGAAAGTTGTTATCTACGTAGTCGGTCGGCGTAACCGCTGCGGCTTTGAAGGTCATCGCCTTCATCAAACCTGCTTTGCCAGTCGTATCATTGCCCAACGTACTGTCACCGGCCAGTTTATTACCGGTCCCGGCATCATTACCCGTGTCGACGGGGGAACTAGTCTGTTTGCCAGTATCCGCTCCGGTAGTGTCATCGTTGGCAGGCGTCCCAGCCGAAGTATCTTGACCTGAACCTGAGTTCACATTACCCGGTGTTTCCAAATCTGAGCCGTTAGCCGCATTGTTACCCGCACCCGTTCCATCAGTGCTCTGGTCACCGCCAGTTACTGACTCATCGTTGGTCCCAGTGCCACCATTATTAATTTGGTCCGAAGACGTATCCGTTGTCGTCTGATCATTGGTAGCCGAACTATCCTGAGTCCCGTTAACAGTGCTAGTCTCACCGGTAACTTTAGAATCAGATTGTTCCTGACCATTAGTCGTTGACCCAGATGTTGCTGCCGTCTTCAATGTTTGTTGTTGACTATCATTTGCCGAAGATTCAGCTGCTGTTTGACCACTGGTTGCGCCAGCCGATGCCGTATCGGCATGAGCTAAAACATCTTGTCCGGCGAGTGTTCCTAAACCAATTGTTGCCACCGTGATAGCTGCAAAAACCCAGTGCTTGCCATCCTTGTACATTTTAAAGTGCCGTTTTTCTTGCATCGTTGCTTTACTCCTCTCAAAAAGCGGGCTAGCCAGTCCCCCTAAAATAATTCCCATTTCAGATCAACGGTTTATGTTCCTCAACTTGGCATTTTAATACCTTAATCCCTGAGTGCAACTAAATGTCATTTGTGCAACCAAGTTAGTCTCTAAACATTACCAAATAGCCAACCAAATCTGTTGAATTCACGTTTACTCATTAAACCCTTGATTTATATAATATTACCAGCTGCCTCGTGGGTCAATCAATAAATACCAAAAATATTCATAAACACAAAAAAATTCACCCCTTAACTAATTGCTTAAGGGGTGAACTTTTTAAAGGTTATTTCCTATTATATGCTGCCCGATTATTCGCGTCGGAACGTGCGGTGACCCAACATGACTAACAGGCCTAAAATAATCTCCGTGACGCCAATAAAGATGACCACGCTGAGACCACTGCGGCTGACCGTCTTCATGAGCGTCGTGGCTATGACACTGGTCGAGGTAATCGCAAACGGTGCAAAGAAGAAGCCACCAGTACTGACCACCCCTGCTAACAAACCACCCAGGGTCAATCCAGGACCCAAGCTACCGAGAAAATGGTGCATGCCAACTGCGTAGATCAGCGTCACAACCGCCAACAAGGCGCTCGCCAACATCAACCAGTAATTCACCCGCCGAGCTAGCTGGACCTTGGTCATCGCGGCCATCATGGCACTCGCGTTTAAGGTCGATTTAGTCTGCTTTTGTGCATCTTGACTGACCCGGTTAATAAACTTGTCGCTCGCTGTGACACCCGTCTGAGCAGCCTGCGTCTTAATAGCTGTCGCCAGATCTGTGCTATCGATTGCCGTTACGGATTGACCGTATAAGCGCTCGACTCCCTGAGCAATGAAGGGCTCCGCAACGCTCGTCGTCACGGGGCTCCCACTCACACCATAGCTATCTAAATCATCGTTTAAGCGATTAATAATTTTCTCGCCCACCGAGGACCGGGAAACAACTCCCGCCGTGTACGTGGCGTTGAAGGCCGTGAACCGCAATCCCAGCGTAATCGTTAGGACGGCAAATAGCAGCGCCAGCCATCGTGCCAGCCTCGGTCGTCGCTGATAAGTTTTGGTGGGCGCTGGTTGCTGAGGCGCCTCTGGTTCCTCATCGGAATGGTAACGAGACATTCGACTCTGTGTTTCCAAACTCAGCACCTCCCTCTTCATAAATTGATTATCCACTATTCTAGCATACTCGTCGGGCATAAAGTTTAAGCACGCCTTAATCACATGAAAATTTATACTTTTTCAACCGATTTTCATGCCAAATATCGCGACATTTAAATAAAAAACGTTGCCGCTTTCACGGCAACGTTTTTCATAAGTGTAGCTACTTCGTTGAGCTCCGCTTCATTAAACCATAAGGCAAAATGACGGTATTTTCTTCAACGGCTTCACTGTTCATGAGTTTCGTTAACAGACGCATTGCCACGGCACCAATATCGTACAGTGGTTGCGTGATTGAACTCATCTTAGGCCGAACTAATTCGGTCAGCTTCGTGTCATTACTCGTGATGACTTCGAATTCTTCTGGGACTTTTACCCCAGCATCGGTCAACCCGTTCATCACACCAGCAGCTAATTCGTCGTCACCGACAAACGCAGCCGTAGCACCAGCAGCAGATAAGGCTGGTTCCAAAGATTGGCCCGCCTTATACGTGTAATCAGTCTCAAAGACCAGCTTGTCATCGTAGGCAATGCCAGCATCCTTCAACGCCTTCTTGTACCCCTTCAACCGGTAATCATGGTTAATGGCCTGGTCCATGGAACCAGAAACAAAGGCCACCTTTTGATTCCCGTGGTCGATCAAGTTTTTAACAGCTTCCGCTACCGCAGCAACGTAATCGATGTTCACGCTTGGCTGAACTTTTTCTTCATCCACGGAACCAGCCAATACGACTGGGGCTTTTGAACGACGGAATTCTTCACGCAATTCATCAGTCACTTGGTTCCCCATAAAGATGATACCATCCACCTGCTTGGCCATTAAGGTGTTCAAGACTTGAACTTCCTTGCCCCCGTTTTCATCGGAGTTAGTCAAGATAATGTTATATTTATACATCATGGCGATGTCATCAATTCCTCGTGCGAGTGAGGAGAAGTAAGCGTTTGTCACGTCGGGAATGATGACCCCAACCGTGGTCGTCTTCTTTGAAGCCAACCCCCGTGCAACGGCGTTTGGTCGGTAGTCTAACCGATCAATAACTTCCAAAACTTTCTTCCGCGTCGCCGGCTTAACGTTGGGATTCCCATTGACAACCCGTGAAACTGTGGCCATTGAGACCGCTGCTTCACGCGCTACATCATAAATTGTTACAGTTTGTTTTTCCATAGCGATAGCCCTTTCTTTCTTGTTTTAATATGTTTTCATTCGTTTTCAAGCAACTTGACCAGTATACAGAAAGCTGGACTTTCACGCAACAACTGAAAACGCTTTCATATCAAAGAATACCTTAATTTCATGTAATTTTCAAGGCTGACCATCTCATATGCTATAATTAACTCATAATTTTAAGGGGTGATTGAATGACAAAACTCGAACAGATTCAGCAATGGACAGCAGAACACCACGCCAGCTTTACCTATCTCAGCAATCCCAAAACCATCCAGTATCTCACTGGATTTGGGAGTGACCCGATTGAACGGGTCCTGGCACTCGTCATCTTCCCAGACCAAGATCCATTTATTTTTGCACCAGCCTTAGAAGTCGAAGTTATTAAGCAGACCGGTTGGGCCTTCCCCGTTATCGGTTACTTAGACCACGAAGATCCTTGGGCGATGATTGCGGACCAAATCAAGGCCCGTCACGTGACCCCCGACCACATCGCACTCGAAAAGGGCCAACTGCAAGTGGCCCGGATGGAAGCTCTGGCCGCGCAATTCACAAACCCACAATTTGACCTCGATATCACGAGCTTTATTGACCACACCCGGTTAATCAAGTCTGCCGATGAAATCAAGAAACTAGAAATCGCCGGCAAGTGGGACGACTTTGCTTTTGAACACGGTTTTGCGGCCGTTAAAGCTGGCAAGACGGAACAATCCGCCGTTGCTGAACTCCAATACGCTCTAATGAAGGAAGGCATCATGGAAATGTCCTTCGGGAGTTTGGTTCAAGCTGGTGCTCACGCCGCTGAACCCCACGGTGCCACCAACGATACGAAATTTGCGAACAATGAACTCGTCTTGTTTGACCTGGGAACCGTCTACGATGGCTACATCTCCGATGCCTCCCGGACGGTAGCCTTAGGCACCCCAACGGCCAAGGAAAAGGAAATCTACGCTGTTTGTTTGGAAGCCCAAGTCACTGCTCAGGCAGCGGTAAAACCTGGGATGACTGCCGCAGACGTGGATAAAATTGCCCGCGACATCATCGCCAAAGCTGGTTACGGCGAATACTTCATTCACCGGACCGGTCATGGTATGGGGATGAGCGACCACGAATTCCCATCCATTATGGCTGGAAACGACTTGGTACTGGAACCCGGCATGTGCTTCTCGATTGAACCCGGTATCTACATCCCCGGTGTTGCCGGTGTCCGGATTGAAGACTGCATCCACGTGACGGCTGACGGTAGCTTACCGTTCACCCACACGTCTAAAGAATTAACTTACGTTGGCTAAATACTGACACTTGGACTTTCTCTACATCTTTTTGTAGAGGAAGTCTTTTTAATGTCCGCTACGGATTGGCAGAGCAACTTGATAAATTAGCCAACAAAAAAGCCGCGATTCACATCGCGGCAACTAACTTCATTTAATTAAACGGGTTGGTCACTGGCTGAGTCGTCGCTAGCAGCTGGCTCGTCAGCTTCACTACTGGATGCATCAGCAGTTTCGGCATCTGGTAAGTCAGCAACTTCATTACTACTCAGAACGATATCGTCATCGGCATCATCACTCGTTTCATCGGATGCAGCGCTTTGCCAAGCCGGCGCGCTGTCCTTGCCAGCCAAATGGTCATCGATGGTTTCCTTGAAATCATCGACAGCATCAGCGGCGTAGAAGGCGTAATCTACGGCCCGGTCCTTTA
Organism: Levilactobacillus tongjiangensis; assembly: GCF_003946345.1. Taxonomy (GTDB): domain Bacteria; phylum Bacillota; class Bacilli; order Lactobacillales; family Lactobacillaceae; genus Levilactobacillus; species Levilactobacillus tongjiangensis. The sequence goes on from NZ_RHNY01000002.1 coordinate 33,742, forward strand.
AGGTGTTGTACCGGTCACGAGCGGCGTCCTTTAAGGCTTCACGTTGTTCCAAATCCATGGCGTGATATGCTGCATACGCAGCCCCACCCAATAATAATCCTGCTAAGAGCTTGTGTTTTGCCATTCTCATGACTCCCTTTCCGTGATTAATCTTTATTCTTATGATTCTTGTATAAATCAAAAGCGGTCTTGCCAACTCGCGCAGCCAAGGACGTTTTTGCCGTCGTCTTGGCAGTATCACTTACGCGCTCAGTCAAGTTACGGGTCGCAGTGTTCAAATCGGACACGCTCTCGCCCAAATCAGCGGCGGCCTGGAAGACTGGGTCAATGGTCGCAACCTTCTTGTTGACGTCCTCCAACAGCTCGTTGGCATTTGCCATGATGTCTTCGGCTTGATGACTAATTACGTCAACGTCCGATGTCATCGTTTTCATTGAGCGGTTAACCTCACTCAACGTTTTATTCATCTTTACTAAGAACATGCCAATGAAGAGAACCAAGATTAGAAACGCAATTGCTGCAATCAGGCCCGCTACTTGTCCACCGGTCATGACAACCCCTCCTTGTACTCGTTACTTACCAATAGAATAGCATTCTCGCGCACGACACGCAATTAAAACCCCTAATTCACGTGTGTTTTCTCCCGGAGCTGTGGGCACCCCCGCTAAAATCTGCTAAACTGGGAACATAATCTTTTTTCAAAGGAGGCTCGTCCCTTGACGGCCCTAGTTACTTCCACTGCCACCTCTTCTAAGTGGCTTCAAAACTACGTCAATTCGTTTGACTGGGAAAAATTCTTGCACCTGATCACGAGTCGTTTTCTCTCGCTACTCTTTCTGACCCTGCTATTCCTAGTGATCAACATCGTGGGAAAATGGATCTTGAACCGCAGCTTTAAGCGTTACCTGGTTCCAAAATCTGGCCCCAGCAATCGCCTACAAACCATCAGCATGCTCTCGATGAACATCTTTCACTATACAGTTCTGTTCTTTTGGATTTACGCACTCCTTTCCACTTTAGGCGTACCCGTGGGAACGTTAATTGCTGGTGCTGGGATTTTCAGTTTAGCTTTAGGTCTCGGAGCTCAAGGCTTTGTAAGCGACTTGGTCACTGGAATCTCTATTCTGTTCGAACAACAGCTCGACGTTGGTGACACTGTTCAGATTGGCACGATTGAAGGAACCGTCACTGCAATGGGATTGCGGACCACCCAGGTTACCAGCGCTGACGGTACCGTGAACTTCATCCCCAATCGCAACATTACCATCATCTCTAACCGCTCCCGTAATGACATGCGGGCGACCGTTAATATTCCCATTGCATCTACCACTCCGGTTGAACAATTACCTAGCATCATCCGCGACGTGAATGATCATCTCAAGCCCGACCACCCCAACATCATCGGCGATCCAGCCCTGATTGGCGTCGTCACCCTCCCTACTGGAGAACTGGTATACCAGGTGATTGTCGTCGCTAAGAGTGGCAGCCAATACGCCCTACAAGCGACCTTCCTGACCGCATACCTAAAAGCGATTCGGACGGCTGGCATTCAACTGCCGACGCATACCACGACACCTAGCAAGTAACCCTTTCAATCATAAATACCAATTAAAGGTTGAAAGTACAGAAGCCGTTAATAATAAGGCATTTTAGACTTAAAATTAGTCCCACCCAGCCACCTGCGGCTGTCAGAGATTCCGCCTGCTGTGGGGAACGCCTCCGGCCTGAAAAGCGGTCCTTCGGCTCGGTTTGAAGCCTGGAAAAAACCACCAGTCTCCAAACACGTCCCACGCTGTAAGCCGAAAATCGGCTAACACCGTCGACACAGCTGGCTCCATCTCTGACCACCTCCGGTTAAACGGGTTCTTGGAAACTAAGTTAGCTTAAATGCCTGGCTGACAGCACTTGCTCAATATTATTGGCAAACAGGCAGGCATTAATTTCCTACCAATGACTACCCCCATACCCAATTCCTGTTGTATCAGGCATAATTGGTGTTTCAGTACTTTCAATCTTTAGATACCAAATAAAACACCTGAGACACTGGTCGGAAACGACCAGTGTCTCAGGTGTTTTTTGGGTGTTAATTGTTCACCATTTCAGAATTTAACTTACTCACTTTGCCTTCAGCCACCCATTTAGAAAATGGTGTCAGAACTTTCATCAGTTGGTCAACGATTGGCCCATAACCAAAGATAGCTACTAATGTCCCAATCCCCCAGGCTCCGCCAAGTAACCAAGCGGCGCTGAACAGGATTGCATAAACAATTGTCAACGAGATGCCATAGCCCTTATGAATAATTTCCCCCAGTGATAGGGTCAAAATATCTGAAGTCTGGTAACCAAAATCCATCGGAATATAGTACGCCAAGGCCAGACAAACTAAGGCTGTTCCAATAATAATACAAAGAATCTTGACCGCAACCGAGGGACTGCCCGGAATCACAGCATTAACCACCGGTGACATCAGATCTAGACAAGGACCAATCCCAAAACAATATGCAAACGATCCAAAATTAACCAATTTGCGATTCAAGAAGAAAAATAAGACGAAGATACCACCTTCAAAAGTTAGTGACGCCATTCCTAACGAGATATTAAACGTTGAGGATAAAGCTAACTCCCACATGGTCAGGGGATCTGTCCCCCATCCTGCCTTAACGAAGAAATCCACACCCAAAGCACAAACCGGAACAGAAGGAACAACGGCTAAACATTTTCGCAAGTAGTATCCAATCTTATTTTTAGTCATCATCCACTACCTCAATCGCCACTGGCCGTACCGGAGAGCCATCACAATGCCACCGAATCGGGAAACTAGCTAGATAGAAGTTATCACTCTGAATACGGTCAAAATGCCCCCAGTTCTCCCCAATCATCAAGCTCCGATTACTGAAAAGGTCATGTACTGGAAATTCAGTGCCACCAGTTTGATCGGCGTTAATCGTATCAATTCCTAAGAATTTAATTCCATGTGCCACCAATGCCTCAGCTACTTCACCACTAACAAATGGGTGCTTGAAGTAAGTCTCTGTATGAATGTACTTATCCGTCCACCCAGTTTTAAATAAAACAAACGGGTGTGTCGTAACGTTTTCCAAATATGGGGCGACGTCGTCCAATGTAATCGGTTCGTTTTCACCCTTCCCCGTAACGTCAATCAGCATTGCCTTTCCAAAGAAGAGGTCGAGTGGCATATCATCTACTCGAGTGCCTTCATCCCGAAAGTGAAACGGTGCGTCGACATGTGATCCGGATTGAGACCCTAGGTGGATACTAGATAAATTGTACCCATCGTGTTCCGTGGTCGTGGCCACTTCGAAATGAGGCTCTGGGTCGCCCGGATAAATCGGTGTGTCATCGTTTAAATCTAAGGAGAGGTCATCAAATTGTTTGATATTCATGAGAGTTACTTCCTTTCAATTATTAGAGGTTGTAGGCTTTTTCAATAATTTCTTCATATGCCGATGCTGTCATCGTTTTCGAATTATCCAATGTTAGGTCATTTTTCATGGCCTTCTCTGAGATTCCAACAAATTCATCCGAGTTGAGACCGCCTAGTTCTTTTAAGTTTGGTAAATCAAATTGGCGAATCATCTGACGAAGAACCTCTACACCGGCACGGGCAGTTTCTTCAGCCGAATCCAACTGAGACACTCCTAATGCCTCGGCAATATCGGCAAACCGTTTCCAATTTGAATCCAAATTGTATTCAATTGTCGGTACCAACAACAGAGCATTCACTAAGCCATGAGGAAAATCATGGAGTGCCCCAATAGTTTCAGACAAAGCATGAACGGATCCAACATTAGCATTGATAAAAGCCATGCCAGCAATAGAAGATGCGACTAACATATTTTCCCTAGCCGTAATATCTTGTGGTGATTTAAACGCCTGCACTAGATTTTCGTGAACTAGTCGAATCGCTTGTAGAGCTAGAGCATCTGAAATCGGATTATGTACTTTACACGTGTATGCCTCAATTGCATGAGTCATAACATCCATCCCTGGGCCAGCGGTTGCTTTAGCTGGTAAGGTTAATGTCAGCTCAGGATCCAATAGCGCAATCGTTGGAATCAGATTAACTTCATCTTGAAAAGCCATCTTGAAATGACGTTCAGTATCATCAATTACCGCACAGAAAGTAACTTCACTACCCGTTCCCGCCGTAGTTGGAATGCAGATTATGGGTAGCATGTGTTGCGCTAACGGTTTGGCATCCCAGTCAGAACACGTTCCCCCGTTAGTCACTAACGCTGCGATAGCTTTCCCTTCATCCATGGCACTGCCACCACCTAAAGCAATGACTAAATCAACGTTCTGTTCCTCAGCTAGCTTAGCCCCTGCTTCACAATCATAATCGCGGGGATTCGGTTGAACATCGGCAAATTCTTGTGACTTAATTCCCATACTACTCAAAGACCTCTGAATTCGCGCCATAACTGCTGAACCTTTGAAAAAGGAATCGCAGACAATCAATGCATTAGTTGCAGATAGTCCATGTGCGTGATCCCCAACATTATCTAATTCACCCGCACCAGAAATGATTCGGGTCTGATGATTAAATTGAAAATTCATAATATTCCCTCCTGATTTGTGATATCATTTACAATGTTAAGATAAACCCTACGGTAACTATAGAGTAAAGGGGAATGTGCAAATGAACACAAAACAATATCGAATCGGTGAGTTTGCCCGCCTTACAGGCGTTAAGAAACAAACGCTATTGTGGTACGACAAGATTGGACTCTTTAATCCGGCTGAAATTGGACCAAATGGCTATCGTTACTATACACTGAATCAGTTTGATCTCTTTAGCGTCATTCGTAGTTTTCAAAGCATTGGTATGTCCTTGGAAGAGATCAAAAACATCTTACAAAATCGTAACCCTCAGTCCAGTCAAAAAATTTTTTCACAACAGTTAAAAAAGGTCCAAAAAGAAATTACACTTGGAGAAAACCTGGCTAGTTCACTTCAACAACGTATCCAAATTATCCAAAGCGCCAAGACAGTTGATACACAAACCATTCATATCGAAAGCCAGCCAGCACAGTTTTTATTCCGCTCAAAGAGCTTTCAGGATATTTCGCCGGAAGAACAAGCCGTTGAAATCTCGAAAATCACAAATTTCCGTTACCAAACAAATCAATTTGGCAGTGCTTTAGGCGCCATGGTTGGGAAAGATAATTTTTTAAGTGGTAAGACAGTTTACAATTACTACTATTGCGAAGTTCGTGCCGAAGATAGCAACTACATCAAACCACAAGGTACATATTTAACGGGATTCTATCATGGTGACTACCGGGATACTTATAAAATCTACATGGAGATTCGGCGCTATGCTCACCAACATCACTTCGAACTGGGACCTTACAGTTATGAACAAAGCTTTATTGACGAAACTCTCTCGGCCACTCCGCAAGAATATTTAACGCGGGTCTCTATCCCGCTTCAGGAAGACTAACTACTAAACATGACCATATTAAAACCCCCAAGATTGAGACTTCCGTCCAACCTTGGGGGTTTCATAGTAATATTCAATTTATTAACGAAGAAAGCGTGACACACTTAACACCCTACTTATCTTCTTCCACCACATTTTCCCGCGGAATAACTTCATAATAGTTAGCTAAGTTATGTGCTAAGTAGTTAATTCGCTTTAAAATTTCACGCCGCGTAATAATCCCCTGGAAGACTTTATGCTCATCAACCAACGGAATAAACGGCTCGTTAATCATATAGTTTAAAATAGTTTCGAGTTTTGTCGGATCATCGACCCAGTGCTCCACCGGCAACATCACATCGGCGACCGTATAATTGCTTAACTGATCAACTGCGGCGCCCGGGACATGCAAGAGTTTATCCGTAATCACCGCCAAGGAGATCATCCCCTGCAGGTGGTCGTCCGCATCCAACACGGGAATCCGACTATAGCCCACCTTCGACAGGACCATAAAGGCGTGTTCCAACGTATTTGTCGCAGTCACGTTCGCGACAATGTCAGCGGAAATCACATAGCTCTTGGGATCATTACGCAGCATTCGCGCAACAGCGGGGTCAATCATGGGAGTCTCATCCTTTCTACAACTAAGCGTGGTTAAACGTAAACATTAATTCTGAAACGGGTTGGGCTTGGCGATCATAGTATTGAATCGTCCACGCTTTATCAGTTAACGTAATCAAAGCACACGTCCCACCGAGGCGTTCATACTCCCCACGTGGTTGACTAATACTGCCAGGATTAACGAAGATGTGTCCACCCTCCTGGTCGACGGCCAACTGATGCGTGTGGCCGTAGAAAACAAAGGCGGCTTCTTCTTGATCCGCCCGCAATTTTAATTTAGTCAAGTCCCAGTTCACGTCATCATGGTGACCATGTGTCAGCAGGACCTGCTGACCGTCAACCAAGGGCGTCTCCACCATTGGTAGCGTGCTGCCAAAATCCATGTTTCCTTGAACCGCATAGACGTCCTTAAACCAAGGATCATCCGCCGCCATTTCAGAATCCCCACAGTGAAAGATCGTGTCTGGTTGTAACGTCGCTTTTAGGCTGACCAGAATGTCTCGATCACCGTGATTATCACTGACCACTAACCATTTTGTCATTGCCTAGGCCTCCCACCATGCGTCAAACTGAGGTAACATCGCCGCGGTCGCCTTGGCCCGATGACTGTGCTGATTTTTCTTTGCCAAACTCATTTCAGCAAAGGTCTGGCCCTCAGCGGGAACGAAGAATAAGGGATCGTAGCCAAAACCATCTGCGCCACGCGGAGCCGTAAGAATCTGACCACGCACTTCCCCAGTGCTCACCAGTTGCTGACCATTGGGCTTAACCAACACCAATGAGGTGTGAAAGGCTGCCGTCCGCTTGTCAGCTGGCACGTTAGCTAGGTTCGCTAACAATTTTTCATTGTTTTTCGCATCATCATGATCTCCAGCGTATCTAGCCGAATAGATGCCGGGTTCGCCATTCAGCGCGTCCACCATCAACCCTGAATCGTCAGCCAACACGGGTAACTGCGTCGCCTGAGCGACTGCTGTTGCCTTCAACGTTGCATTTTCAGTAAAAGTCGTTCCGGTCTCTTGAACCTGATCGAGATCTGGAAAATCTGCCAGTGTCTTAACTGTCAGACCCTTGGGCTCAAAAATGGCGCGAAATTCCCGCGCTTTTCCCGCATTATTCGTGGCAATCACGATTGTATTTTCCATGGTTAGTTTTCCTCCGTTAAACTCGCTAACTCTGCGACTGGTAAATGTTGGGCGTGTACTGACTTACCCAACCAATCGGTGGCCAACTCGTCAAACTGCTGGGCATCACCAGTGGTCCAGTAAGCCGCTGTCACGCCATCGTGGCTCGTATTTGTCAGCTGTTGCTCAGCCAAAATTTGTTGGGCTCGCTGAGCAGTTGCCGTTCCGGGATCAACCAACGTCACGTCGGACCCGATTGCTTGTTGGATTACCCCCGCCAATAGTGGATAATGCGTGCAGCCCATCACCAACGTATCTAACTGCTGGCCCCGTAATGCCGCTAAACTCTCGCTGACCACTGTTAGCGCGTGGGGTGAAGTCAAATCATTCTGTTCGGCTAACGTCACCATTGCTGGACACGCAGCACTCTTCACAACTGCCTGGGAATCCGCGCGTAAAATATCTTGGCGGTACTGATCACTCTTCACCGTTCCCTCAGTCGCAATCACACCAATCCGATGGTTCTTAGTGGTCGCAACCGCCGCCTGTGCGCCGGGAGCAATGACCCCCACCACGGGAAAGGGAAATTCCTTTTGTATCTGAGGCAACGCCGCTGCGGTTGCGGTATTACAGGCGATGATCAACATTTTAATATTTGCCCGTTGTTTTAAGTAGCTGGCAATTTGCCGCGTAAAGGTCGTGACTTCCGCCACCGACCGTGGCCCGTATGGCAATCGTGCTTGGTCCCCTAGAAATACCGTATTTTCGTTCGGCATGAGTCGCTGAACTTCCTTTAAAACCGTTAAGCCGCCGACTCCTGAATCCATCAGTCCAATTGGATCTTTTTGCATGAATCAACGCTCCTTCGCGAATTACTTGAAACTATATTATCGCCTTTTTATGAATCGTTTTCAAGTTTCGGGTCAGCCAAAACGCTTCTGACAACTAAAAAATGGTTAAATTTCCTGACAGTCCAACTTCCCTAAAAATATACGGTATAATATAATCAGAATCTATTCGGATGAAGGAGCCAACCATCGTGAAAAACTTATATCAAACCGTCATGGGTGAAGCCAACGGCGCTGCCTATTTACCACAAATGTTACTGCGGGAAACCCTCTTACCCGAATTGTTGGGTGACGCCCAGGGTGACATCAACTATTGGGCTGGTAAAGCCCTTGCCCGCCATTTTCCACTTGGCAACCCCAAGGATGCGGCGCTCTTCTTTGACCAAGCAGGGTTTGGTGAACTAACTCTGGTCAAACAAACCATGCAGATGACCCGCTGGCAGCTCGCGGGAGAACCCGTTAAGCTTAGAAAACAGGTGACTGGTGAAACAGACTTTACTTTAGAGGCTGGCTTTCTGGCTGAAATGATGGCGCAACAACTTGGCGTCGCGACGGAAGCCGAACTAGTCGATAGTCCCCGCAAGCTTCAAGCAACGGCGGTCACCTTTGAGGTATACACTGATCCAGATGACGTCATTACAGACTATGACGCCCCAGAACCCCTGAAGTTAGTTCGGCCAGCTAATTCTGAGAATGATACCCCGACCGAATAGCAGACCCACTGACCACTTCATTCACAAATTTAGAATACCTACCGACGGGTCTTTGACCAGTTTTTTTCGTCAAAATTGACAGTATGGTTCAAAAAAGGAGCTGAGACCACGTCTCAACTCCTTTTTGCATCAATACAAGCACCGTAATTAGGGCTTAAGCTTCAACGTATTGGTTTAAAATCTTCTTCAATTGATCTTTGGAGTGATAACCCACGATGGAGTCAACCACTTGGCCATCCTTCTTAACCAGCAAGGTTGGAATACTCATAATGCCAAAAGATTGTGGCGTGTTCGGATTAGCATCAACATCCATCTTGTTAAAGGTCACGTTGTCCATATCCTCAGATAATTGTTCAACAACGGGTGATTGCATCCGACAAGGACCACACCAAGTTGCCCAAAAGTCAGTCAGGGTAACGCCAGTAGCGGTATCCTGTTCAAAGGTTTTATCAGTTGTCTCAGAAACCATTGTATTGCCTCCCTCTCAAAGTTCATCATTGCTATAGCTTCCAGTCTACCAGAATATTCTGAAATCACAACTAAGTTGCTTACAATTTATTCGTGTTGATTAATCGTCATATCCTTGAAATGCACTCGCCGCTAATAGCTCTTTCAAAGTATCTAGTCGGAACGCCAGAAGGGTCTGGGACTTTGGTCCCAGACCCTTCTAAGCACTTGAAAACTAATTCTGAAAACCTAAATTTATCCTCACTTAAACCGTACAACGGTTGAGCCGTCGCCCCCAGCATTAGCTGGTGAGAAGCCAAAACTCTTGATACGGTTATTCCGCTTCAAATAATTAGTGACCCCGGTGCGCAAGGCTCCGGTCCCCTTACCGTGAATAATTGTCACGGATGGGTAACCGGCCAGCAAGGCAGAGTCAATGTACCGATCGACCTCAGCCATGGCCTCCTCATAACGGTGACCACGCAGATCAAGGGTTGGCGACATTCCGCTAGACCCACTACGTTTGACACTTGCCCGTGGTTGCTTGGCCGACTTAGCTGGATCCTTAGCCTTTTCCAGATCATTGTTGGCAATCTTCATCTTCAAGATTCCCAATTGCACTTCCCAATGGCCCTCATCAAGCTGCTCCATCAGCACCCCGATTTGGCCGTATGACTTGACCAAAACACTGTCACCCTTGTGGAAGTCCAGCTTGGCCTTTTCCCGACGCAAGACTTTATTCTTCTTGAGCTTAGTGTCCTGCTGAAGGGCGTTTAAGGCCCCTTGAGCCGCAATCAACTCATCTTCCTTAACGACACTCTTACCAGCCGCTAACTGCTTCTTACGGAGGTCTGAAATGATTTGGTTGGCCCGCTTACGGGACTCATCAACCAATCGGTTAGCATCACGCTTCGCATCCGTCATCAACTGATCCTTTTGATGTTGATAAGCGTCGAATTGCTTCCGCAAGTCATCGTGTAACTCTTCGGCTTCAGTCAGTTGCGTTTGAAGATTTTCAGCATCCGCATCGACCCGCCGCTTCTGTTCCGTCAAATCAGAAATCATGGCATTTAAGTCCTGACTATCCTGATCCGTCAGGCCGCGAGCCGCGTCGATTACCTGCGAAGGCATTCCCAAGCGTGCTGCAATGTCTAACGCGTTACTCCGTCCAGGAATCCCAATCAACAGGTGATAGGTTGGCCGTAACGTTTCGCCGTTAAATTCCATACTGGCGTTGATGGTATCAGGCCGGTTATAACCATACGCCTTCAGCTCTGGATAGTGGGTCGACGCCATCACGTAACTGCCCAACGTGCCGATTTCATCCAGAATAGCGATGGCCAAGGCTGCCCCTTCTTGCGGATCGGTTCCGGCACCCAGTTCATCGACCACGATGAGACTGTGGTCGTCAGCTTGCTGAAGAATAGCGACGATATTTTCCATGTGCCCCGAGAACGTACTCAGACTCTGTTCAATAGATTGTTCATCCCCAATATCCGCAAAGATATCGTTGAACACACCGATAACACTGTTCTCATTAGCCGGAATGAAGAGACCTGATTGGCCCATTAGTTGCACTAAGGCCAGCGTCTTCAGGGTAATCGTTTTCCCACCAGTGTTGGGCCCCGTCACGATGATTGCCTTGTAGTCTTTCCCAATCGCAATATCGTTAGCCACGACCTTCTTTTGATCAATCAATGGATGCCGGGCCTGACGCAGACTCACTTGATTTTCCACCGACAACTTAGGTTCTGTGGCCTTTAGTTGGTGCGCATACTTGGCCTTAGCGTTAATGAAGTCAAAGTGGCCTAACAACTCAGCGTTGCGTAAAATTTCTTCCTGGTAAGGGTCCAATAATGCCGTCAATTCGGCCAAAATCCGTTGTTCCTCATGTCGCTCATCAATCTGATTCTGCCGTAATCGGTTGTTTAAACCAACCACTGCTTGCGGTTCAATAAACAACGTTTGGCCACTGGCACTTTGGTCATGGACGATGCCCCCGAACCGTTGCTTATATTCAGAACGCACGGGAATAACGTACCGGTCATCCCGAATCGTCACAATGGTTTCACTCAAATACTTGGCGTCTTTGCCGCGCGTGTACTGATCCATCGTTCGCCGAATCTCAGCTTCCGTCGACGTAATGTGCTGACGAATCTGCCGCAGGGCTGGTGACGCTTCATCGGTAACGTGACCATCATCTTCCAGGGACGTCCGCAACCGACGCGTCACATCTGGCAGCGTCACTAACTCTTTGACAACGCGATTGAGCCGACGTAAATCAACCTCTTTTTCAGCTAGGTCGTGGAAAAATTTCACCACGGACCCCGTCGTCCAAAGAACCCGACTGATTTGCGCCAATTCTAGCCCGTTTAACGCCGCTTCCATCTCTAAACGATGGAGGTGGGGTCGAATATCATCGAGTTTAGGCAACGGAATGCCACTCTCTAAACGGTAAATATCCGCACCATCACGTGTTTCGTCTAACCAAATCTGTAGCTCTTTAGCATCGGCAGTTGGCGCTAGCTGGGCCAATTCATGCTGACCCGCTGCGGAGACTAAGTAGCCCCGTAACGCTTGCTTGATGCGATCGTATTCCATAATTTTTAATGTTTTTTGATTCATCGGGCTCTCCTCTCTACCGATTGTTGTTAAGCCGCCTGCTCAGTTAACCACCAGCTATACACCTGTTTTGATAAAACTGGCGTTTGTTTCACGATAAACTGGGCCACTGGCGAGGCTTGATAACTTTTTTGTAATCCCGTACTTGGTAACAGGATAATTAAATTTAGAATTAAAAAAATCACGATGTAGCGGATGACCAAATTAATGAGACCGCCTGCTAACGAGTTTACTTGATGAATGACTGGCAGCCACGTCACCTTGTTTAACGTGTAGGCAATGCGATGTGTGATAAAGAAACCCACCGTTAGAATAGCAGAAAAGGCAATCCCATTTAGGAAAAAGGAACTACTCTGGCTGGCCGTCACCGCACTCACTGAACTATTGAGCGAAAGGTTACCCACAAACTGGCCAATCCCTGCTGCCAATGGTTTAGCACCAAATCGGGCTGCTAGCCACACGATAATGTAGCCAATGGTGTTCAGTATCTGGAGCACTAATCCCCGCCGGTAGCCCCGGCGAAAACCAAAATAGAGAACTGCCAAAATTATTAAACTGAGTACCAAACTAGTCCCCCGTTTCCGCGTTATCCTTTTTGGGAGCTGATTGATCACTGGCCGCCGCCATTTTCAACTGATCGGAAATGGCATTAAACGCCATCAAAATCGCAGCGTCTTCCTTACTGATTTTAGGTGATAACTCTTTTAGTTGTTTGTATTGATCATTGAGTAATTCCGTTACTGCTCGCATATGCTCGTCCGTTGCTTGGCCCACAATCGTGTAACTCTTGCCCGCAATGACGGCTTTGAAACGGTGTGTTTCTTCGGTCATTTTAAATTCCCCCTGTTTTGCACAATGCCTTATTTTACCATTAATGGGGGGCCGGACGCACGTTTTGACGTCTTAATATTCCGTAAACTCATGCCAAACAAAAAAGGACGGAATACTCCGTCCTTTCCTCGTCACTGACTAGTCTTTCTTGCCAGCGTTAGGATCAATCGTTCCGTCAGCCAAGAAGGTGTTCAGAACTGATTCAACCATGTCCCATTCTTCATCGGACTCGATTAATTGCAAGTCACCACCGGATGGGTTAGCTGGGTCATCATCGGCTGGTAAAGCGTAGGCTTGGATGTCAACTTCCTCGTCTTCGCTCTTGCCGGATGGGTAAATCAAAATGTATGACTTACCAAAATCATCAGATTCAAAGGTAAATAAGACATCGTATAATTCTTCATTACCGTTTTCATCAACTAATGTGATTTGTTCTTGGTCTTCGTTCATGGGAAACCTCACTTTTCTCGGGTTAATTTTCCTCGCCGATCTAAATAGTTCTGCAAGATCAACCCGGCTGCTAATTTATCAATAACTTTTTTACGTTTGCGGCGAGACGTATCCGCCTGTTCAACTAACATACGCTCCGCCTCAACCGTTGTCAACCGCTCGTCCTCAAAATCAACGGGCATATGGAAACGTTCGGTCAACATCTCACCGTACCGCTTGGAAGCAGCGGCCCGGGGACCTAGCGAATTGTTCATGTTCTTGGGAAGGCCCACCACAAAGCCTTGAACTTCGTGAGCTTTGACCAACTCGGCCACACGGTCGATCCCAAAAATTTCTTCCTCTTCGTTGATCCGGATGATTTCAACACCCTGTGCTGTCCAACCTAACGCATCACTGATGGCAATCCCCACGGTACGGGAACCAACATCTAATCCCATTAACTTCATTTAGGCTTCACCGGTCCATTCTGATTCAAGTAAACCCGCACCAGTTCCTCGATGATCTCATCGCGTTCGTGCTTACGAATCAAGTTCCGCGCATCATTGATACGTGGAATATATGCAGGATCGCCCGATAGTAGGTAGCCGACAATCTGATTAATTGGGTTATAACCCTTTTCCTCTAGTGCTTGATAGACCGTTACCAGCGTATCGTGGACATCCTTTGGCTGGTTAGCCCCAAAGTCAAAATACATCGTTTTGTCTAATGAACTCACTATAAACACCCCCGCACTTCTCACTTAGCCTCAATTTTACTCGATTGCCGACAAAACTACAATGAACGATTCTCAATGTAACCTATTCGTAATACTGCCGGTGGCAAGAGCCCGGGAGAAACTTTCCCAGGCTCCGCTGTTTAACAATCTTATTCAGCAAGCCGTCATCAAATGACCACCGCTTGCCTTAATTCTAGTCTTGTTCACTCAGCCAATCAACCGCGGCTGTCATCGCATCTGGCAACCCAGCAGGATTCTTCCCACCGGCTTGTGCTAAGTTAGGACGACCACCGCCGCCACCATTGATCTTAGGCGCAATGGCTTTGATCAGGTCACCGGCTTTGACCTGCTTTTGCTTGTCCGCAGACACCGCAACAATCAGGTTAGCCTTCCCGTTTACCTCGGCTCCCAATACTAACACATCGGACAAGGATTGGTCACGCCAAGTGTCTGCTAAAGCCCGCAACTGGTCCATCTTGGATACTTGCACGGTCCCACTGATCAGTTGGTAATTCCCAGCGGTCGTAATCTTATCGAACACGGCACTAGCCTCTTGACTAGCCAGCTTGCCTTCTAAGGCTGCTTGTTGCTGTTCTAAGCTCTTTACTTGTGCTTGTAAGGCACTAACCTTCTGAGTCACTTCAGTAACCTGAGTAACCTTCAGAGCGCTCCCTACGGCATGTAAAATGTCATCATGGTCGTGCAAATACTTGTAGGCAGCGGCTGAGGTCACGGCTTCAATCCGCCGAACCCCGGCACCGACCCCGGATTCTGAGGTAATCTTGAACAGTCCAATTTCATTGGTGTTCTTAACGTGGTTCCCACCACAGAATTCGGTCACGAAGTCACCAGCACTGACGACCCGAACGGTCTTCCCGTACTTTTCACTGAACAGTGCAATGGCGCCCATCTTCTTAGCGGATTCGATGTCGGTCACAACCGTCTTAACGGGCATTTCAGCAAAGATCTTCTCGTTAACGATGGCTTCAGCCTTGGCTAAATCAGCGGGATCAACGGCACCAAAGTGGGTAAAGTCAAACCGCAAGTAGTCGCCTTCAACTAATGACCCAGCTTGTTGCGTATGTTCGCCGAACACTTCGCGTAAAGCCTTGTCCAACAAATGGGTTGCCGTATGGTTCTTTTCAACTTTGCTATGGAACTTCCGGTCAACCTTCAGCTCATAGCTCGTACCCTTCTCCATCGGCGCAACGAGTGTCAACGTGTGGAGGTTTTGACCATTAGGTGCGTGTTGGACGTCAGCTACGTGGGCAACGACAGTCCCATCACCAGTCAAGATGTCTCCTTTATCAGCAACTTGGCCACCCATTTCTGCATAGAACGGTGTGGTATCAAACATTGCTTCTACAGTCGCACCAGCTGGAGCTTCGTCAGCCAATTGGTCATCAACCACTAACTCAGTTAACGTACTGGTCGTCTCTAGTTCCGTGTAACCGACGTATTCGCTAGGCGTCTTGACGTTGATCAACAGGTCGTGTTGCAGGCCCATCGCCGTTTGCTTACCCCGCGCGTTACGAGCCCGGTCCTTTTGCTTTTGCATTTCAGCCTTAAAACCAGCTTGGTCGACCGTGATGCCCTGGTCATCCGCGTATTCCTCAGTCAATTCAACGGGGAAACCATAGGTATCATACAGTTTGAAAGCATCGGCACCGTCAATTTGCGTACCACCTTGTTCTTTCAAATCAGCAATCACGCTATTCAGCAGGTTCAACCCATCGTTTAACGTTTCGCCAAACCGGTCTTCTTCAGAGCGAACGATCTTAGCGATATAGTCCGCTTGCTTCAAGACATCTGGGTAGTAGGACTGCATGATTTCACCAACCACTGGGACGAGTTGGTCCAAGAAGGCCCCGTTAATGCCCAGCTTCTGGCCGTTAACGATTGCCCGCCGAATCAGCCGCCGGATAACGTAGCCCCGACCTTCATTGCTAGGCAAGGCGCCATCACCAATGGCAAACGTAATGGCCCGTGCATGGTCAGCAATCACCTTGAAGGCCACGTCGTCTTCGTGGTTGTCACCATATTTCTTACCAGCACTTAATTCAGCCGTTTTATGAATAATTGGCAGGAACAAGTCGGTTTCAAAGTTCGTCCGAGCATTTTGGAAAATGGAAACGACCCGTTCTAAGCCCATCCCCGTATCAATGTTTTTACGAGGTAATGGTTTGTAACTACCATCTGGCTCGTGGTTGAACTGGGAGAACACGATGTTCCAAACTTCCAAGTAGCGTTCATTTTCGCCACCAGGGTAGTTCTCTGGGTCGTCGGCAGCCAAATTATTGAAGGCTTCACCACGGTCATAGAAGACCTCAGAGTCAGGACCCGAAGGACCTTCACCAATATCCCAGAAGTTATCTTCAACGGCAATGATGTGGTCAGGGGCAACGCCCACAGCTTCCCAAGCATCCTTGGCGTCCGTATCCTTAGGGTAAACCGTCATGTACAGTTTATCAGCGTCCCAGCCAAACCAATCCGGTGACGTCAATAATTCCCAAGCAAATCCAATGGCTTCCTTCTTGAAGTAGTCACCCACAGAAAAGTTCCCGAGCATTTCGAACAGCGTGTGGTGACGCGCCGTCTTCCCAACGTTTTCAATATCGTTCGTCCGGATACTCTTTTGAGAACTCGTCATACGGGGATTCTCTGGCACAACTTGGCCGGAGAAGTACTTCTTCATCGTGGCAACCCCGGAGTTGATCCACAATAATGAGGGATCATCTTGGGGAACCAGTGAAGAACTTGGTTCCACTGCGTGCCCCTTCGACTTAAAGAAGTCGAGGTACATCTGGCGAATTTCGCTACTTGATAACTCTTTCATCTCTTAAAAACCTCCAAAAAATGTCAAAAACACCGTTGCCCGTAAAGACGCCGAAGCGCGGTACCACTTTACTTGCAACGATGTTTTAATCGTTTACCTCTTGAACTCATAACGCTGAGTCGCGATGTTACTGAGGGAGCGCCACCCCGTCACCGACTCGTTTTTCACAGCAACCAAAACGTTTCTTAAAATCCGTAACCGGGGGTATGTCCTCGAGATATATTTAATTGTCCATTCAAAATTATAGGTGGCCGAGCTGACCTTGTCAATTCTGAAGCGCCAGCTCACTGACGAATCTCAGATTATTGGTACCGGTCTGATTCGCGCTTCCGCCGTTTTCGCTCGTTACGCGCACTTTGACGTGCCGCAATCCGCTTCTCTTGGTCCTTCTTGGCGTGAATAATCTGCTTGATTTGGTGCTTGTAACCAGGCTTGATCTTCTTTTTCTTCTTCTTGACCATCCCAATCAGAGTTGGATCCAGCTTAGCAGTACTCTTAGCCCGCTTAGTCCGGCGGTTCCGGTCATAGGAGTCAACAATTTCGCCATTGCTGATGCGCTTAGGTTGGAACTTGATCCCCAACGCTTCAATCTGGCTGATCTTCGCTTCTTCATCTGGTGAGTACAGGGTGATGGCCGTTCCAGGCATCCCCTGACGGCCCGTCCGGCCAACCCGGTGAATAAAGAAGTCCAAGTCTTCTGGAATATCATCGTTGATCACGTGAGAAACCCCTTCAATATCGATTCCCCGAGCAGCCAAGTCGGTTGCCACCACAAATTGATACTGCAAGTTCTTAACTTCACGCATGACCCGCTTCCGTTCACGAGGCTTGATACCCCCGTGAATCATAGCGACCTTGAGGCCTTGATTCTTCAAGAAGTCGTGAATTTGTTCAACTCGCGTCTTGGTATTCGCAAAGATCAAGACCAGGTAAGGTTCGCCCATCGTAATCAGGGAATAGATCAGTTGGTTTCTGTTCTGCCCCTTGGTTGAAATCAACCAGTTATCAATGGTGTCTGAAATAATGGTATCAGTTGGGATCTCTTCAACAACTGGATGGTTCATATATTTACGTAAGAACGGGTTCAGTCGTTGAGGAATCGTCGCTGAAAAGACCATCATTTGTAGGTTCTTTGGCATCCGTCCAGCAATTTTATCGACTTGGTCCAAGAAACCTAAGTCCAGCGTCATGTCGGCTTCATCGACGACAAACTGCCGCGTGGTGTGCACGTCCAGCGCTTGTGAGTCAATTAAATCCTTGACCCGACCAGGTGTCCCAATAATCAATTGGGGTTGGTAGTGATGCAACTTTTCAATCTGCCGCTTCTTATCAGTACCCCCAACGTAATTCCCAATTCGAATTTCAAAAGGTGCTTCGGCTGCTAATTGTTCCGCAGCCGTGTGAATTTGGTAAGCGAGTTCCCGGCTAGGGGTCGTGATAACCGCCTGAACCTGGTTCTCTTCAGTTAGTTGATTAAAAATCGGTAGCAGGAACGTATGGGTCTTCCCACTCCCGGTCTGTGATTGGCCGACAACGTCCTTACCCGAAGCGATGATGGGAATTAATTTTTCCTGAACCGCCGTAGGCTTCACGAAGCCAATCTTGTGCAAGGCCGTCATTAAATACGGCTGCAGGTTAAATTCTTTAAAATCCTTGCTCATTCATTTTCTCCTTTACCGTTAGCCACTAACTCATCGAGCTCGTGGATAACTTGGTCAATCTCTGCTTGATTGTGGGCAGTGGCACCACTGGCCAGAGCGTGACCGCCCCCACCGTGGTTCTTCGCCAGTTCATTGATGGAAGGTCCCTTCGACCGCAACCGAATGCGGAAGGTCTGGTCCTTAGATTCAACGAAAATTGCCCAGGCAACGACCGACGTGATCTTACCGGGCAATGGTACCACGGCAGACGTTGAATCCTTGGCTGCTAAGCCAAAGGACTCGACGATTTCATCGGTCAGCTTCAGGTACGCTGCCCCACTAGGCAGAATTTCGAGGTTCTGGTAAACGTAAGCGGACAACTTGGCCATGGCCGGCGAAATTTCATCTTCCGCCTGGTTGACGGCGGTCATGGAAAAGTTGTAGGTCAGAAGCTTGCTAGCTACCGCAAAAGTGTTGGCAGAAGTAGCCGGGTACATAAACCGACCCGTGTCCCCAATGATGCCGGCATACAGTAGTCGAGCCGCATCGTCAGGCATGGTCAGTTCAGCTGAGTTCACATCGTACCAGTCATAAATAATCTCAGACGTACTGGACGCTTGATCCAATACCCACTGAAGGTCACCAAAGGCGTCATCGTTAGGATGGTGGTCAATTTTAATGACCGCCTTCCCCGACTGCCACCGTTCGTCATCGATCCGCGGCTGGTTAGCCGTGTCGACCACGATGACTAAAGCATCCTGAAAGGCCTCATCAGCCACGTCCTGGTCGGCCTGACCCATCCAGTCAAAGCCAGGATAATGTTTCCCAACAGCCAAGATCTTTTTATCAGGAAAACTGGCTTTTAAAATGTCCCGTAAAGCCAATTGAGCCCCGATACAATCAGGATCTGGGCGTTGATGACGGTGAATAATAATCGTTTCATACTTTTTAATTTCTTCTAAAATGGCAGTTTCAATGGCCAATATAGTTCACCCGTTTTCTATCCGTTTTTTTCGACCAAGACGCGTCGATACCGCGTTTCAGTATACAAGTTTTACGGGGTAATATCAAAGAAAGTCTGTTATTTCTCACGATTCTGGCCAAATAACGGTAATTTTAAATTTTCAAACGTCTGTGCCGCCAAGCCGGTAATCGTAATTCCCAGCAAACGGACCGGTTCCTCATCCTTAGCCACACTATGGTACAAGTCCAGCGCCAAATCATAGTACACCTGGGCGTCGTTGTCGATGAAGTCATCCTGGGTAATCCGCTTAGTGATGGTATTAAATTCACTATCCCGGAACTTCAGTACCAGGGTTTTACCATGACGTTGTTTTTGCTTGACAGTCGTGGCGACCATTTCTGCTAACCGTTGTAATTGATTTTCAACTTCTCCCACTGAGGTCAGAGGCGGACCGTACGTCCGCTCCTTGCCAATCGATTTACGTTCTCGTAAATACTCCACTGGCCGTTCGTCAATCCCACGAACCCGTTGGTACAGGACATAGCCAAATTTACCAAAATCGTGAATCAACTCCAACTGTGACCGTTGAAAAAGGTCCGCCCCGTTCATAATCCCCAGTTCGTGCATCTTAGGCACCGTTTTCTTACCCACGCCCCGGTACCGCTCAATCGGCAACGCCATGAGAAAATCGTGGGCATCCTCCGGTAAAATCACACTGACCCCGACTGGCTTCCGAAAGTCGGAGGCTTCCTTGGCCAAAAACTTACTGTACGAGATCCCCGTTGAACACGTCAGGTGAGTCTTTTCAAAAATTTCTACCTGAATGGCATGAGCGACTTGAACCGCCGAATGAATGTGATGCTTATTCTCCGTCACATCAAGGTAGGCTTCGTCAAACGCCACAGTTTCAATTTTGTCCGTATATTCATGAAAAATAGCGTGAATTTGGTCCGAAATTTCTCGATAATGGGAGAAATCTGGGTCCTTAAAGGTGGCATTGGGTGAGAGTTTTAACGCCTCATTAGCATTCATAGCAGAATGAACCCCCGCCTGGCGCGCCACATAATTAGCGGTGGTCACAACCCCCCGCCCACCCGTGCGCCGGGGGTCCCGCGCAATAATCAGGGGATGACCCTTAAATTCCGGGTGGTCCCGTTCCTCAATCGATGCGTAGAACGCATCCATATCAACGTGAATAATCTTTCGTTGCGTATATTTTGCGGGTACCA
The DNA here is from genome assembly GCF_003946345.1 of Levilactobacillus tongjiangensis. Taxonomy (GTDB): domain Bacteria; phylum Bacillota; class Bacilli; order Lactobacillales; family Lactobacillaceae; genus Levilactobacillus; species Levilactobacillus tongjiangensis. The sequence continues at coordinate 54,225 of NZ_RHNY01000002.1, forward strand.
CCGCGGTCACCTCCCAGCTTAGCAAATTTCTAATCCTATTGTACCCAAACATCCGTTTGCCTTCAACGGTTTTGATTGAATAGTCAATAGGTGTTGCTAATAACATCCGCTCCGGTGGTCAGGGCGGGCGCCTGCTGTGGGGACGCTTCAGCCCAAGGGCGGGCTTCTCGCTCGATTTAAAGCCACGAAAAACCCGTGTCTTTAAATGCGCCCATGGCCTAAGCTAACCAAAACCGTTAGCTAACGCCATTTTCACCGCTGGCGCCCGTCCTGACCACCTCCGCTTACATTGTTGACAATGATGATACTGTCTCACAACTTGTCATCATCCTTTTTTTCAGTCACCAATTTTCCCTGCTACCCATAGTGGCTTATTCTATTAACGATTCACTTGTTTAAGCCCAACCAATAACATCACCGGTTGTTTATCTTTAAAATTCAGCAAAAAAAAACGGCCTCCGAGAGACCGAACTTTTGACACTATTTAGCTGATTCGTCGTCAGTTTTTTCAGCAGCTTCGTCACTGGCAGCATCGTCAGTATCGTTTTCAGCTGGCTTGTCTTCAGTAGCAGCTTCACTAGTTGCTTCTTCAGCAGCTGGGGCAGTTACTGCTTGTGGTGCTTGGGAAGTTACTTGCGCAATGGCCCGAAGGTCAAAGACCAAGTAGATTCCATCGCAATCCAAGGTAGCCGTTTGGTCGGCTTGGTTGATTTCATCAATCACACCGTGTAACCGGCCAATCGTGATGACGTGGTCGCCCTTTTTAAGCTCGCTCATCATGTCCTTGTGCTTCTTCTGTTGCTTTTGTTGTGGCCGTAACATTAAGAAGTACATCAAGCCTAAGAAGACCACCAAAATGATCAGCGTTGAGTACCCACCAGTTGATGCGGCAACGTTAAAACTATCTAACACGTTCGTTCACCCCTTTATAATCTATCTATTGGACAACTTTACCAGAATACCGGGAATCCGTCCAATTATTTCTAGAAATTCTTAATTAGTTCGGTTTAGTATCTAAATTCAGCAACCATCCTGCCTGACAGCACACACTGGTGCGGCGGTGCGTTTACGAATTGGCTGTCGGTGGAAGTTCCCGGCCTAGGTGGGCGTAACCAGCGGCGGTCACGACTCGCCCCCGAGCGGTTCGTTTCAGGTAGCCGCGCTGTAGCAGGTAGGGTTCATACATCGCCGCGACCGTTTCCGTCTCTTCCCCAACGTTAGCCGCCAACGTGTTCAAGCCTACTGGGCCCCCATTATAGTAATCGATCATGGTTTCCAACAATTTGATATCTGTGGAATCCAAGCCCGCTGAATCCACCCGTAACAGTTTTAAGGCGTGGTCAACAATGGCCAAATCAATCATCGAATGGTCTGGCGAAACCTCTGCAAAATCACGAATCCGCTTCAACAAACGGTTGGCGATCCGCGGCGTCCCCCGCGAACGGAGCGCCACTTCATGGGCCCCCTCGGTTGCAATCGTCGTGTTAAAAATGTCTGCTGAACGCGTCACAATTTCTTGCAGGTCAGCCGTCTCGTAGTATGCCATGTGTTCAACGATACCGAAACGATCCCGCAACGGTGAGGACAGTAGGCCAGCCCGCGTGGTGGCCCCAATCAAGGTAAATGGTGGAAGGGGAAAATGAACGGGATGCGCCGTTGGCCCCTGGCCAACCACAATGTCGATGTAAAAGTCTTCCATCGCTGAATACAACATTTCTTCAACAATTTTAGGTAATCGGTGAATTTCATCAATGAAGAGAATGTCGCCCGGTTGTAACTCATTTAGGAGTGCCACCAAGTCGCCTGGCTTTTCAATGGCCGGACCACTGGTCGTGCGAATCTGAACACCCATCTCATTGGCGATCACCATGGCGAGGGTCGTCTTCCCTAGACCAGGTGGCCCGTATAGTAGTACGTGGTCAAGCGATTCCTCACGCTGCTTAGCCGCCTGAATATAAACCGACAGCTCATGCTTGATGGGAGCTTGCCCAATGTACTGTGCCAACGTCTGCGGCCGCAAAGACTTTTCAATAGAATCTTCTTTTTGATCTTCAGGTTCCGGTGAAACGATTCGTTCGTCATCCGCCATAACTGCCCCTCCTTTCCATCATTACTTGGTTAATAATCGTAAGCCCTCGCTCAGATAATCATTCGTGGACTCGCCAGCAAACTTCATGAGTTTGGGTTTAATTTTGTTAACTGCGGTGGCTCGATAACCCAGTGCAGTCAAGGCAGCAATGGCATCGGCCAACTGAGGATTCTCGCCATCCGTTGTCGCCACTTCCGGTGTGAAAAGCGTGCCATCATCAGCCGGAGCTAAATCATCCAACTTATTTTGCAGATCCAATACAATCTGACCAGCCGTCTTTTTACCGACACCGGGAAACTTCGTGAGAAAACCTGTATCGTTAGTCTTAATAGCCAACATCAATCCCTGGTGATCCGGATTTGCCAGAATGGCCAAGGCGCTCTTGGGGCCAATACCGTTCACGTTGATCAGCTTCAAAAAGAGTTGCTTTTCTGCAAAATCTACAAAGCCGTACAACGTTTGGGCACTGTCACTAACAGCTTGATACACGTAAATCGTGGTGGCTTCACTGCCCACTTGGTAGCGGTAGGGATTGGCCGTATTTACCAGGTACCCCACGCCGTTAACATCAACAACGACGTGATCCGGGTAAACAGCCGTAATGGTCCCGTGGAGGTATTCATACATGGTCCGTCTAATCTCCTTTAAGAAAACATATGTTTGCTCTACAAATTGTACCACATTGGCCAATAAAACTGGAAGAAATCTATTCTTCCCAGTCATCACCGCTATGATGCGGATCCTGAATCCGTTTGAAGAGCTTTTCCAAGTCTTGATCAGTGAAGTGGACCAAGACAGGTCGCCCATGAGGGCAATTGAACGGGTTTTCAGCCGTTGCCAGCTTCTTCAGCAGTGCTCGGGCCTGCTGATCGTCCAAGTGATGGTTAGCCTTGATAGCGCGCTTACAGCTCATCATGATGGCCGCCTTTTCTCGGAAAGCTGCCACGGAAATCTTGCCATCCTTCAGCACCCAATCCACCATTTCCTTAACCGTATCCGTTTCCTGACCAGCCTTGAACCAAGTGGGATGTTCATGAACGATAAAACTGTTGGGACCAAATGACTCCAGGTGAACCCCCACGCTGCTCAACGTTTCCAGATGGTTGGTAAGTTCCAAAACATCTGTGGTTGGGTAGTCTAAGACAATGGGAACTAACAATTTCTGCTCGTCATCGCTGACCTCACCGATTGCTTGACGGTAAAACTCGTAGTTGACACGTTCCTGCGCGGCATGTTGGTCAACCAGGTAGAGACCATCATCCGCTTCCGCCAGTAAATACGTTCCGTGAACCTGACCCAAATAACGTAGCTGTGGAAAACGCTGGACGGGTGGCTCCGCGGTCATATGGTTGGTCGCTGCCACCGTAGTAGCAGTTGCCTCCTTAGCAGTTGCCTGCGAGCTTCCAAGCGGTGCAGCCACCGTTTCAGTTCGATATTTTTCGTCGAATTGTTTCACAGCTGGCTGTGAAAAGTCCGCCCGGTCGTGAACCACAACTGGCGCCACCGGCACCTCTTCAGGGGTCTGTAGCGGTTGCGGTCCCGCCACGGGAGCCTCCGGATCAGCAGCCGGATACACTGGCTGAATGGGTTGAGCAACCTGAGGTTCAGGGGTTTGAAAACGCGCCTGGGTCGGCATCTCATACTTAGCTGATACGTCGTTCAATGCCATGGTCAGCTGATCTGTATTGCGCTCTTCCCGCTTGGTAGGCGCCCCTTCGCTGAGCGCATCCGGAATCAAGTTTTCTTGCGATAACCGTTTAAAAACTGTGTCCTGAATCAATTGCGTCAGTTCTGGTTCCTCACTAATGCGAACCTCCTGCTTGGTTGGGTGAACGTTCACGTCAACCAAGAGTGGATCCATCGTGATGTCCAACACCGCCAACGGATAACGCCCGACCATCAATTTGGAGCCATACCCAGCAATCAACGCTTTACTCAGCTGGAAGTTATGAATAAATCGACCGTTGAGCAACAGCGAAATGTACTGCCGACTAGCCCGAGTCAGTTCTGGCAGACTCACGTAACCGTGAATTTTAAAGTCCGGATTCTCACCCTGAATAGCAACCATTTTGCGGGCACTCTGAACTCCGTAAATACCGGCAATCACCTGTTGAAGATCACCGCGTCCGGTCGTCCGGGTTAACTCACGACCATTGTGGACCAGGGAAAAAGCAATGTTGGGGTAGCTCAAAGCCAAGCGATTAACAATGTCAGTGATCCGAGCCAATTCGGTCGCCGGTGACTTCAAATACTTCAAGCGTGCTGGCACGTTACCGAAGAGATCCTTCACCGTGACCGTTGTCCCCTTACGAGCCGCCGCAGCGGTGTGTTCCTGGATGATACCGCCAACGTTATGAATCAGTGTGCCAACCCCACCTGTAGACGTGGACAACGTCACATCGGCCACGGACGCAATACTCGGCAGAGCTTCACCCCGGAACCCCAGCGACTTGATTCGAAACAAATCGCGGCGTTCCGTAATCTTACTGGTAGCGTGGCGTTTGAAGGCCATTTCAGTATCCTCATCCGCAATGCCATCCCCATCATCGACGACGGTAATCCGCTTCAAACCAGCCTCTTCGACCGTAATGTCGATCTGCTGGCTGTGGGCGTCCACTGCATTTTCAACTAATTCTTTAACTACTGAGGCGGGCCGTTCAACCACTTCACCCGCTGCGATTTGGTCGGCCAGAACCGACGCTAACTCATGAATCTTGGCCATAACGACCCTTCCCTTCTTAAAATGATTTCCTCATACTTTGATTTTGAACCAGCCAGTTAGAGGCAACTCACACTATTTCTTGCCCAACTTCTGCTGCCATTGATAGACCTGATTCATGACCGCCATGGGCGTCATCCCCATTAGATTCAATTCAGATAACTGACCAAGAACCTTACTCTGTGCCGGACTTAGCTCTGGTGCGTCTGAGAACAGAGACAACTGTTGATCCTGATCAGGCGCTGCACTTTCGGGTTGTGCTGGCGTGCTCGAAGCCGACGTTTGTGCCGTGTCCTGAGCTGGTTCAACCGACACGGTCGCCTGTGATTCGGGCGTCGCAACCGGCGTGCTCGTCGACTCAACTGCTACAGCAGGCTGTTCAGCGGCTTCCTCTTCCAGGTGCTGCAAAATGACCTCAGCCCGTTGTAAGAGGTTATCTGGCATCCCCGCCAGCTTCGCCACGTGAATCCCGTAAGACTTGTCGGCTGGACCTGGCTGCATTTGATGCAAGAAGACTAGGTCGCCGTCACGTTCCACCGCACCAACGTGGACGTTACGTAACTGTTTGAGCGACTGATCCAGTGCCGTCAACTCATGATAGTGGGTCGAGAACAGTGTCTTAGCGTGCACCCGATTATGCACAAACTCAATGATGGCTTGTGCTAACGCCATCCCATCATAGGTGGCCGTCCCCCGGCCAATTTCATCAAATAAAATCAGGCTATTGGCTGTCGCCTGACTCAAGGCATGATTGGCTTCCTGCATTTCAACCATGAACGTACTCTGACCAGAGATCAGGTCGTCCGCCGCACCAATTCGCGTGAAAATTTGATCGAAGATGGGCATTTCGGCAGCCTCAGCAGGCACAAAACACCCCATCTGTGCCATGATCACAGTCAGAGCCAGCTGCCGCATGTACGTACTCTTCCCAGACATGTTAGGCCCAGTGATCAGCAGAATATTGGTATTTTGATCCATCGTCACATCGTTTGGCACGTATGACTGCCGACCCAATACCTTTTCGACCACGGGATGCCGCCCCTGTGTAATCTTCAGCGTGTGACCTGCCACTAACGTTGGTTTAACGAAGTGATAGTCTTCGCTGACAACAGCAAAGCTTTGCAAAACATCCAAGCTAGCAATCGTCGCAGCCAGCTTTTGCAAACGAGTAATGGCCTTCTTAACCTCTTCACGCAGGTCGACAAATAATTGGTATTCTAGAGACTTGGACTTCTCCTGAGCCTCCAAAATGAGCTGTTCTTTTTCCTTCAATTCCGGGGTTGAAAACCGTTCCGCGTTCGCCAAGGTTTGTTTACGTTCGTAACGATCAGCTGGTAACTTATCGAGATTGACCTTCGTCACCTCAATGTAGTAACCGAAAACGTGGTTATAGCCAATTTTCAGGTTGTTGATCCCCGTGACCTCACGCTCGTGGGTTTCCATCTCAGCTAACCAAGTCTTCCCGTTACGCATCGCATCACGGTACTCGTCCAGTTGCTCGTTGAACCCGTCGCGAATGACGCCCCCGTCAGCAACTGACAGTGGGGGTTCCGGTACGATGGTCTCTCGAATGGTATCCGCTACGTCTGCCACGGGATCCAGGTTGTTAAGCATCGGATCAAAAATCGTTTCGCCCAATTCCGCGATGGTATGCTGAATCTGTGGAACCTGCTCCAACGACGTTTGCAGCTGAATCAAGTCTCGACCGTTGACGCTCCCAAAGGCCACTCGTCCAGCCAACCGTTCCAGGTCATAGACCTTGACCAATTCACCCTGTAGATTGTTACGTTCAAAGTAGTGATCCAATAGAGCGCCGACCTTGGCCTGTCGGTCTTCAATCTGTTGACGATTGATCAAAGGACGGTCAAGCCACTGCTTGAGAAGTCGTCCCCCCATCGCCGTTTTGGTCTCATCCAACAGCCACAGCAACGTCCCAGACTTCTTCTTGGTGCGCAGGTTCTGCGTGATCTCCAGATTAGTCTGAGAAGAATGATCCATCTTCAAAAAGGCAGTCGGTTGGTAAGCCACTGCTCGTTGCAGGTGAGCCAGGCTACGTTTCTGAGTGACCGTAACGTAGGTCACTAGGACGCCCACCACGCCACGTAAGCGATCCGTGGTAAGGTCCTGCTCGACGTAACTCAGCTCAGAACTAGTTTGGACGTCCGTTTGCGTAGAAATCAAGATTCCTAATTGCTTGAGTCGATCCCGCAACTCAGTCGTCACCGTATCATCCACGACGACTTCCTTCGTTTGCAAACTCATTAATTCATTCACCACTGCATCCACACTACTCAACTCGGCAGCCTTCAGCTCACCAGTCGACAGGTCGGTGTAGGCTAAGCCAAAGTTATCCTTAGCTGGCATGATTAGTGCAGTCAGGTAATTGTTGCGCTTCGCACCGGCCGCACCCGTATCGGTCTGTGTCCCAGGTGTCACCAGTTGGATAACTTCCCGTTTAACCATGCCTTTAGCAAGCTTAGGGTCTTCCATCTGCTCACAGATAGCGACCTTGTAACCTTGATCGACGAGAATATCGATATAGCTCTGCACAGCCTTATGTGGTACCCCACACATAGGAATTGGATTCTTAGCACTGTGACTCCGCGTCGTCAGCGTTAATTCTAAGAGTTGGGAGCCTTTGACGGCATCCTCATTAAACATTTCATAGAAATCCCCAAGCCGGTAGAACAAAAAGGCATCGGGATACTGATCTTTAATTTTTTGATACTGCACCATCATGGGCGTCGTGTTCGCTTTCGTCATGAAAAATGGTTCATCCTTCCGTTGTCGTTTAGCTCTGGTACGGGTGTTGCGGACTAATCAAGATTGAATGAATCCGCGTTGCGTGCCCCGTCTTATCATTAATATCAATCACACAGCCTGAGAGGAGCCCTGGGCCCTTCTCCTGCACCGTGTACCGGGTTGGTCGTTGGTTTTCAAAGCGTTCAATCACGCTATCAGCCTGCATACCCAGCACACTGTTGGCGGGACCAGTCATCCCCACTTCGGTCAAGAAGGCCGTTCCGTGTGGCAATACTTGTGCGTCACTGGTTTGGACGTGGGTGTGAGTCCCGACGACGGCTGACAGCTGGCCGTCATAACGCATAGCAAAGGCCCGTTTTTCACTAGTCGTTTCCGCATGGAAATCTACGAAGACAAAGTCCGTGTCGAGCTTGGGCAATAGGTCCTTCATCATCGCAAACGGATCATCCATGGGATTCATGAATACCCGTCCCTGCAGGTTGACCACGGCAAGCACCTGTTGGTTGACCTTTACCTTAGTCCACCCTTGTCCCGGTGTATCACCAGGAAAGTTCAAGGGCCGCACCAACCGGTTGGCATCACCAATAAAATCATACAGTTCGGCATTGTCCCAGGTATGGTTTCCCATGGTGACAACGTCTGCACCATCTTTCAAGAGTTGCTTGTAAATATTTTGGCTGATTCCGCGACCAACCGGGGTCGAATTCTCCCCGTTAACTATGGTGACCTGTGGCTTCAAATCGCGTTTCAATTGTGGGAGGTACTCGTGAATCATATCCATACCCAAGTTCCCAACAACGTCACCGACAAACAGAATTCGCATCTTCGTTCCCCTATCTTAGACCTCACAAGGTCTAGCTGGTTTTTCCAGTATTATTAAATAACATCTATTTTACCATGGTTCCTTGGATTCTGCGTGAGTTAAATCCGCTGGACCGAGCGATTGACGCCCCGATTGCCATCCTAGTTAGCAATGACTGTCGACTTACCAGCTCATCAGCGTCAACAACGTAAAAAAGCTAGGACCACAATGGCCTAGCTTCTCTGACTTATTTCGCATATTCAACTGACCGGACTTCCCGGATGACGGAAACCTTGACGTGACCTGGATAATCCAAGTCGCCCTCAATTTGTTTCTTGATGTCTCGTGCCAAGACAACGGCATCCGTATCGGAAATCTTTTCTGGCCGCACGATCACTCGAACTTCTCGGCCCGCTTGGATGGCGAAACTGTGGTCAACACCATCAAAGGCATTCGCAACAGTTTCCAACTTGTCCAAACGATGAATGTAACTTTCCAAGGAATCTGAGCGTGCGCCTGGCCGCGTCGCTGAGATAATGTCAGCGGTCCCGACCAGTTCCGCAATCACGGATTGCGGCGCCGTTTGATCCGCCTGAGCAGCGATAGCGTTGACCACAACAGAACTCTCGCGGTACTTCTTGGCGAGTTCCGTTCCCGTTGTGATATAAGAACTATCGTCTTCGTGCTCGGCAGCACGGCCAATATCATGTAGTAATCCTGCACGTTTTGCTAACGCAACATCCTCACCTAATTCAGCAGCCAGCACCCCAGTGATCTTGGCAACTTCAATTGAGTGGGCCAAGGCATTTTGCCCGTGAGAAATGCGGAAGTTCAAGCGACCAACCAGCTTGACCAATTCGGGGTGCATAGAATGAATCCCTAGGTCAAACGTTGCTTGCTCGCCAAGTTCCCGGACATGTTCGTCCAGTTCTTTTTTGGCCTTCGCAACCATTTCTTCAATCCGAGCCGGATGAATCCGCCCGTCTTGAATCAACTTCTCTAAAGCAATCTTGGCAACTTCTCGCCGTAATGGGTCAAAGCCACTCAATACAACAGCTTCTGGCGTATCGTCGATGATCAGGTCGATCCCGGTCAGCGTCTCTAACGTCCGAATATTTCGCCCTTCACGACCGATGATTCGGCCCTTCATGTCGTCATTTGGCAACGTGACCACGGTAATCGTCGTCTCGGTGACCATATCAGCGGCACTCCGTTGAATGGCAGACACAATCAAGTCCTTGGCGTTAGCCTGGGCCGTCTTGCGTGCTGTTTCTTCACTTTCCTTGATCATTTTTGCGCGTTCCCCCGCCAGAGCCGTCTTGGCCTCCGAAATAATCAGGTCACGTGCATCGTCCTGGGATAACGCAGCGACTTCTTCAACCGCTGCTTGGCGTTTCTCAATCAGTGAGTCTGCTTGTTGCTGTTTCTTCGCTAAATTTTGCTCTTCCGCACTTAGCTTTTTGTCCCGACGATTTAACGAATTTTCACGCTTTTCCAGAGAGTTATCTTTCCGGTCTAACGTTTCTTCCCGTTGAATCAAGCGATCTTCTTGCTTCTGAACTTCGGCACGACGTTCTTTCAGCTCTTGTTCGACCTCTGCACGGTACTTATGACTGTCCTCCTTGGCTTCTAACAAGGCCTCTTTGGTAGCAGTCTCAGCTTGCTTCTTAGCTTCTACTAACACACCTTCTGCGGTGTACTTAGCAGCATCTAACTTCCGTTCGTGGACGGATTTACGTAAATAATACCCGGCCACAACACCAACAACGATAGCGATGATTGCGAGGATTATGCTTGGAACACTCATGATTCCACCTCCGCATCATCAAAAATGACTAATTTAAAAATCAGACTTTTCAAGATGTTGATTTCATAACTGACGCAACTTCAATTTTAATGGTTGCCACTAACCCTGTCAACTAAACTCCATCGATTCTCATCACCAAGTTGGCCGACATTGCCTTTCCGTCCAAAAAACCATCGTCTAATTCGCTCAGTAAATAAAAAAGTCTCCCCACGTCTCTGCATGGAAAGGCTTTTACCGAGTTACTTACCAGTCTTTCCTGGAGTTAACTCAATCTGTTCAGGTTTACCCTTGCCATCCTTGGATGACTTCGTGTTTTTGCTCTTATCGTCAGTAGCAGCTTTGCTAGCGCTATCCGTATCCTTCGCATCATCAGCTGGGTCGCCAACACCGTATGCAGCCCGCACACGCTTGTTAACTTCAGCCATCATGTCCGGATGATCAGCCATGTATTGCTTGGCATTTTCACGACCTTGACCAATTCGATCTTCACCGTAAGAGTACCAAGAACCACTCTTGTCGATGATATCCTTTTCGACGGCCATATCGATCAATTCACCAGTTTGGGAAATCCCGTGGCCATACATAATGTCTACTTCGGCACGTTTGAACGGTGAAGCCACCTTGTTCTTAACAACTTTGATTCGCGTCCGGTTACCAATAACATCAGTACCGTCCTTGATTTGTTCTGCACGGCGAACTTCAAGTCGCACCGTTGCGTAGAACTTCAAAGCTCGACCACCAGGAGTCGTTTCAGGGTTACCAAACATAACCCCAACTTTTTCACGAATTTGGTTAATAAATAAAGCAATCGTCTTCGTCTTGTTAATGGACCCAGACAATTTCCGTAAGGCTTGTGACATCAGACGGGCTTGTAACCCAACGTGAGCGTCACCCATTTCGCCTTCAATTTCAGCTCGAGGAACCAGAGCGGCAACGGAATCGACAACCAAGATATCAACCGCACCACTGGAAATCAAAGCATCTGCAATTTGCAGACCTTGTTCACCAGTATCTGGTTGAGATAACAAGAGATCATCGATATTAACACCTAACGCAGTTGCATAGGCAGGGTCCAAAGCGTTTTCGGCATCAATATAAGCTGCCGTCCCACCTTGCTTCTGTACTTCAGCAACGGCGTGAAGCGCAACCGTCGTCTTACCTGATGATTCTGGACCGTAGATTTCTACGATTCGACCGCGGGGATATCCCCCAACGCCCAGAGCCACATCAAGGGCTAACGAGCCGGATGGCACGGTTTCAACCTCCATGTTCGCATTGTCACCTAGCCGCATGATGGAGCCCTTACCAAAATCTTTTTCAATTTTTTTCAGCGCCTTATCCAGCGCTGCTTGTCGTTCGTCAGCCATTCAAATCCTCCTCAAATGCATCAATATTCAAGTAACACTATACGGGTTTTGTTCGCAAAATGCAAGTAAAAGTAGAACAATAGTTCCCCTTTTATTTTAAGTCCCGTAAAACTCGGCGTAACCAATCGAGACCAGCCAAGACAGACCGCTCCCGAATCTTAGCACGGTTCCCCGTAAAATGGACCAGCTTCGCCATTGGTGCCTTACCTCGTTGCGCTAGCCCCAGCCAAACAGTCCCGGCCGGTTGATTCTCCAACGAATCGGGACCCGCAACCCCAGTGAAACTGAGTGCAAAGTCCGTATTCAATTTTGTTCGAGAACGTTCGGCCATTTCCTTAGCAGTGGCTTCGCTGACCACGCCTTGCGCGTCGATCACCTCTTGGGGAATCCCTAAGAGGTCGCGCTTGGCATCGTTGGCATAAGTGACAAAGCCACCAGGAAAGACGGCTGAAACACCGGGAACATCCCCCAACGTGCTCTGGAACTTACCAGCAGTAAGGCTCTCAGCAGCGGTAATTGTTAGCTTGCGATCAATCAATTCGTTGACCACGACCTGTGCCAGACTGTTGTCATCACCAAAACCGTAGAAGTAATCACCAACCCGCGCCATAATCGTGGTCGTCATATCACGTAAAAGTTGCTCGCCCACTGCTTTTTCCGTTGCCCGCGCTGTGATGCGCAACGTGACCTCGTTGACCTTAGCATATGGGGCAATGGTTGGATTCGTTTGGTGGTCAATTAGATCACTTAACTCCGTAACCAACTTGCTTTCGCCGATGCCAAAGAACCGTAGCACTTTCGAGACCAAGAACTCATGCCGATGATAAGCCGCAATAATCTGTGGTAAGGCTTGGTGTTCAAACATTGGTTCAGCTTCACTTGGAGGCCCTGGCAGCAGCATGATATCAGCAGCGTCTGGATCGCGATAGAAGGCTCCTACAGCCATGCCAGTCTCATTCTTGAGTGGTAGGCTTCCATCCGGGTAAAGTGCCTGTAACCGGTTATTAGGCGTCATTTCTCGTCCTGTGATTTCAAAGTGCTGCTGGATTTTTTTCATTGCAGCAGCGTCCTCAATTAGTTTCACACCCAAGAGATGGGCCACCGTTTGCTTCGTTAGGTCATCCTTAGTTGGTCCTAAACCACCACTGATCACGACCAGATCACTGCGAGAACGGGCTTGGTTGACGACTGTCGTCAGCCGATCCGCGTTGTCGCCCACTAAAGAATGATAATAGACTTCAATACCAGCATCTGCTAGTCCTCGGGCAATGAATGCTGAGTTCGTATCCACGATTTGTCCGAGTAAGATTTCCGTTCCAACCGCAATAACTTCTGCTTGCATGCTACCCCTCCTGAGATGACATAGGTTAACTCCGTAAAAAATAAGCGTTATTTTTTTCTTTTTTTAATTTTTATTCAGCTGAAGATTCTGCAAATACTTGTCGGTTTTGAACAAAGTAATCGATACCGGAGTAAATCGTGAAGAATAAGCAGATGTAGAAGAAAATCAGTGCCATTGGCACGTTGATTGCGCCAAAGCCAATGTTATTCAGCAGTAGTAAAATGATTCCGACCATTTGTGTGGTCGTTTTGATTTTACCTGGCCAAGCAGCAGCCAACACTTGGCCACCCGTTTCAACCACGATCAACCGTAATCCGGTCACAGCCAGTTCCCGACAAACAATGATGGCGACGCCCCAGGCTGGGACGGCCTTCATGGCAACTAACAAAATGAAGGCCGTCATCACAATCATTTTATCCGCTAATGGATCCGCAAACTTACCGAAGTTTGTGACCAGATGTTGACGCCGTGCAATTTGCCCATCCAAAAAGTCAGTGATTGACGCAACTGCAAAGACAATCGCCCCTAAAATTTGGGTGACCGGAATAGCCGTTCCTAACCAGGTGACTTCCCCCCAGTTCAACGGCAATACCAGCAGCAATAGAAAGACTGGAATCAAGATGATACGAACGATGGTTAAGCGATTTGGTAGATTCACGAAATTTTCCTCCTTAAACATATCTCAACGTAAAAAGGCGTGCCGGCCGCAACGGACCGACCCGCCTTGAGTCTACTTGAACTCTAAAGTTACGGTTTGTACCTGAGAAGTCGTACTGCTACTAGTCGTAGTCGTCCCAGTCGTTGAATCAGACGTGGTCGTCGTACTTGAACTCGAAGCGGCACTGGTGCTAGTAGCCGTCGTAAAGTCAAACTTCTTGCCGTCCACCTTTACAGAAGTAGCCGGTGCGTTACCGAAGTTAAACGTCACGCTGGTGGTTCCACTTGGCAACGTCAAGGAATGGGTTGTCGAACTAGACAAGGTTCCTTGCCAAGTAGTCGACCCACCGACCTTAACGGCCATCCAGGCACTCCCAGTGGCAGATAAGCTAAGCTTAGGTTTCGAGGAAGCGTTCTTCATTTCCCAAGTTGAACCAGACGTCGTGGAACTGATCTTCTTAAAGCTGGCCGTTGAAGTCTTTTTAGAAGAAGACTTCTTGGATGAGCTCTTCTTAGAACTGCTCTTAGCGCTTGAACTGCTACCAGAAACGCTGACTGAACTACTATCCACATTGTTGTTGGTCGAAGAACTGCTGTTACGAGAAGCAGCAATCCAGATACCCACCAAGACTGCTAAGACGACGATGACAATTCCCACAATGGGAACCATGCGGCGTAACTTAACGTAGCGTTCATCGACTTGACGTTGCTGTGAACGGGTCTCCGGATTGTTTTCATTGACCCTGTCCACATATTCCTGTGTCTGGGTGCTTGGTAGGGTGCTGTCAAACTGCTTCAACAGTTCGGCACCGTCCAGATCCACCATATCAGCGTACTGCTTGATAAATGCCCGCACGTAAAAATCGCCAGGTAATTCATCGAAGTTTTGATCTTCGATGGCAATCAGATAACGCTTTTGAATCTTCGTCGTCTGTTGCAGATCATCCAGCGTGTACCCCTTCGCGATTCGTGCATCGCGCAGCGTTTTTCCCAATGTTATTTTGCTGTTATCACTCATTTTAAATTCTCCACCTGTTCAAAATTTCTCTACAATGCAGTATAGCATAGGCACCGTCACATTTTTAGCGACAGCACCCAGTTTTCGGGATTTAACGGTTTCTTAACTTCCCCATTTAGGGCAGAATCGTATAAACCGTTTGGCGACCCTGGCCCAAGAATGCTTCAGCCGCTGGTAAGATATCAGCGAACGTCAGGCCTTCGAGCGTGGCCAGTTCGTCAAAAATCGTGGCCCCGTCAAATAACGGTCCATCATACTGGTTCGCAATGGCTTCGACGGAATTGATGGCCCCAACGATGCGGCCAATGGCTTCACGCTTCACGAGTTCAAACTGGTCTCGAGCAGCTTGCAACTGTGCCGGGGCATCGTTCAGAATCGCCGTCAATTCCTTAACAAATTGTTCTGGTTGATCCGTATCGCCCGCGAGTTGAGCAAAGTGCGCCCCCCGCTGAACCTGGAAATCATAGCCAAAACTATCATCAATAACATTTGCATCATACAGACGCAAGTAGTGGTCACTGGTATCGTTAAATAGCAGGTCCATCGCAAGCGACACGGCAACACTATATTTTAATCCCGCCCGACCAGTTGGAACCTGATCAAATCCACGGAGACCGATGCTGATTTTTGGCCGGGTAACAGTCAGGTGACGTGTCGTAGTCGGAATAATCTCAGCCGGCTCGGCCTGTGGTGAAGGTATCCGTTGAATCGGTTCATTCGGCGCAAACGTCTTTTGATCCTGGTTAGCTGTAATCCACGACAACGTTTCTTCGGGATCCAGCTGCCCCACGACGACCAAGCTCATATTACCAGGATGATAGAACGTCTTGTATGCTGCATACAAATCATCGGCTGTAATCTTATCAATTGAGTCAACTGTACCTGCAATATCGATGTGCAACGGTTCCTTAGGATATAACCGCCCAATCATGCCAAAGTAACTCTGCCAGCCCGGATCATCATCGTACATCTGAATTTCCTGACCGATGATGCCCTTTTCTTTATTCACCGTTGCCGGCGTAAAGTATGGGTCCTGCACAAAATCGAGTAAAATATCCAGGTTTTCACGAAGTTTGCTAGTCGTCGCAAACAGGTAGCTCGTCTGAGTAAAGCTGGTAAAGGCATTGGCACTGGCCCCATACTGACCAAACAGGTCGAAAGCATCATGGTCTTTTTTCTCAAATAATTTATGTTCCAGAAAATGGGCAATCCCATCGGGGAACCGGACCGGTTGGCTGCCACCCCGGGGCACGAACTCATTATCCATGGAACCATAATCAGTGGTCATGACTGCAAAGGTCTTATGAAAATCCGGCTTCGGAACCAAAATAACTTTCAACCCGTTTGCTAATGTCGTCTGGTAAACGGCTTCCCCCAGTCGAGTATACGCTTGTTTATTCAGCATCTTGGTCACCTCCATGTAAACAATATGTGGCTTGAAGCGTGACTTTTTGTGCGACCCGCTGAACGTCCGCCACCGTAATTGCGTCTAACTTGGCTTGCCAGCTCTTAAGTGGTTCCGTCATATGTGTGAGCTGAGTATTCAACAAGCCGGTCAATCGTCGTTGTGGACTATCCAACCCCGCTAAACGAGCATTGAGTAAACTGGCCTTAACCTCATGCAAAAGTTCTGCAGAGAGCTTCCCAGCCTGTAAATCAGCGAGCTGTTCACCAATAATGGCAACGACCCGTTCCTGATTTTTTGCTTGAATTCCTGATTGCACACCCATAATTCCTGTGAACGGGTTGTAACTGCTACTAGCATAGTAAGCCAAACTGGCCTTCTCTCTCACGTTGGTAAAGAGCAGTGATAAGGGGGTTCCCCCAAAGGCCGCATTAAAGACAACGGCGGCCAGAAAATCTGGGTCATCACGATAAACGGGAAGGTGGTACGCCAGATTCAATTTTGCTTGAACCACATCTGCCTGGTCATCCCCTTGGGTCACGGTCGAACGGGCATCCCAGTGATAGTACGGCGAAGCGTCTACCACGGTGCGACCCGTCAGTGGCCAAGTAGCGAGGGACTTCTGAACCCGGTCGGCATCCACATCCCCTACCACTGCCACGTGAACGTCATCATTGGCTAACATTTCATGATACGTCTGTAAAATATCGGTCGCCGTCAACTGACCCAACTTTTCAGTATCCCCTAAAGCACTCATGGCTTGGGCGGGTTCGGTAAAGACTAATTCCTGTACCCGGCGGTTAGCCAGGTACTGTTTGTCATCGTCCAAGGACTTGATGGCAGCCAGCAGATTTTGCCGTTGTTGTGTAAAGGTTGGTGCATCAAAATTTCCAGCTGGTAAGAGCGGTTCAAAGATAACCGCCTTCAATAGGTCCATTGCTTGTTCAAATAAAGGTTGTTTCTCAGCAAATTGATTGAGATACTGTTCGTTAACCACTGAACAGGTCAACCGAATCACGTGCTTGGTCCCGAGCTTTAAGACGCTGATTCCAAAGACCGCACCATACATTCGGGAAAGTTGCCGCGCTAAAGCAGTTTGGGTCGGGTAGGCGGCCGTACTTGTCTCTAAGACCTGAGCTAGTAACGCCCGCGCCGTAATGGCGTCGACACTTAAGGGCGCAACAAAGTCCACCTTAATCCCAATAGTTTTAAATTGTTTGGAGGGTAACAAGTCTAAAGTTACCCCATCTCGAATGCGAAAATGCACGCGTTATTGCCTCCTCTGACAAAATACTAATCGATGTTTAATTCTAAGGGAACTGCCACCTAAATACAAGCGAGCCGACTAAATTCATCCAGAAGGGTCAGTCCATTATCAAGTAAAAAGTACCTGACGATGCCCAGATGTCGGCGAAGCTTGTGCTCCCTAACTAATGTCTAACAGTTGGAAGTTTCTAAAGGCCCATTCTTAACAAAACGACGCATCTGACCCCATATCTGGCGATCTCTCGGCGTACACAGTATTCCTCTGACAACTATATCAGTTAGCCTAGAACACATGACCGTGCATTAGCCTTTTAGCGGCGAGTATGCTAAAACGCAATCGAGACCAGAGTGCGATCAATTTATCTTTCACTCCTCATACCAATGCAAAAGAGACCGCGACGTATTTCGTCCGGTCCCTTCACTGCGTCACGTGTCTAAACAACACGTCCGTCATTTTTTCAAAAGTGGCGTATCGACATTGCTACCGAACCACTTTTCATTAATCTTTTTCAATTGGCCGTTAGCGGCTAACCGCTTCAAACCAGCATTAATCTTCCGACGCATCGTCACGTCGCCCTTCCGCGTGCCCACGGCAAATTTTTCCTTGGGGAAGGAACCCACAGTCACCCGATAATCCTCGGGATGTGCTTGGTGTTTGATGTAGTAGTTCGCGTAGGTACTATCGATCAACAGTCCCTTAATTCTGCCAACATTCAGGTCAATAAACGCATTGGTAAAGGAATCATAGGTCACTGCCTCATGATTCTTGATGCGGTCTTTCAACAGTTTGGGATACGTATCAATATCGTTCGCTCCCGACGAACCGGTTTGGGCGCCCAAAACCTTCCCCTGCATGCCAGCATAGGACGTAATGTTGTCTTTCTTCAGAGTAACCAACACCTGATCATTATTCAGGTAAGTATCCGAGAATGCCACTTGCTTTTCCCGTTGGGGGGTAATGGAAAAACCATTCCAAATCAAATCAATCGTGCCATTGTGTAATTCAGTAACGTTCATGTTCCAGTCGATGCTTTGAAAGTCAGCCTTCACCCCGTAAAGTTTAAAGACAGCGCGGGCCAAGTCAATATCGTAGCCAACTAACTTGCCACTCTTCTGCCGAAAACCCATAGGAACAAAACTATCGTCCAGCCCAATTACCACTTTTTTATTCTTCTTGATGGTCGACCAGGTATCCGCTGTATCTGCCCGCTGCGTGACCGTTGCACAACCGGCTAAAACGCCTGCCAATCCAACCACGAGTCCTAACAGGGCCCAAATTCGAATTGCTTTAAATTTCATTCAATTGGTCCCTCCTAGCTCTTGGGTTCGACCCGCAACATCTGATCAGCAATTGATTCAGCAAATGGCATATCATGAGTGACCACAATTTGGGTCATTCCCTCTTGTTTCAGGTCTAAAATAATCTGCTCAACTTCCCGCCGAAGATCGGGGTCTAACGCTGAAGTCGGTTCATCGTAACACAACAATTTAGGATGCATAGCCAACGCCCGAACAATCGCGACCCGTTGCTTTTGCCCACCGGACAGTTCGTACGGGAATAAGTCTGCTTTCCCTTCCAAGTTCAGCTGATGAAGCAGCTGTCGGGCCTCTTTTTCCGCTTCAGCAGCAGACTTCTTCAAGACCATGGTTGGTGCCAACGTAACGTTCTGCAAAACCGTTAAATTTGGAAATAATTGAAAGTCCTGGAACACGACCCCAATCACGGCATCGTTGTTCCGGTTTGTAGCAGGATCAAAGGCTTCGCCATCTAGCAAAAACGTTCCAGCATCCACCGTGGCTAGTCCACTGATACACCGCAGCAAGGTCGTCTTACCGGCTCCAGAGGGTCCAACGATCGTCAAGATCTGACCATTTTCAACGGTTAAGTTCACGTCGTCAAGGATGGTCTTACCACCAAATTTTTTCGTAATTCCTTTAAGTTCTAACATGTTTGACCCATCCTTTCCTTAACGCCAGTAACTATAGTGCTTCTCTAACCGTTTCAGGACCAACGTGCACACCGCCGTCAGGAGTAAGTAGATGACCCCGACCAACAGCATTGGCAGCAACGTTACGTCGCGTGCCATAGCCACATTTCCGGCCCGTAATAAATCACCTAACCCGATAACGTAAACCAAAGATGAATCCTTAACCAGGTTGATAACTTCATTCCCAATGGAAGGTAACACAATTTTGACCACTTGCGGAATGACGATTCGCCGTAACGTTTGCCAATTCGTTAACCGCAGCACCCGGGCACTTTCGTACTGACCAACTGGAATAGCTTGTAGCCCACCCCGGAAGATTTCGGCGAAGTATGCCGTATAGTTCAGGATAAAGGCGAAGAGTGCTGCATCATAACGCAGAAAGACGATGCCCACGATGGGAAGACCATAAAAGACAAAAATTAATTGCAGTAATAATGGCGTTCCTCGCATTAACCAGACATAAACATTGATCAACCAAGTTAGGGGTTTAAATTTGGTCGTCATTCCTAGACCTACCAGAATTCCTAATGGAATTGAGATTATAATCGTCCAGAAGAAGATCGACAACGTCATTCCGGTCCCGGAAATCAGTGATGGTAAAATCTGTTCAACATAGTGCATAACAATTCTCCTCCTTTTGCCACAAAAAAAGCCCCTTGAGAAAATTTCTCAAGAGGGCGTTTGTACGCTGTGCCACCTCATGTTCTCGACGAAGCTCACGCCACGCCGACTCAACGAGTTGCCAGCACCGCTGAAGAAAGAGTGGGATTAAAAAAGTCCCCTTAGGCCCGAGGACCTAAGAGGACGATAACATCGTGGTTCCACCTCTGTTTGTCGTTCTATCACTAAAACGACCTCAGCGAGTTGCAAGCAACTCCAGCGATAACGGGCTACCCCGAACCATCCTACTTGTTTCAGACGATCAACTCACAGATGTGGTTCGACCAACTAAGACCACCCGTTTCCATCTACCGGGCTTTCTGTCGTCTCTTAGTCAGTCTACTCTTCCGTTCAAAGTTTTTTATTTCATTGCCAATATAGTACGAGTTTTTTGACTCACCGTCAACCCCTAATTTCTAACCACGGTGAAACCAACTGCTGACCCGGTGCCAAAAACCAGTAGATTCCTGGTCCTCAATCTTCATCAGTGGCACGGTTTGACCTTCCAACCGGCGAGCTACATTACGGTAGCCTTGAGAAGCTGGATTGTCAGTTTGCATCACGATTGGTTCACCCTGGTTAGACGTCGTGATCACTGCGTCATCATCAAAGATGATTCCCAACAACTCAATACCAAGGTGATGGGTAATTTCATCAATATCCATCATCGACCCGTCCTGCATCATATTCCGGCGAATCCGGTTGATCAACAGACGAGGTGCCTCAGTCAACGGATGTTGTTCCAACAAACCCACGACCCGGTCGGCATCCCGTACAGCGGAAATTTCTGGTGTCGTCACAACAATGGCAGCATCAGCACCCGCAACGGCATTCATGAACCCTTGCTCGATCCCGGCTGGGCAGTCAATTAAGACGTAATCGTATTCGGGTTTTAATTCATCAACGATTTCTTTGACTTGTTCTGGATCCAGGGCAGTCTTGTCCGTGTTCTGAGCAGCTGGCAACAAGTACAGCTTGTCATCGAAACGCTTGTCCTTGACCAGTGCTTGTGGCAACTTAGCTCTGCCCTCAGCAACGTCCACAATATCATAAATAATGCGGTTATCGAGGCCTAAGACCACGTCCAGGTTCCGGAGGCCGATATCCAAATCCATCAGGCAGACCCGTTTGCCCATTAAGGCTAAGGCCGTTCCGATGTTGGCACTCGTGGTTGTTTTCCCAACACCACCCTTACCGGAGGTGATAACAATTGCTTTTCCCATGTCTAAATTCCTCCAATCTGGTTATACAACTTTGGATTAATCTTCTTAAGTTGGCCCAACTTGCCATACGACAAGACGTGTAAGTCGTTGACGTACGCAATCGTCTGGCCAGAATCGGTCAACTGATCTGGTTCAATAATATCAAATTGTTCTGCGATTCGAACCTGTTGGGCTGATTGAAGATTCCCCATAATCAGCTTGGATTCGTCATCGGGGTATCCCGCTTGGAGAATACCCATAACGTCCCCCATTGAAAAGATGTTCCCCGTTGTAACCAGCTTACCGCCCTCATGAATAGTTCCGAGGAACAGGATATCCCCCTTCATGTTGACTTCTTGCCCATTACGAATAATCTTACTCAACAAATGAACATTGTCACGCTCTTTCAACTGCAGTGCGTCGTCAATCGTCATGACGTTGGCCGAAATCTTGTGAATCTCGAAGCGTGGGTAGTTAGCCACAAGCTGCTCGATACGGGTTCGCTCATCGGCGGTTAAAATGCGATCTTCCGTCAACACGTCCAAAGACACCTTGGCCGACGCCAACGCCTGCGGATCAACCTTCAGATTTTCTAATAATGCTTTTAAGTCAACCAGGATTTGGTCTAAACTCGCTGATTGCTTGAGCACCAAATCATAGCCGTTTTGTGTTCCACGTAATACGGCAGCTTGCATAGCTTTCGTTCCCTCCACACCTATTTTAGCCAATTATACACCCAACGAATCGGGAAATATAAAAGGACAAACATTGCTAAGTTAAAGGCCAATGTTGGCCCCAACGTGTTCACCAAAAAGGTACTCCCTGCCATGTCATTCAGATGAATGGCACGACTGGCCACGTAACCTAGCGCTTCTACAACGGTAATGTCAATAAAGTAGATCAACAAGCCGCTTAAAAAGTTGGGCCGAATGTAGGCCACCATCAACCGGGTCAGGTAAATGACTACGGGAAAAATGAAGATATAAATCCCAAAAATCCCCGTATAGTACAAGTCAAAAATTACCCCGGCAACCGCTGCCCACCGAGCCAACGGCATCTCAAATGCCGATGAATCAGCCTCAAAGATTGCACCGCACACTAGCCATAGGACCACCAAATGGCTAACCATGGCTGTTGGTGCCCGAAACATGTGAACACTAAATACTTGGCTAATGGCCCCGTCAATCAACAGCATGAGGAATAGACCTACGGGAAAGCCAAAGCGCAACTTGGATAATCGATACACGATTGGTTCCCCCCTACTGTTTCGTGACGGCAACCGTCACAATGTTCAGGTCGCTCAGATCAGTAGCGGGTGTGATGTACAGCTTCGTAGACAGACCGTAGTCATCCCCACTAGCCTTCGCCACTTTACCAACGTACAAACCCTTTGGCGTGACACCGCCGAGTCCACTGGTAACGACCTTATCACCCTTGTTGATTTTAGCCTTCGTGGTGATGTTGTTCATCGTAATCTGACCGGTCGTGGACTTGTAGCCACTTAGAACACCATTAACGGTGCTGCCAGACTTAGTCGTAATCTGAACAGCAAATCGGTTAGCCGTATCATTGTTGTCCGTAATCAATTCAACTTTAGAATTCGTCTTGTTGACTTCGGCAACCCGACCAATCAGTCCAGATCCAGACATAACTGGCATATCCTTCACAATCCCTGCGGATGATCCTTTGTTGATCACCACTTGGTTTTGCCAAGAAGATGGCGTCCGCGTGATTACTGCCGCTGTAACGGCTGAATAGTCGGTTAATGAATTATTCAATGAAATTTCTTTTTTGAGTTGTTTGTTTTCTTTAGCTAACGTCTGATCGCGCACCTTGGTCTGGGCGAGCTCACTGACTTGTTTCTTCAATTGCTGGTTTTCTTGGTACGTGTTCAATAGCTCTGACAGTGAACTGACAGAACCACTGAGACCGTTAGTTGGGATGGCGACGACGCGGTCCACAAAGCCAACAATATCGTTACCGAATTGTTGAATCAATGGTGGCGTGGACTTCTTATTCCGAATGGTTACGGATACCGTCATCAAAGCAAAGCTAACAATCACGCAGACAATGATGATGACCAGTCGCCGATTGAAAGAAAATTTCTGCATGTTTGACCTCCATCTGATTCGGTATGTTGGTAATTAGCATACCGTCACAATAAAGAAGCGGGAAGCTGCCTTCCCGCTAGTCCCTATTTTTTCTTCATGACATCGATACTCTTTAATGATTCACCAGTACCAGCAGCAACACAATCCAGTGGATCGGTGGCAATGGATACCGGAACCTTCGTGGCATCAGCGATTACTTCAGACAAATTCTTCAGTAAAGCGCCCCCACCAGTTAAGACGATCCCATGATCGATGACGTCAGCAGCAATTTCTGGTGACGTTTCTTCCAAGGTTTCCTTGATAGCAGTAATGACATCCTGAACGGGTTCTTGGATGGCCTTAGCTACATCAACGGCAGATACTTCAACACCTTTAGGTAAACCGGTAATCAAGTCACGACCTCGAATCGTCGTTCCTTCAATGTTTTCTGCATCTTCAACTGAAGCGGAACCAATGTCCATCTTCAGCTTTTCAGCAGTCCGTTCACCGATCAACAGGTTGAAGTTGGCCCGAACGTACGTCGCAATAGCGTCGTCCAGCTTATCACCAGCAACTCGGATTGAACGACTGGAAACAATTCCGCCTAGGGAAATCGTTGCCACGTCGGTCGTTCCACCACCCATGTCAACAACCATACTCCCGGTTGGGTCCATGACGGGCAAGCCGGCACCAATAGCTGCAGCAAATGGTTCTTCGATGACGTAAGCGTCACGAGCACCAGCAACACGGGTTGCGTCAATGACGGCCCGCTTTTCTACTTCCGTTACACCACTCGGTACACAGACCATGACGTAAGGCTTACCACTGGATTTACCAACCGTTTTTTCGATGAAGTACTTCATCATGGCAACAGTCGTATCATAATCAGCGATAACCCCATCTTTCATGGGCCGAATGGCAACGATACTAGCCGGCGTACGGCCAATCATTGCACGAGCGTCTTCACCAACGGACACAATTTCCCCAGACTTTGTGTTCTTGGCGACAACAGAAGGTTCGCGAAGAACGATTCCTTTACCGTCAACGTATACAATTGTATTGGCGGTACCTAAATCGATCCCAATATTTTTCGTTCCTAATCCGAACACTGTGTTTCATCCCTTCATTGTCAACAAAATTATTAATGGATTTTTGTCTTATTCATTGATAGACGTATTATAACATACCTATCTACGTGAGAACACGTCGTCAAGGTTAAGAATACCGAACTTTTAACGAGAAAGAAATACCTAAAAGTGATTTTAATCAGTTTTTAAAGGTTCTGAGATACTTTGGTCAATTTCGACGGGTAACTGGCCATTTTCGCGGAGACTAAAATAGCTACTCAGGCCCACAACAAAGCCATCTAGTAGTGGCACACCCATCAATTGGCCGCACTTAGCCAACCGGTTCATAAATGCTAAGTCATTCGCCGATGGCGTTGCATTCCCGCTAGGATGATTGTGTGCGACGACCAAGGCAGCCGCACCAGTCACCAGAGCGACTCGGAAAATTTCACGAGGATGCACGGGACAGCTGTCCAGGGTACCCCGAAACACCGTTTGCCGATCAATGATCTGGTGTTTGACATCTAACGCCAGCACCTCCAACTGTTCCTGCGGTAAGAATCGCAAGTCGTCCATCAAAGCCTGCCCAATCTGACTGCTGGCTTGAACTTCTCCCAGAATTTCACGAGGAGCGCGCTGTGACCAGCGTCCCAGTGCCAATGCCTGCAAGAAGGCCTGCCGCTGATGCTGTCCCGCTACGTAAGCCCGACACTGTCGTTGACTAGCATAACGCAGGCGGGCGACCGTTTGGAAGTACCGGAAAAATCGATCACATTCCTGAACATCGGTTAAACCTAAACTGGCTAGTACGCGACTTACCAGCTGTCGTTCGTTCTTAACCGTTACCTGACACCATTGCATTCTCTCATCCCCTTACAGATTAACTCCGTAAGAAAGTCTGATTTACACGTCGGTTCCCTTAAAGTATTGCCGTACTTCTGAAATAAAGTAGAGCGAGCCAGTCAATAAGAGTAGATCTTCCGCCGACATCGTATTCAAGGCTTGTTTCAACCCCGCCGCCCAGTCTGACGCAACCGTCATCCGGTCGTGGTTGGCAACTGCATCCTCCAACTCGAGTGGCGTGGCTGCCTGCCGTTTGCCGGGTCCTTGGAACTGCGTCAAAATCAAGTGAACGTTCGGCACAGCTAGTAACGTTTGGACCATTTGTTGATACTGTTTGTCAGCTAACACGGCTAGCACAATATACACGTCATTGGTCGCAAAATGTTGCCGCAAGAGCCGGGCCATTTCGACCATCGCCGGCTCGTTATGTGCCCCATCGATGGCAATTAAGGGTTGCTCGTTCAAGCGCTCGAAGCGACCCGGCCAAGCCGTGTGTTGCAGTCCCTGTCGCACCGTGGCAGCACTCACTGGCAATTGCCGCAACGCATGGTAAGTCAAATAAGCGGTTAGCGCCGCCGCAGCGTTATCGATCTGGTACTGACCCAAGAGGTCGACCTGTAAGTGTTGCCAGCGGGTCGTGCCAAATTCATAGGCGAAACGCTCGCCCCACGTCGATTCTGGTTGATTCTGGACCGTAAAGTCCCGTCCCAAAGCCGTTACTTGAGTGTTCTGGCGTTGGGCCGTTTCATCCATTACTGCCAGAGCATCGGGCGTTAAGCGCCCACAAACCACAGGGACTTTTTCCTTGATGATTCCCGCTTTTTGGGCCGCAATCTCGGGGATGGTGTCCCCCAATATTTTCATATGGTCTAACCCAATCGTGGTGATGACCGAGATGGCTGGTGTCATAATGTTCGTGGAGTCGTAGAGCCCACCCAAGCCAACTTCAACCACAACTAAATCGACTGGATGCTGTGCAAAATAGCAAAACATCAGTGCTGTATCAATCTCAAATTCTGTGGGTCCCTGGTCCCCCAACTCCGCGTCCAGCTTAGCAACCACTGGTTCAATCTGATTGACCGTGGCCAACAGATCCGCGTCACTGATAGGAACGCCGTTCGTGCTGATTCGTTCGTTGAACCGGGTAATGAATGGCGACGTAAACGTGCCCACCGTTTGCCCGTCAGCCATGAACAGATCTCGTAAAAAGGCCACTGTGGACCCCTTGCCGTTTGTCCCAGCAACGTGAATCATTTCTAACTTATCTTGTGGGTCACCAAGCAACCGCATAAACTCACGCATCCGTGTCAACGTGGGCTTCTTCTTAAACCGATCACGACCATGAATAAACTGTAAAGCTTCGGCGTACGTCTTCACCAAATTTAAAACCTCCCGATTTGTCACTGCCTTCCAGTTTAGCAGATTTCATTTGAAAAAGAACGCCAGTTTACCAGCCAATTTATGGTCAAACTTGGCGGCTAGCTATTTTCTGCAAACACTTCCCTTACCAACCTGACCCCAGTGATGATGAGATAGTTAAGTCACCTCACTAATCATTGATTGATTACGAAAATTAGCTGAACCCGGTGACAAATTCGTTAGTTTAAGTAGACGGCCCTCACAACACAAAAAGACGATGTGGTTCCCGTCAGAGGAACCACATCGTCATCAAGCCTACTCATCGACAAAACCCGATTCAAGGCGGTTTAAAGCTGTGCTTTAATGTCAGCTAAACGTTGTTGCGTTGCGGCTAACTTCTTTTCGTTATCAGCTTGCTTTTCACGTTCAGCGTTCACCACGTCTTCTGGCGCGTTGGCCACAAAGCGTTCGTTACCTAACTTCTTAGTCGCCCGATCCACTTCAGCCGTGAACTTGGCAACTTCTTTATCCAGCCGAGCAGCTTCATCGTTTAAATCAACCAATTCAGCTAACGGTACGGAAACTTCAGCGTCGGTGATCACGGAGGTCATCGACAGTTTTGGTGCAACCAGATCAGCACCAATCGCAAAGTCCTTAGGGTGAACGAACCGGTCAATATAATCACGGTTATTCTCAAAGACACTTTGCAGTTGGGCATTTTGCGTCTTGATCTGCAGGTCAATTGGTGTAGACATTGGCGCGTTGGCTTCTGCCCGAATGTTACGCACAGCCTTGATCAGGTCGATCAAGCTGGTCATGTCAGCTTCTGCCGTTGGATTGTCAAATTCTGGATGGTCGACTGGGTAAGCCGCCGTTACCAGAGAATGGCCTTTGTGTGGCATTGCTTGCCAAATGGCTTCAGTCACGAATGGCATGATTGGTTGTAACAGACGCAGAGTCTGATCCAGCACGTAAGCCAACAGGTCCTGCTTAGGCCCCTTTGCGGCTTCGTCATCACCGGTCAGAACTTCCTTACTCATTTCGATATACCAGTCACAGAAGTCGTTCCAGATGAAGTTGTAGAGGGCCCGGCCAGCTTCACCGAATTCGAACTTGTCGAACATTCCGGTGACGTGCTTAACGGTGTCGTTCAACCGACTCAAAATCCATTTGTCAGTTAAGTCCCATTGACTAGCATCAGGGACCACCGGCTTCGTATTGTCACCTAAGTTCATGATGACGTAACGGCTGGCGTTCCAAATCTTGTTGATGAAGTTCCAGGAAGCATCCATCTTCTTGTAACTGAACCGAACATCTTGGCCCGCGGTCGACCCAGTAGACAGGAACCACCGTAAGGCATCGGCCCCGTACTTGTCGATAACGTCCATTGGGTCGATTCCGTTACCCAGGGACTTGCTCATCTTGCGACCCTCTTCATCCCGAATCAAGCCGTGTAACAAGACGTGTTTGAACGGTTTTTTACCCGTAAATTCAAGACTTTGGAAGATCATCCGGGAAACCCAGAAGAAGATGATATCGTAACCAGTAACCAACGTGTCCGTTGGGAAGTAGCGCTTAAAGTCTGCACTATTTTCATCTGGCCAACCCATCGTGGAAAATGGCCACAAGGCACTAGAGAACCAGGTATCCAAAACATCGGGATCTTGTTCCCAATTTTCGGGATCCTTAGGTGCCTGTTCGTCAACGTAGACTTCACCCGTCTTCTTGTTGTACCAAGCTGGAATCCGGTGACCCCACCAGAGTTGCCGTGAGATAACCCAATCATGGACGTTTTCCATCCACTGCGTAAAGGTATGTTCGAACCGTTCTGGGACGAAGTCGACGGCATTGTCGCCTTCTTGGTTCTTGATGGCGGCTTCAGCCAATGGCTTCATCTTCACGAACCATTGGGTGGAGAGCCGAGCTTCGACCTGAACACCCGTCCGTTCTGAGTGCCCAACGGAATGGACGATTGGGTCAACTTTGATTAAGACACCCTCTGCGTCCAAATCAGCAACCATGGCCTTCCGCGCTTCAAACCGGTCCATGCCTTCATACTTGCCGGCACGGGCGTTCATCGTTGCGTCTTCGTTCATGGTGTTGATTCGTTCCAAGTTGTGCCGATTTCCAACTAAGAAGTCATTAGGGTCATGGGCTGGCGTAATTTTAACCATCCCAGTTCCGAAGTCAATATCAACGTATTGGTCAGCAATGATTGGAATATTCCGATGAGCCAGTGGTAAGACAACTTCCTTGCCCACCAGTTCTTTGTACCGGTCATCATCGGGGTTCACGGCAACCGCCGTATCACCCATCATCGTTTCGGGACGCGTCGTCGCAATTTCGATGTAGTGTTTACCGTTAAAGGTGAAGTCAGGATCAGCAAATGGGTACTTCACGTGATAGAACGCACCCTTGTCATCCTTGTGAATAACTTCAATGTCAGATAACGCAGTTCGTGCTTGGGGATCCCAGTTAATGATGTATTCCCCACGGTAGATCAAGCCTTTCTTGTAGAGGCTCACAAAGACCTTCTTAACAGCATCTGAAAGACCATCGTCTAACGTAAACCGTTCACGAGAGTAGTCCATGGAAAGACCCATCTTGGCCCATTGCTTGTGAATGGTAGCGGCGTATTCGTCCTTCCACTCCCAAACCTTATCCACAAATTTCTCCCGACCTAAGTCGTACCGCGTAATACCTTGTTCGCGCAACCGGGCTTCCACCTTGGCTTGCGTGGCGATACCAGCATGGTCCATCCCTGGAATCCAGAGCGTGTCAAAGCCCTGCATCCGCTTCTGCCGGATGATCATATCTTGTAAAGTTGTGTCCCAAGCGTGCCCCAAATGGAGTTTCCCAGTCACGTTAGGTGGTGGGAGAACGATTGAGTAAGGTTTTGCCTTCTTGTCGCCGCTAGGCTTGAAGACGTCTTCGTCTAACCAAGACTGGTAACGGCCGGCTTCAACGGCTGTTGGGTCGTACTTGGTTGGCATGTCGATTTGCTTGTCTGCCAATGAAATCAATTCCTTTCTGATTTGACGTTAGTGGATGGACACAAAAAAATCTCCGTCCTAAAAATTAGGACGAAGATTCTTCGCGGTACCACCTAAATTGGGCGTTCATGCCCCACTTAACATCGTTGTTAACGGAGAGTGCTCCGGAACGGACCTACTTCATTTCAGTCCGTCAGCTCGCAAGCTACGTTCACGTGAACCAAGCCGACCGGTTTTCAGCATCCCCGGCTCTCTAGACAACTTCGTTCTCGCTACTGACTTGTTCTTAGCTATTCTTAGATAGTCTACTCAACTTTTCCCTAAACGTCAACTCGGGGAACTAATTTTTCGAGGGCCTCGATAGCTTCCAGGTAGTCTGGTTCGTCACTTTGTTCAGTGACCACTTGCCGGTAAACGATCTTACCCGTGTCATCAATGATCCAGATGGACCGTGCTAAGTTTCCCAGGTTAGGAACGTACAGGCCCATTTCGTAACCGAATGATAACTCTTCGTCGGATAACAGGTCGACGTTTTCCACACCCTGAGCAGCACACCAGCCGGTTTGTTCTGCGATTGAATTGTTAGAAATCGTACAGAACCGTGCTGCTGGATAATGGTCCGCCTGCTGGGTAAACTTCCGCGTTTGTAGCGTGCAAACTGGCGTGTCGAGGTCGGGAACAACGCTGATCAAAGTAACTTTACCAATCAAGTTGGCCGTTTTTACTTTCGTGTTTTCCTGATCAAATACTTTAAATTTAGGTAACTGATTCCCCACTTCTGGTAACGTGCCAGAGAGAGAAAATGTATCGCCGAGTCGTGTAACTTCCACGCAGATCAACCCCTTCAAGTTGTTTATCGGCCCTATGCCGATTGATTGGTTCAATTATCACGCAACATAGGGGGTCCTGACAAGCGTTTTGATATAAAATCACGAAAAACTCAAGTTAAAGACAAATTGGTTGTGCTCCGGTGGCCAGGGATTCCGCCTGCCGCGGGGACGCTTCAGCCAAAGAGCGGGCTTCTCGCTCGCTTTGAAGCCGCGAAAATTCACGCGTCTTCAAAGTCGCCCGTGCTGTACGCTGGAAAATCACCAGCCAACACCACCTTCACGACGGGCTACATCCCTGGCCTCCTCCGACTCTGATTGCGTTTTTATCATGACAACCACTGATGCTCCAATATGCCACTCTGTACAAGCCAACCAGTAATAGATTTTGTGTAGATCATAAAGTTAACTACATAAGCTGGCGGCCACTAAGGTGAAAACACACTAGGTTGCCTAATTTAGCTGCTACCATGGTTGGTACAACAAACCTAACTGGTGTTTAAAGTCCCAGTTTTCAGACAAAAAAGCGGCTGAGATTTACTCTCAACCGCCTGGCGTCACACGTTCATATTAAAGTAATTCTGCAAAGACGTCTTCGTCTTGATTCAGGTAGTTATCCCCTGGTCGAATCTCCGTAACGGTGATGCCATCGAGTGCTTCCTTCATCAAGCCTTCTACGTCAATAAAACTTTCAAACCGCCGTGACTTTTCCAAGTCAGGGTGAGTCTTAGGTGCCGGCGGCGTGAAGATGGTACAGCAATCTTCATATGGCAGGATAGAAAGATCGTAGGTGTCGATGTCTTTGGCAACCTTGATAATTTCCGTCTTATCCATTGACAGCAGTGGCCGCAAAATTGGCATCGAGGTCACATCGTTAATGGCCGCCATACTTTCCAAGGTTTGGGAGGCAACTTGTCCCAGAGATTCTCCGTTGAAAATCCCCTTAGCATGCCGCTTCTCAGCAATTGCTGCTGTCAACCGGAGCATTAAACGCCGCTGAACCGTCATCAGGTAGCCTTCAGGAACTTGTTCCTTGATAGTTTCTTGAATCTTGGTGAACGGTACCTGGATGAATTGAATGCCACCAGAGTACCCAGCTAACCGTGCCGTCAGCTCCTTGGCCTTAGCCAAGGCTTGCTCCGACGTGTAAGGTGGACTGAAGAAGTGAACCATGTCGATTTTGACCCCACGACGCAATGCGTAGTAGGAAGCCACTGGAGAGTCGATTCCACCAGACAACATCATCACAGCCTTGCCACCGGTCCCAACGGGCAGTCCGCCGGCTCCATGGATCGTTTGGCCGGAAAGAAAGACCCCGTTTACTCGGACTTCAACTCGGAGTTCCAAGTCAGGGTGCTTCATCTTGACCACTAAGTCAGGAAAGGCATCCAGAAGCGTATCACCCAAAAGTTCATTCAGCTGGTACGTATCGTAAGGGAATTCCTTGTCCTGTCGCCGTGTATTGATCTTAAAAGTCATTCCCGGCTGATAGTTTTCTTTCAGCATGGCAATGGCTGCAGCCTTGACGGCCGTAATATCCTTCTCGACCTTCACAGAAGGGGAAAAGTTTTCAATCCCAAAGACCCCTTTTAACCGGGCCATAACGGCTGTCGAATCCGCACCGTTCAGGGTAACGTGTAACCGGTCATGTTGTGCACTGATATCTAAGTCGTCAAACTTACTCAGAGCTTTGCGAACGTTGTGGCCAAGTTGCTTGATGAAGTCTTTCTTGTTCTTTCCCTTCGTCGACAACTCGCCGTAACGAACCATAATCTCGCTGTATTCCATGGCGCGACCCCTTTCGTTAATTAGCTTAATTTTTCAAATTGCGTGTAGAGTTCATCAAAGACTTGATTGAACTTTTCAGCTTCGGCCATCGTGTTATGCTCGTCCAAAGAAATCCGGATGGCACTCGTAGCGATGCCGTCGTCAATCTTCATAGCTTTCAACGTACTGGATTCCATGTGCTTCTTGGACGAGCAAGCACTCGTTGTAGAAATGTAGATTTCATGTTGTTCAAAGGCGTGCACGATAGTTTCTCCTCGAACCCCCGCTATGGCAAAACACAGAATGTGCGGTGCAAATAGTGGCGACTCCTTTGAAAAAATTGTCACCTTGGGAAACTTTTCGACGTGATGGAGAATGGCTAAACGAATCTCGCGTTGGCGCTTGACCTTTTCATCCTCATCGTCCAGCAATAACCGTAACGCCTTGGCCATCGCCACGATTGCGGGGAGGTTTTCAGTGCCGGAACGTAAATCCCGTTCCTGACCCCCACCAGTCATGAGTGGCGCAATCTTCCGACCCTGACGCTTGTACATGAATCCAATCCCGCGTGGCGCGTGGAATTTATGACCAGAGAAGGTCACAAAGTCCACCCGGTCGTTGAAGATATGGTCCATCAGCCCCTTACCAATACCTTGAACGGCATCGATATGCCAATGAATCCGAGGAAAGTCGCGCATCACAGCGGCAATTTCATCCAGTGGTTGAATGGCCCCAATTTCATTGTTCACGGCCATTGTGGATACCAGGATCGTTGATGGGCGAATGGCAGCCCGCAAGTCTTCGGCGGACACGCGGCCATTCTCATCAACTGGCAAATAAGTCACATCAAAGCCCAGCGTTTCCAGCTGTGCCATGGTGTTGTAAACGGCAGGATGTTCAACCTCAGTCGTAATCAAATGGTTACCAAATTCGCGTTTAGCGATGGCCGTCCCCTTGATGACCCAGTTATCACCCTCGGTGCCACCACTAGTGAATAGAATTTCACTCAGCTTGGCACCGACGAGGTCAGCAATCTGTTGTCGCGACTGTTCAAGCAGATTGAAGGCCTGTTCACCAACGTTGTGCAGGCTTGATGGGTTACCCCAGAACCGCTCACTGACCTTGGCGTAAGTATCAACAACTTCGGGCGCTGCCTTGGTCGTTGCACTGTTATCAAAATAAATCATACTGAACCCTCTTATCTTTTTCTATTGGTTCGACTCCGATAGAAATTCTTTTTCATTATAAACACAAATGCAACCAACCACAAGCTTTTCACGCCGAGCAAATAAATGAAAAGGCTTACCCCCGTTTCCGTTTGGGTAAGCCTTTTGGCTATTCTTCTTCAGTTCGTCGCTTAGGTTTAGCCGTCCCTTTACGGGCATAGTAGGCATCTTCTAAACGCTTGTAAGAACCAGGTTCCACTTCATCAAGCACTGTCGCAATTGTTTCCAACGCCTGTGCGTACTGGAAGTCATGTTCAAACAATTGGGCTGCTTTTTCACTCGCTTCAGCCACATTGTCGTGACTAGTCTGATAACGGTTAGCGTACTGTAACAACTGTTCAGCTAATTGCGAGCTGTCGATTAGATCCTCTGTTTTTTCCCGCAGAGTATCTAAATCAGTTTGAATGATCAATAGTTGCTTGGTAATCCGTTCCATATTGATCTGCGGTTGATCCATGTCAGTCGCTAATTGGGCCACTTCGTCCCGTACCACGAAGAAGTAGTCTAAGTACTCCTGGGGAATCCCGGGCAGATTCAAGTTTTCAACCTGACGGCGTAAACTATGTAGATCAAAATCAAATTGTTGCAAAGTGTCTCTGGCCTGCCGCTCTTCATCAGCCAACCCAGCCACACTCTTTAAAATGTCAGCCTGTTGTTCTTCGATCTGCTGTAGATCTTTTTCCTGTTGCTGCTGGTGTTCCAAAATAACGGAATATGTCGCCGTTTGACCGGTCAGGTCCTGCACATCCCGTTGATACGTGCCATCAATGTTCCGTAACTGCTCGTTGAGCTCACGGGCTGTTTCCAGTTCTTGGTGATCCAACGTATAGTTCTGACTCAATCGGTCCAACTCATTCAACAAGGCGTGGCTCTGATTCTGCGCGTGCCCAATAAACTTGGCCACGTTATCCAGATTTTTTTCGACCGGTGTCTTGGCATCGATTTCCGTTTGCATCAGATCATAAATTTGATCAATTTGTTTAGCAATGCGATCATTTACGACCTTGGCATCGTCAGGCCGTAAATCACCCAACGTTTCCAAGTTTTCGGTTACGTGGTTGTTAATGTCCGTCACCATTTGCGGGATATCTTGCTCACCAAAGTGGAAATGCTGACTGGTCAGTTGGTCGTAACCTGATTTTAATTCTTTCAGCTGATCCGGATAAACAACCGTTAAATCCTTATACAGTGGTGGGATGGCTTTAATTAAACCTTCCAGCTCATCGGTATCCGTATCTAGTTGACTCAGG
The DNA here is from genome assembly GCF_003946345.1 of Levilactobacillus tongjiangensis. Taxonomy (GTDB): domain Bacteria; phylum Bacillota; class Bacilli; order Lactobacillales; family Lactobacillaceae; genus Levilactobacillus; species Levilactobacillus tongjiangensis. The sequence goes on from NZ_RHNY01000002.1 coordinate 88,732, forward strand.
ACATCAGCTGCTCGCTCGTGGTCCCCTTCTTGCGTCAAACGGGTAAACGTATCAAAATTATCTTCCAATTGACTGAGGCGTTCTTCCAAGCCGTCAATGCTGGGGCCAAACGCAAAGTTCTTAGCCAACAACGTCTTCCGCAACCCCTGGTACTTTTGTTCCAAGTCATGAACGGCTTGTCGGTGTTGCTTATCCACTTCTTGTAAGCCGGCCAATTTGGCTTGAACCGATTGCACGAGTTCGTCAGTTTGGCTAACCAACAGGGTGACCTTGTTCAGATCCTGTCGAAGTTGTACCAAATTGATTCCCCGTGAATCAGCAGTCAACTTGGTAAGTGCTTCATCGATACGCGTAAACCGGTTCTCGGTGATGTCAGTGAAGTCATCTTCAAGTTGTTGATACTGTTCCAGGGACTGGCCAGTGAGGCTTAATTGCCCAACCAGTTCCAGCTCATCCGTTAAGGGAATAGCCACCATGGTTTCTTTTTTTGCGGTTAACGTCGCGACCTGCCGCCGTACCCGTTGCTGGTAGGCTAGCACACCCACGTAGGCAACGATGGCAAGTATGACGATTCCGATTAACACACCTATCATATTGACCCCATCCTTCATCCACATTTCAACGTTTCATTCATGGGTTGCAAAACAGCCCAGTTAATTTTACAATTTAATCTAATTTCGATTATAGCATAAGTAACACTTGGGCTTCACTAGGTTTTCGTGATTCTCTGGCTGTTTTTACGATAATCGAATAATTTATGTACTAAACTTTGGAGGCCTTTCTATGAGTGACCCAATTAACCCCATAATTACGGAACAACTCGATGCATTGCTATATGAAGAGAAGAACTTAGTGGCAAACTTGTCCAACGCCTCTGCCCTATTGATGCAAACACTTACTGACGTCAACTGGACTGGTTTTTACCTATATCAACCAGAAACCGACGATCTCATCTTGGGACCCTTCCAGGGAAACGTTGCCTGTGTTCACATTGAAAATAATCGTGGTGTCTGCGGTACCGCACTAGCGACGCAAACAACACAACGGGTTGCCGACGTTCATCAGTTTAAGGGCCACATTGCCTGTGACTCCGCCAGCAACGCCGAAGTCGTCGTGCCACTAACCTTAGCTGATGGTACCAAGCTGGGGGTCATGGACATTGACTCCCCCACCAAGGACCGGTTTAGTGTCGTAGACCAAGCCGTTCTCGAAGAGTTTGCCCAGGTTCTGTTGAAACACGTTGACAAGGACTAGGGTTTCTGGTTATACTGGTCGTTGTGTAAAATAATGCAGCGATAAGTGGTAAGCTCGTCAACAGATTGTTGCCGTTCGATTGGTTCAGGAAGTAACCTGCGGCTGCATACGGTGAAACCTGCAAAGCAACCTGCACGAATACTAAACTTATATACAGCTTATTTTACTCCAAATAATATTTTATTGGAGGAACTATCTATGTCTCGTTACACTGGCCCAAGCTGGCGTATTTCCCGTCGTTTAGGGGTATCCCTTTCCGGCACTGGTAAAGAATTAAACCGTCGTCCTTACGCACCTGGTGATCATGGTCAAGGTCGTCGTCAAAAGTTATCTGAATACGGTACGCAATTGCGTGAAAAGCAAAAGCTCCGGTTCACTTACGGTATGACTGAACGTCAATTCTACAACTTGTTCAAGCGTGCCGGCAAGATCTCTGAAGGTACCCATGGTACGAACTTCATGATCTTACTTGAACGTCGTCTGGACAACATGGTTTACCGTTTGGGTTTGGCAACGACTCGTCGTCAAGCTCGTCAATTGGTTAACCATGGTCACATCACTGTTGATGGCAAGCGCGTTGACATCCCTTCATACGAAGTCGAAGTTGGCCAAGTCATCTCCGTACGTGAAAAGTCCAAGGACATGGCTATCATCAAGGGCGCTGTTGAAGCCGTTGTTGGTCGTCCACAATACGTCGAATTCGACGCTGACAAGCTGGAAGGTTCCCTTACCCGCTTCCCTCAACGTGAAGAACTCGATGCAGAACTCGACGATTCTCTTATCGTTGAATACTACAACCGTTAAGATTTCGATTTTAATTGGTTTGAAAAGATCCTCGCCACTTGGCGGGGATTTTTTGTTGGTTAACCATTTGGACGACACTTCTTATTTCTGCAATAAGTTCGCCATTTATTTGCAGCCTGCAAAACAATCACCATAGCTTCTGAATCTAACCTCCCCTTAAAAAGAGAATCCAGAAACAATTTTGCAGTTGCACAATCAATCAGGATAACCTATTATTATTTTTAGCATGATTAAGGTTATTAATACATAAGGAGGACCATTACTATGCGTCTCAAAAAGTTTAAACTGTTTTTTCTCATTGGGATTGGCTTATCATTCTCTGGAGTCTTTCTCCAAACTAATGCACAAGCGGCCACTTGGCACAAAGGTGTCCCGTCATTTTTAAAACACAGCTTTTATCGAACAAAGCTTGAACCAAAGTATCATATAATTGACGGCAAGAAATACAAAACCATGAGTCGTCTGTACGAAGGAATTCATACATACAAAACAACCATTAAATTCAGTGGTCACCAATACAGTATGAAGCTCTCGAATTGTAAGTACACTAAGAAGGGCACGCACTTTATTATCAGAGGAAAGTTTGATAAGAACGCTGAAGGTTACCCATCGCTTAAGGTCATCAAACATAGTAAGAAAAAACTGACTGTCAGTTCAGGCACATTGTATAAGCACCCCTCTAGAATTTACTACAACGAAGCAGATAAAATGACGAAAATTAAATAACTATAAATGAGATTCACGCTCTCCAAACTATATACTTTTCATGTTTCAAGAAAGAAGTTCTAGTAATGCTCAAACGAACCCTAATGGTTTTCGTCGCCGTGCTAACCTTTGGCGGTATTTTCACCGCTACCACAACGACGCCCGTAGATGCTCATGCATCCGTTCACTATATCAAATGGCATTGCAAAAAATACAAATCAAAATATACAATCAAACAGATGCGTAAGAAGTATCATTTAAAATATAAAAAATCCAAATTTTATGGCTATACGACCAAAGATAATTACTTTTATGGTATTACGACCAAAGGCGCCTACCAACACCGTTCAACCGACGTCGATGCCTTCCCTACCATTCATCACAAGGGCACCTATGCTATGTTCAGATCAAAAACATTTGATGGCGGCAACGCCTACGGTTTAGACTACGTTAATTTAAAGACTGGCAAGCACTATCACGATCAAGCCTAAATTAAGGTCTTACTCATCCGCTTTTCAATTAACCGATTAAAAAATCCCCGCCAATTGGCAGGGATTTTTATTTGTTAATCCTGAAAATTACGCATCCTTCGACTCCGCCGCCACGTGCTTAGGCTTCAGCTGAACATCGAACACGTCCAGTAAGAAAGCGACCAGTGGGACACCGACCAGCAGGCCCCAAGCACCAAAAATCTGTTCGCTCACAATTAACGTAATGAACGTCACGAAGATCGGTAAATTGGTGGCATTGGCCATCAACCGTGGGTGCAGGAAGTAGGATTCAAACATGTGAATCAACACGATGATAATTAGAACCGCAATCACCCGGATAAGGCCACCCGTGACAAAAGCCACGATGCTTAACGGAATCAGTGAAATCAAGACTCCCGCTACCGGAATCAATCCTAAGAAGAAGACCATAATCCCTAAAATTAGAAGACTAGGCATACCAATGAGCCATAAGCCTAAGACCATCAGGATTGTATTGATTGTACAAATTAAGAGTTGCGTCTCGATAACCGTGCCAAAGATTTGAACAAATTTCATAATCAATTGGCCCATAGGCACGAACAATCCGGCAAAACGACTCTTGGTGAAGGCGTGGGCAAACACCTGCAACTGCCCCTTCGTTAAATTAAAGATAAATCCAAAGAAGAAGGCCAACAAAATCGTTTCAACCCCCGAACTAAACCGTGAGATTTGACCCAGCCCACTGGTAAACAAGGTCTTACCGTTACTGATGACAGAGGCATTCTGGGAAAGATTCTTCACCATTTTTGTAAACATCGTCTGTAACTGCGGATACGTCACAATTATTTTATCAATGGTATGCGGTAAGTGAGCCGCCTCCGACACCAACGGTGGAATAATCTGCGAGAACGCCGCCACCAAGACTACTAAAAATAACAGATAAACCAGTAGCGTCGCCCACAAGTGATGCAGGTGCAGGCGTCCCTCAATTCTAGTAATCGCGGCATTCCCCAGATAAATAAAAATGATGGTGAACAATGCCAGCGACAGAAATGCCCGGGCTTCCCAGGCAATTAAAATTAACAATACCAAAGCTATGTAAAACGCGGTCAATGGGTTGCGCCACAACCGTTTCATCAATTCAAACACACAAACTCCCCCTCAAATTTTCTAAGCCATGATTTCCATCAAGGATTAGTTTGTCTCAGACTTACGCATATCGGCGACGACTCACACCCGAATCAATTGATCATACACTGGCAGCAAAGCCTGCACGGTCGCTCGAATCACGCGCGCTTGTTCCGCCGGTGACCCCGTGAAGAAGTCACTCCCGCGCAGAAAGTTCCGACCAACCTGCCACTCTGCATGGCGGTTGGCTTGAGTCGCCATCAACGCTTGATAGGTCTCCCGATTCAACGGCACCCCACTATTCTTGTCCGTGTGATCACCACCACACGCAAAACCAGCTGGCAGTTGTAAAACGAGATCTTCTTTGAGGCCACTCAACAGTGCCTGCCGATTCTTGGCCTCTTGCAACACCGCCAACCAGATAAAGAAACGGTCATCCCAGAACCCAATTTCAATGTGTGGTAGCATCTTATACCCCCGTTTAGAGGTACTAAAAGCCACCCACGTGTCAGTTGGTGGATTCTTGGTTCGCCGACGGTGCTGTGAAACGTGATCATAGATGGGCACCGCCAATTGCGCAAATGTTTCCTGCAGATCCGCCACTGTTTCTAGAAACTTAGGATCAATCTGAGCTTGAATCTTCCCCAACCGTCCTGGTAACGTCGGGTCGTCAAAAACGTGAAAATCTTGATCCAGATACATGACAAGGCCTCCTTGCTAAACGTGACTCTGATTCCATGTTATACTGGTAAGACTAATTTGAAAAGAGGGAACTGTATGGCTGAAAAGAGTCAAATGGAACAACATTTACAAAATTCCGTCTACGGCACACCGAAAATCAATCCCGATGAGCAACGCCACTACCTCGGAACTTTCCGGGAACGCGTCTCGCTGGCGATGACCATTTCCGAGGTGACTGACCGAAAAAATTTGGACGCCTTCATCACTGAGATTTCCGCTCACCCAGACTTTCAAGTCATCTTAAACGGCCACATTGACCAGACTGATCTAGGACCTTACATGAAACTGGCAAGCCAACATAACTTGAAATTTACCATCAAGCAAGACGAAATCTACGGTGTCAATGACACTGATTTGGGATTAGTCGTTGCCAGTGACCACGCCATCAACGAAAATCCCATTTTACTGGCCAAGAAGTATCCCGCTAATCGGGACCTGACCACTACGAACGCTAAAACACCGGCCAAGACCTCCTGGCTCGATAAATTATTACATCACTGAGAAAGGAGTCCCATTTGTGGCTCAACACCCATTAGCCTACCGCATGCGACCTCGGAAACTAGAAGAGGTCGTCGGCCAACAAGCATTGGTCGGTCCGGGTAAAATCATTGCTCGGATGGTTGCGGCTAAATTACTATCATCCATGATTCTCTACGGACCGCCTGGCACTGGTAAAACCAGTATTGCCAGCGCCATCGCCGGCTCAACTAAATACGCCTTTCGCAAGCTGAATGCCGCCACGGACACTAAGAAAGACCTCCAGGTCGTCGCGGAAGAAGCTAAGATGAGTGGCACCGTGATTCTCTTATTAGATGAAATTCATCGCCTAGACAAGACCAAGCAAGACTTTCTACTCCCCCACCTGGAGAGTGGCCGGATTATCCTAATCGGCGCCACGACGGAAAATCCCTACATCAACATTAATCCTGCCATTCGGAGCCGAACCCAGATTTTCGAGGTGCACCCTTTGTCACTAGCTGACATTCAAACTGCTCTCCAACGGGCTATTGACGATGAGGAACGGGGGCTGGGTAAATTACCCCTCGTGGTGGACAAAGACGCACTGGCCTTTATGGCTGGAGCCACCAATGGCGACCTGCGTAGTGCCTTGAACGGCCTGGAATTAGCCGCCCAATCCACCCCACCTGATGCGGAATCTGGTAAGATTCACGTGTCCCTCGCGGTGGCTGAAGCCTGCTTCCAACGCAAAGCTCTGGTCGGCGATAAGAACGGGGACGCCCACTACGATGTTATTTCGGCGTTTCAAAAATCCATTCGAGGGAGCGACACTGACGCCGCCCTCCACTACCTGGCCCAACTGGTCGCGGCCGGTGACCTGCCGGCCATCTGCCGCCGATTGATGGTCATTGCCTATGAAGATATTGGCCTGGCCAATTTACCGGCAGCGGCTCGAACAGTCCAAGCAGTCCAAGCAGCACAACAACTAGGGTTACCTGAAGGCCGGATTCCCCTGGCCGATGCCGTAATTGAATTATGCCTCTCACCGAAATCCAACTCTGGAATCGCGGCGGTCGACGCCGCTTTAGCTGACGTTTTAAACGGCCACAACGGTGCCGTTCCAGCTCACCTAAAGGATGCCCACTATAGTGGCGCCAAAAAGCTGGGCCATGGCAACAACTATCAATTCCCCCATGATTTCCCCGGGGACTGGGTCAAGCAACAATATCTCCCAGATACCTTGAAGCACGCTGAGTACTACCATCCGAAAACCAACGGCCGGTTTGAAAGTCAATTGGCTGAACAGTATCGTAAGCTTCGTTCTGCTAATCAAAATTGATAAATTGATATTTAATCTTTTGTATGCTAATATACAAGTAGTTCTAAGGTGTACGCGTTGTCTCACTACAAGTTGCCGAACAAGTAATTCTTAAACGGGATCGCAAGATGCTTGAGAACATGACATGCCTTTTCACTTGGAAGTCAGACGCTCTTGCTAGCTTTCCCCCCTGCATTGTCATCGCGGGTCAACATGACTGGACAATTAACGGCACCACTTAGATCAACCAAAGCTTTGCTTTGAGGGCCATTCCATTGAATGGTCCTTTTCTTTTTAAGCAAATTACGTAAAATTCCGACCACTGTTTATGAATTCATACTTCTTCGCCCCAAGCCCCCAAAATTCATGTATACTTAAACCTACTTACGTGATTGATTGGGTAGCTTCCCTACTGAGTGACGCGAAGTCTACGACCAATTTTTCCACATTATCCCAACTTTATCTAACGCAAAATATTTAAGGAGGATCCATCTCTTGGCTATTACGATTTTAATGGTTTGTTACACCCTCTTGGCCTTTGGTATCGGCTGGTACCTGTTCAGCCACCGTTCAAGGCCCTTCCTCGTCTTCCATCCAGAAACGACGCCCGCTCTCAGTCGAGTTGTCACAGCTGCCGGACTTATTTTGATGCTTTTAGGGGTCGTGGCAGGCGCCGCTACCATCATCAATAACAGTATCTTCTTAGCCAGCACCCTATTAGTAGGTGTTGTCATTATTATTGTCCTGCAACTAATCTTGTTACATTGGTTTCCCAAGGGGTAACCGTTTACAAATTTGTCACCTTTTTTGTCATTTCGCTGTTTTTTTCATGATAAATAACGTATGATAAGAGTATAAAGTAATGAGAGGTGAACAATATGTTACAACAATACAAGCACATTTTAGTTCCAGTTGACGGTTCTTACGAAGCAGAATTAGCCTTCAAGAAAGCGGTCGCTGTTGCTAAGCGTAACGATGCTGATTTACATCTCGTTCACGTTGTTGATACGCGGGCCTTCCAAAACATTTCTAGCTTCGATACCAGCATGGTTGAACAAGTCACAGAAACTGCTAAGAAGACGCTCGACAAGTACGTGGCTGATGCTAAGGCTGATGGCTTAAAGAGCATTGACTACGCTATCGAATATGGGGCTCCTAAGACCATTATCGCTCGCGATGTTCCACGGGATAACGACACTGACCTGATTATGATTGGTGCAACTGGTTTAAATGCCGTTGAACGGCTCCTGATTGGCTCCGTGACCGAATACGTTACTCGGACCGCTGTCTGCGACGTTATCGTTGTTCGGACTGACTTGGACAACCAACCCGCTAAGGTTTCTCGTCCGGAAGCCTAAGTTAATTTTGATAAACCCAACACCGTTGCTTTAGCAACGGTGTTTTTTTGTCTGTAGAGAGTGAGAAAAAGGCAGTTAGTCAATCAGCATTAACGTCGATAGACCAATAATCCTGGTCTTGGATTGTTGGTCTATCGGGAATAAGCGACGTTTACCACCCGCAAATAGTTAACAACGACAAAAACAGCTCATGGGACGCGTCCCATGAGCTGTTCAATTTCAGATCAGTTAAGGTGTTACTCCAATAAGGTTGAGCCCACTGCCGGGGCCAAACGTTCTTGTAAGGCCACGTTATGCGTCACTAAAGCCAAAGTCTTCGCAATCATTAGACTCCGCTTAGCAGCAGCTTTAGACATCAAGGCCTGCTCCGCCTGCCCCTTCACTTCATACAAGACGTCAATCAGGTAAAGTGACGCCTGGTGTTTAACCGCGGACAAAGCTGCTTCCACACTCTCAATAACCAGTTGCGGCAGTTGTAATTCTAAGTACATCTTGGCAATTTGGTAGCGCGCCCACACCAACCGTTTAAAGGTGGATTCGTCATGCCACTCGAAATCATCCAGGTAGGACACGGCTTCATTCAAGTAATAGCGGGCCTTATCCAATTCGTGCCGTGACAAGTAGGCACTCGCCATCCCTACATTCCCCACGATGGCATAGAGGTCCCAAGGCATCTTGAACGTCTTGTGCAACAACAGGTTAAAGTGGAAAATGGCTTCGTCTGGCCGACGATGAGCTCCCAATTCTACGAAGCCCCGGTAGTAGTGATACCGTTCCCGGTCAAACGAGTTTTGAACGTTGGTCATTTCTAGCTTCCCCAAGAGGCTAGCAGCTACCAAGTAATCTTCCCGCCGAATTGCCACAGAAATGGCCTCAAACTGTTCGTCCATCCCACTTCCAAGACCAGACAAGACGTCGCTTAGCGAGATGTTCAATCGCCGACAAATCTGCAAGATAATTTTGATACTTGGCACCTTATTTTTCTTTTCCATCAAGCTCACCGTGGCCTGTGTGCAGATACCATCGGCTAATTCCTGCTGGGATAAATTCTTTTGCTTACGATATTGTTTCACTTTACTTCCTAATAATCGCATGTGCTCCTCCTCGCGTATGGTAACGTTGGCAGTGGCTGTTTGTCTGATAAAGCCGAACATTACTCGAATTACGAGCGGCAATTATTTTTAACTATAAGACATAATAATCGCTAAATTCCTACCCCGGAATATAAATGGCCTAGTCCGGTTGCCTTTATCATTAAGTCTAATAATAAGGGATTTCTAAGGGATTACAAGCAATATACTAGATTATGAAAGAACTCTAATTTGTCTAGGCCGTTTCTTCATTTCACTACAAATAAATTTATAAATGGCTGCCGTCAGTCCGAATTTATTCAAAATATTAATTGTCTAAGTTCGTATATTACCCATTCAATTGATTATCCAACAATCTATGCATAGCTAAAAATGAAGTTTTGTAGGACCGCCCAATTGGCATGCCATGACTCCTCCTTCAGGACCCGCTGCAATCGACTCACCTCATTGGTAATTTGCCCGTCGGCTCCCAACGCCCAGCTTCGGGTCATTGCCGAAACCGAGTCTGGCGTCCATACATAAGCCGGTGCGCCCATGCGATGGGCTGCCTGAATAAATTGATGGCTAATCGAAATCTGCTGAAAAGAGTAGAAATCGGCGGGCACTGACCGAGGAGCCACCCAATTAAATGGCGTAATATAACCTACTCGTAACTGAGGTACCCGTTGCCGTAACTGACGAACGACGCGATAATCCAATGAATGTACCGCATCGTGATCCGCCATCAACCGGGAGCCATACTCTTTCGCAAAGCGGGCTACCATCCCCGATGAGTCCTGTCGGGTCGTCTTAATTTCAATCAACAACTTTTGGTGGCGTCGTTCGGCCGTCCGTAAATAAGTCGGCCAACCCACCAAATGGTCCTGATAGCCATTTTCGTGCACTACCAGCCGTTCTAGCTGTGCCAGCGTTACTTGATGTGGGGTGACGTTTTGCTTGGCTAAAGCCCGCAAATTTTCATCATGAAGCACGATCCAGCGATGGTCCCGCGTTTCATGGAGGTCCATTTCAACATAATCCGGATGATGATGCTGAACGTGTCGGAGTGCGCCCAACGTATTTTGCACGCCAACTCCCTGGTCAACGCCTCGGTGGCTGATGGTCAACGTTCGGACGAATTGTGGTTGTTGCCGAACTGTCTGCCAAGCCACGCCACCGATAGCAACTCCCACCAGCAGTACCAGGCTCACCTGTAACCACGGCCTGGCTGTTGGCTTCACCTGACCAGAAATAACTGGTTGGCCACACCAACACCAGACTAGGGTCACTGTCAATAAACCGACCCCGATCAAATAACCCAGCAGAACCACGGCGAGGGAGCCACTCACTAGCCAGCAAGCAACACCTCGACTAACCGCTAAGTCCCGGTTGATCACGACTAATACTTCCGACCCCATCAGCCAAAGGCCACTGATGAGCGCACTGACACCAAGGCCCGTTGCCATCTGCTTAACCGTTCCCGGCCGAGAACCAATTGGTAGAACATGGTGAAAGTGGACCGGGCCCCATAACAGAAAGTAGCCCGCCAGCCCACAGTAAATCAGCGCGACAACTGTCAAGACTGTCCGCCGATTTAAGCCGACAAAGTTAATCCAATCGGCCGGTAAGGTTAAGTGAACCAAGAACTGGCTACCCAAGCCCCACATGCCAAATGGCAAAGCCAACACTGCCAGTGCGAGTAAGCCACTGACCCATCTCAACCAATACTTGGCAACCAAGTGGCCAGTTAATCGCCAGCGAGGTAGCCGCCCCGTCACCAATCCCAACGCAAGGCGAGTCAGCTGACCAGCCACTAATACCCCAGTCAAAATAACCATAGCCATTGCCAACCAGCCAGTGTTGGGTAATTGTCCCACCAATCGCAGGCTCAGCCCACCTAAGGCCACCCCTAACCAACCTGACAGCAACCCTGGATTCATAAGGCCAAATCGCCAGCTCCGTCGCAATTCTTGCCACCATTTATGCACGTTTCACACCTCCCCTGTCAATTGTTCAAAAAAAGCCGGTAGGAACGTCTCCGTTCACTACCGACTAACACGTAATCTAGTTCTTGGGCTTGTAAGTAGAAGCCGCTGAGTTGTCGTCCAATGGGATGAAATCATAAGCCAATTCATCTTGGTAATTGAATTCATTCATGGCGTATGAGATCAATCGGTCGATCAAGTCCTCGTAGCTAATACCCGTTGCCTGCCACAATTGTGGGTACAGACTGATGTTCGTGAACCCAGGTAAAGTGTTGACCTCACCAACGTAAGGTACGCCATCCTTGGAAACCAAGTAGTCGATCCGAGCCATTCCTTTAAGCCCTAACGCAGCGTAAGTTTGCAGGCCCATCTCGGTAATTTCCTTAGTCAGGTCTTCTGGCAACGTTACGGGAACTTCAAAAGTCACACCACTAGCATCAACGAACTTGTTGTTGTAGTCGTAGAAAACGTCCGACTTGGGTACGCGAATTGCGCCTAGCTTAGAAGCCAGTGGCTTTTCGTTCCCCAAAATAGAAATTTCAACTTCTTCAGGACCGTCGATGGTTTGTTCCACTAAGACCTTAAAGTCATACCGGAAAGCATCTTCGATACCATCTTCAAATTCTTGTTCATTACCAGCCTTATGAATTCCCACGGAAGAACCCTGGTTAGCAGGCTTGATGAAGACGTTGTCGCCCAATTTAGCTTGAACGGTTGCGTAGTCAAAGTCCGCGCGATTCTCAGGAGTCAACACGAGGTACTTCGTGTTCCGGATACCATGCGCCGTTAAGACTTGCTTGGTCATATCCTTATCAAAGGACACAGCTGATGCCAAGACACCACTCCCGACAAAGGGCTTTTTCAACAGACGGAAAAGTCCTTGGATCGTGCCGTCTTCACCCAAGTTACCATGAATAATTGGGAAGAAAACATCAATGTTCTTTGCTTGGGACAAATTCCAAATGGGTGCCAATGGGTTTGCAGCGTCTACCTTCGTTTGTTCCTCAGCCGCAACTTCTAATTCATCCTCGCCATCAAATACGCGGCGGGAAGCTTCGTCACTCAGAACGAACCCATCACGCGTCAACAAGAATAAACTAACGTCGTAGCGGTCCTTATCCATTGCATCATAGATGTTATGAGCCGAACGCTTCGAAACATCATGTTCAGAGGAATTTCCACCGAATAATAGACCTACGTGTAGCTTTGATTTTGTATCCATTTTGTCACTCATCCTATCTCGTATATTTCGGTTAGCCTTCAGTATACCATTTCTCAAAATAATTTAGAATGAAATTATCCTAAAAAATCGATGGATGAATTCAAATAATCGTGAATACTCTTGGGCAGGTCGCCATGAAGTCGTAGCGCATCCAGGAGCCGCTTTCGATTAAAGAACCGATTCCAGCCGGCGATGGTGTCTGGACGTCGGTGCAGCGCGACTCGCTGCCGCCATTGCTTCAAGGACAGCAGGAACGCCTCTTCATAAAGTGGATGACGGTTCACCAGTTCAACGAAGTACGTCGCCATCCGGTCATTTTCGCCATAAATCAATGGCGTATTCAGTCGCTTAATTCGTTCCAATAGGGTCATCATCAGGAATAACTTGTCCGCTCGGGGTAACGATTCATTCCCAGCCAACACTGCTAGTAGGTCCGTCGCAGCAGAAAAGGCATGCGCCCAGCCCTGTTGGTTCACGAACCCTCGGGTATCGGTCTCCAAGCAAATGTATGTGCCCGCTAATAACACCGTGTGGCGGAGTTCCTGTTCCCCATAGTTATCAGTTGGCACAAAGTGAAGAATCGCCGCCAGCATCGCCACTCGGGCAGCTCGGCCAAAGACACCCACGTTGGCAGGCTCCAGGATGTGGTTAAATAGCCCGTCCGGATTCTGAAGACTCTCCAGCAAGACCTTCATCTGATTGGAATCAAACGCATCCTGTTGTAACGCGTCGTAAACAGTGAAGTTGATGCCCTCGTAACGGACCTTGGGATCAGTGGACGACAGATGTGCTAATAACAGGTCTAGCTTTTCGCCCGTCAGCGTCACCGGAACGTTTTCTTCTAGTTGATGCCGCATCCCCGTCAAAATGGCAGCGACGCCATCATCGTCATCTGGCAGGGTGACCGCAGTTCGCCGGCGACGGTGAATATCATCCATCAGTTTGCCCAATCGCGTGCTGAGAGATTGATAAATATCCCCGCCTCTGACCTGGTCATTGAGTGCGGCAAGTTCCTGCATTAACGTTCCTATCTGTTCATCCATCGAGCATCCTCCATTAATTTAAACCTACTCGGCAACCTTACCGGTATTGATCACCGGTTGAGAGCCACGTTCATTGATAATCGAAACCATCATGTTATTGATCAGTTGAATCTTTTGATTGTCAGTTAAGTTCAGACTGGTTTCAGCCGACAGCCGTTCAATGGCCCCTTCCGTAATGGAAACAGCCCCTTCCACGATAATCTTTCTAGCGGACAGAATGGCCTGTGATTGTTGCCGTTGCAACATGGCCGATGCAATTTCAGTCGCATAGGCCAAGTGTGTCAACCGTGTCTCCATAATTTGAACACCTGCGACATCTAACCGTTCTTGCAATTCTTCAGTCAGATGATTGGAGACTTCTGTTGGGTTACTTCGCAGCGTTAACGCTTCCCCATCCCCAAAATTATCGTACGCGTATTCTGAAGCTACGTGTCGAATGGCTGATTCACTTTGAATCTCAACGAATTGCTCGTAGTCTTCGACAGCAAACAATGCCTTACTGGTATCCACAACCTTAAACACGATCACAGCAGCAATTTCAACGGGATTTCCTTGAAGGTCATTGACCTTCAGAATAGCACTGTTGAAGTTTCGAACTCGTAAGGACACCGTCGCCTTGTTCGTCAGTGGTACGGTTAAATACAAGCCGGCCTCCCGAATCGTCCCAATATACCGACCAAAGAAGGTCAATACCTTTGATTGATTGGGGCTAATAATCGTCAAACTACTAGCAGCTAAAATTGCCACAAAGATCAGGACAACCGCTAGCACAATCAGTTGGGCCGTTGCAAACAAGTACCCACCGACAAGTAACAGCGCTAAGACAATAATGAGGCCTAAATACCCATTAATGTGAAACACATTCTTTTCTGCCATGTGACTCACTCCATTCCCCTTAATTTTAAGTCAACTAATTGCCGCACTTCTAACTAGCTGTGAGTAAAGTCACAACTAAGCTGGTCTTCTTTATTATACCCGACTCGGGCTGAAACCCCTAAGAAGGTTACATATTTTAGTAAATCTGCGATAACAAAAAAGCCGATTGGACCCCCAACGGGATTGTCCGACCGGCTTCATCAATCGATGATCTTAGTTTTCTTGAACGTCAACAAACCAAGCTGCATCGATATCGCTACCGTTTAAAGCATCGAAATCGCTTGCTAAGGCAGAGTTAACAGCAGTTACTTTACCAGAAACTGGGCTAGGAATATCAGAAACCGCTTTGTCGGCTTCAACGCTTAACAGGTTTTCACCTTTCTTCACGTCGTCCCCAACTTCAGGTAACTTGGCAAACTTAACCGTTCCTAATTCGTCTTGGCCTTCAGAGGTCAAACCGATTCGCGTACCATCGTTAACAGCCTTGGTCCAGAAATACTTTACCATTTCACTCATGTGTAAACATTCTCCTTCTACTTGAACGATTCATTACGACTAAACATGTAACTCTTATAATGATACCGCATTGACATGATTAAGCCAATCCCAATCAGGTTCCCAATCAACGCGGACCCCCCTTGGCTGACGAATGGTAACGGAATACCCGTCAATGGTAGGAGGCCAATACTCATCCCAATATTTTCAAACACGTGGAAGAGAATCATCATGATGACCCCAGTTGAAATGTAGGCATAGAACACGTTCTTAGTATCAAACGTGACCCGAATCATTTGATAGATCAACAGGAAGTACAGGAAGATCAGGACACAGCCACCAATAAACCCAAAGTTTTCACCAATTACGGAAAAAATCATATCGGATTCACGAACTGGCACGTACACGTGGGAAACGTTGAATCCCGTTCCGAAGATTCCCCCGGAACCCACGGCCTTCATACTCTGCCAGAGCTGGTAACCTTCGTTGGAGGTATCTTGAGCAGGATGTAACCAGGTGTCGACCCGAGAGAATTGATAGGCTTGGAACCCAAATTTCTCCAAAATCTGACGCCCACCATCCGTGGTGACTAAGGCTAGCGCCCCACCACCAACCACCGCAATGGCGCTAAAGGCTGGTGCAATGATTTTCCACGTGATTCCAGAAACCAAGATGACCCCACCAACGATAGCAAAAAACACCAACATGGTCCCAAAGTCATTTTGAAGTTTCAGTAACACTGCCACTGGTAACGTCCAGAGAATCAACTTCCCAATCAATAGCCAGTCAGACCGCACTTCATGTGTTGGAAACTGATTGTTATGTTCAGTAACCACTCGGGCCAGCATCAGAATAAAGGCTGGCTTCATGACTTCAGATGGCTGGAAGGTCAATGACCCAATCGCAAACCAACTCCGCGCACCAGTGTTTGCAAAGTACGCACGACTATAGAAGACCAGCACTGCCATGAGCAGGAAGATTCCTATTCCATATAGTACTGGCGCCACCTTCCAGAGTTGCTCTGAATCAAATTGCATAATGATAATGATGGCAACGGTCCCAATCACGTACCAAGCTAACTGAGATACCACGGCGGACGTAATACTGGTTGCACTACTGTCGTGGGTCGCCGCCACGTAGATGGAGGCTAACCCGATCAACGCCAACATCAGGATACAAAAGATGATCCCCCAGTCGATGCGTGACTCGCTGTCGCCCCGCTTTTCTGTCGCATTCTTTGCCACAATGATTGCTCCTTAATCAAAACTAAGATTTGTCTTAATTATAAAGGCCGAAGTGAAATTCATCGTTTCGCTCCGGCCAACTTTACTAAAATTTATTAACCGCGATGCAGGTGATAGTCCCGTAACAGGAGCTCAACACCTTCGTCAACGGACTTGACCCGGTAGACGTCCCCATCGTTCAATTGGGCCTCAAACCGATCTTCATCCGGTGTAACGGTCCCAATAGTTTCGGTCCCGATTTTTAAGACGGACATGCTCCCACCATCAGGTAGTTTCTGCTCATCAATTGTGACTTGGACTGATTTTTCTCGTTTACTCATGCCAACTCTCCTTTTATTTTACGGGGGGGTCATCCAATTTCATTGCCTGACGGTAAGCGCGCTCGGCAGCAACGTTGCGTTTCAAAGTGAAGTGATCCGGCACAGGATCAATACCACCTCGTACAAATGGCTGGCAACGTAAAATTCGCGCAATCCCCATTAAGCTTCCCTTAAATGCCCCGTGCTTCTCTAACGCTTGCAACATATAGTTTGAACACGTCGGATAATACCGACAGGTCGGTGGAAACAACGGTGATATGAACCGCTGATAGCCCCGGACCAGAAAGCGTAATAGGTGACGCATTGTCAGCCCCCCTTTTCACAAATTAGTTATTTTCTTTAGCAGTCTTGGTATCCATATGTTCTAAGAGAACCCCGGCACCTTTGGCCACGTTGTCCAATGGGTCTTCAGAAATGATGACGGGAACCGTCAAACGTTCTGAGAACAGCTTGTCGATGCCATCCAGCAAGGCACCCCCACCGGTCAGCATAATTCCCCGATCAATGATATCCGCAGCTAATTCGGGCGGCGTCGTTTCCAAAACAGTCTTGGCTGCTACAACGATTTGTTCTACCGTATCGTGGATAGCAATTTCCACTTCGGCGGCCGTAATGGTGGTTTCGGTTGGCATACCACTCACTGAATCCCGGCCACGAACTTCCATCGTCTTCTTTTCATTATCAGGATCTGGGTAGGCTGTCCCAATCTTAATCTTAACCGTTTCAGCCGTCCGTTCCCCAATAATCAAATTATGCTTGTGCTTCATGTAGTTCACAATTTCAGAGTTCATCCGGTCACCAGCAACGCGAATGGAACGGCTGGAAACGATGTCCCCTAAGGAGAGGATAGCGATGTCACTCGTTCCCCCACCCATATCGATCACCATGTTACCACTGGGCTTAAAGATGTCCATCCCGGCACCCAACGCAGCAACTTTGGGTTCTTCTTCCAAATAGACCTTGGCACCACCAGATTTTTCAGCAGCCTGAACAATGGCCTTCCGTTCAATCTCAGTAATGTTCGTTGGTGCACAGATCATGATGTTTGGCTTAGATAAGAAGCCTTTGACGCTTAATTTATTGATAAAGTAGGAGAGCATAGCTTCGGTAATATCGAAATCAGAAATGACCCCATCCTTTAACGGACGAATTGCCCGAATGTTACCAGGAGTCCGGCCGACCATCCGGTAAGCCTCTGAACCCACTGCCAAAACCTTGTCAGTCTTCGTGTCAATTGCAACGACGGATGGTTCATTTAATACGATACCCTTGCCGACCACGAAGATTAAAACGTTCGCAGTACCCAGATCAATTCCAATATCTTTCGCCATACTTATGTGTCCTCCTGATTTTTCTGCCAATTTTCAACATTTCATTATACCATAAACGGCCCGAACTCTAAATGGTTTCTCACGGGATACAGCCAATTTACGCAAACATTACCAAACTAAAGGTTGAAAGCTCAAAAACCGTTGTCAAACCAAGAATAATAAGGCGTTATAGACTTGAAATTAGTCTCACCCAGCCACCTGCGGCGGTCAGAGATTCCGCCTGCTGTGGGGAACGCCTCCGGCCTGAAAAACGCTCCTTCGGCTCGGTTTGAAGTCTGGAAAAACCACCAGTCTCCAAACACGTCCCACGCTGTAAGCCAAAATCGGCTAACACCGTCGACACAGTTGGCTCCACCTCTGACCACCTTCGGTTAAATAGGTTCTAAGCTATCTTAAATACCTGAATGATCGCACTTGCTCAATATTATTAGCGCTCCACTAGGTAGCCAAGAGTGAGTCAAATTTGGACTCAGCCGTGGAATTTTCAAGTGATTTTCTTGAAAATGGCGACTTGAAGACGGGTTTTGCGGCTTCAAGTGAGGGTCAAGACCGCTCTTTGGCTTGTCCCGTCCTTCCCACAGCGTTCCAGTCCAAATTTGGCGAACGGTAAGGCGGTAATTTTCAACTATGTCTGATTAAACCCCAATACCCAATTCTTGTTGTATCAAGCACAGTGGGTGCTTCATTGCTTTCAACCTTTAGTTACCAAAATAAAAAGGCGGCTGATTACGCCACCTCTAAATGATTGCTAGTTATTTACGTGCGAGTTCTTTAAAACTACCGCATCGTTATCTGGCACGGAGACCCGCTTGATCTCAGCACCGAGGGCCGCTAACTTCTTGTGGAAGTCATAGTAACCGCGATCTAAGTACTTCAAGTTGGTGACCTGAGTATATCCATCAGCGATTAACCCAGCCAAAACTAGGGCTGCAGCTGCTCGTAAATCAGTAGCTGCCACTTCAGCACCGTTAAAATCAGTTGGGCCGTGCATAACGACCGTCCGTCCGTTAACTTGGTACTGCGCGTTCATCCGCCGAAGTTCTTCCAAATGCATGAACCGGTTTTCAAACACCGTTTCCGTCATAGTACTGGTTCCACCAGCAGCTAATTGTAGGACCGTCATTTGCGGTTGCATATCAGTTGGGAAGCCGGGGTAAGGCAACGTCTTGACGTCCGTTGCTTCTAAGTGTTCTGGGCCGATAACCCGAATGCCATCGGGTTCTTCAGTAACCTGAACACCCATCTCTTGCATTTTAGAAATTAAAAGCTTGTTATGTTCAACGATACCATCCTTGATCAACACGTTTCCGTGGGTCACAGCGGCACCGACCATGAAGGTTCCTGCCTCGATGCGGTCCTGAACCACACTGTGTTCAGCGCCATGCATCTTAGCAACGCCATCGATCCGCAGGGTTTCAGTCCCAGCACCGCGGACGTTAGCCCCCATCTTGTTCAGGATGTTAGCCAAATCAACGATTTCAGGTTCACGGGCAACGTTATCGATGACAGTTGTCCCCTCAGCGAGGCAGGCAGCCATCATGATGTTTTGGGTCGCACCGACACTTGGAAAGTCCAAGTAGATGTGAGTCCCCTGCAAACGATCGGCAAAAGCTTCAATGTAGCCATCATGTTGTTCAATTCGAGCACCCAAGGCTTCTAAGCCCTTCAAGTGTAAATCGATTGGTCGCGTACCAATGGCACAACCACCTGGTAACGCAACCCGGGCATGACCCAACCGAGCCAATAATGGCCCCATAACAACGATTGAAGCGCGCATCTTCGAGACATACTCGAATGGTGCTTCACTAGATACTTGCTTAGTAGCATCAATGGTGACTTCACGCTTACCTTCGTTAAAATCAACTTTCAAATTCAGGAAGCGTAAGACCTTGTTCATCGTATAAACATCTGACAAAACCGGAACATTTGCTAAGTGAGTGATGCCATCTGAGGCAAGAATAGACGCAGCTAAAATAGGCAAAACGGCATTCTTGGCCCCTTCAATGTGGACCACACCAGTTAAGCGGTTCCCACCATGAACGATAATTTTTTCCATGGGATACCTCCAAAGATTATTAAGGGTCTACCGTAACAGGTAGCCCAGGTTACGAACGTTATCGATGAAGTCTAAGAAGAATGAGCTACACCCAAATCCGATGGCGACCGCTAACATCACGATCAACACGCGAGATTGACGGGGGTAAAAAGTCATTAAACGCTCAATATGGAGTGCTGATATTGCCCAAAAAGCCAGAGCAATAAACGATAAATGACTGACAATTGTTAAGATACCCTGTAGCCCGATGAGTCTCATTACCTCAATCCTTCCTAAACATTCCCACTAACTATAGCATAAATTCTCACCCTTGTCCTTGAGATTCCCATAAAATCAGCGTTTGTAATATTACATTTAGCCTGGTTAAGCTTATTAATTAACATATCCCTTGGACTAACCTAAAAAAGCCTTAAGCTTTTAGGGGCTAAATCATGATTCATTCAACCATATTTTTACACAACTTGATCAGTCAAAAAAAACGGTTCAAATTCCGCAAGGTCAACATCCGCTGACTACGGCTCCACGCCTTAGCCCCAGTGTAAAAGCATCTAACACCTTAAAAATTGTAGGGGTATTAGTCAACTCTAGGTCAGCGGATACTGCCAGCTGGCAATGTCAGCTAAACCATTTTGCCAGTTACCAAGTAGTCAGAATAGCTAATTTTCAAGCTCATCTTTGGTAGTAAAACCTGTCAAAATTAACCGACGGTCGCCCTCAACACAAACCTGCACCAAAAAATGAGACTAAAAAAGCGGCCTCCCAATTGGGAGAACCGCTTGCTGACGTTTCAAAGAAACATCAACTGTTTTTAGTGCTTGGCAACGTTGATCCGGTTGACAGCTCGCCGTAAAGCAACCTCTGCCCGTGCAAGGGTGTCGGTATCGTGAGCTTCCTGAGCCTTCTTAATCGTTGCTTCAGCCCGCTTCCGAGCATCTTCCGCCCGGTTAACGTCAATATCGTCTTGACGTTCCGCACTGTCTGCAACAATGGTCGCCACGTTGTCAGAGAATTCAATAAAACCGCCATTAACAGCAATTTCATCTTCATTATCTCCGTGCTTAACCCGTGCCTCATCGACAACGAGTGACGCAATCAAGGGAACGTGATTAGGCAAAATACCTAATTCACCAATAGTCGTCTTAACGACAAGCATATCGCCGTTCTCTTCATACACCTGGCCATCAGGGGTAACGATACTAACAGATAACACTGATTGATTATCAGCCAATTAGAATCCCTCCCTAGTTGTTGGCAACGGCGTCATTCATTTGCTTAGCTTTAGCAATGGCGTCTTCAATGGCACCACAGTTCCGGAAAGCATCTTCTGGTAAGTCATCGTACTTACCATCAAGAATATCCTTGAAACTCCGAATCGTGTCTTCCAACTTGACGTACTTCCCGTCCATACCCGTAAACTGAGAAGCCACGGAGAATGGTTGTGACAGGAAGAATTGAATCCGCCGAGCACGGTTAACGATTGTTTGTTCTTCATCGGATAATTCGTCCATCCCTAAGATAGAGATGATATCTTGCAATTCATGGTACCGTTGCAAAACGTGTTGAACTTCGGTAGCAACTTCATAGTGTTCTTGACCGATGATTTCAGGGGCCAAGGCAGTAGAAGTAGAAGCCAATGGGTCAACGGCTGGATAGATCCCTTGTTGCGTCAAAGAACGTTCCAAGTTAGTCGTTGCGTCCAAATGGGCGAAGGTCGTAGCAGGAGCAGGGTCGGTGTAGTCATCGGCAGGCACATAAACGGCCTGGATAGAGGTGATTGACCCCTTCTTCGTTGACGTGATCCGTTCCTGTAATTGACCCATTTCAGTAGCCAACGTTGGTTGGTAACCAACGGCTGAAGGAATCCGACCCAACAGGGCAGAAACTTCAGAACCGGCTTGCGTGAACCGGAAAATGTTGTCGATGAACAACAGCACGTCTTGGCCCTTAACATCACGGAAGTATTCCGCAATCGTTAAACCGGTCAAAGCAACCCGCATCCGGGCACCAGGAGGTTCGTTCATTTGACCATAAACCATGGCCGTTTGCTTCAGAACTCCAGAACCTTTCATTTCCCAGTACATGTCGTTACCTTCACGAGTCCGTTCACCAACACCGGTGAAGACGGAAATCCCGTTATGGCCTTGGGCAATGTTATGAATTAATTCTTGAATTAAAACGGTCTTACCAACACCGGCACCACCGAACAACCCAATCTTCCCACCACGAACGTAAGGTTCGAGCAAGTCGATAACTTTAATACCCGTTTCCAGGATTTCAGTTGAAGGGTTTAATTCGTCATACTTAGGTGCATCACGGTGAATTGGCATCCGTTCTGCGTCTGGTCCAAATTCGGCACCGCCATCAATTGGATTTCCGAGAACGTTGAACACCCGACCCAGTGTGTCGTCACCGACAGGAACAGAAATAGAAGCACCAGTGTTTTCTACTTCCAGTCCCCGACGAAGACCATCGGTACCGTCCATGGCAATCGTCCGCATAACCCCGTCACCTAATTCCAAGGCAACTTCGGTTACAAGGACACTACCATCATCTTTTTTGATGTTTAGGGCGGTGTTGATGTCAGGTAATTCATCATTCAACGGGAATTCAACGTCGACAACAGGTCCGATAACTTGAACAATTTTACCAGCACTCATTATTCGTTAATTCCTCCCGTCATTAGTTTTTTAAGGCTTCCTGCCCACCGGTAATTTCGGTGATTTCAGTCGTGATCGCTGCTTGACGTGCACGGTTATAGTGCAGCTGCAGAGTCGCAATTAAATCATCAGCATTATCGGTGGCAGACTGCATCGCATTGGTACTTGATGCATGTTCAGCCGTCTTTGCGTCCAAGATAGCACCATAAACTAAGCTTTCAGCGTATTGTGGTAACACAACTTGGAGCACAGCTTCTTCAGAGGGCTCCGTATCGTATTCAGCAGTTAATGGTGATACTTGCGTATCGTTTGCCGCATCAGTCGTCATTGTTTCCTTGTCGACTGGTAACATCTTCTCAGCCCGAAAACGAGATGAGATTCGGTTAACATAATGGTTGTAGCACACGAAGAGTTCATCGAACACTTCGTTGTTAAACATCGTGGTAACGGTCTTCACGATCTCCCGAACTTCATTGAATTCAGGTACATCGCTGACCCCACGATATTCATAAGCCACGTTAACACCCCGGTGCCGGTAAAAATCAGCACCCGTACCACCAACGGCTAACACCATGTAGTCGTCTTGGTTGGGCGTCCGTTCTTTAATGAACGCATTGGCATCCCGTAAGACGCTGCTATTGTAGCTTCCCACCATACCACGATCGGAGGTGATCACTAAATATGCGGTTTTCTTTACTGGACGGTTCGACTGTAGGTTACTTGAGGAATTATCCAACAGATGAGACTGCGAAAGATGCATGACGACAGCCTTAACCTTAGAAACATAGTCTTGGTAGCCGACTGCTTGTTTCTGAATCTTATTTAACTTCGCCGTCGAGACCATGTGCATCGCCGCCGTAATTTGACGAGTTGCTTTCGTGGACGTAATTCGACGTTGAACGTCATGAATTGATTCAGCCATTATTTCTCACCATCCTTCCTTCAAGTACTCTTAATCAGCCGCGTTAGCCGAGTCGTCGGCCTTGGCAGTTGGTTGGAAAGTCGTATCGAATTCAGCAATGGCCTTTTCCAGGGAGTCGCCTTCTGGCAGGTTCCCAGTCGTGGTAATTGTGTCTTCGAGATCTTGGTGGCTAGCGTCCATGTAATCAAACAATTCGTTTTGGTAACGTAAGACGTCAGCAATTTCGAGCTTGTCCAAATGACCATGGGTCAAAGCAAACAAGATAATAACTTCCTTAGCAACGGGAACGGATTCGTGTAAGCCTTGCTTTAAGACTTCAACAGTCCGGGCCCCACGGTCCAATCGTGCCTTAGTAGCAGCATCCAAATCAGAACCGAATTGAGCGAAGGATTCCAGTTCACGGTAGGCAGATAAGTCCAACCGTAAAGTCCCGGCAACCTTCTTCATGGCTTTGATTTGAGCGTCCCCACCAACCCGGGAAACGGAAGTCCCGGCATCCATGGCTGGCCGAACACCTGAATAGAAGGAATCACTGTTCAGGAAGATTTGACCATCGGTGATGGAAATAACGTTGGTTGGAATATAAGCTGAAACGTCACCAGCTTTGGTTTCAATGACAGGTAAGGCCGTCATTGAACCGCCACCAAGTTTATCGTTTAACTTAGCTGCCCGTTCAAGTAAACGAGAGTGGGTGTAGAAAATATCACCAGGATATGCTTCACGACCTGGCGCACGCCGCAGAATCAGAGAAAGTTCACGGTAAGCATCGGCTTGCTTGGTTAAATCATCATAGACGATCAACACATGTTGGCCGTTGTTCATGAACTCTTCACCCATAGCTGCACCGGCATAAGGCGCCACGTACAGTAATGGTGCTGGTTCAGATGGTGCAGCGGTTACGACGATGGTGTAGTCCATGGCGCCAAATTTCTCCAGCGTAGCCACTTGTGCACGAACCGTAGAAGCCTTCTGACCAATTGCGACGTAGATACAAATCATGTTTTGATCTTTTTGGTTAATAATCGTGTCAATCGCGATTGAAGACTTACCCGTCTTCCGGTCACCGATAATCAATTCACGTTGACCACGACCAATTGGAACTAAGGCATCAATGGCCTTGATCCCGGTTTGTAGAGGTTCGCTAACCCCTTGCCGGTCCATAACCCCTGGGGCTTTATGTTCAATTGGACGCGTCTTGTCCGTGGAAATGTCCCCTTTACCGTCGATTGGTTGACCCAATGGGTTAACAACCCGGCCAATCAGTTGATCGCCAACGGGAACTTCCATGATTCGGCCAGTCCGCTTGACGGTATCGCCTTCAGTGATTCCAGTGAAATCACCCAAGATAACGATACCAACGTCACTGGCTTCGAGGTTTTGGACCATTCCATAAACCCCGTTATCAAATAACAGTAACTCACCTTGCAAAGCGTTGTTCAGACCGTGGGCCCGAGCGACACCATCACCAACGTAAGTAACCGTACCAGTTTCTTCAACTGAGATTTCATCTTTGTAGTTTTCTAATTGTTGTTTAATTAGAGCACTGATTTCCTCAGCTTTAATGCTCATGAAAGTTTCACCTCTTTATCACCGAATTCGTTATGCTAGCAGTTGCTGCCGTAAACGATTAATTTTAGTCCGTAAGCTACCATCAAGAACCGTATCAGCGGCCTTAACAATGACTCCGCCGATCACATCAGGATCGACTTTACTGTTCAAAATAACTTTTTGAGCACCGACGCGTTCAGCATAAGCGGCTTCAATCTTGGCCAATTGGTCATCAGAAAGTGCCACCGCAGTTGTCACTTCAGCATACACCGTATTGTGCGCTTCATCGTACAGGGCTTGGAATTGGTCAATAATATCGACCAAGTTTTCCATGCGACCGTAGTCATAAGTCATTTGAATCAGATTTTTGATGTGGGGCGACGCCTGCTTCAACAAAGGTTCAAGCAATGCGGCTCGTTCATCGGCCTTCAGGCTAGCATCTGAGAGAACTGTGCTCAACTGTGGGTTGTCCTGGAAGACACGCCGAAGTTCCTTTAATTCTGAAAAGCCTGACTCCAGTTCGTCTTGTTCGGACAACACATCAAATAATGCTCGTGAGTAGCGACTTGCTACCGTTGCCCTATTAAGACTCATGTTGCTTCCCCAACCCTTCAATATAAGAATCAATCAATGCCTTTTGATCGTCAGCTTTTAATTCCCGTTGAATGATCTTGGAAGCAATCTCAATAGATAAGTCTGCCACATCGTTGCGAGCATCTGACAAAGCATCTTGTCGTTCTTGTTCAATGTCCTTCTGGGCATTTTGCTTCAACGTTTGGACATCCGCTTGCGCCTGTGTCACGATTTGTTCACGCTGTTGTTGACCATTGGTCTTCGCGGTGTTCACAATCGTTTGTGCTTCGGAACGTGAGTTAGCCAAAGCGGCTTCCCGCTTCTGAACTAAGCCAGCAGCATCATTCCGTGACTTTTCGGCAGAATCAATATCGTTACTGATTTTGTCGGCACGTTCTTGCATCATTTTCGTAACAGGACCCCAAGCAAGGACTTTAATAATCCACATTAACAGAACAAATGAAATAACGTAGAAAATTGTGTCTCCATAATAGAGCATCTGACCAATCACTAAATGTGAGAGCATCTATTGACACCTCCTTTTGCTATCAGATATTTACAACCAAACTGATTCATTGTTACTACTTGTTCATAACCATCAAAGCAACAACGAAGGAGATGATAGGCATGGCTTCAACCAGCCCAACCCCGATAAACATGTTCGTCCGTAATTGACCTGATAATTCAGGTTGACGAACCATACCTTCAAGCATCTTTGAGATGACGATACCATCACCGATACCCCCACCAATGGCGGCACCAAACATAGCAATACCAGCTGCAATAGCTCCCATAATCTGTGTTTCCTCCTTAAATTAAATAAACCTTTTTCTATCCCTCAACTTCTAATTTCTGAGAAATATAAACTGATGACAACGTAACGAAAACGAAGGCTTGAATTGCTCCCAAGAAAGCGGAGAACCCTTGCCAAGCCATTTCAATCGGCAACGCAACAATCATTGTCACGATACCGTGTGAAACTGCCAAATTCCAGATTACCCCCAACAGCATTTCGCCAGAGAAGATAACCCCAAAGATACGAAGACCCAACGTCAAGAAGTTCGTGAATTCCTCAAAGATACTAATCGGAAGCCAGAACACGAAAGGCTTCAAGTAGTTGGTAAAGTGAGCCTTGTACCCCAATTTCATCACACCAGCGAATTGAGCTAACATCATCGTCATTAACGAGAATGTTAACGTTACGATGGGATCAGAAGTAGGACTACGCATAATCGTTGCCCCACTTCGGGTCGCCACCTGAATAAATAACCCAATTTCGTTAGATAGGAAGAGAAAGAGGAACAAAGTAAAGCCCCACAAACCAAACTTACCAACATCGCCAGCGGGGATTGATCCCTTCAGGATGCCGTTGGTAAAATCGATCAACCATTCCAAGAAGTTTTGCCCCTTGGTTGGCTTCATTGCCAATTTTCTAGAAGTGAAAAAAATGACTGCTACAACCAGTAGAAAAACGACCGAACCGGCAACAATGTTAGCAGTACTAAATGTCAGTCCCAAAAATTGGAAGGTTGAAACTGGTTCACCATTCACCGAATATCACCTCTTTTCCACACTATATGAACGCAATTCCCAAGTAGTTCCCGATAACTCTAGGCATTTCCTCAAGAGATGCGGAATAGTGAACGAAGCGAGCGCTCCATTCAAATACACTGGAAATCATACCACCAATCCTACAAAAAGACAAAATAATTTTTCACCCTATAAGCAATTTCGAAAGCTTGTATAAAGTCAGTGTTCGTAACGGCTGCCAAGCGGTTAAAACAAATATTTGCGCGCGCACTTGCAAACAGATTTATTTGACGAACTTTTTCAAAACCAAATTCATCAAATAAATAAGAGATTCGGCAAATTTGCCGAATCTCTTTAAAGTTTATTTCGTTCCAAACAGACGGTCACCGGCATCACCGAGACCAGGTACAATGTAACCATCTTCGTTCAAGTGGTCGTCCAAAGCGGCCGTGAAGATATCCACGTCCGGATGAGCAGCCCGCAATGCTTTGACCCCTTCTGGTGCGGAAACTAAGCAAACGAACTTCATGTTATTTTCACTAGCGCCACGCTTCTTCAAGGCGTCAATTGCCATGATGGCAGAACCACCAGTAGCCAGCATTGGGTCCACAATGAAAATCTGCCGCTGATCAATGTCAGATGGCATTTTTACGAAGTATTCATGGGGTTGGAGTGTTTCTTCGTCACGATACATCCCAATATGACCGACCTTAGCGGCAGGAATCAACTCCAAGATACCGTCGACCATCCCGATCCCAGCACGCAGGATTGGGACAATGGCGACCTTCTTACCGGAGAGCTCCTTAGCAGTCATCTTAGACACCGGCGTCTCGATTACCTTATCTTGCAACGGCATATCACGTGAGACTTCATATGCCATCAAAGTCGAGATTTCGTTGACAACCTCGCGGAAACTGCGGGTCCCACAGTTCTTACTACGAATGATTGTCAGCTTGTGTTGAATCAACGGGTGGTCGAGTACTTGAAACTTACCCATGAATAAACGCTCCTTTATGATTTCTTTCAATTGTACCATGTATCGTCAATGACCGAACATAGAATTTGAAATGAAACCGTTTTTTCTAAAAAATTATGGTAACGCTGTTAGTGGGTGAGCGCTGGTCAAGGCTTGAACCCGTTCGCGGACCTGATTTAAGACGGCTTCATCTTCAGAATTTTCAATGGTTTGCATGATCAACCGGGCGACCTCACGGCATTCGTCGGCGTTAAACCCACGCGTCGTGATTGCCGGCGTCCCTAAGCGAATACCTGACGTCTTAAATGGACTCAGGGGTTCGTTCGGAATCGATTCCTTATTGGTCGTAATCATCACGCTGTCCAGTAATTCTTGGGCTTGCTTCCCATTCAGTGGCGTCTTCGTTAAGTCGATCGTCATCAAATGATTGTCCGTTCCACCAGAAATGACCCGGACATCGTCCATCTTGTTGAACTCGTCAGCCATCGCCTGTGCGTTGTCAATAATCCGCTGTGAATATTGGGTGAACTCTGGCTGCAGGTCTTCGTGTAAAGCAACCGCCTTGGCAGCAATCACATGTTCCAGTGGCCCACCTTGTGTCCCAGGGAAGACAGCTGAATTAATGCGCTTAGCATTCTCAGCTTGTGAAAGGATCAAGCCCCCCCGTGGTCCCCGTAAGGTTTTGTGTGTCGTCGTCGTAACTACATCGGCGATGCCCACTGGACTTGGGTGTAGCCCTGAAGCCACTAAACCGGCGATATGGGCCATGTCCACCATTAGGTAGGCTCCCACTTCATCGGCAATGTCGCGGAATGCTTGCCAATCAATGATTCGTGAGTAAGCTGAAGCTCCGGCTACAATCATCTGCGGCTTAACCTTTTTCGCAATGTCCCGAATCATATCGTAATCCAACAACTCTGTCTCGGGATTTAACCCGTAACCGTAGTCTTTATAAATCTTTCCAGAGAAGTTAACACTAGCCCCGTGCGTTAAATGCCCCCCAGCATCTAAGCTCATCCCGAGAATAATGTCTCCAGGCTTCAGAAAAGCCGCGTATGCCGCTTGGTTCGCCTGAGAACCGGAGTGTGGTTGCACGTTAGCGTATTCGGCACCAAAGAGCTTCTTAGCACGGTCAATGGCCAGTTGTTCAACCACATCAATGTACTGAGCGCCCCCATAATATCGTTTGCCCGGATACCCTTCGGCGTACTTGTTGGTCAAAACGGACCCCTGTGCTTCACGGACTGCGTGACTCACAATGTTTTCGGAAGCAATCAGTTCAATTGTATTCTCCTGACGATCTTCTTCCTTCGCAATGGCGTTCCATAGTTCTGGATCTTGGTCTTTAAAATTCATGTTAACCCCTCCTAAGCAGTGATTAGATTAATTCTACCAGAAAGATTCATTTCAGCTGCACGACTTGGCTTACAAATTTATTTATTAGTAAAGTGAGTCTGCCCAGCCGATTTATTTAAGCGATTCATATAGGCTGCCCCTAGGCCTTGATCATCAAACCCTTGTGCCAGAATACTTTTAACTGGTGATTCCAAGTCAAAATGACGAAGCCCAGCAAATAGCTGATGACTTGCCGTCTGCATATCAGCACCCAGCGTGAAAAACTCTGCGTTAGCCGGCAGTCGGTCGTTAGCAATCGTGGCAGCTAACGCCATGACCCCCACTTGACCATCCTGTTGACCTGCCCAAGCTAAGGCAGCTGGCCAGTCTTCCTCGTGATCAACGATGTAGACCTGCGCGTTAGGCGCGTAATGTTTGTACTTCATGCCAGGTGCCTTAGGAACCTCGCCTGCACCAACGTGATGATGACTAGACCGAACCGTCCCAATAACTTTTTCAAGCTGTTCCTCGGTCACCCCACCTGGACGCAGAATGGTGGGCACGTCCGTAGACATGTCCAAAACAGTTGATTCCACCCCAACTCTAGTGGGACCATCATCCAAAATACCGGCAATCTTACCATTTAAGTCATGATAAACATGTTCTGCCAGTGTTGGGCTAGGCTTTCCCGACGTGTTCGCTGAAGGACCAACCAGTGGCACGCCAGATTCACGAATCAAATCCAGCGTAGGCTGGTTATCCGGATTCCGGAAAGCAGCGGTGGTCAAGCCACCGGTCACGGACTTAGAAAGTGCCCCTGGCTGGAGTTCAAAAATGAGTGTCAAGGGGCCGGGCCAAAAAGCCTTGATCAGCTTCTCAGCAGCCGCTGGGAGTGGTTGGGCATACTTTCTCACCTGATCCACCCCCGTCACGTGAACGATCAACGGGTTATCACTTGGCCGACCTTTGGCTTGATACACTTGCTTAACGGCGGCCTCGTTGGTGGCATCGGCACCTAAACCGTAAACGGTCTCCGTAGGAAAAGCGACCAACTCGCCAGCTTTAATTGCAGCCGCTGCTTGATTGATCTGATTTGGTTTAAAAATTTTCGTTTCCATCTGCATCCATACACTCCCATCTAACAAATCTAAAGTTGCACACACACCATCCGGTCGTGGCCATTAATATCTTGACGAATCGTGACCGTTGCTTGTGGGAAGGCTCGTTCGAAAATTTCTTGAACGGCACTACCCTGACGATAACCGATTTCAGCAAAGAACCGACCGTGCTTGGTCAAAACGGTCGGTAGTTCAGCGGCAAACCGCCGGTAAAAATCTAAGCCGTGGTCATCCGCAAAGAGTGCCTGTTGGGGTTCGTACTTCTTCACAGATTCATCCATAACGGCTAGTTCTTCTCGATCAATATACGGTGGATTTGATACAACAATATCAAACCGTTCACCAGCCACTGGCGCAAATAAATCGCCGGTGACAAAGGTCACGGGTGCTTCCAGCGCCCGGGCATTCGTTTGGGCAACCTGCACGGCGGCTTCTGAAATGTCACTGGCAGTGACTTGCCACCGGGGACGTTCAGCCTTTAAGGTCACGGCAATTGCCCCACTTCCAGTCCCCACGTCCAAAAGACTGAGCGTCGGTGTTGGGACGGTTAGGACCCAAGCCACCAACTCTTCAGTCTCTTGCCGCGGAATCAAAGTTGCGGGTGTTACGTGAAATTCACGACCGTAAAATGGGGCGTGTCCCAGAACGTACTGCGCTGGTTCGCCCGCACAGACCCGTTCTAACGTCTCCCGATATCGCTCCTGGACAGCAACCGGAACTGGCTCCCGGTAATGCTGTATCAGCTCGGTATACCGCCAGTTCTGTCCCTCAAGAAGCAGATACTGGGCCACACTCTCATCGCGGTTAGCAGACCGCAATTGTTCCTGCGCCCTCTTTAGCAACTGAAAATAAGTCACTTTAGCCATTATTCTTCAGGTCTTCAAGCTTGGCGGCTTGATCAGACAAAATCAGTGCATCAATGATGTCGTCCATTTCACCGTTCATGACTCGATCAAGCTTGTTCAACGTCAACCCGATGCGGTGATCGGTCACCCGGTTTTGTGGATAATTGTAGGTCCGAATCCGTTCAGAACGGTCCCCAGTCCCTACAGCTGACTTCCGTTCGGCGTTGTAGGCGTCTTCTTCTTGTTGCTTGTAGTAATCATAGACCCGAGCCCGCAAAATAGTCATGGCCTTGGCCCGGTTTTGTTGTTGTGACCGTTCGTCTTGCATGGCCACCACGATACCAGTTGGCAAGTGGGTCATTCGCACAGCTGAAGAGGTCTTGTTGATATGTTGACCACCGGCACCGGATGAACGATAAACGTCGGTCCGAATATCCTTGGGGTCAATATCGATATCAACGTCTTCTTCTTCAGGCATAACGCCGACAGTGGCAGTACTGGTGTGGACCCGACCAGCTGACTCAGTAGCAGGCACCCGTTGTACCCGGTGGGCACCGTTCTCATACTTCAGCTTAGAATAAACCTTGTCACCCGTAATCATCAAAACGATTTCCTTGAACCCACCAACTTCAGTGGCGTTCTCATCAACCACTTCAATCGACCAACCTTGGCGTTCGGCGTACTTGGAGTACATGCTAAAGAGATCAGCGGCAAATAAGCTAGCTTCATCCCCACCGGCAGCCCCATGGATTTCCATGATGATGTTCTTATCATCGTTAGGATCTTTGGGTAAGAGTAAGACTTTAATGTCATCTTCTAACTTCGTTTTTTGTTCGTTTAAATCTTTCAGCTCTTCTTTGACCATGGCATCCATGTCATCGTCCAGCTTTTCGCGGAGCATTTCATCGTCATCAGCAATTTGCTGGGTAACGCTTTGGTATTGGTGATATTTGTCCACCGTTTCCCGCAACTCCCCTTCTTCTTTGGAGAGTTTCATAAATTTTTGCGTATCAGCAATCACTTCAGGATCACTGATTAATTCATTCAGCTCGTCATAGCGGTCGGCTACGGCTTGGAGCTTGTCAAACATTTCATCCATTCGATTTAACCTCTTTCATATCTTTAAACATCATTAAAATAGTGTCTACAATGACGATTTCTACATTAAATAGCGACTCTAAATTTCTAACTGACCTCTATTTTCTGGCCATGCTGGCCCAACAATGTGACAATTGCAGCTACTAGCGTACTTACCGTGGCGTCACATTACTTGCCAATCTGATCCATTGGTGGGTTGAAGTAGTGACGACGGCAGACGGGGTAATACGTCTCATTACCGCCAATTTGAACCTGTTCGCCTTCGTAGACGGGCGTGTTGTCATGAAACCGTAAATTCATGATGGCCTTCTTCGTACAGAACCAGCAAATCGTCTTCATTTCTTCGAGTTTATCTGCATACAGCATCAGGTACTTAGACCCTTCGAACAACTCATTACGGAAATCATTCTTCAAACCAAACGTCATCACGGGGATGTGCAACTCATCAACCACCTTAGCCAGCTGTAACACGTGGGCCTTGGTTAAAAACTGTGCTTCATCAATCAAAACACAGTTGGCTTTTGCGTCAATGCGTTCAATTTCCTCGTACAGATTCGTCTCCTTAAAGATTGGGAGAGCTGCCCGCTTTAGCCCAATCCGACTGGTGATGTAACCCACTCCAGTGCGCGTATCTAACCCACTGGTCATAATAATGACTCGCTTGTGTTGTTCCTCATAGTTATGAGCGACCTTCAAAATTTCAATGCTCTTCCCACTATTCATTGCACCGTACCGAAAAAACAGCTGCGCCACGTTACTCCCACCTTTTTGACAGTTTCTATCTATTATAGCTGATTAGTCCTTAAAATTCGACCGTCGTTCCCCCAAACTTTCCTTGCGTTTTCGCAAAATTAAAGCAGGTTTCTCCCCTAAACGTTGAAAAAATGCTAGAATTAAGGCTTGGATATTCAATAGTACGATATTAAAAAAATCTTGTCGTGATTAAGGAGCGAAATGTTCATGTCATTCAGAAGCGGCTTTGCCACCTTCGCCGGGAAATCCTCTTACTGGTTTCTCCACACATTTCTACACGGAGGGAGTTCCCTCCCCGGAAAAATTACGTTAAAGCTTGACCCCAACATTCTGAAAAGTCTGGGTGCCAAGTATGATGTTATTGTTATTACGGGAACTAACGGAAAAACGCTGACCACCGCACTGACGGTCTCCGTCCTCCACGAAAAATACCCCACTATTCTGACAAACCCGACCGGTTCTAACATGGAACAAGGAATCGTAACCACCTTCCTGAATGCTAAGAACCCCAAGACTGGGCGTCCATTGGCCGTATTAGAGGTCGATGAAGCTAACGTTATCAAGGTTACCCAATACATTGAACCTAAGGCCTTCGTCTTCACCAATATCTTCCGAGACCAGATGGACCGTTATGGTGAAATCTACACCACTTTCCAGAAAATTTTGGACGGCGTCGCCCTGGCCCCCAACGCAACGATCATTGCTAATGGTGATTCACCTATTTTTCACTCTAAAGAGTTGCCTAATCCCATTCAGTATTATGGGTTCGATAACGAGCCGGATGGTGACTTCAAGGCTAAACCCAACACAGACGGTGTGTTATGCCCCAACTGTGAACACATTTTGCACTATCATTCATTGACCTATAGTAATCAAGGGAAGTACTTCTGCCCTAACTGTGGTTTCTCTCGGCCAGAGTTGACCTACCGATTGACCAAATTAGGCGAACAAACGCCCACGTCTTCGGAATTTGACGTCGACAACCATCCCTTCAAGATTCAGGTTGGAGGAACTTATAACATCTACAACGCACTCGCAGCCTACTCAGTGGGTCGCTTCATGGGCGTTGAGCCCGATTTGATTGCCAAGGCATTTGATACGAACGAACAGGTCTTTGGTCGACAAGAAGTCATCGACGTTGATGGCAAACATGTGACCATCATCTTAGTTAAAAATCCCGTTGGCTTAGACCAAGTCCTGCACATGATTGGCACGGACACCCACCCCTTCTCATTGGTTGGCCTGCTCAACGCCAACTATGCGGACGGCATCGACACCAGCTGGATCTGGGACGGTGACTTTGAACAGCTGACCAACCGTGAAATTCCAACCGTTATTACTGGTGGTGAACGCTATAAAGACATTACCTTCCGGTTGAAAGTGGCGGGGATTCCAGACGAGAACCACATCGTGGAACCCGACTTAGAAAAGGTGGTCGACCAAATTAAACAGGTCTCCACCGATCACGTTTACGTACTGGCCACCTACACGGCAATGCTTCAGTTACGAAAGATTTTGGCCTCAAAGGGCTACATCAAGGAGGGACTCGGCGTATGACCTACGAATTAAACGTCGCTCATCTCTATGGCGACCTCATGAACACTTACGGGGATGTCGGTAATATTTTGGCACTTAACTACTATGCCAAACAAATGGACGTTAAGCTGAACGTTAAAATTGTCAGCTTGGAAGAAGATTTTAAAGCCGCCGATTACGACCTCGCCTTCTTTGGCGGTGGCCAAGACTTTGAACAAACCATCGTCTCCCAAGACATTCAGACGAAAAAAGCTGAGCTGACTGAGTTCATCGAGTCAGACGGTCCCCTGTTGGCCATCTGTGGGGGCTTCCAGTTATTGGGCCACTACTATATCGGTGCTGACGGTGAAAAGCTGCCTGGTATTGGGGCGCTTGACCACTATACCGACAAGCAAGACAACCACCGATTTATTGGGGATATTGTCATTAAGAATCAAGAAACCGGCGAAACCTATCACGGTTTTGAAAACCATCAGGGAATTACCTTCCTAGGTAAAGGTGAACGACCTCTAGGCAACGTGGTATCTGGTAAAGGAAATAACGGTGAGGATGGCACAGAAGGCGCCATTTACAAGAACGTCTACTGCTCCTACTTCCACGGTCCAATCCTGACCCGGAACGGTGACATTGCCAAGCACCTCTTGGTGGCCGCCCTCAAGCGTAAATATCCGGATGCCGACCTTTCTCAACAAGCAGCTTTACCAATTCCAGCAACGTTTTAACAAAAACCACTCCAGCAGATTGTAATAGTCTGCCGAAGTGGTTTTTTTAATTACGATGATAATGTCTAAGTTACAACCCGTTTACTGACGCTTTTTAAAGACTGAAATAAACGCAAATACTGTGACAACGATGCAACCAATAATCGTGATCCAAGCGCTAATACCATATCCAGCACTAAAGAACGAGTTGGAAACACCTCCACCTATTTCATTGTAAAGTTCACTAAACAGCAAAATATACACGATATCATTGATGATGGCTATCACAATGTTAATAATCCGAGCTATCCGACTTGGCAAAATACCCAGGACTAACGTCACAATTGGCAATACCGTCAAAATAACCAACAGCGTCATGGCATTTTGACTAAAGTAATTTCCGAATTGTAACGCCTTGGCCAAGCTCACACTGGTTGAATTGCCGAAGAAACTTTCAGAGGCTTGGAAATAAGGTCCCACGTAAATGGACCCCAAAACAGCTAAGGAACCTAAAACGACCATAATTTCGGTCAATCCCATGGTCAGACTGCCCTGGTTCGTTGGCGCTGCCATACCGGCCTGTCCGTTACTTGGTTGCGTTCCCGTAGCTGTTGATTGCTTAAAGGTCGACGCTGTCTTTGCCTGGATGTTCTGATTGAACTGTGTCCGATACTCTGGATCTTGATAATAGCGGTTTACTTTTTGTTCAAATCTGGTAGCTCCAGTGCCATAAATGCCAGCGACAAGGTACAAAATAACCAGCAACAAGAGAATTAGCCACCACACAATGTGGGCCGCTGTGAATGTAAATAATAGAAATAATACCAAGACGCCTAACCCGGCAGTCACCAGGTTGTTATGAATCCACACACCAATATGGCCCAAGTTGGTCAAATTCAGCATCAGTTCCTGATTCCCTGTATGGGTCACCTGACCACTCGTTGCTTGCGGATTAGCCGTAGCCTGTGACATTGACTCCCGAGTAGCTTGTGGTTGCTCCACCTGTTCGTTAGCTTGTGATTGGGCCACCGTAGCTTGTCCAGCGGTATTCTGTGCCACGGTTGCTTGTGGCTGTGATTGCTGGGGTTGCTCTGCTTTTGGTTGAGATTGCGGCGTTGGTTGGTTCTCACGAACTAAGCTATGCCCACATTGCGGACAAAACTTTCCGTGTTCGACGTTTTCTCGACCACACTGTGAACAGAACCGCAGCAAGGTTTGATTATCCATCTAGTATCTTCCCCTTTTATACATTTTATTTTTGAACTACCTTCTAAGTATAAAATACCTGGACATCGTTTAGCTACAGTTTTATTCACATTCCTTAATCATTTCGTCTGTAAGCGATTTCCATTCAAAAAAAGTACGTGGTTCTTAATATTGACAGTCGAAAAATTGCTAGTTTAAACAAACAATCAGGGCCTGGAACAAAAATTCCAGGCCCTTTTACGCTCCGACCAGATATGTATCTAGTCGAAACCTGTACTAGAAGGTAATTATTTTTCAGCTAAATAGGTCCCAATGACGGCATTTCGCTGATCGAGGTAAACTTCATTGGGTGCATCTGGATGGATGCGATTTGACAGAAATACCATGGCTTGTTGCTGCTGAGGGTCCAGCACCAAATAGGTCCCAGTGAAACCCGAATGCCAGATAATTCGATGTGGCTGTGGCCACTGTGTCCCAGCTAATGCCCAACCAAGGGACCGACCCGCGGTCCCAGTAGGCGTCCAGTCGGTAGTCAATTGGTGAACCCAGTCTGGCGGTAATACACTAGCAACCTGTTCAGGATTCAGATAGGCGTGACAAAAGGTTGCCAGATCCCCAGCCGTGCTGAACAGCCCCGCCGACCCACATCGTCGCTGTAAGACGTAACCCTTGGGATCGTGTACAACACCCCGAACTAGGCCGCGGTCAGCCGTCAGTTCAGTCGGCACACAAGCCAACGGGTTTGACGGAGTGAACGTACTGTGCGTCATTCCCAATGGTGTCAGTACGCGTTTCTGGGCAGCCACCTGAATCGGCTCACCCAATATTTTCTCAACGATCCAGCCTAGGAAAATATAATTGACATCGGCGTAAACCATTTTTTGGTTAAAATTGGGACCCACGTGAAGCTGTAGCAACCCCGCCGTCAGATCGGCGGCCCCCAACTGGTTACGATTGGGGATGTAGCCTACGATGCCGGACGTGTGGGTCAGCAAATGTCGCACCGTCACCCGCTGGTCCTGCCATTCTGGTAACCAATCTGACAATCGATCGGTAAGCTGTAACCGTCCTTGCGCTAATAGCTGAAGAACCACCGTCAGCGTCCCTACGACCTTCGTTAACGATGCCACGTCGAAAACCATCCCTGCTCGCAACGGTTCTGAGCGGGGAACTACTGCTGCCTGCCCCATCTCACCAGTTTCAATATCGTCGTGGTCAATGAAGGCGTAACTGACCCCCGGCACCACGTGGTCCGTGAGCAATCGCTGCAACGCCGCCTTTGTTTGTGGATAAGTCATACCCGCACCTCTTTCTCTTGCCCCATTGTACCCACTGCCCATTCACCCGTGCAACCAAAGTTTTCATAATTTACTCAAATCAAAAACGAGACTCAGCAACTGCTGAACCTCGTTTTTTAGGTTATCGTTTCAGTTACTCAAGGTTGCAAGCACTGAGACGCCTTCTATTCCTGATACAACAAGAATTGGGTATTGGTGTTTAGTCCGAGATAGTGGGAAGTTACTGCCTTACTATTCGCTAAATTTGGACTGGAACGCGGTGGGCAGGGCAAGCCAAAGAGCGGTCTTGCCCCTCGCTTGAAGCCGCAACATTAAGCTAAATTATTACCGGCAAACTGACTGTTGTACAAGTCAGCGTAGAACCCATCGGCAGCCAGCAAGCTGTCATGGTTCCCCGTTTCAATGATGTGCCCGTGGTTCATGACCACAATGTTCTCAGCGCTTTGAATCGTTGACAACCGGTGTGCCACCACAAAGCTCGTTCGTCCGGCCAACAGACGCTTCATTGCGTGTTGAATCAACATTTCCGTCCGCGTATCCACAGAACTCGTTGCTTCATCCAAGATTAGAACGTCTGGGTCGGCCACGAAGGCCCGAGCAATCGTCAACAATTGCCGTTGCCCTTGAGAAATGTTTGTGGCTGCTTCATTCAGCACCGTGTCGTAGCCGTCAGGTAGCTGGCGAATAAAAGTATCCGCGTGAGCAGCCTTGGCAGCAGCGTACACGTCATCATCCGTGGCATCCTCGCGACCATACTTGATGTTATCAAAGATGGACCCGGTGAAGAGCCAAGTATCCTGGAGCACCATGGCAAAATGGCGACGTAAATCCTTCCGATCAACATCCAAGGTATTTTGACCCCGATATTTAATCTGACCTGAACCAACGTCATAAAACCGTTCCAACAGGTTGATGATGGTCGTCTTACCGGCCCCAGTTGGCCCGACAATCGCAACCATTTCACCCGGTTTGACCTTCAAATTGAAGTCAGCAATCAACGGATTACTTTCCACGTACTGGAAGGCCACGTCATCAAATTCGATGACGTTATCGGCCGGCGCAGTATGTTCTGGCAACTTAGCCGTAGCTGTATCAGTCATGTCATCTTCATCTAAAACGCTAAAGATCCGTTCAGCAGAGGCAATCGTCGCCTGAATCGTGTTCGTCAGATTGGCCATCTGCGTGATTGGTTGCGAAAATTGGTTGGTGTATTGCAGAAAGGCCTGCACATTACCCAAAGTAACAGTTCCGTTAGCTACTTGAATTCCCCCAATGACCGCAACGGCCAAGTAATCCAGATTCTTCACAAAGTTCATCAGTGGGAAAATCAGACTGGACACAAATTGTGCTTTCCAAGCTGACTTATAGTACTTTTGGTTGTGCTCTTCAAATTCTTCTTGAGCTGCCTGTTCCCGATTAAACGTTTTGACCACAGTATGGCCAGCATAAGTTTCTTCAACCGTGTTGTTCAGCAACCCCAAGTTCTTTTGTTGACTCGCAAAGAACCGTTGTGACTTAGGGGCAACCACCATCACGACTAATAGACTCAGTGGCACGGAGATCAACGCAACCAACGTCAACCATCCACTGATGGTAAGCATCATGTAAAGCACCCCGAAGAAAGTCAATACACTGGTTACCATCTGTGACAGCGTCTGTTGCAACGTCCCACCGATGTTATCCATATCATTGGCCATCCGGGACATCAGGTCCCCATTACTATGAGTATCGTAGTAACTAATTGGCAACCGTTGCATCTTTTCCTTAAGGTCTCGCCGTAACCGGTAAACGACCTTTTGAGAAATCCAGCTCATAATCAGCTGTTGAACGACCCCAAAAATGGCCGCACCAGCGTACATAATCCCAACAACTAACAGGATATGACCAATCTTACCGAAGTCCACGGGCAAACTGTGAATGCCAATGCCGGCTTTCAGTTCAGCTTGGCCCTTCATCACACCCTTAAAGAGTTCCGTGGTGGCTTCCCCTGAGATTTTTGGCGTCTTAATTTGAAGGACTACTGAGGCAACGGCAAAGACTAAGACTACCAGCAGACTCGGAATCCAGGCCTTCATGTATTTAAAGAGTCGAACCGTCGTCCCCCAGAAATTTTGTGGCCGCTGTTTCGTTGCGGACCCACGTCCATTACGCATCGACCTCATCCCCCTTTCGGAGTTGTGATTCTAGAATTTCTTGATAAGTTTTGTTCGTTGCTTTCAGTTCATCATGCGTCCCCTGACCAACGATCTGGCCACCGTCAATGACCAAAATCAAATCAGCGTCGGCGACGGTTGAAACCCGTTGAGCCACAATAACGGTGACGGCGGATTGGACTTGTTCGTCCTTCCGCAGGTCTTGCCGTAGAAGGGAATCTGTCTTGAAGTCCAAGGCAGAGAACGAATCATCAAAAATATAGACGCTCGCTCGCTTCAAAATCGTTCGAGCAATCACTAACCGTTGTCGTTGACCACCAGAGAAGTTTGCACCATCTTGTTCAACGACACCGTCCAGCCCGCCTTCTTCTTTAATAAAGTCGCTAGCCTGAGCAACGTCTAAAGCGTGCCAGATTTGTGCATCACTGGCATCCTTCATTCCGTAAACCATGTTACTTCTAACGGTCCCAGAAAACAGCACGGCTTTTTGTTGCGTAATGGAAATGGCATCATGCAAAGCTGCTTGACTGGCAGCCGTCAGCGCCGTCCCATTCAGTTTAATTTGACCACTTTCGGGATCAAACAACCGAGGAATCAAGTTAACTAGCGTGGATTTTCCAGAACCAGTCCCCCCAATAATAGCGACAGTCTGACCGGCCGTAGCTGAAAAGTTTACATCAGCCAATGCCAGCTTCTCAGCACCCGTATAACGGAAGTTTACGTGATCAAAGGTTAAGCTTGCTGGACCAGCTGGTAAATCAACGGGTTGATCAGCATCGTTGATCTTCGACTTGAGGTCCATCACTTCATTGATCCGTGCAGCAGAGGCTTGCGCCCGTGGCACGAAAACAAAGACCATCGATACCATCATGAAACTGATCAACAGTTGCGTGGCATATGTCATAAACGCCACTAGGTTCCCAACTTCCATGGCTTGTGAACCAATCAATTGGCCCCCATACCACACGATACCGATGTTTGTGCCACTCACAATTAACGTGATGATTGGGAACATCAATGACACAATCATGAATACTTTAATTCCCGTGTTCGTGTAGTCTTGGTTAGCCCCTTCAAACCGGTCTTGTTCAAACTGATCCTGGTTAAAGGCTCGGATAACCCGCACCCCAGTTAAACCTTCACGAAAGACCAGGTTGATTCGGTCAATCTTCTTTTGCAGACTCTTGAAAAGTGGCACTGCAAAGAACATGATAGCAAAGGTAAACAGGGCTAAGACTGGCAAGGCTACTAAAAAAGACCACCGTCAACCGGGGACTCTTAATGTAGGCCAGAACACCCGCACCCACCAACATAATTGGTGCCATCAGCATCATCCGTAACATCTGAACCATCACGTTTTGAATTTGAACCACATCGTTGGTCGTCCGCGTAATTAATGAAGCGTTACCGACCGTTTCAAACTCTTCCGTTGAAGCAAAGGTTACCTTTTTAAAGATACCTGTTCGAATACGTTGGCCCATCTTTTGCGACTGCGTTGACGCAAAATAAACGTTACCAGCGGCCCCCAGTACTCCAATGAAACTCAAGAGGAGCATTTGGCCACCAGTACGCCAGATATAACCAATGTCATTGTTCGCAATCCCCTTATCAATAATGTTCGAGGTTAGCGTTGGCAGCGACAGGTCACAGGCAACTTGAATAATCATGAATCCCACAGCAAGGACTACTGCCCACCAGTCCAAGTGTTTTCGGGCAAGTCGCATCATTGCAATTTGGCCTTCTTTCTTTTTGGTATACTCTATAAATGTCTAAAACAGCATATGCGATAATTATACACGCATGAAAGCTGTTTGCAATAACGATGTACCAGAGAAATGAAGCACTGGTAAACCCCCAAATATTTGTTACAATGTAGACACCGAAGGGAGCAAGAAAACTGTGGCGAGTAACTCAGATTCAATCTATAACGTTCTAACGTACATCCACCGCCACCAACAAGATGTGTCCTTCATCCAACAGCGTAACAGCAACGTCGTTTCGATTGGCGTCCCTGACACTGTCAAGGTGGCCAATCCAGACATCTACTTCCCAACTGACCGACTGCTAGTCAATCGGATGGATGAAGATTTTCTGGCTAAAAATGGTGACCTGCTGAATGATTTTTTCGACCGAACCAATAGTTCAAAGTTGGACTACTCAGAGGTCTGGATCACAACCGGGTACATTCAAGCCGAACACACTTACTTGGTGGAAATTTCATTTGAATAGTAATCTACACACAAAAAAAGACTGTGACCAACGTCATAGTCTTTTTTGTATTTGAAGGTCATGTAACTGTAGCGCAACGAACAGGTGAACCACCCACCAAGCCGGGCTGTTAGCTTTTAACTAAATAATGCTCGTGAAGCCCAGACGCCACCCCCGATGACCACCACGGCCACCAAGAAGAAGCGGAACAACGCCGCAAAGGCAACTAGTACGACAACACCAATGATCAGCGTCCCCACCAGTCCCAGCAACCAGCCGGCCATACCAAAGACCAACCGCAAAATTGGAAATAGTAAAAGTAATAGTAACAGGCTCAATATCACGATGATCGCTCCATTCTGTCCGGGAATCCCTGACTAGCCATTATTCTACACCAATCAAGTCGGGCAAACACCTATCTTATATTTAGAATTTTATAAAGAAACTAACTGACGGTAATCTGGCGACGACCATGTTCCTTCGAGTGATACAGATTAGCATCGACCCGCTTGTAAAAGTCTAACGGGTTATGATCTGCTGCACTCAATCCGGAAACCCCTACTGAGATGGAAACGCGTAAGATCGTTTCGTTGTACGGAATCTCTAAGCTATCAACTGCATTGAAAACTGCTTGGGCAACGGTCCGTGCCTGCTCCAAATCGCAACGCGGAAGGATAATGTTAAATTCTTCCCCACCCGTTCGATACAACACCATACCGCCGTCAATGGTCTTTAGCGCATCCGTCACAGACCGCGCTACTGCTTTTAAAACTTCATCACCCGCCAAATGGCCATAGGTATCGTTCACCTGTTTGAAGTGATCAATATCAAACATCACCATCGACAGATCTTCATTGTGCACGGAACTATTCTGAAAGCGATAGTTAATAGCCCGGTCGTAAGCTGCAAAGTTTTGGACGTGCGTCAGTGCATCCCAGTTAGCCGATTGGAACAATCGGTCCTTGATGCGCCGATCCTTATCCTGAATCTTGAAGTAACCGTACATGAGGCTTGCCAAGACG
This sequence comes from Levilactobacillus tongjiangensis, assembly GCF_003946345.1. Lineage (GTDB taxonomy): Bacteria > Bacillota > Bacilli > Lactobacillales > Lactobacillaceae > Levilactobacillus > Levilactobacillus tongjiangensis. The sequence goes on from NZ_RHNY01000002.1 coordinate 132,090, forward strand.
GTATAATCGGCAATTTCAATCCAATAAGTCGCCATTCCCAGGTGAAAACGCACAGCGACCAGGCCCCACAGAACCAGGGCAAACGCTACCGCAATCGTGATGTAGCGTGTAAACGGCCAGCGCCACAAATGGATGCTCTGCTGGTAAGAAATCACGTAGAACAACACGAAAATAGTGGTGTAGACCCATGACAGTGGCGCTGTCACGTTACCATTGATCAACATGAAGCCCACTCCGGAAATAAAAATCAACCAGTGCGGGATCTTAAGCTGTAAAAAGTAAGCCACAAATATCAGCAGTAGTAACTGAAAATTGGTGAATGTCCACGAAAGGTGACTGTCGCGAACTAAAAACTGCAGGGCGAAAACGGAAACCACCGCGCAGGTCAGCCCAATGGCAATTTGAACCTTTTTAATGTCGATCGGCTTATTTTGCGATTCGACCTTTGCCGTTACCCAATTAAAAATGGACCAGTAAAGCGTGATAACGCCTAGTACAAAGAAAATACTGGTAATAATTGGGGGAACGAGCCACATCGTCCATGACATAGAACCATTCTCCTTGTAAATTAAATATTTTAACTAACGATTTTGGCAATGATAACGGTAAATCCCATTACCCACCAATAATTATACCGCGTTAATCACACGAATACATCCACTATAAACCTTTTCATATAATGACGCCATTTAAAAATATATATATTCTTATATCAAGTCGAGAACTCCAAAAATCTTTCCCTCAGTTATCTGCTTTCTGTGTTATTCCCCTATTTAAAATGGGAAAAATACAGTATGATGGTAACAGACATTTCAAAAGGAGGCGCGCCAACACCATGTACCGTTACTTTCTCCAGCCACAACTAAACGTTCTCAACAATTCACTAATTGGCTATGAGATGCTCATTCGGCAACGGGTTGCTGACCGCTGGGTTCTCCCCCGCGAGTTTGATACCATTCCAATCGACGTCCAAGCTGACTTAATTCGGCAAACAGCCGAAAAATTACGGCTTAAAGTTGCTTCCGTCTCTTATAACGTCAATCAAACTCAGTTCGTGAACCCCACTATCGCTAAAACTATCGTCGCTGCCCAACGCGCCATCTACCCGGTTACCTTAGTCCTAGAGGTCACAGAGGAACTTACTGATGCCACCATTACCGATGAACAAGTCATCGATCAGGTCCACTACTTCGACGAGCAGGGCATTCAACTCAGCCTCGACGACATCGGTACCGGTATCAATACATACGAACACATTGAACCGATTCTGTCATACGCTAGCGAAATTAAATTTGCCATGCAGAACTTTCGGGAAGCCGGTCGTGAAGACGAAATTCCAGAAGCCCTCAAGTTCTGGAAGAAGATCTCTCAACAGTATCGCCTCCGGCTGATCCTAGAAGGTGTGGAAAATGCCGAGGAAAGCCAACTAGCTGATCAATTGGAGATTCCACTTCGCCAAGGCTGGTATTACGGCAAGCCTCACTTAGTTGCCTTATAATATTCTTCAATGATGTTGTTTGGGCTAGTGGCGCCACTTTTAAATGAACTAATCGGTCAAACATAACCGTCTACCACGCTGGTAGGCGGTTTTTAAGTCGCCCTTAACAACCGTTAATCCATTAATCAAGCCAGCCACCAAATGGCTTCATACCAACGCTAGTGGCAAGAATTCCTCTATAAGTTCAATAGAATTGCACCATTAGTTACTGGCTACGTCGTCCTCTTTTTTAACCGCCATATTTTTTTCTCACAGATGCCCTACTCCAGCCAATTGTCATTATAGTAAATACAGAGCAGTGAATGAAACATCTTAGACAAAGTATTTCTGACACAAGCAGTTGTTCCGATTGATGTTTGGTCAATCTGTAGGCTGCGAGCACTGGTAGATTGGAGGAGGATTACGATGCGGAAAAAGAAAACCAAGATTATTATTGGCATTTTACTAGCTGTTTTTGTTTTCTTGATCGGCGGTATCGGTATGACTTCAGTCACTGCTCAAGCCAAGAATATCCAAGTCGCCGGTTTAGGTGAAAATGATGCGGTTATCACGGATACCAATGGTAAAGTCATTCCTAACGGTAGTGATCTCAGTAAGTGGGACACCTATCAGGTTGACTACAAATGGGGTATTCCCGACGGCGTAGCCATTCAGGCCGGCGACACGGCAACTGTTACTTTTCCTCACTCAGCTGTCGGTCGGCGAGACGTTTCGTTCCCACTGTATGATGACAGTGGCCGGGAAATTGGGACATTTTCGATTAAGGAAGGTGAAAACACGGGGACTATCACCTTTAACGACACCCTATCCAGTACGTCAACTAACCGTAGCGGCGACTTACATTTCTACGTCAAGGGAACCGAAGAGAATGCCAACATCGGCCTTGACTGGGGTATCAACAAGATTGGCTGGGTAGCTGAACGTAACTCAGATGGCTCCCCTGCATTACTCACCTGGAACATTGCGTTCAACCCCAACAGCACGAACTTAGGTCAAGCCGTTATCACTGATAACCTCGGACCCGGGCAAAGTTACGTCCCCGGTAGTGTCCACGCCCAAACTGGAAAATTCGATGACACTGGTAGCTTTGTTAGTGACGGTGGTTCCATAACGCCTAACGTTGAAGCTGGCAATAGTACCGTCATTTTCACTTTTGAGAATGTCACCACAGCGGTGAACATGACCTATCACACGAAGCCGGACGTCTCCGGAACTGGTGGCGCTTGGAAAAACAGCGTCTCACTTAATGGCCAAACCGTTAACTCTCAAATCGTTTGGGGCGGCGGTGGCACGGGTAACGGCGACAATGGCGGTGGTACCGAAGAGGAAGATTCTGGCTTAGTCAAACTGACGAAGACCGATAAAGCCACTGGCAAAGCGTTAGCCGGTGCCGTCTACGAACTCCAAGATGCAACTGGCAAAGTTATCAAGGCCGATTTGACCACTAATGCTGACGGAACGATTACCTACGGCGGATTAGCCGCAGGCAAGTATCAATTCGTTGAAACCAAGGCACCCGAAGGCTATGAGTTGGATAAAACGCCAATTCCATTTGAAATTGAAGCTGGTTCATCCGCTGAAGTCAGTGTAACTGCTGAAGATACGAAGACGCCTGATACCACCGGACCCGAAAATCCTGGCACAACGACGCCACCAACTAATCCAGAGAATCCCGGGACGACAACGCCACCAACGACGCCAACTAACCCAGAAAAACCTGGTACCACAACACCTCCTACGACGACGCCAACCAATCCAGAGAATCCCGGCACGACGACGCCTTCCGTCAAGCCACCAAAGCCAACGAAACCGGTCAAGCCTACTAAGCCAGTTAAACCGGTGAAGCCTGTCAAGCCAAACAAACCTGCGAAGCCAAATAAGCCAATCACCTACCCAGGCAGTGGTCAAGCGAGTGGCAACGTGACAACCGGTGGGGCCGGTAGCAACATTTCCGGTGGGACTGGTTCTGAATCCACTGGTTACGGAGCTGGTAGCGGTAGTGGCACCTCAACCGCCGGTAGTGGCTCATCAACTGACAGTGGCAATTACGTCGGATCCACCCTGCCACAAACAGGCGAACACAAGACCAGTAGCTTCCTGCTAACACTTGCTGGATTTGCTCTGTTAATTACGACTAGTGGCCTCTGGATTCATCAGAAGCGGCATGAATAAAAAATCCTCACGACTAATATGATCTTAGTTGGTCACTGATTAGATTATAAGACTGCCTCAAGCTAATCTTGGGGCAGTCTTTATTGTGGTCCGGACAAGCAAATGGTCTAGTCCAGCTGATTTTCCAACTTTTTCGCTGTTCGAATTTTTGCACAACAAAAAAAGTCCACAAACGTTGTTTTATCAACGTTTGTGGACCACTTATCACCCGCACGGGGCTCGAACCCGTAACTCCGCCTTGAGAGGGCGACGTCTTAAACCAGTTTGACCAGCGGGCAATGTCATTTACTAGCAATATCTAATTTACGCTATTCGCTAAAAAAAGTCAATCCTTCTCTGCATGAAATTACATTAAAGTGAGACTTCATGCAGTCGTTTAGATTTTAGGCCTGACTCAGCTATTACATTACCAGTTTAGTCGGTAACACCCACTCAGTCCAGATGCTACTGGTTCGTTCCCAGTATACCCAACTGCATTACTGGTCCAGCAGTCCCAAAAGTCCAACGTCGAACGGTTCTCTTTACGCCAAGTCGTCACACTTGCGTTATCGAACATTTGTTCGTATAATGCTATTTGAGGTGATGATCATGGACCAACGCGCATTCAATGGAAAATTACTAGCAGACCCCAAAGTACTCAAACTTAGCCCCCTGCTCATCTTCGCTAAAATTGCCGATGAGACTGGTGGCATACACAACTGTCTAATTCATCAACATGGGCTAAACTTTCTCTACCAAGCGACTGTCGGGGCGCACGTCGCACTTTATGGTCACACGAACCAGCGCAAACAATTTATCGTGACCCACTTTACTGTAGTGGCCAGTTCGGCTTCGGTGGCCTCCTAACATTAATTGTTCAACTAAAAACACGTCTGAAGACTCGCCCCAAATGGACGAAGCTTCAGACGTGTTTTCTTTGGACAAAACCATGCTTGCTAAATCAACAGCTATTGAGAACATCGATTGGTTTTAATCAATTCCAATCACATCCCCGTTAGCCATTAATTCATCGGTTCATCCTTAGTATTGCCTCTCCCTGACGGCAGAAGAGGCAATAGTTAGTGAATATCTTATTTTTTGGGACCGTAAAGGGTCTCATAGTTGTACCCCTTAGGGTTGGTTATTTTAGCCAAGTGCTTGCTGGTGTAATAGTAAGGCGTGTCCACGGGCAGTGACCGCAGATTCTTAGCATGCAGTACTTTAACCTTTTTACCATTCACTTTAGCAGTGACAACCTTGTAGCTAGTTTGCATGAACCTATGCGTCATAGCCGACTTAGAGTCTCTCCAGTAGCCTACCTCGGTTGACTTACCAACCTTGTTGGCAAATATCCAGCTGTCCTTTCCCGTCTGGAGTTTCTTAGCTGGATCATATTGATGCAAGACATATTTATAAGTGCTGGCTTTAGTGTTTCCCCAGCCATTCCAAGTGTCCTTCAATTTAGTTGCTGAAATGGTTAGCTTACTATATCTGAACTTACCTTTATCATTTTTTTCGTAGTGATACCAGGTACGCCGTAAGGACTTGGGAAGAGTCTTCAAAGACTTCTTAGCCTTAGCATCTGCCGTAACCCCTGGCGTAGCTACAATAACTGCAGCTCCCATGGTTGTAGCAACCATCACTGCACTCACAATTTTCAATAATTTCATAATTTTTCTCCTCTTAACTATCGATATTCTTAAACTCAAAAACTATCAAGTTTTAACTCAAATCCTCTACCGCTGTGCTTAAAGCCTGAGAAAAGGTTTTCATACTTGAGCTAACAGCATCAACGTTATCAGTGTATGGTTCCTGCTGGTCTAATTTCTTAGCCATTGCATCCAAGCTCGACCGTTGGGCACCAGAAAATCGGTTTTTAAAGACACCATAAATATCCAGTAAAGCGTCTTTATCCTTTTTGACAACGTTAACATTGCCAAAATCGCCACTGTATTCGGCCCAGGTATACATAATTGATGTAGCCATGTCACCATAACTGCGTTCAGTAGGGATAGATTTATCACCACTGTTGACTGGCATCAAAGCATTTAGGTAAGCCGTATATGTTTCCTTTAACCGCTTCTGCTTATTGAACGGTGCCTTACCAGAACGCAAATACTTCTTGTAGATCCAACCAGACTTCTTTCCAGCCTTAATGTAGGCCAGGGTCCCCTTCTTACCATGATTCTTGATCACAGCCTTCTTGGTGGCCGTCCAGGTCGTGTAACGGTACTTACTCATCTTGTACTTGCGATGAGTTAACTTGGCACTACTATAAATATTGCCAGTACTTCCATGGTAGGTCTTGCTAGCAACATTTTTGCTTGAAAGCACCTTGACCTTACTCTTGGCGCTCGCCGGTGTCGTCAAACTCGGTACAACTAACACCACACTCAGGACTGCTAACAATCCCGTCTTCATCAACTTGTTCATGCCACACACACTTTCTAGAACAATTCGTTCTCACTTTAATTTTGTGTTACTTGTAAGCCTTGACCTTAAATTGCTTATTAGCGGATAACACAGTAAAAGACTTGTGACCCTTAATTTTTTCAGTATAGCCTGCCCGTAACTTAAGCTTCTTGGCCTTGGTCTTCACCACCTGACTAAAAGTTAACTTCTTCGTTAATTTAGCCAATTTGGTGGTGTTACCCATACTAATCTGAACGTTCTTTGCAGGTGTGAAAACACTGGTCCTAATGTTGGTGACCTTTAGCTTCCCACTGACCTTCACCGATTTACCAGACTTAGTGCGCTTGGCCTTCACGTTTGTGACCTGGTAGGCCCAGCGATTTTCCTTGGCGTTAACCGTTTTATCGACGATAAGTCCCAGTTTAACTGCCTGTTCTGCAGTATATTCTTTACCGTTATACGTCACGGTCTGCTTACCACTGTCATCTGTAATCGTAACTTTCAAAGACTTGGCTTGTGCCGTGGTAGACGCCGTAATCAAACCACCGCCTACGCTCAGCACAACCAGCAAACTAGTGAGTCCGCTTTTCATCAATCCCATATGTAGTTCCTCCTTCAAGTAGCAACCGGTCGCCTTGATTGCCTTTATCCCTGTCGTAGTGTTAACTCACTAGACACTAGTAATCATACATGATGGGTATGTCACATTATGTCGTTTGGCCTGGTTTGTCGAATAAAAATATAAATTTTTTCAACTATAACCAGCAATTTCAAGGACATCGACTTGGTATGCCGACCGCAGCCGACAATCACCAACAACGAGCTAAAATTCTCTGCACGAAAAAAGCCGCCAAGCCGACCTCTGTGAGGCCAATCTGACGACTAATATGAACCTTATGATTGGGTATACTGGACTCGAACCAGTAAATTACGGATTCAGAGTCCGCCGCCTTACCAATTTGGCTAATACCCAATAAGCCTGTTTCCAATGTCGAAACAACTATTTAATAGTAACCTGTTCAGCGTTTGGTGTCAATAAATTTTAAGAATTTTTCGGTCAGATTGTATGAATTATCAGAAAATGTAAATTTATACAACGTGACGATTGCCCATCTCCGACGCAAAAAAGGAAACCACCAAATCAGCAGTTTCCTCTAAAATATATTTAACTTATCTTCTCTGGCGCCAAACACTCACGACACCCGTAGCGACGACCACTAACACACCCAACAGGGTGGCCAATTCGCCAGCTTTCAGGCCCGGTGTTTGATACGTCAACCGAATGCGGTGGTTACCAGCTGACAGCTGTGCACCAACAAAGCCGACATTGACCTTCTTAGTTGCTTGCTGCTTGCCATCGACCGTCAGATGCCACCCCTTAGAATAAGGAATGGACGTAGTCAAGACACTTGGCTGGGCTGACTGAGATGTCCCCGTGACACTATTTTGCTTAACGGAGAGTCCTTGTAAGCCATGTTTCTTTAAGTTCTGCATCCGTTGGTCATACTGCTTACCAAATGGCACAGCGACCAATTTAACGGACTTAAACTTCAAGCTCTTCACACCCTTGAAAGCCAGCTGAATATTCCGGCAGTCCTTGTGTGAATAACCCAAGTTCAGCACGACCCGTTGCTTGTTCTGATAGTCGGATAAATTACTCCGACCGAGTTGGCTGAACGTGTTGATATTTTCTGGCGTTGTCGCAGTCGCCGTATAGGCACCGTCACTCTGTTGTCAGATGGCACTCCGTAGCTTATTGATCCGCGAAATACCGGTATAAGCGTTGTTCTTAAAGATACTATTGCTCCGGTCACCATTGTATTTGTCGGCGACACTAAAGTTCTCCGCCTTAATACCGTCAATCTCCAGGTACAACTCGGTATTCCGCGTCTGCTTGGGATCATTGACCTTCAAATTGTAGGTAATGGGCTCATTCTGATTATCAGAAGTCATTTCCTTCAACCCATGTGCGTTAACCTGTTGGTTCCGCTTAAACGTCCGGGCGTTTTGCTCGGTCAGCTTCGTCACCCGTTGCACATCATTATCAATGTTCACCGAACGATCACGGTTATTTTTCCGCAGTGATGGCTGGAATGATTTCATTTCCAGCTCAGCCTCGGTCTTGTTCCCGTACTTCCGGTAGTCGACCACCTTGCTCAGACTATCCAAGACTGACCGATCATCAGCCAAAGCTTGGTAACCGATTTTCCGAGTTTGACTGTGATACGTCTTGGTCTGAACACGTTTTGCACCGCCTTCAACCAAGGCCCCCGTCGTCAAAGCCTGTTCACGGTCTGGACCGCTGAGCTGGTTAAACTGACGCTGACTGAGTTGCTGCTTTTGCAGATAAACCAATGGCAAAGCGTTCTTTGATTTAAGCACAGTTGTCGGATAATTATTCCCCAAGTCATGGACAGATTGATCCCGGTAGGTCACGTCCTGCCCGTTTTTACGTTTGGCTGGCGTGTACCCGTACGGAAAGGCCTGCATCCCCAACTGATTCGTCCGCGCAAAGACATATTTAACGCCCAAGAGGTTGTTCATCGTCGTCCGACTATCTGCCTGATTAATGGGTTTGTTCATCTTGAATTGGGCGTTATCCATGGACTGACTAAAGTCCCCCACGGAGCCGTTTTCAATTGAAAAGTAGGTCATAATATCGTGCGTACCTAAGTTAATCCCCATGTTCGTCTTAGCTTCATTGGCATAGTAATAGAACTTACTCGTGGCAGAACGGTGAAAGCCCTTCTGCTTGTTCGTGTATTTTTGAGCACCATCGTAATAGTTCTTTTGGTACTTCGTTGCAATGCCTTGTGGCACCAGCTGAGCACTGGCACCACCAGAGTTAGGACTGAAATAACCGTAGCCGTTCGTAATGATGTTTAAACTCAAGAGGCCTAACAAGGTCCAAATTGTTCGTGACTGAGACCACTGGAAGAAATGACTACTCAAAATGGCGCCCAGCGTGAGCAACAATAAACCGTACATCACGAAATCATGTGGATGGTTACTGTAGATAAACCCGTTAGCGGCCCAAACAACGGCCAACAATCCCAGAGTACTGACGATCATCACCGTGAAATCGTTTCGGGTCAGATTTCCCAATTCATCCATAAAAGTCATGACTGCAAGACTAAATGCCAAGCACCCCAGCAATAACCAACGCTGTGAGGGTGTCGTCATTCCGTTCATAACGGCGGCAATTGCTGGCACCAGTGAGCCAACCACTAGCAATAAAAGACTAATGTTGAGCCACAGATAACGTTTAAAGTGGCGCAGCACAAAGACCAAACTTAAGAAGGTCAGGCCGGCTAACCCCAAGTTCACCCAGAAACGCATGGGATTCCCCGTCGTCACTAACATATTGGGTAAGCGTAAGTAATAGTTAAATGGGTATAGAAAATAACCGTTGGCAAAAGAAGACGTTGCCCGCGTCGAGCTAGTCACCCCTAGGAGCGATGGCAATAACAGTGTCCCAGATAGTAGGAACCCCGTTGCCCCAGCACCAACCAAACGACCAATTAATGGCCAAACTTTAAAATGAGTCGTTTCACGTAGCTTAAAGTAACGTAGCACTGCGTACACAAAACTACCGATGGCCAATATGTAGGCAAAATAAAAGTTACTGATTAACGCAAGTCCCGTGAAAAAGGCCAGCGGTAACCACGATTTCTGACGATAGACGTGATCAATACCGTAAGCCAAAAGTGGGAACAGAATCATTGGTAGCAGGAAGAATGGGTGCCGAATACTAACGTACAAAGAATACCCCGTAAACGTATACGTTAACGTTCCCAACAACCGACTACTAGGCTTGAATGACCGTTGGCGAGCAAACAACATAAATGCCAGCCCACTCACGTACAACCGCAATAAAATCAATAAGTTGTAGCCCAATTCAATACTGTGTTTGGGAAATAAACCGATTAAATAACTAAATGGGTCACCTAACACATAGTACGAAAAAGTGGTCAACTTGTCGGCCCCTAACCCTAAATCCCAAGACCAACCAGTCAGACTGCCTTGATGGAGCCACGTATAAAACTTTTCTAAAATTGGATAGTGTTGGGCAAGCCCATCACCTTCCCAAATAAAGGACTTTCCTGTCAGCAGAAAAATGCCGTACAGGAAAATCGCCAACACCACAAAAATAACGGTGTAGTCCAAATAGCTCCGCTTTGACGCCTTCACGTTAAAATCTCCCCTTACTTCAAATCTAAAGCCCAATTTGTTAGCCCCTACCCCGGAGCCCAATCTACCTAACTATAGTCTGTCTAGTCATACGTCACAAGGGTTCTGACCAATTAACACCAAAACTTTAATCCTTGTCACGCCCCTGTTACCTAAAAATAACATTAGAAATTTATTCTAACATAATTAACCCGTAACAGCTGAAACTTTTTCAACCGGTTGTCTTGTAAATTTTCCATCAAAAAAGGGTCGAGACAACTGCGTCCCGAACCCTTCCAAATAAAGTCAATTTAAAGTCGTGCGTTTAATTCCTTACCCAACTTTTCAAAGCCTGGCTTGCCCAGCAAAGCGAACATGTTCGTCTTGTAAGCTTCCACTCCTGGTTGATTGAATGGGTTGATACCATTCAAGTAGCCAGAGATACCAACAGCCACTTCGAAGAAGTAGATCAGGTAACCCAGTGTGTATGGCGTTTGGTCTGGAATATGAACACCCATGTTTGGTACGCCACCATCAGTATGTGCCAGAACAACCCCTTCATAGGCCTTCTTGTTCACAAAGCTCATTGGCTTCCCTTGCAAGTACTTCAAACCATCCAAATCATCGTCGGCACTTGGTACATCGACGTCGTTTTGTGGTTGGTCTACGGTAATCACCGTTTCCATCAAGTTCCGGCGACCCTCTTGGATGTATTGACCCAAGGAGTGTAAGTCGGTACTGAAGTTTGCGGATGATGGGTAGATACCCTTTTGGTCTTTCCCTTCGGATTCACCCATCAATTGCTTCCACCATTCTGCGAAGTATTGCAGACGTGGTTCGTAGTTTTCAAGCAATTCAGTGGTGTACCCCTTCCGGTATAAGATATTCCGTAAGGCTGCGTATTGGTAAGCTTCATTCTTAGTCAAATCAGGGTTGGTGTATGCATCTTGTGCATCAGCGGCCCCCTTCATCAAGTCATCAATGTTGGTACCAGATGCAGCGATTGGCAACAAGCCAACGGCGGTCAGAACGGAGTAACGACCACCAACGCCGTCAGGAATAACAAAGGTTTCATAACCGGCAGCGTCTGCTTCAGTCTTCAAAGCGCCGCGTTTTTTGTCAGTTGTGGCGTAGATACGGGACTTGGCCCCATCTTCACCATATTTTTTAATTAATTTATCCTTGAAGATCCGGAATGCAATTGAAGGTTCAGTCGTTGTCCCGGACTTTGAGATTACGTTAACGGAGAAGTCACGATCACCAATCAAGTTGATCAGGTCGTGCACGTAGTCAGGGCTGATGGAGTTACCAGCGAAGAACACTTGTGGACCTTGACGCTTCTCAGCAGGTAAGTAGTTAAAGAATGTGTCGTGTAAGAAATCGACAGCCATCTTGGCACCTAAGTAGGAGCCCCCAATACCAATAACCACTAAGACTTCAGAATCAGATTGAATTTTCTTTGCAGCAGCTTTAATGCGGGCAAATTCTTCTTTATCGTATTCTTTTGGCAATGCCAACCAATCACGGAAATCACTCCCCGCACCGGTTCCCTGACGTAACTCAGCGTCAGCGGCGTTGACCAGCGCCTGCATTTCCCCTAGTTCATTGTCATGAATAAACGGATCAAGTTTGGAACGATCAAAGGCGATATGTGCCATATTCAGATAACCTCACTTTTATTGATTTGACTGCCTTATTATACCGCAAACTTAGCCAGTCGTAAATGGTCTAGTCCAAAATTAACTGAAAGTTTTTTAGGCGCTTTCAAATCACTTAAAGTGGGATTGTGCTGCTGTCATCAGCAAGCCAGGAGCCGACACATTTAGTCTTTACTAAAATCTTACTTACTAAAGGTTGAAAGTTCAAAAACTGTTACCAAGTCAAGAATAGCAAGGCGTTACAGACTTAAACTTAGTCTCAGCCGGCCACCTGCGGCTGTCAGAGATTCCGCCTGCTGTGGGGAACACCTACGGCCTGAAAGGCGGTCCTTCGGCTCGGTTTGAAGCCTGGAAAACCACCAGTCTTCAAACACGTCCCACGCTGTAAGCCGAAAATCGGCTAACACCGTCGTCACAGCTGGCTCCATCTCTGACCACCTCCAGTTAAACGGGTTCTTGGAAACTAAGCTAGTTTAAATGCCTGAGTAACAGCACTTACGCAATATTATTGGTGTTCCACTAGGCAGCCGAGAGTGAGCCAAATTTGGACTCAGCCGTGGGATTTTCAAGTGATTTTCTTGAAAATGGCGACTTGAAGACGGGTTTTGCGGCTTCAAGCGAGGGGCAAGACCGCTTTTTGGCTTGTCCCGTCCTCCCCACCGCGTTCCGGTCCAAATTTGGCGAACGGTAAGGCGGCAATTTTCCACTAAATCTGACTAAACCCTAATATCCAATCCTTGTTATATCAAACATAGAAGGTGTTTCAGTACCTTCAACCTTTACTTATAAAAAAAGGCCCGGACCATCGTCCAGACCCACCTTTATTAAGAATCAAATTAGTGTTTCATCAAGCCCAGGGTCACCCCACCAACAACCACTAATAGTGAGCCGATGGTGATATAAACCATTTCACGACTAGTCTTCTTTTCACCCAGTAACCAGATACTCCCAAACGTAGAGATAACGATCCCACATTGTGCTAAGGAGTAGCTAATTGCCAAGCCGACTGTTGGAATGGACATGAACATGAAGAAGTTCCCAATGCCCCAGACCAACCCAGTCATGACGTTCTTAGCAGTAGCCTTATGCCAAACCTTCTGCCGGGAGAACATCACGAAAATCAAGGCTCCCAGAATCATCCCTAAGGACTGTGGGAATAGGACCGTCTTAGAATCCAGACCTGAAGCAGTTACGATAACCGTGTAGAGCACATAACCAATTGTTGAAATCGCAATGGCGAGGCTTCCTTTACCAGCTTCAACTGGTTGACTGGCGCCGGCCGTTGCCCGCTTATCACGCAACGACGTCATCGCTGCCCCAACAATCAAGACAATCACGGCAATAGTTCCCATGGTGACCATCTTAGTAGTCTTCCATTCATGGAACAACAGCACCCCAGCCAACGCGGTCCCAACTAACTGAAGACCAGTTGAAATTGGCACGGTTCGTGAGATACCGATAAACTTCATCGATTGAAATTGTTCAAACTGACCAACTGACCAGCAGAGTCCTGATGCAACCCCAACCAGCATGGACATTCCTGTAATTGGTTTATGAAAATAAACCAATGCAAACAGTCCGAATAATACGGCTCCAGCGGTCATTCCCAACGTTTGTTGGTAGGAAGTTCCACCCAAACGTCCACTAATTAAACCAATGCTCCCCCAACAAACTGTGGGGATTAAAGCTAATAATATACCCATCTTGCAAGCCTCAACTCTCTCGTTTCATTCTGTAGACTATTTTCTGTAAGCGCTTTTTGATTTGCAATAGTCAGTGTAATAGTTTCCGATTTAAAAGTAAACAAATTTTATTCAAAAAAAGGCCGAACGGCAAGTGGTCTATCTTACCATTCGGTCTTCATATTGATAGTTTTCATGAATTTTCATGAATTTTCATTAATCAACTAATAACAATAAACCCTTAATCGATTCACTATGACGGTCCGCAACGTTGGTCAAAAAATCATCCGGTGAAATAAATTCTTTGGAAACACTTACATGACCGGTATAATTTTGAATCGCATCGTTAATCGTTAACTTCAGTCGCTTCATAGAATACGTTGGTGCGGTCGTCGTCACTAGGACGTTCGTCCCACTCTGCGCAAGCTGCAACGCCTGTTCTACCAATGACTGAAGATCTTGTTCCAAGGTGAACGCCCGCTTCTTGCCCCGAATAAAGGCCGGCGGATTAATCACAATGGTATCAAAGGTCAACTCATGCTTAATCGCATAGTCAAGATAATTTTCAACGTCCATCGTCCGCATCTCAACCGCTGCTTGGTCCAAGTTGTTCGCTGCCAACTGCGCCTGAACAGTCGTCGTTGCCCGGTTCGTTGGATCAACGGTAACGGCTTCAACGGCTCCACCTAGCATCGCAGCTGAGACAGCCCCCGTTTCAGCACTGAACAGGTTCAAGATTCGCTTCTGTTGACTGGTTTGCTTGAGCCAATCACGAACGTCACGGAATTCCAAGGCCAACTGTTGCCGCGTTGACTTCAGATCAACGGGGAAGGACATGTCATTCTCCATCACATTCATGGGTTGATCAACGGGCTTGCCACTGATAATTTGCGTCTTATCTTGGCCAGGAGCAGCGGCTAAAACCACATGCTCCTTCCCCATTGCACGTTCAAATCCGGCGTAGATCAGTCGTGATTGCTGCTTCAAAGCGTTGTTTTGCCAACGGAAGACATATTGCCCGTTGAAAACATCGATGACCAAGCCACCCAAGTTATCACCGGTCCCATTGAAGAAGCGGTACGCTGCGGTGTTCGCAAATGCCGCCCGCTTGGCAGCGGCCGCCCTAAACTTACTAGCAAAGAAACGTTCGTCGATCGGTTCATTTTCCCGTAAGCTCAGGACGTACCCAATACCTCGGTGTTGTTTAGCGAAGTAAGCCATCGCAACGAAATGTTCGTGGTTTTCCAATTGGACCCACGCGCCATCTTCAAAGTCGCGACGATTTTCTAAATCAGTGATAGATACGATGGGATAGCCGTCCTCAAACTTGCGGACGGACTTCCCAGTAATTTGTACTCGTTTCAAAAGTTTCCTCCTTAATGGTCTCCTCATTGTAACATGGCTGGTCGTGAAACACAGCCGTTAGTTTTCAGCGACAAGTAGCGGTAACCATCTGCCTAGTTTTAGCTTTCATCAGTTCGTGCACGTTCTGAGTTTGTCTGATGTTGATCTGGAAAGATCACCGTAAACGTGGTGCCAACATTTTCTTTACTCGTCACACTGATCTTGCCGTGATGCAGTTGGACCAACTGGTGGACGATGGACAAGCCCAAACCGGATTCACCGTACTTGGTATTTTTCCGTGACGGGTCTGCCTTATAGTACCGTTCCCAGATATTTTGTAGTTGTTCCTCAGACATCCCCATCCCATCATCAGCCACTTTCACAATGGTCTCTTCGTAGCCCCGTTGCGCAGAAATGGTGACGTGTCCGTGCTGGGTGAATTGAATGGCATTTTGGGTAATGTTAAACATAATCTGTACGAACCGGTCATAATCAGCGTAAACTTCAATTTCCTTGGGAGCCTGCAACTCCAGGTAATCCCCACTGTCTTCCGCCTTTTGCTTTAGCTGTTCCACGATGTTATGCAAGGCATCCACCGCATTGAATTCATGCAAGTTTAAAGCAATCTGGTTGGAACGAATCTTCTCGTAATCCAGATTCTCATTAACGAGCCGAATCAGACGACTGGTTTCACTTCGCATCAACGCAATACTTTCTTCTTTGCTGTCTTCCGGAATCGCGTCATACGCCATTCCCTCAAGCAAGCCATTGATGGTGGTCAGCGGGGTCCGCATTTCATGAGAAGCGTTGGCCATGAACTCTCGCCGACGCTCCTCTTGTCGTTGAATTTCCTCTTGCGAGTCTTTCAACGAATGAGCCATCCCGTTAAAGTCATTGATCAAGTCATCAATTTCATCCCGATTGCGACTGGCCATTTGCACATCATAGTTCCCCTTGGCAACCTGATTGGTTGCTTTCCGCAACCGATTGATTCGGGAGGTGTAGTACCGCGCCAAGATGTAACTGGCCACGATGGCCACCAAACAGGAAACTAGCAAGGAACGAATCAAGTTTCGATTGATCTGGTTCACGTTGGTATTGATGTCGGAGACGAACGCCCCCATGACAACTACGGCCACCAATTTGTGATTGTAAAAATAAGGTTTCATGACCTCAGTCATGGCTGGACTGACCCGTCCATTCTTATTACGCACCTGCCGATCGACCACTTTGTGAATAATCTGATTATTTTTAAGTTTCTTCCAATCAGACTTATTGATGGGTTGTTGATAAACGTTCGCCGGAAAAACAATCTTGTTCGTAGCACTATAGATGGTCGTGCTGACGGCCTGGTTTTGCAGGAGCTGCTCACTATTCTCCAACGCCGTCGTATCAAAATTAACGGTACGAGGATCCTGCGAGCTGATCCGCAACGACTGTTCAATCAAACTGTTTGAATACTTTTCCAGTGAATTCCACGTGTTACTGTACACCATGTGCCGCGTCATTTGGGAATATGAAACCCCCATCAGGACCAAGATAATGGTGATGGCTGCAAAGAATCCTAACATTTGTTGGTACATTAACTTCATTGTTGATCTGCTCCACTATCATCAAATTTGTAACCGACACCCCAAACGGTTTGAATAACTTGGGGGCCAACCTTTTCAATCTTTTGTCGTAATTTCTTAATGTGCGCATCAACTGTCCGCTCGTCGCCGTAGTACTCATAGTCCCAAACCAGCTGGAGCAATTGCTCTCTGGAAAAGACCTGACGCGGTTTTTGCGCCAGAGTTTTGAGTAAATCAAACTCCTTAGGGGTCAATTCCTGAATCTGATGACCATTCAGGTAAGCCTCGCGGGTCTTCGTATTGAGCTTAAAATTCTCAGTAACGACGTCAAAGGCCTCCGTATCGTTCAGCGGTGCACTTTCCGCCGTTTTTGCCACAGCTCCTAATCCAGCCCGGCGATGAAGGGCCTTAATTCTAGCAATCAGTGTAATTGGACTAAAGGGCTTCGTGACATAATCATCAGCCCCCATCTCCAACCCCAACACTTGGTCGCTCTCGGAATCTCGAGCAGTGAGCATGATGATCGGCACTGTCGGCGATAACTTACGAATCTCCGCACTGACTTGCATCCCATCCATACCGGGCAAGTTCAGATCCAAAGTGACCATATCCCAGTCGTTGGGAGCGGCCGCAAACATTTCAACCGCTTCATTGCCATCATAGGCAAATTGGGCGTCCCACTGCTCCTTCTTAAAAAACATTGACATCATTTGTGATACTGAGTGGTTGTCTTCAATCATTAATAACTTCATTGCATCCTCCAAAGATTCTCGTGTCATGTCATCGGAGCCGGCAAAAGTTCGTGAACATGGGTACTCTGAAACTAACAGGCTCATCGGAAATAGTCATGATGGAACCATGAAGTTTCTGTAACTTTTGACCGGTTACTTGGTTTAATGGCTATGAGGCTTTCTCAACTACCTATTATACTATACTGCTCAAGGCATTAATGCCTTAATTTAAGCCCGAATAAGCGAAATTCTTTGCAGGGCGTGGCAGGTATGGTAAACTTAATTAGTATCGTCATGGGGCCGTTCTGGATTCGACTGGTATAGGTTGAACCTTGACTGCGCGTCGTAGCGGCATCTACGTTAAAAGGTCCAGTTTATTATAACTGCAAAAAATAATAACAATTCTTACGCTTTAGCTGCTTAATAGGCGCTTAACGTAGATCCTCCTAGGCTTGCCCGCGGTCTAGATCTGGGTCCTAAATTTAACGGGCTTACGCTAACGGCTCCCACCTGAAGTACGTTAGAAGAGATGAATCAGGTTAGCTGAGTATGTGGGCCCTGACAGGCGGCAAGTTATTCAGTGAAACTATAAGTAGTCTGCCTATGCGTGTAGACGTTAAGGTGGCAATATGCTAGGACGCGGGTTCGATCCCCGCCGGCTCCATCTAAACGCCAGAAATGACTTAACCTATGACGAGAAAAACCACGTTCCCTCGGGAGCGTGGCTTTTTTGTGCTCTGTGACTGAAAAATCCCTGATTTAGCACGGTTTGTTCACCCAAAAATAGCTAATTAACATCTAAACTTAAAATCTTTTCTTCCATTAAATATGTGATTCACTGAACGATGGAACGTTATCATTCATCAGACCTCTCCTTCATGATCATTCACAACTTCCTAGCCTTCACCAAATGCCCGAATGAATCTAGCGGTGTATTCCCCCGCCTGTAAGTAATCAGCCACTCGGATGTTTTCATTTGGCGCGTGGGCCCCAGAACCTGACCAGGTGGATCCGAACGCCACGATTGGTGTCTGAATTGCCTCATCAAATGGTGCTTGCGGCCCAGTTCCGGCAGAGTTTGGAACTAATTTCACAGAATTACCATAAACTTCATGAGCAGTTGCCACCGCTGTCTGGACCAGTTCATCCGTTAAGTCAGAGCGAAATGGTTTCTCACCCAGTAAGTAGTTAACCTTGACATCGGAAAAACCGTTGACCGTCAACTGCTGTTGAATCAATTCTGCTAGCTTATGTGGATCCTGATTTGGTACTAGTCGACAGTCTAGCTTAGCCTTCGCAAACTTAGGCAAAACGGTCTTAACCCCATCGCCCTCGTAGCCGCTGGTCAACCCATTAATGGTCATGGTCGTTGCGTTGATCAGTGCTGTGGTTGGTTCATCGATCACTAATGGTGCTGTCAGCCCGAATGTCTTCCGAGTTTGCTCTTCGTTAAAGTTCATCTCATCCACAGCAGTCTGCTCAACCGGTGTCAGTGACCGAACATCATCGTAGAAACCATCTACTAAGACTTCATTCTTCGGACCACGTAAGGAAGCTAACGCTCGGGTCAACCGCCAAGCAGCGTTGTCAGCGTAGGCTGCCAGTGAAGAATGTAAATCCACCGCTGCCGTCTGAACGGTAAGTTCAAAACTCATGATACCCTTCACGCCACAGGTGATGGCAAAATTCTCGTCGGCATCCTTACCACCAGTTTCCCAGACGAGGCCATCAGCAGCCAAGTCAGCAGCGTGTTTGACGGTCATCTGAGGAATATGACGACTACCGATCTCTTCTTCCCCCTCAACGACAAACTTGAGGTTGCATGGTAACCCACCGCTACGTTGCAAAGCTTTCACGGCAGACAAGCGTAGCATGAGTTCACCTTTATCATCCGAAACGCCGCGGGCAATGTACTTTCCAGCCACTTCGGTTAATTTGAAAGGTTCGGTTTGCCACTCATCCAACGGTTCTGGCGGCTGAACGTCATAATGGTTATAGAAGAGTAACGTCTTGTCAGCGTTCCCCCGTGGCCCTGCTGGTAGCGTGGCAAAAACAAACGGATTACTGCCAGGTACATCCCGCCACACCGAGACTTCGGCACCCAACTCCTGAAACGCTGACTCTAGAAAGGTAACGGTCTCCTCAATACCTTTATTTTGTGCGGATACCGTTTCAATCTTTAGATAATCCGCTAAACGTTGATGATCCTCTTCTAAAGCCGCTGTCACGGCCGTTTTCAATTTGTCCGTACTTTCTGACATACGCCACACTCCTTTTTACGTCAAAAGCACCCTCAGTCAAATTTCCCGACTGAAGGCGCCATTGCGGTTACCCACCGTTTATCCAGGAAATATCCTGACATAAACCTATTCTTGAAAACTAACTTGTCATTTACATTAATCTTTGATGAGTAAAAAGTCAAGGAATTCTCATTGAATACTCATTTTACTGGTGTGCGGGTCTGATAGATGCCAACTGAACTGTTGGCGATCCAAGTCGCTTTTAGCAACGGCTTAAACGCTTCGCTATTTCCCGTAACGATGAGGCCAGCAAACTTGGCCGTCCGTAATTTAGGATATTGCTTAGCGTACTGATCAGCAAACTTGAAAATATTAACGTCATCATAGCTCAAACCCAGGTCATGCTGATGGGCATAAACTAAGCCTTGATGAAAACCCCGATAATCATCCTCATTCAGTGTCCCGGCTGCGTTTTGAACATTCAAGCCAAACAAATTATTATCCATAAAGGTTGGGTCGGCCTTCTTCTCCACCCCAATCCAATACCAGGCTGGATGGACCCCTTTTGGCAGCCGTTGTTGAATGGTAGCGTAACTCAGTGGTTCCTTGAAGGTAACCCCCATCTCAACCACAGCATTTCGTTGATCCGCAATTCTTTGCAAATCGTGAGCTGGTTTCTCCGCCGCCTTTTTCAAACGTGGATTGTAAAACACGGGTACTTTTTGCTGGGTCTCCCGATCATAGA
The DNA here is from genome assembly GCF_003946345.1 of Levilactobacillus tongjiangensis. Classification (GTDB taxonomy): domain Bacteria; phylum Bacillota; class Bacilli; order Lactobacillales; family Lactobacillaceae; genus Levilactobacillus; species Levilactobacillus tongjiangensis. Next base: position 152,292 of record NZ_RHNY01000002.1, read on the forward strand.
CAGCACCACTAGTCCCATTGGATTCAACAGCGTTCATATTCCCCGATATATGAGAACCGTCCAACCAGGAATACGTTGCCGTGAGCGATGACCAGGGAACGTGAACCCCTTCGACATCCTTGAATCGTCGGTTAAAAACCTGTCCCCCAAGCAGGGAGGTATCCTTCAATCGCAACTCACTAGTTTGGATATTAGGCGCCATAATTTGCGAAACCATTTCTAGATAGTTCATCTGTGCATTAGATTCATTGGCTGCCTTCATTTGCGTTAATTTATAACTACCGATGGCCACCAACAGCAACACAACTAGGACAATCATAACCGTACCAATCCAACGAAAGATTTTTACCCGTAGTGCCAACCGCCGAAACTTCTTTCCTTCGTTCAATCCCCATCACTCCTCATTACTTTTTCTAGTTTGCGATGAACACGATGTAACCGCATCTTAACCGTCCCTGGTCGCACACCCAACCGCGCAGCCACTTCCGCTACGGATAAAGCCTCTTCATAGCGGAGCAACAATAAGGAAATCTCCCGCGAGGACAGTCGTGTCAAAGCTAATGCCAAACCGGTCTCAATCGGTATATTACCAACAGTTTCCAGCATTGGTCGTAAGTAGTTTTGAACAATTTCGGCGTAACGCTGGCGCCGACGATACCCGTCCAGATACGTTGACCAGGCCACCCGATACATATACGGTCGTAATTTATCAGGTGGTAAAATTAACTGCATTTCCAATAATTTAACAAATACATCCTGCACCACGTCAGCCGCAATCTCTCGATCAGCGCCCCGGTTGATCAGGTAACCTCGAATTTCAACTGCTAGTTCACCGACCAGCCGTTCATAAGCCTGTAACCGCATGTCTGCCCCCTTTCACTAGTGATAACGAACGAGTTGGCAAAAGGTAACACCTATTTTCAAAAAAACACGTAATCGCAGTATACCTGAAAATAACGGCAAAAAAATAGTGACCGCCAATCAGGTCACTATCCGTTGTAAATTCAATTAAATTTGACTCTTTTACTTAAAATTAGCCTCACCCAGCCACCTGCTGCACTCAGAGATTCCGCCCGCTGTGGGGAACGCCTACGGTCTGAGAAGCGGTCCTTCGGCTCGGTTTGAAGCCTGGAAAACCACCAGTCTCCAAACACGTCCCACGCTGTAAGCCGAAAATCGGCTAACACCGTCGACACAGCAGGCTCCACCTCCGACCACCTTCGGTTAAACGGGTTCTTGAAAACTAAGCTAGCTTAAATGCCTGAATGACAGCACTTACGCAATATTATTGGCGCGCCACTGGGTAGCCGGGAGTGAACCAAATTTGGACTCAGCCGTGGGATTTTCAAGTGATTTTCTTGAAAATGGCGATTTGAAGACGTGCTTTGCGGCTTCAAGCGAGGGACAAGACCGTCCTTTGGCTTGTCCCGTCCTTCCCACCGCGTTCCAGTCCAAATTTGGCGAACGGTAAGGCACAAGAACCCACTAGATTGCCTAAACGATCAGTTTCTAGTTCGATTGTTATTCGTCATTGCTAAGGGATCGACCCATTCATCAAACTGAGCCGCCGTCACTTTCCCAGACTGGATAGCAGCAGCTCGTAAAGTTGTCCCCTCTCGCTCAGCCTGCTGGGCAATTTCAGCGCTAGCATGATACCCAATGTGGGGCGAGAGAGCCGTCACCGTCATCAAGGACTGATCAACCAGTTCGGTCATCCGATCCGCATTAACAGTGAGTCCATGAATCAATTTGGTGGTAAAACTGGCAATCGTCCCGCTCAAAAGGTCCGTCGACTCCAAGAAAGTGGCAATGATGACTGGTTTATAAACGTTCAATTCAAAATTCCCCTGGGAAGCTGCCATGGAGATCGTCACATCGTTGCCCATCACCCGTGTCGCCGCCATGGTCAGTGCTTCTGCTTGAGTGGGATTGACCTTGCCAGGCATGATTGAAGATCCCGGCTCGTTGGCGGGAATGTTTAATTCATTGTAGCCAGCCCGCGGGCCACTGGCCAAGAATCGAATGTCGTTGGCAATTTTCAATAGGTCACCGGCTAGCGTTCGAATAGCCCCGTGAACGACGGTTAAGCCGGAATGAGCAGCTAATCCAAAAAATTTATTTGTATCCGCAGTAAACGTCTGCTGATAGGCTTGGCTCAGCTCGGCGGCTACTGCGGCGGCAAATCCGGGAGCCGCATTTAATCCCGTCCCAACAGCCGTCCCACCGATTGGTAATTCCCCCAGCGTTGGTGCTAACGAGGTTAGGTAATCACGATCATGTTGCAAAGTGCTGACCCACCCACTGATTTCCTGACCAAAGGTTAACGGCGTGGCATCCTGCAAATGTGTCCGCCCAATCTTGACTACTTGCCAATATTCCTGTTGCTTCGTCTGTAATTCCGTTATCAACGTATCCAACTGTGTAACTAGTTTAGTAACGGCCACGGTTGACGTCACGGCCATCGCCGTTGGAAAGGTATCGTTGGAACTCTGACCACGATTCACATCATCATTGGGTAAAACCCCGCTTGTCGGATCGTACGTCACGGTTTGGTGGGCAATTACTTCATTGACGTTCATATTCGTCTGCGTGCCGGACCCCGTCTGATAGACCCGCAGCGGAAAGTCCTGCTGCAGTTGACTATCAGACAAATTTAACAGGTCCTCCGTGGCCCGAATAATCAATTGGGCCTTGGCCATTTGAATCTCTCCCAAGTCCCGGTTGGCAATGGCAGCTGCCCGCTTAAGCTGCAATAACGCGCGAATCAGGACCATTGGCATTAACGGTCCCGTCGTAAAGTTGTGGCGACTACGCTCCGTCTGGGGGCCCCACAGAGCCTTAGCCGGGACCTTAACCGTCCCCAATGTATCCGCTTCTTCACGATAATCCATCTTTCCTCTTCCTCTCTAAAACCTGATTACGTTCAATATACCGGGTGGTCCTGGTAACGTCAATCAATCCACCAAAAAAGCCGACCCCGCAGGATCGACCACTTGGCTTCTATTATTTGCTGGTTAATCCGCTGAATTAGCCTTCAACGGAGGCTTTCATTTGAACATCATCACTTTTAGCCAGTTGTTGTTCCGCCTGCTTACGCGCCGCAACGGCATCGTAGAAGTCGGTAAAGGTCTGGTTTAAGATGTAACGTCCGTGGTAGAACAAGCGAGCGGCCCATTTACCAGAACGCTTATCAAAACTCACACCGATAACACCGGAAATGTTTCGGGAACTGATCTTAGTCAATGCAGCAACGTTGGAGCCATTCACCAATGGGAGGTTCATGGCATTGCCGATTTGCTTACGGGTCCGGGGATCCTTAGTCAATCGTTCCTTACTAATGTCACGACGATAACAGCCGCAACTAACCGTGATACCATGGCGCAAGCGGTAGCTGTCCACCGCCACTAAATTGCCACAAGAACATTTACACAACCAGGTTGCGTTGCCGTTCTTAGCGGTACCGTCACGACGAATAACCGTCAGTCTGCCGAATTGTTCGCCAGTTAAGTCTAGGAGTCTCATGGGTAATTCCTCCATTCAAAATTTCAAATAGGTCTGTCGTTCTGCCGTTCTCCCCGTGAATGAACTGAGTTCCCCTGACAAAAACATCCTCACTTAATTATTCTACACGCCAAACTAAAATTTAGCTTAAAGTTTTAAACATTTTGTCGTTCAATGGGTAATGACCCACACCGTTAAGTTATACTATAACTAATCACTAGAAAGAAGGCAATAATTATGATTTTAATCAGTACAATCTTAATTAATTTAATCGGTCTCGAGCACGTATTCATCATGTGCCTAGAAATCTGGGGGAAACCTGAAACACAGGCTAAGGTATTTGGTATGCCCCTCAGCTTTGTTAAACAAGCCCCTGCGAAGGCAGCCTTAGGTAATATGGGAATTTACAACGGGATGCTGGGCTTCTTAATTTTAGCCAGTCAACGTGTCCTAACCACCGAACCACGTTTGATCATTAACTCACTTTTGATGATTTTTGTCGTAATTGTGGCCCTTTTCGGTGCCTTCACCGTTAAAAAGGAGATATTTTGGCTGCAAGGAATGCCGGCGTTACTGACGTTTTTCGTTTTACTAATCTTAATCTTTTAAAAGAATCTTGTGTTTTACGGTTTACAGGTCTTGCTCACCACGTTATAATGTAGGTACATATTCAGGTGAGAGCCTGCCACGGAACTTCAATCGTTGGAGGAGTTAATTGACATTTTGCCATTATTAACACCATTGAAGCCGTACACATACTTCTATTCTGCTGGTTGCGTCCATTCGTAACTAGCTTTTTTTATGGTCTTTTTTAGAGCAAGAATCCCATCACCTGCCGCATGTCGGGTGATGGGATTGTTTAAGTTATTTAACGCTTTGATCCCAAAGTAATCAGGGACCAACACTTTTCTACATTTGACTAGCAGCCAGCCACAGATGAATCATGTGGTAAATAACCAGCGCCATCGTCCCAACAAATAAACCTCCGCCAAGATAATACAGATAATACATCACTGGATGTTTCATCCTATTGCCCCCTCGTCGACCTTCATTGTTCTAAGCCTACCATGGGTGCGTTCTGTGACTGTACTGTGGGTCTTAGTACCTGTACTAGACTAACTAACTGAAGAAACTTCTCGACGTTGAGCAGCAGCAATAATAGCCTCCTGTTCAGCAATCGTAGCCGTAAACCGGGTCATCATTTCACGTTCGACTACCTGGGCACCGTGCTGTTGCGCTCGCCAACTGATCATCTGAAACTTCTTGCGCTCGTTTGACAGCTCTTCCGTTAACATTTGGCTCCCCCCAAACTCTAATCGCCAGTGTTCTCTTACTTGTCCCCTACATTATAACAAATTATTTTAGCCGGTCTACCCCAAATGGATAAAAAATACAAAAAATTTACATAAACCCGTTTACTTACATTGCCCGCTATGACGCTATTACTATTAGCTTGTAAATCCATTTACGGATAATTCGTTGACGGTTTATTATATGATTGGTATAGGTATGCCGTGCAACCGGTTGACCGCTAGCCATTCCTTAACTTTGTGCAACAGTTTAATCAGTCAATAGTCAGTGGTTTAGCTCTATAGAAAACCCTTACATTTATACAGCGAATTCATTGTTTTTTACCTGAAAACAGCGTAATCTAGAGGTAAATATAAGGAAAGAAGTTGACCTCTTTGGCCATTGACCGTAAAAAATTTCCACCACTGTACCGAACCGTTGCTATCAATGATGACGGCCTTGAAAGTCACTCCTACGTTCCCGGTGGCCTGGATGTACTGACCAGCACCCCACTCAATGACCAACCGGGAGCAAATCCAGAACAATTCATTGGTTTGGCACTCAGCACCTGCCTCAATGCTACGTTGGAGGCAATTGAAAAACGTCGTGACCTGCCCCACACCTCGCAAGTTCACACGATTGTTGAAATGGCTCGGGACCAGCGTGGTTTTCAATTTTACGTAACCGCTCAGATTCGCCTGCCTGGCGTTGATCAAGAAACCGCTGAAGCAATGGTTGATCTAGCTGAACGGCGGTGTCCCGTTGCCAAACTATTGGGTGGTAGCGAAAATGTTCACGTTGAGCTCGTTAAGGAGTTCTCACCGGTTCCTACAGTGACTGAATAATTAGTCCGAAAAAAATGGGCCACACTCCCTAACTCAGTTAGGGTCGTGTGGTCCATTTTTCGTTAGCGTCGGCTTAAACGTTCTCTTAGTCGTTCCCACCACGAGCGTTGGGTGGATTCACCATACACAAAAGACCGTGGATGCCGTGACGCCCGCTTGTCATCGTGGCCATCATCCATGAAGACAATCTTGCGCCAGCGCTTTGCTTCCTCATCACTCATGCGCTTTTTGCTCATTGACTTCAATCTCCTTCTTACCACCGCGGTTAGTCCGTGGCGTTTACTCTCTTAAACCGTTCACTACTTTTTCATCCGTGTCACTTGACTAAAGTCTTGAATAAACTGCAAGATTTGCCGAGCACGGTCGTCACCGTAAACGTCGACCCATCCCTGAAACCGTTTATTGATTCGCTGTCGGATAACCCGTTCAGCCTTGGCTCCCTCGGGCGTTGCTAATAAGTACAGCCGTCGCCGATCATTTTCATCTGGTCGCTGCTGTAGATAGCCTTGCTTCAACAATACTTTGATCTGCCGTGAGATAGCGCTGCGGGTCACTTGCCGCTTACTGGCAATGTCCATCAGCGTCACGTGTTCATTACGGGTTACGTCCCGCAGAATCAAGTATTGCTCAAACGACAAGTGAAACTCTTTAGCCGGTTCCGAAACGAACTCGTCCAAATACTTGAGTGAATTCATGTAGACGTCGATAAAAGCGTCCAACAAAGGTTGTTCTTGCTCAACCATAATTACCCACCTACATTTCTCAAAATACGATTTTTATCTTAGCATTTACGCCCACTAAATACCAGCTTTTTCGCGCTACATAACCGGTGCTCTGGACCAACCTATGCTAAAATATAGGTAAGCAAACCGAGGGGGAAAATGCATGATGTCACACGTAAAATTTATCACAGTAATTAGCAGTCTGTTGCTCCTAGCTGGTTGCGGTACCGTCAACAAATCCGGTGCCACTAAACCATCCAGTCAACAGGAACCGGCCACCACTAAAAGTAGCGGTCAATCGCATAAAACCAGCACCAGTCACACTAGTAGTTCGGCTAGCTCGCACAAGCAAGCCAAGACCGCAACCTTTGCCAATCAGACTTTCACGATTAAAGACGTCGCCTTCAAACTGACTGCCGACAAGATTACCACCAGTGCCACCGCTAACCGGAATCTGTTCGTTCTCTATTATACCGTAACCAACAACGGAACGCGCGATGTCGTGCCTAGTGACCTGTGGCAATCCGCGGTCAGTGCCACCCAGAATGGCAAAAAATTGGGGACTGGGAACCTAGCATTTACGACCAGCCAAACCCAGGATAACAACAAACTCAATCGTACCGTCATGCCAGTAAAGCCCGGCCAGACGGTCACCGGCTTGGCTACGTTCGAACCCAAAGGTAACCAAACGATTACGGTAATCTTTAAGGATACCCACAACCAGATTGTTCACCAGAGCACCTATCCTTTAAACTAACTTAACAATTCCGTGGGCTGGTAACAACTTCCGGTAGACGCGGGCGGTGGTCGGTTGTGAGGGACGGTGAAAGCCATAGTACGGTCTTTCACCTCGACTTTGAGCCGCGTAAAAACCACACTGCTGACCACCACCCCATCTACTTCCCATACCAGCTCTCAGAATCATGACGACCACTCTATAAAACCAACCTCTTAAGATTTCATCAAGGATGACCAAATCAAAAATAATTTTATAAGGCAATCCGCTTCGAACCGCCAAGAACCCGTATCACCAATCTCGTACCCGAAAGGACACCTCTATGCCGCAATTGATCGATCGAATTCATCAAGTTGAACTGGGTAATCTGGAACAGTTTATTCAGCTCTGTGACGAACTACATCTGCCTTACTTTTTAATGGGCGGTTCACTTCTGGGCGCTATTCGCCACCAGGGGTTCATTCCCTGGGATGACGATGTGGACGTTGGCCTGCTGCGCGCCGATTACGACCGGCTCTTGGCAGCTGCGCCAGCCGCCTTGGCTGGAACCCACTATTTTCTCCAGACACCCGCGAGTGATGAGAATTACGCCCTCAGCTATGCTAAGTTGCTAGACCGTAACACTTACATCGAAGAGAAAAATAATGTCAATAACGCCCGCAAAGGCATCTTCATTGACATCTTCCCTTTGGACCGGATTCCAGACGACCTCGCTGACCAGCGCGAACAACTCACTAAATTTCAAATTTTAAATACGCGGTTACTGTTCCAACTGCGCTATCACCTGGTCGACAATCCCTTACGTAAATTACAGAATCCACTTAACGCGGACCAATTGGCTGAGGCCCAGTCGCTCAAGGCCGAACGGCAAGCCGTTATGACACAGTATCAAGCACAATCACAACTGACCCAGGTTAAGAATTTGGCCTCTCAGTACAGCTATACCAAAGAGGTACTCACCGTTGCGGAGGTCACCAACCTAACCGCCGTTCCGTTTGAGCATTTGACGGTTCAGGTGCCGGCTGACTATGCTAACATTTTGACGCGTATGTATGGCGATTACCTGCAACTTCCACCTGAAAACCAACGAACCGAAAAACACTTGGATCGGGTCATCATGGACAATCAGGTATTCACTGATTAAAAACTAACTCAGAAAGTAGATGATTTTATGGCTGACGATTATTTTGGCGCAATGCTTGTAAATGTTTCTAGTCTCGAACTGTCGATCGTGAACTTAAAGACCGGCACCCAAACGGAACGGGTCAAGTCGACTGTCGCTATTGGGGAAAATATTTACAACCATGAAGAAATCAACTTTAAAAACGTGGCGGACGCCGCCGAGGCCTTACGAGGCTTCATGCAAGTCATTAAGGACTACGGCGTCACCCACTATGAACTGTGGGGCTCGCAAGCCCTCTCTTCAGCACCCAATGCTGAGTTCATTCGTGATCAACTCTTCGTCCGGACTGGTCTCCACATCAAATGGCTATCACTCGGACAGGAGTCCTTCGTCCGTAATGAAGCGATTGCCCTGCACTTTGATCAATATCACGACTTAGTCAAAGACCACGCTGCAATTATTGGGATGAACTCTGGTAGCACCACACTGTCCTTCTTCGCCGACGATGCCCTAGTTGCTTCACACAACATGAAGCTTGGACCAGTTCGAATCAAAGAAGTGCTCCAAACCTTACGGGCCACTGCACCTAACCCTGTCGATGTCCTGGACGACTACATTAATAGCAAGGTCGATGACTTTTATCGCTTCTTGCCAGACAATCTGCAAACAACACCCAACGAGGTCATTTTGATTGGCGCCGCCCCGCTCAATACCTACTTTATCCCCCGGGGACAGGTCAGTTACACGCTGACGCTCAAGGAATTTTCCAAGTTTGCTCACGAGGTATCCGGGGCCTCCAATCAATTCTTAATGGAACGGCTCCACCTTAGTGAAGAAAACGTTGAGATCATTCTCCCAGTAGTTCTCTTGATTAAGAAACTCCTAACCGTGGTTCATGCAAAAGAGCTCCACCTAGTCAACCTGAACGTGCTGGAGGGGTTAACTACTGACCGGGCGATTGCGGCTGGCTACCACAAATATCACTTTGAAAACCAAATTCTGGCGGCGGCTGACGATCTCGCCCGACGTTACCGAGTCGAACCCAAACATATGGAACTCGTTCGGCGCTTTGCCTTGCACCTCTTCGATCAACTGCGACCACTGCATCATCTCACTACTCGCGATCGACTGCTGCTCCAGGTTGCCAGCATTGTCCACGATATTGGCGGGTTCATTGACACCCATGAGCATTATTTTCACTCAGACTACGTCCTTAAACAATCGGAAATGTTGGGGCTTTCCGCCGAAGAAATTCAAATCATCGCAGCGGTATCCCGCTATCACAGTACCCGCACACCGGGTGAGGACCTCGCCCACTTCCGCTTGTTGAGTCCAGAAAAACGACTGACCGTGGCCAAGCTGTCCGCCATGTTGCGGTTGGCCGATGCGCTAGATGATGCGCACCAACAAACCATTCAAAAAATTTCAGTTTCCCTGCGAACCAATAAGGTCATCATCACCGTCTACAGCGATGACGAACTTTCCCTAATCCGGTGGGCCTTTAATTTCAAGGCCGAATTCTTTACGGACGTCTTTGGCTTACAGCCCGTCTTAAAACAAAGGAGGTTACACAAATGACGTTGGATTTTACAAAACCTAAGTACTACACCAATCGAGAACTCAGTTGGCTCGACTTTAATGATCGGGTCCTTGAAGAAGCTCGCGACAAAGCGAACCCCTTACTCGAACGGGTCCGATTCTTAGGGATTACACAGAGTAACGTTGATGAATTTTTCATGGTCCGCGTCGCCTCGCTGTCTAAGCTGGCCGCCGTTAACTACCCCAAGCCAGACGCCTCCGGAATGACTGCTGAGGATCAATTACTAGCAGTCAACGCTAAGGCACACGACCAGGTGATCAAACAATACTCGACCCTCAATCGGATGCTGTTGCCCGCGCTAGCAAATTTGAACGTTCACTTATTAACGCCGGACAACTTATCCGCTCAGCAATCCCACTTCATTGAAAAATACTTCAACGATGAAATTTCACCAGCACTGACGCCCATGGCGGTCGACAGCTCCCGGCCCTTCCCGTTCATTGGCAATAACACCTTAAATATCGCCATGCGCCTTTTCAAAAACGGTGACAAGAAAGACCGACGCTTTGCAACGGTTCAAGTGCCAGAAATCTTCCCCCGTACCGTCCGGCTCCCTGGTGCTGACAATGATTTCATCCTATTAGAAGACATTATCAAAACCTTCATCGGAAACCTCTTCATTGGCTATAAAGTCAAGGAAGCTGCCAATTATCGGGTAATCCGGGATATGGACTTGGACGTGGCCGAAGAGGATACGTCCGACCTGTTAAAGGAAGTTGAACATCAACTCAAGAAGCGTGAGCATGGGAGTGCTGTTCGGTTGGAAGTCGAATCTGGTATCAGCCAGTCCCTGCGGAAACGCCTAACCGCTGCCATCAAGATCGACGACTATGCCGTCTACGAAATTGGTGGTCCTATCGATTTAACTTTTCTCAGCAAGCTCACCAAGCAGATCAGTGGTCATGCTGAAGAAAGCTACCCCGCCTTTAAGTCGGCTGAGGTTCCTGGCCTCCAACACGATGACGACATTTTCAAGACTATTCGGCAACACGATGTCCTGGTTCATCACCCATTTGACTCCTTCTCGGCCGTAACGGAACTGATTCGCCAAGCTGCCTGTGACGACGGTGTTCTGGCCATTAAAATGACCCTGTACCGGGTTTCGGCTAACTCACCAATTATTAAATACCTCGGGAGTGCCGCTCAAAATGGCAAACAGGTCACCGTTCTAGTCGAAGTCAAGGCACGTTTCGATGAAGAGAATAACGTCCACTGGGCCCAACAACTGGAAAAGATGGGCTGTCACGTTATCTACGGGCTAATCGGGTTGAAGACCCACTGTAAGTTGGCCTTGATCGTTCGGCGGGAACCTGATGGAATTCGACGTTACATGCACATGGGTACTGGGAACTATAACGACGTTACCGCCCACTTCTATACTGACTTAGGCCTCATGACCACCAACACTGATATGGGAATCGACGCCTCCAACATTTTCAACATGTTATCTGGCTATTCGGAACCCCCTTACTTCCATCAACTTCACATGTCACCTGATGGAATTCGCGACTTCATCGTATCTAAAATCGATCAGGAAATTGCCAACGTCAAGGGTGGGCAACCGGCCTGGATTGAAATGAAGATGAACTCTCTCTCTGATTCCGCCATGATTGCCAAGCTCTATGAGGCCTCCAATGCGGGCGTCCAAATCAAGCTCATCGTCCGAGGTATCTGCTGTCTGAACGTGGGCATCCCCGAGTTGAGTGAACATATTGAAGTCCACTCCATTGTCGGTCGCTTCCTAGAACACAGCCGGATTTATGGCTTTGCTAACGCTGGCGATCCCCAAGTTTACCTGTCCAGTGCCGACCTCATGACACGAAACCTCAATCGGCGGGTGGAACTACTCTTCCCAATTTTAAAGGATGACCTGCGGCAACGGGTCTTTGACATTTTCTCAACGCTCTGGCATGATAACGTCAAGACACGTGTCCTGACGCCTGACCGAACGTTCACCCGGGTGGACCGGCGGGGTCTAGAACCACTGGATGCGCAAGAAGAATTCATGCAGCAAGCTGAGCAAAAAACAGCCGCGAACACGACCCGGCAACCTAAAGAAACGAACGCGCCGCGCCAGTTCAAGCCAATGCTCAGTCCCAAGAACCAACCCAAATCCCCCATTGATCGGAGTATTGAATAAATGGAAAATTTAGTCGTTATTGACTTAGGCTCCAACTCGGTTCGTATGACCATTAGTGAAATTGATGAAGCCGGTACCCCCAATACCGTCAACCAAGTCAAACGCTACGTCCGCCTCTCAGAAAACATGGGGGCCGAACAAGTCTTACAACCCGAAGCTATCGACCGAACACTTGAAGCTTTACGTGAATTTAAAAAAATCTACACTGAATTAGACGCGCCCCAAATCAAGGCGGTTGCCACGGCAGCCGTTCGCCAGGCCAGCAATCAAAAACAATTTTTGAAACTGGTCAAAGATGAACTTGATCTCACGTTCGACGTCATCTCTGGGACCACCGAGGCCCGCTATGACTACCTAGGGGTCGTGCATACGCTGTCAATCATCAACGGCTTGCTAGTCGACACTGGTGGTGCTTCTTCTGAACTCATTCTGGTTCAAAACAGACAGATGAAACACGTTGTCTCAATTCCACTGGGTTCGGTGACCCTGTCACAGGCCTACCTGGAAAGCGACAAGGTCCAGGCTGACTCGCTGTTTTCAGCGATGACTTTCGTGAACAACGTCTTCAACGATGTCTGGTGGTTGAACGAGGCGAAGAACCTCCCCGTCATTGGATTAGGTGGCGCCAACCGGACGTTAGCCAAGATCAACCGGCGAAATAAAAACTTCCTGAATTTTGAAGATGTTCACGGATATAAACTCGGTGCCGATGACGTGTACGCTACCCTCACCCAACTACTCGGTCTCAACCTAGCCGAACGGAAGAAGGTCCCTGGGCTCTCCAAGGACCGGGCCGACATCATTATTGGCGGGTTGATTCCCGTAGCCCTACTGATGCGGTTGCTAGACTCACAACAGATTACTTTCTCCAATGCCGGTCTGCGTGACGGTATTTTATTTGAACGCATTGAACAGATTAAATCAGCGATTGATTAGTTGTCCATTAATACACGTCTAAATTAGGCTGAAGACCACATGTGGTCTTCAGCCTATGTGGTACTCCGTTACCGATTACTCGTGTGACCGACATGAATAGCTCAACTACCCCCCAATCAGGGACTAGATTTTTATGGCTCTTTGTTTTGTCAACTGGCATTGATGAAGGAAACTTAAGAGGTCCAATTCACTTTTGAATTGGACCTCTTTTATGTATTCTAATCTTGAACGCGATTTGAATTCGGCAACTAACGTTTATCCAATTTCGATAGCCCAAACGGTGCGCATTATTTGCTCTCCCTTACGATTGACGCCTTCTGTATGGGATTGTTGGAAACAAGTTTATGATTACAAGCAAAAAAAGATGATGAGCACCAATACTCACCACCCTCTGAGTTATCATCTAAAATCATTTGCTAAATATCTGCTATTTCAAACTCAGTAGCTTGGGGTCACTCTGGTAATTGCACAATATAGGGACCCAATTTTGGGACCTCAACGATTTCTACTGCCGTCTTAAACGTTTGCGCCAACAACGGCGCCGTTCTTAATTCAGCTGGCGTCCCGCACTTAATCAACTGACCGTCCTGCAATAGCCACAGCCAATCACTGATCCGGAAGGCCTGGTTAATATCGTGAAGTACCTGAATGACTGTCATCCCCCGCGAAGCCAATTCTCGGAGCTGAGCCATCAACGCTTGTTGATAGTGCACATCCAAGTAAGTCGTCGGCTCATCCAAGAGGAGTACCCGCGGTTCCTGGGCTAACGCAGCGGCTAACCAAACCCGCTGCTGTTGCCCCCCCGAGAGGTTCTGAATCAAGTCGTCCGCCAGGTTGGTGAGTCCATTGACTTCAAGATACGGGTCCACTTCTGCGGGGGGTACCTGAGACAATAAACCGTGATAGGGTAATCGGCCAGTTGCCACCACTTCACGGACCGTTAATTCATCAAATAATTCATGCTGCTGAGTCACTAGCGCCACTTGCTGGGCAAATTGGCGATCAGATAAGTCGTAACTATCCTTACCGCCTACCAACACCTTGCCTTGCTGGGGTTGTAACCGCCGAGCCAAAACGTTGAGTAACGTCGACTTCCCCGCACCGTTAGGTCCAATGATCGTTGTGACCTGGCCCTCAGGAAAATGGCCAGATAGATCCACCAAGCCCGTTGATTGCTGGGGGTATTGGTAACTAATGTGTTGACATTCCATGTAGAACTCGCCCCCGTTGTAAGAGAATAATCACAAACGGTCCACCAATGATGGCCATCATCGTTGCCGCAGAAATCTCACTAGGCACAATCACCGTCCGACCCAGCGTATCCGCAGCTAACATCAACCAAGCACCAGCCAACATCGAAAATGGCAGAAGCGTTTGGTAATCATGTCCCACGAGACGCCGTGCGACGTTGGGGACCACGATTCCGACAAAGGGAATGGTCCCCACGATGGCCGTCACACTGGTCGCTAAGTAGGTGGCTAACAGCAGTAGGCTCCATCGAAGAACGCTAACGGGAATACCAACGTTTCTAAGGGCATCATCGGGTAATTTAAGGTAATTAGCCCAGGGTGCTAGTATCAGTGCCACAAAGAGTCCTGAGACCCCTAGAATGAGCAGAATCGTCGTGTCAGCCCACGTCATGGCATTGAAGGTACTCTGACTGACCTGGGTGGCACCACTACTCAACAACTGCTGTAAGCCCACGAACGTGGCATCTAACGCCACCCCGACAATAATCAGGCGATACGGATTACTAAGAGCCTTACCGCTGGTTAAAATCATCAACGCTACCAAGCCACCCAGAATGGCCATCACCCAGGAACGCCCAGGTAACCAGGGAATCAGCATCGCCCCACCTAATTTGAAGAAGTCCGCTGCTGAGCTGATTCCTAAGATACTCGGGTCAGCAATGGGGTTGCGAAAAACTGCTTGAAAAAGGGCACCAGCAACTGCCAGGCTCCCCCCACAGATCAGACTGCTTAAGATCCGGGGAACCCGCAAGGAAAAGACCGTGGTAAAATCGCGACTGGCCGGCGCCCCCACAGTTCTTCCCAACTGGCCCAAACTGATCCAAGTGGTGCCCGCCATTAAAGCTACCAAGATGGTAATGCACAACAGAATCAGAACCCCGCCATACCACCTACCTGCGTGTTTTTTCATGTGGTTGCCTCCTTCGGATACAGCCACTGACTGACTTGATTCAAGGCTGCCACAACGTTCATATTCGCCGTGGCATCAAACGTCGGTTCGTGTAAGTCATAGACGCGATGTTGTTTAACCGCCGCGGTCTTGGCCCACATACCATTTTGCTTGAACTCCTGCTTAAACTGTTGGGTCACCATTGCTGGCATGGCGTGTTCCAACCGCAAGATCACCTGTGGATTGGCCTTTTGAATGGCTTCTTCGTTCGGTTGTAAGTATTCCTGTTTCGGCTGAGCAAACACATTTTGACCGCCAGCTAATTGCACTAAATCGCCTACATAGGAATGATTGGTCGCCACCATATAATTGGCACCGGGTAACCCCATCAAAACGAGTACCCGTGGCGCTTGCCGGTGCTTAGCCCGCCGTTGGGCCCGTTGCTTGGCCTGCTTGATCAGTCGCACCTGCTTGGCAGCGGCTGATTGTCGATCATATTTTTTCCCTAACCGTGTTAACGTCTTCTCAAGATTAGCAACGCTGGTGAGATCGAGAAAATGCGGCGTAACATGTTGTTCTTTAAAGGCTTTCCCAAACTGATCATCCAGTGTCGTCACCGAGTACACCGCCGTTGGTTTTAACGACGTGATTTTTTCTACACTAGGATTCATGGGATTCCCCACTCTAGTCACGTGTTGATACTGCTTCGGTAATTTATTTTGAGTCGTTGGTACCCCAACTAGTGGTAACTTCAGTTTATCTGCAATCTGAACGATAGCGTAGGTGGTGGCAACGATGCGTGGCTGAGCCTGCTTTTGCCGTTGCTTTTGCCACGCAATTCCACCGCCAACGATACCCAACACAACCAGAACAGCCAACGTGATCAGTCCAATTTTTCGTGGATTTTGCATATGAGACCGACCTCCTAATGACGTCCGAAGTACCACCAGCTACCACCACCAACCAGGACAACGATTGCCACAATCCCACCAATCAGGCCACCCCAGTGAGTCTTTTGAGCGGGAACTTTAGCGGCGCTGTCCGCTTCCTGATTTTTGGCCTTAGAAGAAGTCCTGGATCGATGACTGGCACTCGTGGTAGAACTAGTAGCGGCTTTAGAACTCGTTGCGGACGGTTTGGTGGTGCTGGCCGAACTAGCTGACGTCTTTTCTGATGCAGATGTTGAGTCCGCTTTGGTAGTTGCCGGCGCCGTCGTCGTTGTTTTAGCGGTCGACGTGTTGAGTGCCGGCAACCCCTTTGTTTGAAACTTAAACGAAATATTGTGCTTAGCCTTATAAACTTTGGGCACATAGATCGATAGCTTCGCATTGATTCGGGACTTCAGACTCGTGGTCGTAAATGAATAGTAAAGATGGGAATTTCCAGCAGCGTCCTTTTTCTTCTGAACGTTCTGCGGGGCTTGTCCATTCACTGAGGTCACCGTGACCGGCCAACTGGTCAATTTTTTGGCCGTTTTGATGTCCATGGTTACAACGTACGCGTGGTTCTTAACCGCCACCTTGGCTGGGCGAACAAAATACCCACTCGCCATTGACGTTTGATTGGTACCGTACTTCAGTGCCGAATAGCTGATAGCTTGCGCGTGCGCAGTCGCTGGCTTAACCCAGTAAACGCCAATGCCAACCATCCAGAGAATCAGGAGCAAGTTTAGAAATTTACGCATGGCGCTTACCTCCCCAGATAATTAGCGTTCCCAACAGAACACTCCCCACTAGGGTTGCCAGTAAATTGTTTTGGTGACCAGTCTCTGGCAGCTTAGCTGCACTAGTCGTGTGGTTAACAGCCGGGGCCGCAGCGGACTTTGCCACCGTCTTCTTGGGCAACGCACTTACATTAGCTGCTGACGCCAGGTCGGCGGCACCGCTCGCTGCAAACCGAAAGCGCACTGGAAACGTTTGACTAATGTTCAGTGCGGGCACCGTCACGTGGATCTTACCGGGAATCAGGCGCTTGGTCAGGTCCCGTAGACTTGAAATTGTAAAGGTATAAGACATCGTATAATTGCTACCACTCTGACCATAGCTGATATTTTGCGGCGACTGGCCGTTAATGGCTTCTGGTACAACTGCTCGCGAACCCAATTTTAATGACTTCGCGTACTTCACGTTTAATGTAACTTGATAGCCATTCTTGGTTGGGACCACTTTGGCAACGTCTGTATAGTACTGATCAGCATCAGACTTCTTCATTTTATCGCCTTGGATCACCTGATATTTCCAGTATTCTGCTGACTTGGTTGCCGGTTGAGAAACGCCAGAAGTTGCTGTAGTACTCTTGGTCGTTGGCGCCTTCGGCTGACAAACTGCTGAATGACTACGCGAACTAGCTGTAGCTTTCACCAACTTCTCCGCTTGGCTTAACAAATTAGCTGCTGTGGCGTCCGTTGAAACCGATTTGGCCTGTTTCCAGTCAAGCGTCATCCGAGCTGACTCCTTCATTGCTCCCATTGGCGTTGTCAAATTAAAAGAAGTTGTCAATGGACTGACTGGCTTGGCCAAGCTAAATTGATAAATCGCTTGGCTATCGAGCGTCTTCGCTAAAGTCAACGTTGTCCCAGCGACCTTCATTGACTTGATATACTGTTCACCGTTCGACGTGATCATCACAGTATACTGACCATGCTGCACGCGAACTACAGCCATTCCACCAAAGAAGGCATTAGCTGATGAAGTGTCACTGGAATCGGATTTGATAATTTTCATAGGTACCTGATAGATGCCATCGTCTAGGGTCGTCGCAGCATGGGCGCCTTGTGATTGGCTGAAACTCACCGCAACGATACCCAGCATCAGTAATCCTACGACTTGTAGAAATCGTCTAAATCGTTGCATTATTGCTCCCCCATTTCTTTATTTGAATACGCAAAAAATCACTACCGACCTGGCAGTGATTTTTTCACTTACTTAACGGTAACGGTCTTCGTTACGGTCCTGTAGCCGGCCTTAGAAGCAGTAACCTTTAACTTCCAGCTCTTCTTAACGGCCTTCTTCAGTTTGACCGTGTAAGCCTTCTTTTTACTTGTCACTTTACCTAAAGTCTTAGTACCATGCTTAACGGTGACTTTAGCACCCTTAGTCGTGGTCCCAGTAACTTTCTTAGCCTTAGCCTTAATCTTCTTCGTACTTAACTTCACCTTAGTCGTTGCCGCTAACGAACTCGTCTTAAACTTAAGCGTGGCGGATTCCTTCATAATTTGCGGCATGTTGGGAATGCTCAAAGAAAAACCAATGGTCTGACTCTTTTTCAAATTAACATTACTGAACGTATAAACGTTCCCGGTCGAAGACTTGGTCACCTTCGCCTGTTTGCCACCCAGTGTAATTGATTGAATCATTTGGTTAGCCGCTGCTGTGGTCTTCAAGGCCACTGACGTCTTCTTGTTTTTGGCAACCACATTTGCCTTCAAATTAAAGTAAGCGGCCGCATCAGAAGGCGTACTGGTTCCCGTCTTGAAAATACTGTAAGCCACACTATACTTTCCGTTTGCGAGTTTAGCCGCATTCAGACTAGCAGCTTGCGCAGTTGGCGTTGGCGTAACTACCTGACTCAAAGGAATACCAGCACCCGCACCTGACAACATTAACAAGGCACTCAAAATAGTTAAGGATTTTTTCATAAGTATAACTCCCTCCAAAAAGTTAAAATATGTAGTTATGTGAATCCGCTTTCATAGTAGCACGATTACTAGTTGAGTACCACATTTTTGCGCCCCATTTATTAAAAAAAGTACGGGTTGGGATAACTTTTGACTTATCGTCTGCTAAATGAATTTGCCAATCAATTGTACAAAAAAAGTTCAGGATTATTTATCCTGAACCTACTTAGCGACTGCTCCGGCTGGGATCGAACCAGCGACCTCTTGATTAACAGTCAATTATTCTACCGCTGAACTACGGAGCAAGAATTGCTATGAATTAGTTATAACACGCATTCAGGGGTAAAACAAGTGAATTATGAAATTTTTATGAGATTTTTTCTAACCAATATGATTTTCGTGCAGAATAGCTTGAACTTCATCTTGAACTTCTGCTGGTTTTTCCCACTCCTGAAAAGTTTTAAAATCCTCCTCTGGCATGGTGTAATGCTCATTAACATAGTCTTCATAGGCTTGGACGTGAGGCGTATGGGCAATGTTCAACTGAAGAATGCGAACTTGCTTGATCAATCCTCGTTCTACGGCTAATTCCGCCCGACCATTTTGAACCATATTGCTGACTTCCATATACTTACTACCGTCCAGTCGGGTAATTTCCTCGATTAATGTAAATACTTCGTGACTTTTCATCACTACTCACCTCCGCACAATTTCCTATTATACCGTGATTTTAAACAAAACAAAACCACTACCAGGGAATGGCAGTGGTCGGCATAAGAGAGAAAGAGAATTGATTAGAAGGTAATTATTAATACCTTACGTGTATAATATACCGACATTTGTAAGCGCTGTCAACTGCTTTCTGAAAATAATTATAGCTTTTACCGATTTTTTTATTAAAAGGTGGGCTATGCCAACGTTTGCGACGGTTGAAAAGAATTTATTTTCCTTACCCACTCCCTAGTGGTCTGAAAATTGCATAAAAAAGAGGCCGGGCACACGATCCCGGCCTCACCATTTAGTTCTTCACCAAATGAGAGATAAACCTCTATTCGATTCATTGGGAAATCTAATAAAGGGGTAAATAAATGGTAACTTAAAGATAACACGATAAATGATAAAAATCTATCTGTTTTCTTATTATTTTCTAATTCTACTTAACGGCTGACGTCTTGTTGGCATCATGTAGAACCGTCTCTGGATGCACAATATTACTTGGGTGCTGCAAGACATCCCCCAGCGAATGACCCGAAACGTTGACCAGACACGTCAGAACGAACAGGACCCCCACGGCTAACGTCAGAATACGATTGCCCCAGCTCATCTTTTCGCTGATAACGGATCCATAGAAGCTCTTCTTCACCTCGGCAGCAACGTTGCTATCGTTAGGCTCTGCCTGTTGCCGCTCTTCAGTAACTTGTTGCTGATAAGCATCAATGTCAAAGGACTTCTGATTGGCCTTCATTTGACGCTGGAAGTGCTTCTTCTCAGCCTTAGTCTGACCCTTGAACCACTTCGTAAACTCGCGGTAGTGCTTTACGACGTCCTTCGTGGCCCCCAATTCCTTCAATGTTCCATAGTGGATCCAGGCAACCCGGTCACACAAGATTTCAATTTGCTTCAAGGAGTGACTGACAAAGACAATGGTCTTCCCTTCATCCTTGAATTCAGCAATCTTGTCCACACACTTTTGGTAGAAGGTATCATCCCCAACGGACAACGCTTCATCAATGATTAAAATGTCTGGGTTAACGTGCACGGCGATGGAGAACCCCAGCCGGGACTTCATCCCTGAAGAGTAGCTCTTAACAGGCTGATACAGAAAATCACCAATATCCGCAAAGGACACGATATCATCCATCAAGGCATCGATCTCTGGGTTGGTAAGTCCTTGCATCAAGGCCTTCAAGCGAATATTTTCCAGCCCCGTTAAGTTACCCCGCAGGCCTGCACCAATGGCGATGATTGAGGTGTCGCCTCGAACTTCGACCTCCCCAGTTGTTTGGGGAATAATTCCGGAAATGATGTTTGAGAGCGTCGACTTACCGGAACCGTTGACCCCGATTAAGCCTAACGTTTCACCGGACTTCACTTCTAGTGAAATTCCCATCAGTGACCAGAAATGAGGCACTGTCGAATTCCGTAAGGAGAAAAACGCCCGCAATTTTTCGGCCTGACTCTTATATAGGTCGTATTCCTTGGTGACGTTTTGAACTTTGATTTTGTAAGAATTATCCATGAATTAAACTTCCTAACTCAGTTTTTACGTTACCTGTGCCGCCCGTCAATAGAACCGGGCTTAGTCTGTTGTATTATACCAAAGATTTAGCGTTAGTGGGAACTTTCTACCCAGACTTAGACTTTTCTTTAGACCAAAATAGACAGCAGATTAGCCTGCCAACACTAACGTCAGTGGTCGATAAAACCTGGTCCTGGATAGTTGATTGTTTGGATTAAACGGAACCAACAACCTTCTGGCTCACATTTCGGTAACATAAGAAGAGGCCTGTGACTTTTGTCCCAGACCTCTTAAACCCAATTTATGCGAGGGCTCGTGAATCCACCCAGTAATTCGTTTTATTGCCATTGAAGCGGATGCGGTACCAGGTCGTCTTATAAGCGGTTTTAATCCCCTTATAATTGACGGTGACCTTTGTCCCCTTCTTCACACCTTTAGGCCAATCAAACTCTTTTTGATTAAAATGAGTCTTCTTAACGTGATTGTACAAATGGTATTTGCTGTACTTGGCACTTAGTTTTTTAGTCCCACTAGCGCTGGCATACACCACATAATCAAACTGGGCACTAGCTGCCGTTTCCGTGGAGGCAATCCAATATTTCTTGCCAGCCACCTTAATCCGATACCAGGTCGTCTTCACGCCGTCTTGCGTCTTAACTGCTTGGCTATCTGCCTTGTAGGATTTCCCCTTTAACTTGCTAAGAGACCCCTTAGACTTTGCCAGATAGGGGGAATTAAAAACGTGATCGTAGTAACTGCCGCTAACCCCGTTGTTGATCTTAACGGTAGCGGAACCACCGGTGTACTTGATAGTTGGCAGCGTCAGTGTACTGGTGTAAACCCAGTACTTCTTAGCCGAAGTGTTCTTATTGTAGCGAATCCGGTACCACGTGGTCTTCTTCTTGGTAGTGGGATCCTTCTTAACTGCCCGCATGTCCAAATAAACCAGTTGGCCCTTATACGCACCCACCTTACTCCAAGCCGTCTTGGTCACACCAGCTCGAGTATTCTTAACGTGGTTGTACATCCGATACCGACTATATTTACCACTCAACCGAGCCGTCTGTGTCCCACTCGCCCCGTTGTAGGTAGCTGTCGCGTACTGGACTTTATCGGCCTCACTAGCCGCTGAATTATTGTTATTTGAGGACGACGTGGTACTCCCATCCAAGAGTGTGTTCAAGCTATATTGTTTAATAAGTTTGATCAAGCTAGCGCCATAGGTTGGCGCCGTGGCATAGGTTCCCGTCAGCGCATTGGCAGCCGACGTGTATGAACTAGCATTTTCACGCCAAGTCCCACTGTAAATCTTAGGATTATAACTCGTCCCATTGCGTAGTAACGTGGCGTTATCCGTCATTGAAGCCTTAGCACTGGGGTACTTCTTAAAGGCCGCATTCGTATAGTACAGTTGGCCATTAGAATCATATTCAGAAGTCTGCATGGTCACAGAGGCCCCATTATAACTCCCTTTAATCCCAAAGTAATTGTTAGCGGTCGTAGTGAGCGCACTGGTTCCCCAACCGCTCTCTAACGCTGCTTGCGCCATCATAACCGATGGATATAGTTTATATTGATTAGCCACCGACTTCACGGGGCTCTTAAGACTCGAAATAAACGCATCTGGAGTCGAAGTCGCCGCATGACCCGCTCCTTGGGTTAAATTAAAGCCACCAACTCCAGCACCAACAATCAGTGCTGCGAGTAGCCATCGTTTTGTTCGCTTCATTTTACCGGTTTCCCCCTTAAAATCGCTTTCAGGTCAAGAATACCATAACTTGGCTTCTTGCTGAAAGAAAATTTTATAGAGAATCCCTGGTTACCCAAAATGATTAATCTAACTGACTAGCTGCAGCTTCATCCAAAATTACCGTCACGTTCGGATGAGTCTGCAAATAGCTGGCTGGCACATCTGGCGTAATTGGCCCTTGAATCATGGCTGCAACGGCAGCGGCTTTAGCCTCACCATACGCTGCAATCAGGATTTGCTTAGACTTCAGAATGGACCCAATTCCCATTGAGTACGCATAACGGGGAACGTCATTGACATTATCAAAGAACCGTGCATTAGCGGCAATCGTTGATTCAGTTAAAGCCACTTTATGAGTCGTTGACTCTGGATCAGTCCCTGGTTCATTAAAACCAATGTGACCATTTTGACCCAAGCCTAAAAGTTGCAGGTCGATTGGATGTGCGGCAATAATTTGATCATAATCGCTGGTAGCGGACTTGGCATCTAGGTTAGATCCATCTGGCACAAATGATTGTGCAAATGGCTTTTGGTTAAACAAATGTTGTTGCATGAAGTAGTGATAACTTTGTGGGTGATTAGCATCCAATCCCACGTATTCGTCCAGGTTAACCGACGTTAATTGACTGAAATCCAAGTCACTAGCACCTAATTCATCGTAAATACTAATGGGCGTGCTCCCCGTAGCGAGCCCTAAAACCTTGGCCCCGTTATCCAAAGCGCGTTTAAAAATCTCAAATCCAACGTACCCGCCAGTCTTCTTATCATTTACAATTTGTAGATCCATGTTCGTTACTTGTTTCATATCATTCAGTCTCCCTCTCTTAATGGTATAGTCCGATTATAAATGCTCTAGACCAATTTTGCAAGGATTTTGCTTGCTTTTCTCACAATTTTTGGAGAAGCTCCCTCTATTTTCAGAAAATTGTGTCACTTACTAAGCAAGTTGCCACCTAAGTGACTAACCCAACAATCAGTTACTAATGTTGGCAAATAAAAAAGGACGACCTACTGTTGTCCAGTGATCATCCTACTTACGCCGAATTCCCCGACGATTGGCACTTAATTCATTTTGTTGTTTCCGAAACTTTTCGAATGTGGCGTCCTTTTGTTTCTGGTTTTTATGGGCGTCAACGCGTTTTGTATACTTCATCGTTTTCACCACCGTTTTCATTCATATTTGAAGACACTATACAATGAAACGGCATTTTTCGCAAGTGAAAAGCTTAGCGAAAACAGTGCAGGAAGCGCCGCCATTCCCGGCCTAGGAGCCCTTTCACAAAATAAAAATGCGAACACCCCTTCACGAAGAAGGGCGTTCGCATTTACCTTATTTATTCAACGGTAACACTCTTGGCTAAGTTCCGTGGTTTATCAACGTCCAGCCCTTTATTCAAACTGGTGTAGTAAGCTAACAGCTGAGCAGGAACGACACTCAACAATGGCATCAACATTTCATCAACGTCAGGTAAGACCAGGTCATCACCCTTGATGGCTAAACTTTCCCGAACAATGGTAAAGGTCTTAGCACCTCGGGCCATCGTTTCTTGCAAATTGCTCCGCGTCAAACCGGCCGTCTTCGCTTGCGTAATGAACCCAATCACTGGCGTGCCCTCTTCAATCAAGGCAATCGTTCCGTGCTTCAATTCACCGGAAGCGAATCCTTCACATTGAATGTAGGAAATCTCTTTCAGCTTCAACGCTGCTTCTAAAGAAACGGCGTGGTCGAGACCCCGGCCAATATAGAAGGCCCGGTTGGTCTGTAGCAGGTAGTCGCTAGAAATCTTCTCCAACTTGTCCTTTTCATCAACAATGGCTTGCATCCCCGTAGCAACCAAACCAAGTTGTTGGCGAATATTAAAGTTTTGAGCAATAATCTGACCAGTCATCTGACCCAATGCCTTAGCCAGAATAGCTTCCAACGCGATTTGAGCGGTGTAAGCCTTCGTAGAAGCAACGGCAATTTCTGGACCAGCGTGGAGCAACAACGTGTAAGTCGCTTCACGCGATAACGTGGAGTTTTGAACGTTGGTGATTGTCAGACTTGGGTAGCCAGCGTCATTGACGTTAACCAAGACTTCACGACTGTCAGCCGTTTCACCGGATTGCGTCAAGAAGATAAAGAATGGCTTTTCGGACAACATTGGTTGTTCGTAGGCAAACTCAGAAGAAACGTGCACTTCCGTTGGGATGTGGGCCAAGTTTTCAAAGAGCCGCTTCCCAACTAAACCGGCGTGGTAGCTAGTACCAGCACCAACGATGTACAGGCGATCAGCGTCCTTCATAGCCTTCAACAATTTGTCATCAATTTGAGGTTCGCCGTGTTCTGACAAGTAAGTTTGAGCTAACTTCCGCATCACGTTAGGTTGTTCGTCGACTTCCTTCAGCATGTAGAATGGGTAGGTTCCCTTGTCAGCCTCGTCAGCGTTCATATCAACGTGGAATGGCTTCCGTTCTACGGCGTTACCTTCAGCATCTTGAATAGCTACTTTGTCAGGCGTGATGGTCACAACTTCACCGTCCATTAATTCCAAGAAGTCATGCGTCTCCCGTAACATTGCCAAGGCGTCAGAACAGACAACGTTAAAGCCGTCACCCACACCGATCAACAATGGACTCTTGTTCTTGGCAACAAATAACGTGTCAGGTTGTTCCCGGTCCATCATCAAGAAGGCGTATGAAGACCCCTTCAATAAACTCAACGTCTTTAAGAACGCTTGCTTAGCATCTAACTTGTCTTCAACGGCAAATTTGTCGATCAATTGAACTACCACTTCAGTATCTGTTTGGCTCCGGAAAGGAACGTCGCTCAAGTACTGTGCCTTTAATTCTTGGAAGTTATCGATGACACCATTGTGGACCAGGTAGAACCGGTCATCGTTAGAAAAATGAGGATGCGCATTGTCGACGCTAACGACCCCATGGGTTGCCCAACGCGTATGGCCGATCCCGGTTGACCCGTGAACGTCCGGCGTGATCTTTTCACGTAAATCTGCGATCCGACCCTTGGTCTTAACCAAGTAGTCTTCACCCTTTTGATCATTTACGTAAATACCAGCTGAATCATAGCCCCGGTATTCCAACTTCTGGAGGCCCTCAACTAAAATCTTGACAGCGTTGTCGTTCCCCGTAACACCAACAATTCCACACATAATTTTTCTTCCTTTGCTTGACGCCATTTCCGGTTCAGCCGGACGGGTCAGTTTTTTTATGAATTTAAGAAATGTATCCCTTTTCTAAACAATTGGTATAGACTGAAACGCCTTGAAAAACATTTCTGAATGACTATACTTTACAGCCTTCTTAGAGGGTTGTCAATTAGAAAGTTTAAAACTGGTCTATCATCATATTTCTAAAAAAGGATGGCCACCCTCACAGTAGTCATCCTTTAATCTGTTTACTCCACGCCAACTTCGGCACGAACAACTTCAACGATTCGATCAACGTAAGCTGAGACCGTCTCTTTAGTTGGTGCCTCTGCCATGACCCGTAAGAGTGGTTCTGTCCCGGAAGGACGGACTAACACGCGACCGTCACCGTTCATTTCCTTTTCAACGGTTGCAATCATAGCCTTGACCTTAGGATTTTCCTGAGCGGCCTGCTTATCGGCAACCTTCACGTTGACTAACTTTTGAGGATAGGTCTTTACGTCAGCAGCCAACTCGGAAAGCTTCTTCCCGGTCGCTTTTAAAATGTGCAGTAATTGCAGACTAGTCAGCAGACCATCCCCGGTGGTGTTAAAGTCCAAGAAGACAATATGACCGGACTGTTCGCCACCCAGGTTGTAACCAGACTTCAGCATTTCTTCGACCACGTAACGGTCCCCAACCTTGGTCTTCACTGACTTCAAGTCGTGGGCTTCCATGGCTTTGTACATGCCCAGGTTACTCATCACCGTAGTTACGATGGTATCCTTCTTCAGCCGACCATGTTCAGCCATGTACTTTCCGCAGATGTACATGATCTTGTCTCCATCTACGATATTCCCGTTTTCATCGACCGCAATACACCGGTCGCCGTCACCATCGAAGGCCAAACCAATCGCTGCGCCCTTTTCAACCACGAACTTCTGTAATTGTTCGGGATGCGTGGACCCTACCTGATCGTTAATGTTCAAACCATTGGGAGTCGTCGCAATCGTGTCGAAGTCCAAATCAAAGTCCGCATACAGTCGAGAAACTAATCCGCTAGTCGACCCATTGGCAGCATCGACTGCGATGTGCAAGCCATCTAGATCGTCTGCAATCGTCTGTTCCAAGAATTGAATATACTTTTGACTACCTTCGGAATAGTCTTCGACCGTCCCGAGACCATCAGTCGTTGGCCGTGGTAATTCGTCATTTTCGCCATCTAATAAGGCTTCGATTTCTTCTTCCATTTCGTCAGACAGCTTATAACCATCATTCCCGAAATACTTGATACCGTTATATTCAGCGGGATTGTGGGAAGCCGTGATCATGACCCCTGCGGCAGCGCCTTGCGTCCGCACTAAGTAAGCAACGGCAGGTGTCGTAATAACTCCCAACCGCAGAACTTCAATTCCCACGGATAGGAGACCGGCTACCAAAGCGTTTTCCAACAATTGTCCAGAGATTCGGGTATCTCGGGCTACTAAAACTTGTGGATGAGCATTTTCACTATCCGCATGTTGGGTCAGTACGTAACCGCCAAACCGACCAACCTTAAACGCTAACTCGGGAGTCAGCTCTTGGTTAGCGACCCCCCGGACACCATCAGTTCCAAAATACTTCATGTTAAATTTCCTCATTTCTCCAACTAGTATTATTTTGTCGTTGCTTGTACCGTGACCTTGATCGTCGTAGGATCGAATGCCGTCACGTTATTATCGCTCGTATCCAGCGTGACTGTCTTAGTCGACTGGCTCTTGACGTCACTGACATCGACATCAACGTCAACGTCAGATAGTTTCTTTAACTGAGACGAGCTCCCATACGCAGTAACTTTTGACACGTTACTGGTTAGTTTATACGTCGTTCCGGACGATCCGTTCTTAGCGTTTAAATTGAGCCCAACTTTCTTCCCTTGACCATCGGACGTAATCGGCAGGTTAACTGTCGTCGTCGATGGCGTGAGAATTACGTTGACCGTCTTACCACTGCTGTCGAGAGCTTCGATAACGGCCTGACTATTGAGTGTCTTCTTAGAATTCTGAGGCACCGTCAACTGGGCAATAACTTCCTTGATGCGGGAAATTTCGTTCGCTGCACCGGTTGCCTTAACCGTGGTTGTATCAGAAGTGGCTTTACCGGCTGAGTATCCCGCAGCAATGTTTTGGCTATTGTACTTCACCTTGACCGGGAACGAAACGGTTCGGCGTGGCTCGATGTCCACGGTAATCTTTGCCGGAGAGATGGTTGATTGAATCTCATGATTCAACCCTTCTTGATGCAAAGAAACCTTATGCTTACCCGTCCCTAAATCACTTAAGGCCGCATAAACTTTAAAGTTTTGTGTATTTGCCGTCGTCGTCACCAGGGCTAACGGCCCCTTTAAAGTCACCTTGACCTTCGACGGATAACCCGTCACAAAATACTTATTACTGTTCACGTTAAGCTGTAAGGGAACTGACACAGTCATTGTCTTAGTGGCCGTCAGAGACGTGTTATTGTCTGAGTTAGTCGATTGATTATTACTAGACGACTTCGTACTGTTCACGTAGAAGAACAACAGAACCGCAAGAATCAGCGCCAGAATGCGGTACAACCACGCCGTGTAACGCTCATTTTTCATTAGCGCCGCCCCCCTCTGAACCGTTGATCAAACCAGTCAAATAGCTTGACGAAGAAGTTACCATCATCGGTGGCTTCTTCATTTACCAGCTCGTTACGCAGGAATTTTAGATAATCAGATTGGGTCAAGCCACGAAGTAACTCGTTATTTTTCGTAATGGAGACTTCACCAGTCTCTTCCGAGATAACGATGGTCAACGCATCCGTCACTTCTGAGATACCCACAGCTGCCCGGTGACGCGTTCCCAGTTCCTTAGGGATCAGATTGCTTTCAGACAGTGGTAAATAGGCCGCTGCCACGGCAATGCGGTTATCACGAATGATGACCGCACCATCGTGTAGTGGCGTATTCGGAATGAAGATATTAATCAGTAACTCACCGGTCAGCTCAGCATCCAGGTCGATTCCCGTTTCGATATAGTCTTCCAGACCCGTATCTCGCTGAATCGTCATCAAAGCACCGATCCGTCGCTTGGACATATATTGAATGGCCTTATCCAGCCCTTCAATCATGTGGTTAGCGGCTTCATTTTCGTGACGCACCCGCACAAATAGCGAGCCTCGTCCAAGGTGTTCCAACCCCCGTCTGATTTCAGGTTGAAAGACGATAATAATCGCAATAACACCCCAATTAATAACTTGATCAACCAACCACGACACGGTATTTAGGCCCAGGTAGGCGCTGACGAATCGTACGATCAGAATCAAGATGACCCCACGGAACAGCTGAATAGCTTTCGTTCCCCGTAACATCACGATCAATTCATAAATGACGAACCACACTACCAGAATGTCGAGGAGGTTGACTAAATTTCCTATAGTAAGGAGATTTCCCCAATCCAGGTTCATGACTTTCCCTCCAAATTGAATTCAAATTTTATTATAGCACGGCACCGCGTACATTTCGCCCTGAAAGGGAACAATGACCATCTGGATGTCGAAATTGACCGGAAAACTTACGGATTCTTTAAACTCAATTATTCCAGTTATTTTAATGAAAATAATCTGTTAACATAGAAGTCATATTGTGCCAGTTCCCAGCCTTCTCGCTGTAGAATAAAGGTGCAGACTTACGAAAGGATCGGTGATGGCTTATGAATCGGCGTGCTCGGTGGGAAATTCGCGTCTTCTTTGTGGCGTGGCTCATTTTCTTGTTTTTCCGTGCTAAAGACCCCTTCTCATTCCTGGTGCTCAACACCTTCTTGGGAGCCATCCCCATTGAACTAAGTTTTCACATTGGTCGTCAACGGCCCAAGAGCGGTTGGCTTTTCTGGCCCTTAGTGCTTCTATGGCTACTCTTCTATCCTAATGCGCCCTACCTCTTAACAGACCTATTCCATTTATCCTTACTCCAGCCATATGCTCTGAGTGGCCTGCTAAGAGTTACACCACATCTCTGGATATACTTCACCTATATGATTGTCAGCGCCATTAGCTGCACGTTTTTGGGCTTCTGGAGCCTCAACCACGTCAGCGATGCAATTACACAACGATTAGCCAAAGGGAACCGGTGGGCACGACTACTCATTGTCTGTGTGCTGACTTTTCTAACAGCCGTGGGACTCTACATTGGCCGTTTTCTCCGGATTCACACGGTCTACCTGTTCTTAAACCCCGAACAATTTATTCGGCCACTCCTCGACATGTGGAATCCTAATATGTGGATCTTCGTCATCCTGATGACCTTCATCCAGTTATTCTGTTACTGGATTCTCTACTTGATCATGAACGCCCAACACGAAGATTAAACCAGTATACATAAAGAGACCTGGAAGTAATTTCCAGGTCTCTTTTGATTATTCTAATCTTTTAGAGCTTATTCATCGCTGTTCAGTGACATAACCAACACATTTTCTGAGTAGTTCACATACTGCCGTAGATGGGAGGCCATGTTCCAGGTGATGTTACCTGCTTCAAGCAACGTTTGAATACCAGAACGTTCAGCTCCCAGAGCTCTGACCCGCATCGTATTGATCTGATGCTGGTACTCTTCCTCATGAGTAGGCGCAGATTCAGCTTTAGCACGTTCGATGCGATTACGGTATTGTACCAAAAGATGGTAGACAGCTTGGTTGTCAAATTGCGTTTCGTCGACATCAGAACTAGCCAAGTACTGTGACAGAGACTTGATGGCGGCTTTAGCCGTCTCACGCTCAATCAAATTGTTCTCAGCGTGTAATCGGTCCGTGTCTTCAGAATGCAACCAGTAAGCAGCGTTACGAATCATGTGCTTGAAGAAAACCCGCCAGTAGCGCAGAACACTCGGCATAGTGTGTCCAGCCACCTGCGTTAACCGATTTTCTAGATTTTCAATCCGACGCAAAGCCCCGACATAACTCGTCTGGGTGATTTTCTCACCCTTTCGTAATTCTTTAAGAGAAGCGCGCTCACCAGCTAACGTGACTTCGCGGAGCTTGATTTCATCCTCCAAAACCTTTTGCATGGCAGTGTCCGCGCGATAACTCATCTCTAGTCGACGAATGACAAATTGATAATCTAAAATCAGGTCATACGCTGCCCGTTGATTGTTGGGCCGGCGCAGTTCTTCAATCTTAGAAATTGCCAGCCGCATGATATATGCTCGAGCCTCGTCCTCACTGATTTTTCGAACCGGATCAGCGGGAATTTCCTCACCATCAGCATCCAAATCAATGTCGTTAGCCCCCTCATCACTAGCACTAGCCCGCGTTTGCAACGGTTGGCCCGACGTTGAGATCAGTGGTAACGTAATCGTCGCGGCTACCAGACTAATGATGATCACCCCAGACGCCACAAACAACATCAGTGAACGCGTTGGGAAACCAGCACCGGAAGCAATCGTCATTGGTACTGACAAGACACCAGCCATGGTCACAGCTCCCCGCACGCCTGATAATCCGGAAAGAATCGACATGCGTAAGCCCGGACGATTCTGAGGTGCCTTATGCGTTATGCGTTCATAAAGCACGTACCCGTATGTCCAAACCGTTCGGATCACCACGATGATAACCCATGTTACAAACGCAAAGAACAAGGCTTCCCAGGTGTTGAACTGGCCACCCTTGATGACTTGAGACGTCGCCACGGGGAGCTCAATTCCCAAAATCACAAACACGATTCCATTTAGCGAGTAGATAATGATATCCCAAACCTTTTCAGTAACCAGTTTTAATTCTGGCGAATCTTCCACGATTCGGTTCTCCCGGGCATGGTACAGCACGCCAGCTGTCACCACCGCGATAACCCCAGAAGCGTGCGTAATCTCTTCCGTCACCAGGTACACGACAAAGGGCGTCGCAATCTGCAAAACGGTATTAAAAATCACGTCATCGATTCCTTGCCGGCGTAAGATATCCATTAATAATTGAATAGCTGTCATAAAAATTAAACCGGATAGGAACCCTACGATACTGATATAAAAGAAGTCACCTACGGCCGTCCCCATGGAAAAGGCACCAGTCACAGTAGCTGCAATTGCATACTTAAAGGCAATCAGCCCACTCGCATCGTTGATCAGACTTTCACCACTCACCAAATGCATCAAGCTATCTGGGAGTTTGGCTTGTTTTGAAATGGACTGCACGGCCACCGGGTCGGTTGGCGATAAAATTGCGGCCAACGCGAAGGCCACCGTCAGTGGCATTTTGGGAATCAACTCATAGATCAGGAACCCACCTAAAATCGTGGTCAAAAATACCAGCCAGATTGCATTTGCAAAGATTGGTCCCCGTAGCCGCCAAAGTTCCCGTCGGGGAAAGCGCCGGCCATCGTTATACAGTAACGGGGCAATAAACAGTAACAAAAACCAGTCAGTTTCAAGTGGGACTTCAAATTTCCAAATCAAGGCTACCAAGAGCCCTAAGGCAATTTGAATCAAACTAACCGGAATAAACGTGAGGTAGTGACTGATAATATTAGAAAACAGGACTAACACAATCAACAGGATCACTGCTTCAACAATTGGCACATAAGGTCCCCCCTTTTTTTATTTCGTATGTGGTTCTTCACCAATGATGCGGACTTCAGTTTCCAAGTGCACATCGTCTTCCTTCAAAATGACCGCCTGGATGTGGTGAATCAAGTCCAAGTAGTCCGTAGCCGTAGCGTGGTCAATGTTCACGATAAAACCAGCGTGTTTCTTAGAAACTTGCGCGCCACCCAGTTGATAGCCTTGTAGCCCAGCTTCCTGAATCAGTTGGCCAGTGTAATGCCCCTCTGGTCGTTTGAAGACACTCCCACAAGAAGGGAGCTCCAGCGGCTGTTTAGCGGCCCGTCGAGCGTTTAAGTCATCCATTTTGGCTTGAATTTCTGTCTTATCACCGACTTTAAGGGCAAAAGTGGCCGTCAGAACGATATCATTGTAATCCTGAATCGAACTGTGCCGGTACCCAAAGTCAAGCTCAGCCTGAGTTAAGGTCCGAATCTCACCTTCGGGCGTCAAGATCTCAGCAGCCACAGCGACTTCTTTGATTTCGCCGCCGTAAGCTCCAGCGTTCATAAAGATAGCCCCACCGACGCTGCCAGGAATTCCGGCAGCAAACTCTAACCCAGTCAAGCCATGTGCCTGTGCCACCTGCGTAGTCTTGATCAAAGCGGCACCCGCCTCGGCCGTTACCGTCTGACCATCCGTTGTAATGGCGTTCATCTTCGTTAGAATCATAACCAGGCCACGAATTCCGCCGTCTCGAACAATCAAATTGCTGGCGTTACCCACTACTGTAATGGGGAGGCCAATCTGATTCGCATAGGCCAGTAAGGATTTCGTTTCCTGAATATTCGTTGGAAATGCCAAGTAGTCAGCAGGTCCACCGGTCTTCGTATGCGTATAGTGAGCCAGAGGCTCGTTACGTAAAATTTCAATCGTTGGAAATGCCGTCGCTATGTCTTCCATCATCATTATTTTCCCTTCGTTCCGCAAATGTTTGGCCCTGTTTCGCCGCTCATCGGCCAAACAAGATTGACAGTCAATAAATCTATTTTACCATGAAAACAAGCATCACCGGGAGCGAACGCATCAATCAAAGCAAAATCTAACATTTCTGGTATACTAAACACAGTTAGTGGAGGTGCAGTCATGAAATTTATTTCTTGGAACGTAAACGGCCTGCGGGCAATTGTGAAAAAAGGGTTCGTGGACACTTTTCAGGACCTGGATGCCGACTTCTTTGGTGTTCAGGAAACGAAGCTTCAAGCTGGTCAGATTGACTTAGACCTGCCTGGATACTATCAATACTGGAATTATGCTGAACGCAAGGGCTACTCAGGTACGGCACTATTTACGAAACACAAGCCGTTGAACGTCATCTATGGTATCGACGCCCCCGACTTTGATCACGAAGGCCGGACAATCACCCTAGAATATCCAGATTTCTATGTACTGACCTGTTATACGCCTAACTCGGGTAGTGGGCTCAAACGGCTCGACTTCCGCATGGGCTGGGAGGATGCCTTCCTGAAGTTCGTGAACCAACTCAATGCTAAGAAACCCATCATTTTCTGTGGTGACCTCAACGTTGCACACACCGAAATCGATTTAAAAAATCCCAAAACGAATCATAAGAATGCTGGTTTTACCGATGATGAACGTGATAAATTCACTGGCTTACTGGGCGCCGGTTACACCGACACCTTCCGTTACTTCAATCCTGATGCAACGGAACGCTACTCGTGGTGGAGCTATCGGTTCCACGCCCGTGATAATAACGCCGGTTGGCGCATCGACTACTTCATTACCAGTGATCGCTTACAACCACAATTAACTAATGCTCAGATTTTGGACCAAGTCATGGGTTCTGACCACTGTCCGGTTGAACTCGACGTGGACGGCCTCACTGTCTAAGCACAAACCTGAAAGGAAGAATTCATTCGTGAACTTTGTTGCCATGGATTTTGAAACGGCCAACGGCAAACGTTACAGTGCTTGTTCATTAGCACTGACCATTGTACGTAATAGCCAGGTCGTTGACGAATTTTACTCATTGATCAAACCCGATACCGATTTTTTCTGGCGCAACGTTCAGATTCACGGAATCCATGAAAAAGACGTCGCCAACGCTCCCACTTTTCCTGAAGTTTGGGAACACGTGGCACCCTTCTTTCAACGTGACCGCCTGGTTATCGCGCATAACGCCCCCTTTGACAACGGTGTCCTGCGGAGTAGTTTGGAACACTACAATTTGCCGACTGCCCGCTACCTAACACTGGACACCGTTAAGACTAGTCGTAAGTTCTTTCCGGAGTTTCCCAATCACAAGTTGAACACAGTCTGTGATGAACTCAACATTGATCTGCACCATCACCATAACGCGTTGGATGATAGCTTGGCCTGTGCCAACATTTTATTGTACGAGGCCAATCATTTTGGGACCCAACCGTTGAAATCATTTGTAACGGTCAATGCGTAAATTTAACAATGCCTCATAATTTATAAAAAGCGGTCGGAATGGAAAAATTCCGACCGCTCTTTCGTATCTAATCTAATGGAGTTACCTAGCATTCGTAATTTACGCTCAGGCTTTCCAATTGATTGGCGTCTGCTGAGCAAGAATCTGTTCGATTCGTTCCAGTTCAGTTGCCGTAAAGGCCAAATGATCTAACGCTTGAACGTTGGCGACTACCTGTTCAGGCCGACTGGCACCAATTAAGACGCTCGCAATGGCTGGTTGCCGTAAGTTCCAGGCCAGCGCCATTTGCGCCAAACTTTGATGCCGACTTTCAGCGACTTCATTTAAGCGCTTAACAGTCGTGAGTGTCTGCTCGACTTGAGCTGGTTCCAAGAAGGGAATCGTCCCCTTGTTTGCCCGCGAGTTAGCCGGAATACCATGTAAGTACTTGTCCGTTAATAGTCCCTGACACAACGAACTGAAGCTGACCGCCGCTTTATTTTCAGCTGTGAGAATAGGTAAGACGTCATCCTCAACCTGACGATTCAGCATATTATAACGCGGTTGATGAATAATAAACGGTGTCTTGAGGTCCCGAAAGATATCGGTCATGACCTTTGTCTGAGCACCATTGTAGTTCGAAATACCAACATAGAGGGTCTTCCCATCATGCACCAACTGGTCCAGCGCTAAGGCTGTCTCCTCGGGGTCGGTAGCTGGATCTGGCCGATGACTGTAGAAAATATCAAAATAATCTAAGCCGGTTCGCTTCAGACTCTGATTAGCGCTCGCTATGATACTCTTACGAGATCCCCAATTACCGTAGGGGCCGGGCCACATCACATATCCCGCCTTGCTGGCAATCACCATTTCATCCCGATACGGCTTCATATCACTGGCCATGATACGGCCGAAGTTTTCCTCGGCGCTTCCGGGAACTGGCCCATAATTATTGGCCAAATCAAAATACGTAATCCCCAAATCAAACGCTTGGTGAACAATTGCGCGCTGAGTATCGAAGGGATCAACGCTCCCAAAGTTGTTCCAGAGTCCCAGCCCAATCGCTGACAGCTTGAGACCGCTGACTCCTAACCGATTATAAACCATCTTATCGTAACGTTGCTCATTAGCCCGATACATCCAAACACCCTCCTCAAGTTCCATACAGTTTAAGGATACCGCTTTCACGTTCATTTGGGGAGTATGTTGTCAGCGGTTACAGCCGAATCTCGCAGCTAATCCAACAGGGCAACAAGTGCCTAGGATCTTTGTCCTGGACACTTGTTGCCCTGTTTAGCTTATTGAAATGTGTGCCGGAGATCAGTCAAGATCCACTGGTAAGTGGTAAACCATTTCAAAGGCCGATACGTGTTCCCCTTCGGCCGTTGTCACAGTCTCAGTTGGTGACTCCGTCCGGGTAAATCCTAACTTTTCATAGAGCTTAACAGCCGCAGTATTCCGTGTCTGAACGGTCAAACCAATGGCTACCAACGAACTAGCCGTCTCAGCCCAGTAGAGAGCCTCGTCAACCAGTGCCGTGCCAATGCCCTGATGCCAGTAGGCCTTTTCTACAGCGATTCCCAGTTCACCGACATTTCCCTGTGGTGTGGGCACGATTGAACAAACCCCTAAGAGTTCATCCCCTAAGCTGGCAACCAAGACGAGGTGCCGTGAACTCTGTTGGATCTGATCCAGTTGATCTGCTTCTTGGGCAGCACTAATCGTTTCATCGGCGTTAGCTAAGCAAAACGTATCACTCTCCGTCTGCAACCGTGCCAGCAACGCTAGCAAGTCCGCAGCATCCGCTGGCTCTGGTAAGCGAATCGCAACTTCTTCACTCATTTTTGGGTGGCCTCCAGTTGCTGAACGAGCTGTGTAAATCGGTCGCCGACGGGTTCAAACCGCAAAGTTCGCTGGCTTTCGCCGGCATCGTCGTCACGCTTGAACACAATGCGCAAATAGTTTTCGGGCAGTTCATCTTCAATGAACTTGGACCATTCAACCACGTTCACACCATCCCCGTTAAAGTATTCATCGAGACCCAACTCGTCCCCACTACCATCTTCCAGACGATAAACGTCCATATGATACAGGGGGAGCCGGCCGCCCTGGTACTCACGGATAATGGTAAAGGTGGGACTCTTCACATTGCGCGTGATGCCTAAGCCGGCCGCTAATCCCTTGGTGAACGTTGTCTTCCCAGCGCCTAAATCACCATCCAATAGAATCACATCTTGTGCAGCCAACCCAGGCGCCAACTGCCGTCCTAAAGCTATCGTTTCTTCCGGACTAGTAACCGTTATTTCAAACATATTTGGTAACCCCTTTTTAAACAAATTATTGTTTTTAGATTAACATTATCGACGCGGAAGTGAAAGCCACGCCCCCCCACGGTTGCAGGCCACTTCGGCCACTCCTATTTTAGTAAGTCTAACAAATAGTACCCGAACCGCTAACGAATAGCAATTCGGGTACTATATCAATTCATGATAAATTCAATTAGTTTAAAGACTGAGCGGCCGTGATAATGGCAACCTTGTAAACGTCTTCTTCGTTGCAACCACGAGACAAGTCAGAAACTGGCTTGTTCAGACCTTGCAAGATTGGTCCAATCGCTTCAAATCCACCGAAGCGTTGTGCAATCTTGTAGCCAATGTTCCCGGACTGTAATTCTGGGAAGACAAAGACGTTGGCGTGACCAGCAACTTTGGAATCAGGTGCCTTTTGGGCGGCAACACTTGGAACAAAGGAAGCGTCAAATTGTAATTCACCATCAACGGCCAAATCTGGTGCCGTTTCATGAGCAATCTTAGTAGCTTCCTGAACCTTGGTGACCATTTCACCCTTGGCAGAACCCTTGGTGGAGAAGCTCAGCAGAGCAACCTTAGGGTCGATATCAAAGACCTTGGCCGTATGAGCACTCTCAACGGCAACTTCGGCCATCCCAGCAGCATCTAGTTCAATGTTGATGGCACAGTCAGCAAAGACGTAACGTTCGTCACCCTTTTGCATGATGAAAGCACCGCTGATTCGCTTGACGCCTTCCTTAGTCTTAATGATTTGTAAGGCAGGACGAACTGTATCACCAGTTGGATGAATGGCACCGGAGACCATCCCATCAGCTTGGTCCATGTAAACCATCATGGTCCCAATGTAGTTAGGGTCTTCCAGCATCTTTTCAGCCTGTTCAACAGTGTTCTTACCGTGACGCCGTTCAACTAAAGCATCGAGCATTGCTTGGTGCTTGTCAGCTGGCATCATAGCCGGGTCCAAGATTTCTAATGGACTTAGGTCGATGGCGTTATCAGTAGCCGTCTTTTCGATTTCACTTTGCTTACCTAAGACGATGGCCTTGATCAGCCCGTCAGCAGCTAAACGGCTGGCAGCGCCTAATACTCGTACGTCTTCCCCTTCAGGAAATACAATGGTTTTGTTTTGTCCGTTGATCTTTTGTTTGAGACTATCAAAAAGTTCCATAAATGGTGACCTCCATAAAATATCCCACGAATCAATTCTCTTGTGCTATGCCTGGTTGGATGCCGTGTCTGGCCCCTCGTCAATGTCGACATGCTCTGGGAGCTGCCAATCGATGGGGCTTTCACCTAATGATGTCAATGCGATGTTGGTTTTAGAAAAGGGCTTGGAACCAAAGAATCCCCGGTTAGCGGATAACGGACTCGGGTGCGCCGACTGAAGAACAATATTAGTCTGCGTATCGATCAACTTGATCTTCGAACGCGCTGCATTACCCCACAGGATAAAGACAACGGGTTCCGGCCGTGCCGATAACTTGGCAATTGCCGCGTCGGTCAGTCGTTCCCAGCCACGCCCCTTGTGTGAAAAGGCCTTGCCGTAACGAACCGTTAACACGGAGTTGAGAAGCAACACGCCTTGCTTAGCCCACTTTTCAAGGTAGCCATGCTTGACGGGTTGGATTCCTAAATCACTCTCTAATTCCTTGTAAATATTCACTAACGATGGTGGAATTTTTGTGCCGGGCAACACAGAAAAACTGCACCCGTGAGCCTGTCCCGGATTATGGTACGGGTCCTGTCCCAGAATGACGACCTTTACCTGGCTAAATGGCGTCCATTCGAACGCGGTAAAAATGTGATACATGTCTGGATAAATCTGATAATGCTGATACTCCTCGACTAAGAACTCACGTAATTGTTGATAATAAGCTTGTTCAAACTCGGGTTCAAGTACCGGCCACCAATCATTATGAATAAACGGTTTCATTCCCAACACCTCGCCTTTTATTCTATCATAAAGCGACCGCAAATGATATTATCCACCGACATCAGGTCAAACATGATAGAATGTAGGTGATGTAAATCTGAATAAGCTGTAAAGGAGGTCCCCATGCGTAAACTTTATCTAAATGAAGCCGCCCTTTCCGCCAAAGCGACGACCGTGATTCACGACGAGCAGAACCAATCTTGCTACTTATTGGTCGGAAAATGGGGGCTCCGAGCTGACGTTCTTTCCGTTTACACCATTGCGGGAGAATTGGAAGCCGAAGTTAAACAGGAATCATTAGGTCTCTTACCGAAGTTTCGGTTAGTCTATCACCGTCAGGTTGTGGGCCGCGTCAGTAAAACTTTCGGCGTGATTCGTGAAGTGCTCTTCGTTCGTGGCTTGAACTGGGTCATCATGGGGAGTTTAGCCAGTGGGCGGTTCCGAATCTATCACGGCCGCGACCAGGTCGCCACGATTGCAGTTATCGATCACTCTGGTGGCGGCACCGTTGAACTAACCGTTGATCAACCAGATCATGAAGCACTAATCGTTTGCCTAGCTGCTATCCTTAACCGCTGGGCTCGCCATCAACAAAAGTTACCCGAGTTGCTGCATAACCCTACCTGGGTCCCGCATCCAGCACAGTCTGGAAGTGTGGCTCCGACCATTGACCATCGAAAAGACTCGGATTAAAGTCCCTAACCCTTAATTTATTAGCCGTTGAATCGGCCCTACTACCATTGAAAAAGCTACGACGCAAAGACAATTGCGTCGTAGCTTTTTGGTGAACATTTTTAATCTCGTTGATTCCCAACTTATGGCGTCACCATAACTAACTTTTTATTCGCAGTCACGTACTTGCCATTTGTCAGCTGGAAACGGGTCGTCTTGTTATAAGCGACAATCTTCTTAATCTTTAGAACTTGGCCCTTGCGATAGTGGCCGTTCTTGGTCTTTAACGATTTTTGCTGATAACGGTTAACACCTTTTGCATTAATTACACGAACCTTCTTTTGTTTCGTCTGATAGTAGACGGAGCTGACGAAGGCCTTTTTAGCTGTAATATAGCCAGTTGTCCCGGCTGTCTTCGACCGATGATTGACGTCTTTAACTTTGTAACGTAAGTTGCCGTTCTTGGATGTGGCCATTCCCTTCACCACAAACATTGGCCGGTTAACCCGTTTCTGCTTGCTGTACCAATGCTTAAGCGTCTTTTTAGAGAAGTTTTTACTGCTGTATACCCCAATTTTCTTCGTAGCGTACACGACGCTTGAGATTGGCGCCACTGACGCCCCATCCCCACCTGTGGAAAGGTCAGGCACGTAGTGGAAGGTTACCGTTTGAGCTTGAGTGGTGTAAGCACCAGTTGCTTGCCCCGTTACTTTAGCCAATTTATAGCCATTAAAAGCTAACTGGTTGGCTGAATAGCTAGCACCTAGCTCACCCGTCAACACCTGATTGTCAGCGAGTTTACGTTGATTCTGGTCCAAATACTGAACGGTAACTGGTTGGGCCTGCTCTGTTGGCGGAACGATTGGGGGCGTCGTCGGTTCAATCACCCGATTGACCGGCTCCCAGACGTACGTTTCTAAACTAGTTGGCCGGTCAGCAGTCGTATACTGAGCAACGATTGCTTTACCCGTGTCAAAATGGTCGCCTAGCGGGTTCTGAGCAGTCCCTGAACCAACTGCCTGCCATTTACCAGTGTAGTCGTCAGAATCGGTTGGAGCATCATCCAAGGCCGTATTAGCATTGTCAATAAAGGCCGTCTGTGGACCGAAGGTAATCTGCCGGATGGTCGACGTACCATAGAACATATAGTAGCCTGAGAAGTTAGCTACTGGTGAAAACTTTGGCAGATTAACCTTTTCCACTCCAGAGTTGGTCAACATATAACTAGAACTTTTAAAATTCGCAAAAGTCCCATTTGCAAAATTTAACTCCTTGATGCTCTTGGTCCCCCAGAACGCAGATGTCGCGTTTACCAAAGAACTCGTATCAAAATTCCGGACATCCAGGGCTGTGACCTGACCCTGCCCTTGAAACATGAAGCTCATGTCCGTGACCTTACTGGTATCAAAGTGAGAAACGTCAATCGTTGTCGTCACCGATTTCCAAGTCGTATCACAGAACATCCGACTCATGGTCGTCGTATCAGACGTGTTCAGTTTATCCAGGTTAACGTAGTCCGTGACATTTCGCAGCTGGCCAAATAACCCGGTCGCATCTTTAGGCGCTTTGACGGGGCCATCAAAAACCACTTTCGTAACCTGATCGGCCACCGCCTGAGCTTCGTTAGTTGTCGGGTCAGAATTTCCTTCAGCCGCAGCAATCACTCTCGCAAACTGACCTACTGAAATATTCGTTAAATCTGCCTCTGGTAAAGTTCCTGCTCCCAAGTGAAGTTCACCACTCGGTGTTAGATACCAAGTAACATCCCCGTAGGTCCCTGTGAGATTATCTGCCTTAACTGTAGCCGCCTGCGCAGTCACTGCAGTCGGCTGATGGCCCATAACTAAACCACTTATTGGTTGTGCTACCCCCAGCGTTATGCTGAGTAGAAGTAAAGTTGCTTTGCGGTTCATGATAATCCCTCCTTCGTAAGTCGCTCCGATTTAATTTTTTGGAGCAATTTATGCGCTCGCAATTTAGTCATTGTATTCACTAGTTATATATTAACATGTATTCTCTTCGTTGAAAGCTAATTAGGCTTGCGACCTTTATCACATGATAAGGGTTTGGCTAGCGACTGTCACCACGGGCTTTCAGCTTCAGTTTGTCCTGAAACAAACTACTCCTATTTACGAGTTTTATCGGTGATTTTTCCTTCATAACGGTCAATTTCGTATAAATGGACAGTTAAGCTAGTCAATTGCCGTGGGTAATACGGCCATACAAAAAGGGATCGAACGGTACACCGTTCAATCCCTTTTCTGATTAATAACGCTTCATGACCCGCGCAATTTGCCGATCCTGTTCACGTCGTTTAATTGTTTCACGTTTATCGTATTCACGCTTACCGGTTGCCACGCCAATCAGGACCTTCGCGAATCCGTGTTTTAGGTACATCTTCAACGGAACCAGGGTCACCCCTTTGTCCATCGTTGCCTGTCCCAACCGCCGAATCTCCTTCTTATGAAGAAGTAACTTCCGGTTACGTAACGGATCGTGATTGAACCGATTGCCTTGAACATACTCACTAATGTGAACGTTCATCAACCAGGCCTCGTTGTTGCGAACTTGAGCAAACCCATCTTGTAAGTTGACCCGCCGTTCACGTAGCGATTTGATTTCAGTCCCAGTCAGAACCAAACCAGCCTCGACCGTCTCAGAAACCGAATAATCGTGACGAGCCTTGCGATTCTGAGCTAAAACGTTATCAGGCGTCTTCTTGGACTTTTTCTTTACCAAGTTCTGTCACCTCGCTTAGTGTTGACCACCTTGTGAGTTGTTACTGCGGTTCTGACCACCACTGTGATTATTGTTCCGGTGTTGGCCACCATTGCCGCCACGTTGGTTCGATGGTCGTTGATTACCATTGCGATGGTTACCATTATTATTACTGCCAGAATGGCTGCCACCGCTGTGGTTGTTGCCGTTACTGTGATTATTCCGCCCGTGGAAGCCACCACCACGAGAGCGATGTTCACGGTGAGGTAATAGGTCACTCGTTGGCGCCTTTTCAGGATTGAGCAGTTCAAAGTCAATTTCACTTTGTTCCTTGTCAACGTGGATCACTTTCACTCGAATTGGTTGACCAATCCGGTATGTCCGTCGAGTATTCCGACCAACTAAGGCCAGGTACTTTTCGACGTATTCGTAATAGTCATCCTGCATCCGGCTGATATGAATCAGGCCCTCGATGGTGTTTGGTAATTCGACAAACATCCCGAATTTCATGACAGAACTAACAACGGCGTCAAATTCTTCACCGACGTGATCAGCCATGTATTCAGCCATCTTCATGTCATTCGTATCCCGTTCAGCATCGATTGAGCGACGTTCCATTTCGGAAGTGTGAACCCCAATCTCTTCCAGAATCGGTGCGAATTTTTCTTTAGAGGCAGTGCCAGTACCGTGGTCTTCGTAGTAGTGAATCATGCGGTGCACCATGGTATCAGGGTAACGACGAATTGGTGACGTAAAGTGGGTGTAGAATTCTGCTCCTAACCCAAAGTGACCCAAGGATTGGTCCGCGTACCGAGCTTGCTTTAAACTCCGTAACATCATGACAGACACCATGGCTTCTTCAGGCTTGCCAGCAACTTGCTTCAGAACACCTTGCAACATCTTTGGCCGCAAGTGGTTAGGATCACCCTTAACGTTGATACCAAAGGCTGTTAAAAATTCAAAGAAGCTCCGAACACGATCGCCATCTGGCGTTTCGTGGACCCGGTAAAGGAACGGAACCTTGGCACGGAAATAATGTTCCGCAACCGTTTCGTTGGCTGCTAACATGAAGGATTCAATCATCCGTTCTGAAATGCCACGCGTCCGCAACTTAACATCAATGGCGTGCCCCTTGTCATCAACAATAATTTCAGCTTCGCGGTCATCAAAGTCAATGGCCCCACGTTGCTTCCGTTGCTTTAACAAGATTCGGTGCAGTTCGCCCATTTCTTCAAACATTGGCACTAATTCCTTGTAACGATCCATCGTAACGGGATCGTGAGCTTCCAAGATTTGGTTAACGGCGGTATAAGTCATCCGTGCCTTTGAACGCATCACGGATGGGTGAATCCGGTGCTTAACCACGTGACCTTCAGGGTTGATTTCCATGTCACAGCTCATGCATAAACGTAATTCGCCCTCATTCAGAGAACAAATTCCGTTCGACAGACGCCGTGGCAACATTGGGATAACCCGGTCAGTCAGGTAGGTACTAGTCCCACGCTTGTAAGCTTCCTTATCTAAAATGGAGTCTTCCTTAACGTAATGGGAGACGTCCGCAATGTGAACCCCTAAATGATAGTTTCCGTTTGGTAACTTCCAAACAGTTACGGCATCATCCAAGTCTTTTGAGGATTCTCCATCAATCGTCACCAGATCCTGGTTCGTGATATCTTCACGACCAGTCATTTCTTCTGGCAGAACGTGATCAGGAATCTCATCAGCGGCTTGCATCACTTCTTCTGGGAATTCAGAAGGAATATTGTGTTGGTACACGATTTGTAAAATATCGATACCTGGATCATCAACACTCCCGATGACCTGCTTGGCAATCCCAACCATAGCGTCAGGATGGTCAGCGTTAGGGTACTCGGTAATTTCAGCCGTGACCACTTCACCTGACGTTGGGTTCAAACCAACGTTGGTGACATAAAACTTATACTTCATGATCTTTTTATCGGTTAAACGAACTTGGCCAACGTAGCCAGCATCGTCATCGGTCTTGAAGAATTCACCAACGACTTGTTCGTAGTGGTGTTCCACAATTTCCGTAACTTTACCTTCGGGGCCTTTACCGCTCCGTGGATCGCCAGCCCGGACAATTTCAATCTTGACCGTATCGCCATTTAATGCACGTAACGTATTGTTAGGCGCAATGTAGGCGTCCGGTTCAATCTTGTTTTCATCATAGGCAACAAAGCCGAAGCCCTTGTCGTTCCCATGGAAAATCCCGGTCAGTGTTCGTTGACTTGGGTCCAACTGAAAATGGCCATGGTCTGTCACTTGGACAAGACCATCGCGTTCTAATTGCGCTAACTCTTGCACGATCAGTTTAAAAGCAGCTGAGCCGTGGTAATGTAGCGCGTCC
Source organism: Levilactobacillus tongjiangensis (assembly GCF_003946345.1). Classification (GTDB taxonomy): domain Bacteria; phylum Bacillota; class Bacilli; order Lactobacillales; family Lactobacillaceae; genus Levilactobacillus; species Levilactobacillus tongjiangensis. The sequence continues at coordinate 197,041 of NZ_RHNY01000002.1, forward strand.
GAAATGTCTTCTACTGTGTAGCTCTGATCCGCATGTGAACGGAAGAAAGCTGTTAAATCAGTTTTCAATGTATTATCTTGCACTATCGATTCCTCGTTATTTTAAAAGATTGTGTGTAAAAAAGCCAAAATATCTGTTTCCAATTCATGGTGCGCGGAGTTGACCGTTAAGACGTGGCCAGCACCGGCATATTCATGATAATCAATTTGATTCGATGGGTAAGCATCCGCGAGCCACTTGCCAGAACGGGGGTCGATCATCTGATCTTCCTCCCCCTGTGCAATAAACACAGGCTGCTTGATCCAGTCTAAGTGGGTCGCGGTCGTGTCGGCAAATGCCTGAATTGCTGTTAGTTGTGCCTGCAAATGTGCTTGCAACCACGCAACGCGCTTTGCTTGGTCCTCACCGGTAATGTTCTCTTGCCGATAAGTTGCCTTAGCCATTTCAATAAATGACCCAGGCACGTTCGTTTGTCCGCGAAAAATCACGGGCGAAGCAATTGTTCCACCACCGGCCAGTGCGCTATCCGCCTGTAGAGCACGCGTCGCAAATAAGCCGCCCAGTGATAACCCGAAGATAGCAATTTGCTGATAGCCTCGCTGTCGCAAGAAAGCAATCGCATCTTGCGTATCTTGCCACCACGCTTTAGGCGAACCTTGTCGTAAAATGTCCGCAGGATCTCCAGTTGCGTGGCCCGTAAAAATGGGAGCAAGTACCGTATAATTCTCAGACTCCAAACGACGTGCAAGGATGCGCATGTCGTTAGAGCTACCGGAATAGGCGTGGAGCAGAATAACTGCTTTTGGCCCCTGCTCAAAGAAGAGCGGGGTTGGTTTTCGAATCATGTAAAACCACCACTTTCCGCTGAAGTTGTTGGTAAAAAAGCCTCCTGTAACGAATAAACAGGAGGCCTCATTTTTACTCTAGTGTGATGATAAATAAACTAAAGCCAGTGCCAGCCCGAAGAAAAGTGCTCCCAAGACAACGGTCACCTTTTGCATGAAAGCTTCGAAACCACGAGGCTTAGACTTTGCAAACAGGTCATCCGCACCACCAGATAAAGCGGACAATGCGTCATTGGTCTTAGCGGGCTGCATCATTACTGCAATGATAATCAAAACAGAAACGATTAAAATACAGGTCATTAAAAAGTTATACACGAATTTGCCTCCTACCTATCGAATAGGTCTAATAGGTCTAACTATACTTATCTAATCTATCATAGTCAGCCACTTTTTACCAGCCCCAGGCTCGCTTAATCAGCCAAATGGGGGTGAGAATCGTTTAAGTGGGCTAGTTGTTGTCGAACGAAAGCACGATTGGCTCGATACGTGAATACGACCAACGTATCACCCGCTCGAAGAATAGTGTCGCCCTTAGGAATAACCGCCCGTTCGCCACGTTTAACGCTAACCAACAGTGCCCCCTTAGGCCACGGAATATCTCGAACCTGACGACCCACTAGTTCTGAACCTTCACCAACTGCTACCTCGACCCGATCAGTTGGACCATTAGCCTTAGCCGTAGCTGGTGTCACCATCTTTTCTAGCATAGCTTCATAAATTGGTTCGCCGCCTAACACATCAACCGTAATGTAAGCCACGATAGCCACAACAGCCAGTGGCATCAAGTGCTGGAGTGAACCTACCATCTCAGTAATCAGTAAGATGGCCGTAAATGGCGCCTTGGAAATCCCAGCAAAATAACCCGCCATGGCATAAATCACAAAGTTAGCAATAAACACAGCTGGCAACCAGCCCAAAGCTACAAAACCGCGAGCGCCGATGGCTCCCAATAAGGCCCCTAAGGTCAGAATCGGCAGGAAAATTCCACCTGGCAAACCAGACCCATAGCTAATAGTTGAGAAAACGAACCGTAAAATAAAGTAGCCAATTAGCGGAATTAATAAAGGCGTTTGCCGCGCAAACTGTACGATCATTTGGTTCCCGCCACCTAGTGTAATCGGCCACAATAATCCAATGGGAATGACCAGGAGAAACGGAATAATGCTGTTCAATTGTTCTGGCAGCCAAGTCAATTTGGCATACCAACTAGCTCCCCGCAATGTGACCCACTGATACAGGTAGCCCAATAGGCCCAGACCCACACCAACGATTAGTAGGAGCCAGTAGTACTTTAAGGGCAATGCTTGTTCATACTGAATATGTAGAACCGGTGTTAGGCCAAAGACCACGTTCGAGACGAAATTGGCGACGACGGCACTAGTTAATGCCGTCAACCAGACCAACGTTGAGAAGTTATGATACACCTCTTCAAGAATAAATAAGGTCGAGGCAATCGGTGCGTTAAACGCTGCTGACAAGCCAGCTGCGGCCCCACCAGCGATTAGCAGACGACGTTTACTCCCCGTTAAATGGATGCTTTCCGCAAATCCTTGGGCAACCGTCCCGCCTAACTGAATCGAAGGTCCTTCACGCCCCAGGAACAACCCAGCGCCAATTCCAAGTATGCCGCCGATAAACTTCCTCCAAAGAACGGGCCACCACTTGTAGTCCATTTCACCGGCCAGCTGGCCTTCAATCTGAGGAATCCCAGACCCCTTGATCATTGGCGTCTGTTTCCCCCAGTGACCAATTAAAGCGGCCGCTAGAATCAATAAAACAGCCCAAGGAATCAACCAAAGTGGATGTTGGCCTAACCACCCATAGATTCCTTGAACCGTCGTAAGGAGGTGTTCAATCGCTAATCGGAAAGTACTAACGACGACTCCCGCCAGAAGGCCCACAATACTCCCGAAAAAGATTGCGTTGAGTCGGGTCAAGTCATGTTTGATTGGGTACTTTCTGGTCATTCGCGATTCCTCCACTGTCATTTAAAAGTCTATTAACTAGTCTATCACAGTTTCTTTGACTTTAAACGGAAAATTCTACGGTAACGATACCCACCTAATAGACTAACCAGGAGTCCCAAGCCTAAAACATGCCAGTTACTTTGAGCCGCACCAGTGTGGGGTAAATGAGCAGGTGACGACTTGGATGTCTGTCTCATTCCTGACTGTCGATTTTTCCGGGACTGTTTGTTCGTAACGCCACCATCAAAGTGATGACGGTCCGGATCTGGTAAGCTAGCCATCCCCATTTCATCTTCTTCTGGCTTATTTCCGCTACTCGTTTCATCAATTGAGGTAAGCGCGCTGGCCGGTTTACGATGCGGCTCTTTTTCCAAGCTTGCTTGGTTGGCATTCCCTACCGTCAATGGATTCATATCGGGTGATGGCAACGGAAGCTTATCTAGCAAGTTGGGCTTAAGAAGTGGTGTTGGTGTTGGTGTTGGTGTTGGTGTTGGTGTTGGTGTTGGTGTTGGTGTTGGTGTTGGTGTTGGTGTTGGTGTTGGTGTTGGTGTTGGTGTTGGTGTTGGTG
>NZ_RHNY01000020.1 GCF_003946345.1 Levilactobacillus tongjiangensis
TCAAAATCAGAATACAAAAAAGAGGTCCAATTCGAAAGTGAATTGAACCTCTGAAAATCCCTTCATCAACACCGGTTGACAAAGAGCCACTTTTGTTTTCGATTTGAAACCACAAAAAAACTCCCAGAAGCCGCGGACTTCATGGGAGTTTTTTTAACTAATAAATTAGTTGTTTGCGTTCTTAACCGCAACGACCTGACGGCCATCGTAGAAACCACAACTTGGGCAAACCATGTGTGACTTACGTAATTCACCACAGTTAGGGCAAGCAGTTAAATTAGGCATAGTCAACTTGATGTGACCACGACGCATAGCCTTTTTCGTCTTAGACGTTTTCCGCTTAGGTACAGCCAAAGAAAACACCTCCTTCAAATAAAATTATATCCACTAGTGAAAAAATTTTAAGGCTTACAAAGAGGATTATTGATCATCCTGATCAGGGAAGAAATCCTTTAACTTTGCAAGACGTGGATCAACTGATTGATTTTCCTTCTCAACCTTTTCAAGGTCCTCTTCCGCGACGACTTCCCAGTCTTTACCGGTCGGCATCTCGGCACCTTGTTGCTCAGCTTTTGAAAGAATGTGCATCGGAATCTGTAAAAGAATGTTATCCCCGATAGCCTTATCGAAATCGATTTGGTCATCCTTAACTACCATCACAACGTCGGTCTTCTCAAACCGTTGCGTTGCGGCGGGGTCGGAAACATAAAATTCCGTCATTTTGAAATCTACAGGCAGGTCCACCGGTGTTAGTGACCGGCTGGATGGGACCGTTAAGTCCGCCTGAACCTGTGCATCTACAACGACGTCACCATCCACGACGGAAGCAATTCCCTTTACGTGGACGGGGCTTAAATCAAGCACATCATCGCCATAGCGTTCCATTAAGTCCGCCTTTAAATCCAATGTTTCTTCAAAAGAAAGCGGCTCGTTTCGGTAATTCTTGCGGAGCTCGGTCAACGACCATTTCATCGCAATCCCTCCAATGCAACGTGATAAATTATACCTGTCAAAAAATGTGATGTCAAGGTAATTTCCTTGATAGTCTATCTGAATCCGTTATTTTTACGGGAATTCGGCCATAATCTTGTGGAATTCCCGTTAGCATGGTCCGCAATTTACCTAACCGGTCATCAAATTCGCCCGGACCCTTTTGCCAATCACGATCAGCGCGACTGATCAACGGCAAAGTAACCTGCTTCTTAATTTGATGTAGGTAGGACTGACCTGCTGCCGAATACCCCAACACCCGCAAATACGTCGGTTCTGGATTCATTTCGGCCGGTTGCGCCTGAACCAAAAGGTAAGCTGCTTGCCGCTGCAAGCGCGTGTAAGTGTAGCGTTTGGTCTTCACCGTGTGCATGAATGCCTCAAAGCTATCACTGGTCAACGCCGCCCGTTTCAAGCGGTACTCAACTCCCTCTGTGATCTGGTAATTGCGCCGCAAATCGGCCACGTGCCCACTAAGCAACAGGTAGCGTAGAGCTGGCCAATAATGCTCCCAGGTCACTAATGGGCCTTGCTGAACCAATGCCAGTGTCCGGGGAGGCACCACGGATTGGACCTGCGCCCAATCTTGACGCAACACTGCCCGCCTAACCGCCGTAGCACTCGCGTACGCGTCATCTAGGGCAATCTTGGTATCGGCATGCTGACTCCCTTTTCGTGCCAGAGGAAGCAATTCTAGGGGGCCTCCTAGCCGCTGGTTCGCCAGGGCGTAGAAGAATCCTAGAATGTCATTTCCCAGATTCAAAGTAATACCCGTTTGTTCCCGGAGATACCCCTGAAACAAGGACGCGTAAGTCTGGTCAAATTGCTTAAAGGTCGTCGGATCATCCGGTAAGTGAGCCATCAGTCGCTGGTAATCCATATTCGGATGTTCCGTCCCAAAGGCTAGCCAGTGACACTGCATTGCCGTTAACAAGGCGACGCCCCCCTGTGCAAACAGGTGAGCTGGCTGCATTGCCGCGGCACCTGGTAATTCAATCACCAAGTCGACGCCACCGGCAACTGCTGCTTCTGCTCGCTGCCATTTGTCCAAAAGAGCCGGTTCGCCCCGCTGGACCCAGTTACCGCTCATTGCCGCCACAACCACGTCAGCACCCGTCTGGCGTTTGGCCGTGGCTACCTGATAAGCGTGCCCATTATGAAATGGATTATATTCCGCAATGATTCCAACAGCCTGTAGCATTCTATGCCTCCCGTGTGACCTCGAAGAACCACCGGGTGGTATCTGCGGCCACTTCATGTTCACCAAAATCAGCACTGACTCGTTGCAACGTTAACCCAGCATCCGCTAAGGCCGTCTGGTAATCAGTCAACTCATAGGTCCGCTCATGGTGCAATTCCGTCACCTTACGATACTGTCCAGTCTCATGGTCCAGCGTAAAGAAAGCCAGCTCATGTTCGGCAGCGTGAGCTTCATCTTCAATACCATAACTAGTCCAGACAAAAGCCCGTGTGTCATCGACGTAATTGTACATGTATCCAGGGTACACATCGTCCGTTTGATGCGGTGTAATCACATCAAATAAGAACTTCCCGCCAACGGCCAAATGGTCATGAACCTCGCGAAAGGCCTTGGTCACAGCTGCTAAATCAGGTAAATAACAAAATGAGTCCGCAAAACACGTAATCGTCTGATACGTCTCAATTTCGCTCAAGTCTAACATGTTTCCCGCCATCAATGGCATAGTCACATTGGCCTCTTCTGCGTGTTCAGCAGCCAGTGCAAGCATTTCCTCTGAGAGGTCTAAGCCACTCACATCATAGCCCTGTTCAGCCAATAAAACGCCTAGACGACCACTTCCACAGGCGAGATCCAATACAGCCCCACTCTGCGGTTGTACACGTTCAGCGACAAAATCCAGCCACTGATCGTACATGGCTGGATCAAAAAGTTCGTCGTAAAGCTCAGCAAAGGATTGATAAATCATGCTTCAACCCATTCGCCCAGGTCCATAGTTGGCGCATCAGACCACAGCTTCTCCAAGTTGTAATGGCTCCGTTGATCCTTCTGAAAGACGTGAACGACCACATCACCCAAGTCAATCAGGATCCAGCTAGCGGCATCCTTACCTTCAACGTCACGAACTTCAACGTTGTTAGCAGCCATTTGGTCCGTAATTTCATCTGCAATGGCTTGGACTTGCCGAGTCGAATTGGCTTCCATAATTAAGAAGTAATCAGCTAACAAGCTAACCTTGGTCATATCTAAGGCGGTTAATTCCTCTGCCCGTTTGTTTTCTGCGGCTTTAACCGCAATTTCTAAAATTTGTTTACTTTCCATGCCTTTTCTCCTCTCAAACGTTTGGATATTGGGGTACCCACGCATTGTAGGTATCTAGAGATTTTGGATAAATTGGTTGATTATTGTCAATCAGGTAAGCCAGTGTATGTTTGGCCTGATAAGCCACACCCATAGCCAATTCTTTGTCCGTTAACCGTCGCGCATCATCAACACCGGGAAAATCCCGGGCCGGCTCAATAAAGTCCGCCATGTAGACGACTTGCTCCAGTGGCGACATGTACGCAGCGCCAGTGGTATGGTGGCGAACGGCATTGAGAATATCTTCGTCATAAATTCCTAATTCATGCTTAATTAATTCAGCACCAACCACGCCATGCCAAATCGCGTTCCCGTAGTTCAACAACTCGGGTGCAAGTTGGTAGTCCTTGATGGTCTGAATAAAATCTTCAGCTGGCCGCTGCTTAGCGTAGTCGTGCGTCAGGCCAGCGATACTGGCTTTTTCCAAGTCAACACCGTTCGCCTCTGCTAACCGTAATGCAGTTTGCTCGACGCGTTGGACGTGCTTAAACCGTTTTGGTTTCAATTGTTTTTCAATTTTTGCTAACAATTCGTCCCGGGTTCCGGGAAAAATGTTGGCGTGATAGGTCAACTCAGTCACGATATAAGAGATGCTCCTTTATATAGAGATCAACCATGGTCGGCACTAAATAACGGACCGACTGGCCTCGCCGAACCTGATCCCGAACCATCGTGGAACTAATGCCAATCTGTGGCACATCCACCCATAGAACTGGATACGGTGATTGATGCGAAAAACCTTGGCGACAAACCCCCACAAATTGAACCAATTTTAAGAGTTCATCAATACGATACCACTTGGGTAAATAGGCAACCATGTCACCACCAATAATAAAGTAATATTGGTTCTCCGGATGAGCCCGCGTCAGCTGGACCATCGTGTCATAGGTGTAACTACGACCACCTCGCTCAACTTCCGCTAACTCTAAATCAAACCGAGGATTGTCCGCAATCGCTCCTTTAACCATGGCTACGCGATTCTTCGCGGGAATTGTCAATTTGCGGTCAACGTGAGGCGGCTCAGCATCCGGCATAAAAAGGACTCGATCCAATCCTAATTGGGTGGCAACCTGATCAGCGATGACGAGGTGTCCCAAATGTGGCGGATTAAACGTCCCCCCTAAAATACCGATACGCCGTTTCTTGGCGGTCGCTGTCATTTCAGTCACGACCTGTGTACTCGTCCGCTCTTGAATTTTTACCACGACTGCAAGACCTCCCTACATGTTTTCCACGATTGGTGAAATCTTTTGATTTTCTTGGTCCGTCGCAACCCGGTACAGGACTAAGACCCGACCGATTGTTTGAACCACTTGAATGTCCGTATTATCTTCAATAAAGGCCTTCGTTTCATCAACGGAGACTTCCGCACTCTGCTGTAAATTAATCTTGATCAGTTCCCGGTTTTCCAAGGCACCAGTCAATTGATCCAGCCAAGCACTCGTTAAACCATTTTTCCCAATAGAAAATAATGGTCGCATGTTGTGGGCATGAGCCCGTAAGTAACGCTTCTGTTTCCCTCGTAACAAGTTGTCGTCCTCCATTTTTAAATCATTGCGCGACGTAACAATACGCCAACACCTGCTGGTGCCCAGCCCGTCACATGGGCGCCGGCTGGAACGGTAATCCAACCCAATCCTTCAAAGACCAAATCACTCTTCGTAGTGGTCTTGAATTCATGTGGCACTAACGGTGGGAAGTCATCCTTATTCTCGGCGCGTGGTGGTGTCAACAACTGGCCCAGCTGCCGTTCATAGAAATCATCCGCGTTTTCCAATTTAGTCCGGTGAAGGTACAAATTGTTCTCGAAGTACGCCGTAAATCCCGTCTTAGGACCCTTGGTGTAATCAAAACGCGCAACACCACCTAAGAATAGGGTTTGTTGTTCATTTAACTGGTAATTTTTAGGTTTAACTGGCTTCTGTGGCGTGACGATCTTCAGATCTTTGCCATCAATGAAGTGCGCCATTTGTTGGTTTTGAATGATTCCAGGGGTGTCGACCAAGACGTGGTCGTCATCCAAAGGTAATTCAATCTTGTCCAACGTTGTCCCAGGGAACCGGGAAGTCGTGATCAAATCCTTAACCCCAGTGTTTTGCCGGATAATTTGATTGATCAACGTCGATTTCCCAACATTAGTGACCCCAACAACGTACACGTCACGGTCGCCCCGGTACTTGTTGATCAACTGAAGCAGACCATCAACGGATTGATTGGTCTTAGCACTCAACAGCGTCACGTCGATTGGCCGCAATCCTTGTTCATTGGCACGTTGACGCAGCCAGTCTTGTAGCTTGCTGCGTTTCAGGGAACGGGGTAGCAAGTCTTCCTTGTTCCCCACCAGTAAGATAGGATTGCTCCCAACGAACCGATGCAGACCAGGAATGACACTCCCATTGAAATCAAAGATGTCCACGACGTAAACAATCAGGGCGTTGGCGTCCTGAATCTGGGTCAATAGGTTCAGAAAGTCATCATCCGTTAAGCCAACGGGGACGATTTCGTTATAGTGACGCAACCGGAAGCACCGCTGACAATAGACCTCTTCCTTTTCCAATCCCTTATCTAATGCAGATTGCGGCGTGTAACCCGGTGCCGTCTTATCCGTCGTTTGAATCTCTGCACCACACCCAATACAGTGTAATGGCTCACCGTCAATTAAGACGGGTTCAATGTTTTTGTCGTTCATCAAGATCCTCCTGCCAAGTTAATTCGGGATAGTCATGCCGTAAACGCCACATAACCACCTTTTCTAATAATCGATTACCCTTTGTGATCCACGCATCTGACTTTAAAATGGGTTTCACTAAAACGCTACGAACACCACTATGATGTGCTGCCCAAACGTCAGTCAATAGCTGATCACCCACCATGACCACTTCATCGCGGCGTAAATGCCAACGGTGAAGTGCGCGATTCAACCCCCAAGGTAGTGGTTTTAACGCGCGCTGAATGTAGGGCAGCTCAAACGGTGCCACGGCCCGGTCGACCCGGGCACGACTGTTATTCGACACCACGATGACCTGAATATCCGCCATTTCGAGTAGTGTCAACCAGTGGCGTAGCTCTGGTGTCCCATCAGGATTATTCCAGGCAATCAACGTATTGTCCAGGTCGGTCAACACCGCCCGGACCCCGTTTGCTTTTAGCTGCCCCGGTGTCAAATCGTATATGTTCGTAACCATCCACGTGGGTTTGAATCCAGAAACCATGCGGGTGACTGCCCCCCTTCGTCCTATTGCCGTTACCGGCATGTCTAGCTTTTCATTATACGCAATCTACGTCCATTTTACCACCAGGAACGGTTAGGTTTGCATATCTAGCTGAAATTGATTCCGGATTGAACCATTTCCTAGAATCTAAAAAAGACTCCGCATACGCGAAGTCTTTTCCAATCGACTGATTAAGCAGCCAAAGCTTCCTTAGCTTGGTCAGCTAAAGCCTTGAATGCAGCAGCATCGTTCACTGCTAAGTCGGCTAACATCTTACGGTTAACGTCGATGTTGGCTAACTTCAAACCGTGCATCAACTTGCTGTAGCTCAGACCGTTCATCCGGGCTGCGGCGTTGATCCGGGCAATCCAGAGCTTCCGGAAGTTACGCTTAGTGGCTTTACGGTCACGGAAGGCGTATTGACGACCCTTCATGACTTGGTCCTTAGCAACCTTAAATAAACGGTGCTTTGAACCACGGTAACCCTTAGCTAACTTTAAAACTTTCTTGCGACGTGCGCGTGTAACAGTACCGCCTTTAACTCGTGGCATAATCTTTTCCTCCTAAATCAATTCAAACATTATGTCGACTCTTCGTCGACCCGAAAATTGTTGACCCGCTTACTTTTGTAACAGAGAACGGTAAGTCTTGATGGTCGTTTCGTTCATCATCCGGGTACCACGAAGGTTCCGGCGTTGCTTCTTGGTCTTACCGTGGAAACGGTGAGACGTGTAAGCGTTGGCACTCTTGATACCGCCCTTGGCAGTTACTTTGAAACGCTTAGCTGCGGCGCGGTTAGTCTTCATCTTTGGCATAATACGAAATATCCTCCTTAAATCGGTAGCCGGAGCTACCACAATCAACTCTACTTATTCTCAGCGATGGGCGACAGCATCAAGAACATGCTTCGACCGTCCATCTTTGGCCGTTGTTCAACGGTAGCGACATCAGAAGTTTCCTGAGCCATTCGGTTGAGCACCTCACGACCAATGTCTTTATGAGTGATGGCCCGACCTTTAAACCGAATCGATACGCGAACCTTTTCGCCCTTAGCCAAGAACTTTTTAGCGTTCTTTAACTTGGTATTAAAGTCGTTGGTATCAATCGTAGGACTTAACCGTACTTCTTTGACACTGATCACTTTTTGCTTCTTACGAGCTTCACGTTGCTTCTTTTGCAACTCAAAGCGGTATTTCCCGTAGTCCATGATCCGGGCTACTGGTGGCTTAGCTTTCGGTGCAACCAAAACTAAATCGAGGTTTGCTTCTTCAGCAATTTTTAAAGCTTCGCTTTTAGACTTGATACCCAATTGTTCACCGTCGCCGGCAATCAATCGAACCTCACGTGCGCGAATCCCCTCGTTGACAATCGTGTCGTTTGCTATGGTAATCCACCTCCAAAAAATTCTCGAGAACTGCAGAAATCTCACTCACAAAAAAATGCGGGAACCTCTGATCAACAATCAAACGGCTCCCGCATGAAATCCAACTAAAATAGTCGAACTAACGTGCATATCCAGCCCAGCAGCGTTAGCCACAGGGCGAGAAGCGGAAGCCTCTGCTTAATTTCTCAACTTATTTATCATACCAGCTAACCGGTTACCTGTCAACGGGCGTTTCAAAATACTTACGGAAAGACCCGTTAAATTTTACCAGGACTCCCTATCAGGTGTGCACCCAGGCTACTGCTCGGATTTAACACCAAGTATCTCACTGCTGCGATCAAAGCGATTGATCACAACGGCCAAGACCACAATCGCAGATTCAATCGCATAATAGTGTAAAGCGTAACACAGATTAATCAATCGCACTAGTCCCTCTTTAAGGACCAGCAAAGCAAGTTTGTCATGGTTGACGACCCCGTTTTGAATATATCATTGATTTGACCTCCGAAACCTACCTACATAAAACCAGCCACCCCGAACTCAATCGAAGGTGGCTGGAAGAAATCTATTTACTTGTTTATATAATAGGAAGGAAGTAGTTTTTACATGTAGTTAGTTAGCAAGTAATTAGTTTTCCAGTTTTTGTTCAACGGCGCTTTCTTCGGCGTCAGCATCACGACTGTAAGAAGCAATGTCAGCTAAGACTTGCTTAACGAAGGCATCGCTACTTTCGGAAACAGAGTCTTCTTCACCGTACTTACGTACAGAAACACTACCGTTATTCATTTCGTCGTCACCAACAACCAACGTGTATGGAATCTTGTGCGTTTGAGCATCCCGAATCAGGTAGCCCATCTTTTCACCACGCTTGTCGACGTTGACCCGAACATCAGCAGCCTTCAATTCAGCAGCCAGCTTGTCAGCGTATGCCCCGTTCTTTTGTTCAGAAACTGGGATGATCGTAACTTGCTTAGGAGCTAACCAGGTTGGGAAGGCACCCTTGTAGATTTCCGTCAGGTAGGCAACGAAACGTTCCATCGTTGAAACTAACCCACGGTGAATCATAACTGGACGGTGTTCTTCACCATCGGCACCAACATAGTGTAAGTCGAAGCGTTCTGGCATCATGAAGTCTAATTGGATAGTTGATAACGTTTCTTCGTTACCCAAGGCAGTCTTCGTTTGTACATCCAACTTAGGACCGTAGAATGCGGCTTCACCTTCAGCTTCAACATAGTCAAAGCCTAATTCGTCCATGGCACCCTTCAACATAGCTTGTGCCTTGTTCCACATTTCATCGTCATCGAAGTACTTTTCAGTGTTCTTAGGGTCACGGTAGCTCAGACGGAAAGTGTAGTCCTTGATGTCAAAGTCATCGTAAACCTTAACCATCAACCGTAAGATACTCTTGAATTCTTCTTGAATTTGGTCAGGAGCAACGAACGTGTGACCATCGTTCAACGTCATTTCACGAACACGTTGCAAACCACTCAGGGCACCAGACTTTTCGTAACGGTGCATCATCCCTAATTCAGCGATCCGCATTGGTAATTCACGGTAAGAACGGATGTGGTGGTTGTAAATTTGAATATGGCTAGGGCAGTTCATTGGCCGTAATTCAAGTTCTTCGCCATCACCCATATCCATTGGTGGGAACATGTCTTCACGGTAGTGAGCCCAGTGACCTGATTGCTTGTAAAGATCAAGGTTAGCTAATACTGGGGTGTAAACGTGTTGGTAACCGTTAGCAACTTCTTTGTCAATGATGTAACGTTCAATGACACGACGGATGGTTGCACCGTTTGGCATCCAGTATGGTAAGCCGGCACCAACTTTAGGATCAACGAAGAACAGGTCCAATTGGTTTCCGATAACCCGGTGGTCACGTTCACGTGCTTCTTGACGCTTCTTCAAATCTTCATCCAAGTCAGCTTGGTTGTAGAAAGCAGTCCCGTAAATCCGTTGTAACATTGGGTTTGAAGACTTGCCTTGCCAATAGGCACCAGCAACTGAGAGGAACTTGAAGTGCTTAACATCACCAGTGTTTACTAACTGAGCACCGTCACTAAGTACTTGGTATTCACCAATTTGGAGGAAGGAAACTTCGTCGCCATCAATGGCTTTAATTAATTCTGAACTGTATTGGTCGCCCTTTACTGAAGCCAAGGCGTCATCTTTGCTTAAGGAGATCCGCTTGATGTCTAACTTGTCAGACACGAGCTTTTCAACGATAACGGCTAAGGAGTCTAATTCATCAGCACTAACTTGTTGGTCGTCCTTGTCAGTATCAACGTAGAACCCATCTTCGTCGGCACTAACTTCACCTAAACGAATAGCTGGGAATGCTTTCTTTAACGCGATCCGTAATAAGGCAGCGGTAGTATTCCGTAAAACAGCTAAGCCTTCGGCATCCTTCTTGGTGACGATTTCGATGCTCCCATCATCAGAAAGTGGTGCTAAGTAATCAACCAGCTTGCCGTTAAACTTAGCGGCAACAGCTTCTTTTGCTAAACTGATGGAAATTGACTTTGCGACATCTGCTGCGGATGAACCAGCTGGGAATGCCTTTACTTTACCATCAGGGAACTTAATAGAAATATCTGCCATAATACATGATCTCCTTCTTGTTATGATTTGGGGGAAAGAACGAAAAAGTCCCCAGTATCATCATAGATACTGGGGACGTCGCAACGTGGTTCCACCCGATTTTTCCACAGAACTTAGTTCCATGGACTCAACTCGTTAATAACGGAACGACCCGACCGGAAATTTCCTCCCGATAGCTAGAGAATGGTAATAATCATCAGCACACGAGCCGGCTTCCAAGCAAGACCAGCTCTTCCTGTGAGTGCTAAGTGGTTATTGTGTTTCTCATCACCGCTTCAATACATACAGTAAACACCATTCCAGAATTATTGTCAAGGACAATATTAAAATAAATTGTGAAAAGTTTTAATTAACTATTCGTTCACAATGGCAAACCATTACAGTACCATGGTTTTAACCCAAATCAGCCGCATCCCCGATATAACGGAATTTATTGTGGCCGTCGGTTAATACCAACCATTGTGATTTCTCGTGCTAGAAAACGGATTCGCTGCATCAGACGTTGTGCTTTCAAGGGTTCGTCGTCCCCACGCGTCGATATTCTTAGATGTTCTTTCTCTAACTGAGCCATCGAAAAATTCGAACTGAAGAAGGTTGGGAGCTCCTCTTGCATCCGATATTCCAGGATAACACCTAAGACATCATCGCGAACCCAGGCAGACATGGCATCCGCCCCAATATCATCAATCATTAGGATGGGGGCCCGCTTCAAAGCATCTAACTTGTCCGCGACCCCGTTCTGTGCGATGGCATTCTTCATCTCCACCGCAAAGCTGGGAAAATGAACCAACGTCGTGGAAAATCCATCAGCCGCTAACTGATTGGCAACTGCGGCCAACAAATAGGTCTTCCCAACCCCAAAACTGCCAGCTAAGTAGAGCGCCTGGTGCCGCCGTTTGGGACTGGCCTCATAGGCATCTACAAAATCCAATGCGGCCATTAAAGCCTCCGCTCGGTCAGAATCCTGCTCAAAATTATCCAGGCTCGCCTCACGGATACTCTTAGGCATAGCAATCGACTTCACCCGCTGACGAAGCTGTTGTTGAGCTTGTTTTTCTTGGGTCTCTGCCGTTGGCACGTAGGCCACATCGATTAAATGATTGGAGACGATCAACTGCGGCTCGTAACCAGTTGCAAAGGTGGTTCCACCCTTAGCCAACTTTTCACGTTCCGAAACAAATTCGTAGAGTTTAGCAGCGGAACGAGTCAAAACGTCCTCAGTTAATTCTTCCTTATGCGCCTGATAAAAAGCCGTCACCTTGGGATCATCGTAGACTTTGGCCATCAATTGTCGATAGTTGTCGTTCAAGTGACGAGAACTCATCAATTGTTGCATGGTTTTACTAAGATCTTCCATCGGTTATTCCTCCTTCCCTTGTGCATTGCGATCTTTGAGTTTCGCGATTCGCGCTTGTAATTGCGTCTGCTGTTCCGGCGTCAACTTGGCCGTCGCCGACTCTTCGTTTGCCGCGGGTTTCTTAGCCCAGTCTGGCAACGTTTCCTTAACCGTTGGCTGACGGGAACGCGATTGACGTGGCTTACGAGCCGCCTGTTGCCGTTCCCGAATCTTCTGAATCGCTAACTTCGGTGTCGTGATCTTAGACCGACTCCAATCATTCGCAATCGTATCTAGCAAATTTTTATTCAGAGTTGGTCGGTCCTCGTCCACCAAGACGTGGTAAATCATTAAATTCAAGACGGACTCCGGAAATAACTGACGGCTGACCAAATCACGAACAATCCGTTGTTCCCCGTCCGTGACATATCCCCCGCTCTTTTGTTTAATGGCCTGCAAAAAGACTGCGGGCGCCGTCTTACTGGCAACATGGAGCAAAGCTTGTTCTGCAGAGTTCGCCCGTGAACCCTGGCTTGCTGGTTGAGCCGCCGACGTGGCCGAGACATTCACGGCCGCCGTCCCCCGGTGTTGTTGCCCAAAATGCTGGGCGATGATCCGTTTAAACTGTTCGGCATTGAATTGATTCGTAGCCAGGTCCGTCGCCTCACCGACATACCGGGCCATCGTAACCTCGTCCAGACCATAGGTCGCATGCTCAGTCAAAAGTAACTGACGCTGGCCCCGAAGTGCCTGCGTATCAATGAATGAATGTTCTAGGATTTCACCCAAGAGTTTGAAATCAAAGTCCTCAGACTGCGTCGGTAAAATTGCCGGTGCTGAGCTACTGGTCGGCAATATTTCGCGCGTCGCAGTGATTGCGGCCGGTAAACGGCTAAGTTCTTGTCCATCAACATGAAAAACATCCAAGAAATTTTTGGTGATGTCTTGCTCATCATTGGCTGGTAGTGGCTTAGACGTCGTATTGGTAACAAGTGTCCGATACAACTCCTCACCCACAACTCCTAAAAGCTGAACGCTGAGCAAGTCATCTTTGAAAAAGTCCGCTGGCAACAGGGGGGCGTGCAGCTCATACGTAAAGCTGGTGAGTTCATCACGCGTTTTGTAAGTTGTCACCAGGAGTCCGGTTGCTTCGAGCCGTAATCGTGCCTGATAGAAGTGGGCCAAGTCCATCCCCAGTAAGCCTAGAATCGTGGCATGCCGCTTATAACTAGCCCGTTCAGGGAGCCAAAAAAGGGCCGAGTAGAGCCCCGCGGCACTCGGTCCAATGATCGGCTGGTAAAGCTGCGTCAAAGTTTGCCAACTTTGATCGGTCAACCGGTCTGCCAACCGAACCAAAAAGCCGGTCTTTGGTTGCAATTGGTGCCAGGAATCCTCCATGCCTTATTTCGCCTCGCTTTGGTGGTTCGTTCGCTTTTTACTTGAATCCTTTTCTTTAGTCGCCTTAATCTTATCCTTGTCCAGCATATCCTTTAATTCGTTAAAGAAGACACCAGTATCCTTGAATTGCCGATAGACACTGGCAAAACGAATATAGGCAATCTCATCGACGTCCACTAACCGGTTCATCACATATTCCCCGATTAACTGACTCGAAATTTCATTAACGCCAAGCGCCCGAATCTTATTTTCAACCTCATCGACAACGCTCGTCATGACGTCCATACCGACTGGTCGCTTTTCTGCTGAACGAATAATCCCCCGCAAAATCTTTTCGCGGTTGAACTCTTCGCGAGTCCCATTCTTCTTGATCACCAACAACGGCGTCACTTCGACCCGTTCAAACGTCGTGAAACGAAAGCCGCAGCTCTCACACTCCCGGCGCCGGCGAATAACTCGTCCGTCGTCTGTGGGCCGGCTATCGACGACCCGCGATCCATTATGATGACAGTGCGGACACTGCATTATTGGTCACCTCGTTTAATTTGTTGACTTTTTCCAAAATTGTTCGTGTCAAGCCATTTTACCACTTGTTGTAGCGTTTGGGCAATCGTTCCCCCGTTATCAATGACGACGGTTGCACGGGCCATCTTCTTCTCGATGGGCCATTGCTGCGCCATACGGGCCTGAGCATCCGCCGCAGAGAGGTTGTTTCTAGCCATTAACCGTCGCTGTTGTGTGACTGGATCGGTGGCCACCACTAGGATATGATCAACGAGATCGACCAAGTAGCCCACCTCAAAAAATGTCGGGGCATCAATCACGACGACGGGTGCATTAGCCGCACGATAGGCAGCCAATTGGCGTTGAATCTCCGCTTGAATCAGCGGAGTCGTGATGCTTTCTAGTTGGTGCAGTTGGTCGGGATCATGAAAAACAAGCTGCCCCAGTCGCTGCCGATCCAACGCACCATCGACGATAAATTTAGCGCCAAAAGCTTGTTCAATTTGGGCAAGTCCGTTTGTTCCGGGCGCCACCACTTGGCGAGCAATCACGTCTGCATCAATGATTGGTAATCCGGCCTCACGTAACCACGCACTAACCGTTGATTTACCGGTGGCAATACCACCAGTCAGGCCCCAAACCTCACTCATCGGTCAAATCCTCTAAGGCTTCGGGTGGCAGCGGTTGACAGTGTGGGCAGTAGTGCGTACCACGTTGGGCCACCTTAATCTTAACCAATTCAGTCCCGCAGCGTTCACAGGCTTCACCCTCCCTACCATAAACGTGAAGTTGGTTTTGGAATTGACCAGCCTCACCAAAGGCCGTCGAAAAGGAGTGCACGGTTGTCCCGTGTCCCTGAATCGCCATGGCCAGCTCTTGGATGATGTTTTCCCTTAACGTTTCTAATTGTGCTTTCGTTAACTCATCGGCTGGCGTCAGTGGGTTAATCTTGGATAACCACAGGACCTCATCCGCATAAATGTTGCCCAAGCCGGCAATTTTCGTTTGATCTAGCAAAAATGGTTTCACGATTTTGTGAGACTTACCAAAAATCTTCTCCATGTAAGCCAAAGTTAACGAATCCTCGGTCGGCTCTGGCCCTAGCTTACCTAACGAGGGCAGGACCGTCCCCTCAGTACCGGTCGGCACTAACCGCATCCGGCCAAACTTACGGGTATCCGTGTAGCGAAGCTCTCGATTGTCCGTCAAATGAAAGACCACGTGGGTGTGCTTTAAGACCGGGCTACCTTCTGGTTGAACGTCGTACTTCCCCTCCATCCGCAGGTGCGAAACCATTGTCAGATCACCACTAAATCGAAAAAGAAGGTACTTTCCTCGTCGATCGATTCGTTCAATCTTTCTGCCAATTAGTTCCGCAGTAAACACCTCTGCCTCAGGTGTCACCATTTTGCGATAAAAAACCTCAACGTGATCAATGGTGGCGCCCTCAACCAGACGGGTCAATCCCCGTCGAACTGTTTCAACTTCAGGTAATTCTGGCATACTGACCTCTCCTTTTACCGACTACTTCGCGTCATACCAGGTTGGTCCGTAATGACTTTCCACCTTTAACGGAATTTCCAAGTCAATGGCAGAGTCCATCACACTTGGCACCAATTTAGCCAACGTTTCAATTTCTTCAGCCGGCGCTTCAAAAATCAATTCATCATGGACCTGTAGCAACATGGTTGCCTGCAGGCCTTTCTCCTTCAAAGCAGCTTCCATATGAATCATGGCGATCTTAATAATATCAGCGGCACTTCCCTGAATTGGCGTGTTCATTGCCGTCCGTTCGGCAAAGGAACGCTGATTAAAGCTGCGCGAATTGATGTCCGGCAAATACCGCCGCCGGTGGGCAATCGTTTCCACGTAACCGAGCTCATGCGCTTGTTGGACCATTCGCTCCGTGTACGCCTTGACCCCAGGGTACTCTTCAAAGTAAGTGTCAATAAAGTTCTTGGCCTGCTTACGCGAAATACCAATATTTTGTGACAACCCAAAGTCGCTGATACCGTACACAATTCCAAAGTTCACGGCCTTAGCTTGTCGCCGAATGTTCGGCGTGACCTCTTCATCAGGTCCCATCTTAAAGATCCGACGCGCAGTTGCCGCATGAATGTCTTGACCCTCGCGAAAGGCCTCTTGCATATTAGCGTCATGACTCATATGAGCTAACACCCGCAATTCAATTTGCGAGTAGTCAGAGGAAAAGATCTCCCAGTCCGGATGCCGTGGAACGAAGGCTTTACGAATGGCCCGGCCCTCTTCATTACGCACAGGAATGTTTTGTAAATTTGGGTCAACGGATGACAACCGACCAGTCTGCGTCAACGTTTGGAGATAGCGCGTGTGAACCTTATGGTCATCTGGATGAATCACCTTCAACAATCCTTCAACGTAGGTGGACTGAATCTTCGCAATCTTCCGATACCGCAGGATATTTTCGGCAATGGGTGCCTCCGCAGCCAGTTTTTCCAGGACACCAACGGCCGTGGAATACCCCGTCTTGGTCTTCTTGATGACGGGTAACCCCATCTTTTCAAACAGAATATGCCCGAGTTGTTTAGGTGAACCAATATTAAATTCCTCGCCCGCTTCGTTGTAAATGGTCTGCTCAATTTCAGCCAGCTGTTCCGTGAATTTACTGCCCATAGCTTCCAGTTCTGAGGCTTGGACCGTAATACCGGTAACTTCCATTCGTGCTAAAACAAAGGCCATTGGTAACTCAATTTCACGGTAAAGTTTCGTCTGTTCATTTTCCTCTAGCCCTTTAAATAACTGTGGCCGCAACTGCTCAATGGCCCGTGTCTTCCGTGCTAGATGCTTAAAGAAGACATCATCGTCCTCAGGAATGGCTTCTTTAGCGCCCTTCCCGTAAACATCTTCGTCCGTGGCGACTTGGTGATAGCCGTGTTCCATCGCGACCCGACCCAAATCATTGCTATTGTCGTAAGTGTTCAAGAGATATGAGCTCAGAAGTAGGTCGAAATCGACCCCCGCTAAGGTAATGCCTAAGCGTTGTAAGGCCACGTACGTCCGCTTGGCGTCAAAGACTTGTTTGGCGACCTTAGGCGACTCTAAAAGGCCCTTTAAAGGTGCCTGCTTTAGAAGGCTGGCATCACGACTGACCCACCAATGGTCTTCGTTACCAATCGCAAACCCCGCAAAGTCGGCCAGGTGATAATTATCCGCCAACATTTCTAAATAAAACTCACAGCCATTTTCAAATGCAGGTAGTTTTGGTAAGTTATCCGCCGTCAAAATAGTGTACGTAATTTCTTCCAAACCTGGCGTTGCCGTTGGGGCCTCACCATCTATACTCATTTTACTTAAGAACTGATTGAAATTCATCCGTTGATAGAAAGCCACTAAAGTGTCCGGATTGTCGCCGGTGTAAACCAAGTCCTCAACGTGTTTAGTGACGGGAGCATCCCTTTTAATCGTGGCCAGTTGTTTGGCTAAGAGCGCCTGTTCGTGATCTTCAAGCAAATGCTCCTTTAACTTTTTAGCAGTAATTTCATCAATGTGATCATAGATGTTTTCAATGCTACCGTACTTACCGATCAAATCAACAGCACGCTTAGGTCCAACACCAGCGACTCCTGGATAATTATCCGAGTTATCACCCTGTAGGCCCTTGATGTCGATGATTTGTTCCGGCGTCACACCCATTTTTTCTTTCACGTAAGCGGGCGTATAGTGTTCAATCTCACTAACCCCTTTTTTAGAAATTGACACCGTCGTATGCTCATCAGCCAGTTGCGTTAAATCCCGATCACCGGTCACGATGGTCGTGGTAAACCCATCTTCTTCAGCCTGCCGAGCCAAGGTCCCGATAATGTCATCCGCCTCAAAGTCAGGCAATTCGTAAGTTTGAATGCCCCGTGCGGCTAACAGTTCCTTAACGTAAGGAAATTGTTCTGAGAGTTCTGGTGCCGTCTTAGCCCGACCGCCCTTATAGTTGTCATACATTTTTGTCCGAAACGTTGTTTTCCCAGCATCAAAAGCTACTAATGCGTGTGTGGGTTTGACCACGTCTAACATCGTTTCCAACATCGTATTGAAGCCGTAAATGGCGTTGGTATGGAGACCTTCACTGTTGGTGAACTTCCCCAGTGCCGTGTATAGCGCGAAAAAAGCCTTAAAAGTGACACTGTTACCATCAATCAATAATAAACGTTTTTCCGCCATGTTCCGCTCCTTTCGAGTCATGCTAACCATGCTCGAGTATTCTAAGTCTATTTTACCAAAAAACTGTCCAAACCCGAAACAATAACGGTAATCCGTTGGAAATTACGGTAGTGGCCCCCATCAAAGGGCGAGGCTGATGACCACTGTGGGGGACGGAGAAAGCCAAAGAACGGTCTTTCTCCTCGACTTGAGTTGTCATTGGTGCACCAAACTAGCACCACTGACAACATATTATTTCACACCTTCAAAGTCTATTGTCCAATACCGACACGTTACCTATCGCAGCCTAATTCCAGTCGTCACACTCGCTATTTTATACACGATCAATAGGCACTCCCCGCACCCATCCAACCGTAAGTATTGAAGGCGGTGAGGAAAAGAAAAAAGGAGCCGAGACAAGTGTCTCGACCCCTTGAGGTACCGGACGGTTAATCGTTGTTGCCACCGAACATACCAAAGATTTGTAAGAGTTGTAAGAACAAGTTAACGAAGTCCAAGTACAGTTGCAAGGCTCCGTTAACAGCCAAGCCAGTGACAGAAACTTGATCACCATACTTGAGATACATCTGTTGCATCCGCTGCGTATCAAACGCCGTCAAAACAGAGAAAATGATCACGGCAACGAACGAGAAAATCAACGTTAAGAAACTGTTCTGTAAGAACATGTTGATGACCATTGCGACAATCAGCCCAATTAATGCAGCTGTGGCCTGAGTCCCAAATTTACTGAGATCACGCTTCGTGAAGAGACCGATACCAGCCATGGTCACAAAGATGGCCGCCGCCGAAACGAATGCACTAGTCATGGCTTCCTTCGTAAAAATCAAGGAATACGTGGACACGACGGCCCCCGTCACGGCCGCATAAACGAAGAGTCCCACTAGAGCCACGGTTGGCCGTTTCATGGACTGTCCACTAATTACGAACGGTAGGATAAACCAAACAATGATTGGAATCCACAGGCTACCACCATGTAAGCTCTGCAAGAGAGTTACCTGAGTGGACATATAAAACGCCGTCACAGCGGAGACCAACACGGCCGCACCCATCCAACCAAACATCTTGGTTAAAAAGCTATTGAGGCCGACCTCGGTGTTGACCGTCGTACGGGGTTGCTGATCAAAGTTGTTCATTGAAACGCTCCTTCTTTCAATCAATTCCCGACTTAGTCGCCACTAAAATCACAATCAGTTTCGGGGTTATTAGAGTATATTCTAACAAAACTAATCGTAAACACAAGTAATCAGTCGTCCTACCATTAACTTTACCCTAATACCTTAGATTAACAGAAGCTAACTCTACTTACCGGCACCACCTTCATTATCGGCTTCTCCACTGGCCCAGACCTTGTTCGCATAGACGGCGTTGAATAGCAGCGCCAGTTGTAAAGCTACCTGAGAAAGACTCGCCCCTATCGTACCGACCTGAGCGGTTCCCATCAAGGCTTGACTGGTCAAAGCTCCCCAGTAGATGACGTTGGCAATATTAACAACGATCCACAGTGACCAGTTTTCTTTGAACTTCAGAATGTATAACAATTGCGCAATCAAGCTAACTACAAAATTAATGGAATCGAAATATGGTAATTGACCGTGTAACAACGATAGGACTACCCATCCCACTAACCAAGCGGCAAATGCGCCGGCAAATATCCAGCGCTTCGTGGTCGGCTTAAACGAGCGAGTTGCCTCGTCTTGCCCCCACATGATCCACCCAATTGGCTGGGAAATCACGTAAATAATATCCATGGCAAATGACCCATACGCGTGACTGATCCAAGCGATGTAGGTCATGGCGAGACACTGGACTAATCCAAAAATAAAGGAAATTTTACGTCCCTTCATCCCGTAAACCAGACACAATACCCCTGCAACACCTGAAACCATCCCAATAATGCTGTCAGGTGCGATGAAATATACCATAATTTGTAAGAGAATCAGGACAATTACGTAACCAATCTCAAACTTCTTCCAATTCGTAAACAGTTGGTTTTTCAGCCAACTACCTTCTGTCTTTGTTTCCAAGTTTAAACGCCCCCAAATATGTAATAAGCCTAAGCATACAACTCCGCTAAAGAAAGGCAATTCTTATCATACTAATTGAATCAGGACGTTCAATACAAAAACGCCGAACAACTAATTCGACTAGTTGTCCGGCGTTCTAACTTTAGTTATCTTTTAAGGATAAGTGACTCAGTAGTTCTTCATAAGACCGTTCGTACTTTTGTACGTCACCGGCACCCATGAAGACCACAACGGCATCATGAAAATCCAGTAATGGCGACATATTGTCCACCGTTAGGATTTCGCCACCCTTAGCAATCTTTTGCGCAAGGTTCTTACTTGAAACCGCCCCTTGGGTTTCACGAGCCGAGCTGAAGATGTTGGTCAAGAAGACCTTGTCTGCCAGATTCAGGCTCTTAGCAAAATCGTCCATCAAGGCAATGGTCCGACTGAAAGTATGTGGCTGGAAGACCGCAATTATCTCCTTATCCGGATACTTTTGCCGAGCAGCATCCAACGTGGCTTTGATTTCAGAAGGATGGTGCGCATAGTCATCGATGATGGTCATGTCAGCCACTTTCCGTTCAGTGAACCGACGCTTGACGCCCTTGAAATCCAAGAGTTCGCGCTTGATTTCATTCATGTCGACTTTTTCAAAATAAGCCACGGCGATAACGGCCAAACTGTTCAGCACGTTGTGTTCACCATACAAATGAATTTCAAAGTTACCTAAAGATTCATCCCCGTGCATCACGTCAAACGATGAACCAGTGGTTGAACGTTTGACATTAACAGCTTGGAAGTCATCTCGTTCGCTAGTCCCGTAGTAATATACGGGGACATCCGTCTTGATTTTCCGCAACTCAGGGTCATCCCCCCAAGCGAAAATACCCTTTTTAACCTGCTTGGACCACGTCTCAAACGCGTTGAAGACATCATCGATCCCGGTGTAGTAATCAGGATGATCAAAGTCAATGTTGGTCATGATAGCGTAATCTGGCTTAGTGGCCAGGAAGTGGCGCCGGTATTCATCTGCTTCGTAGACGAAGAAACGGGCGTTAGGGGTTCCCTTACCACTTCCATCCCCAATCAAATAGGAAGTTGGGGCGATACCACCCAACACGTGGGCCAGCAATCCAGTAGTACTGGTCTTTCCGTGAGCGCCAGCAACACCAATACTGGTGTAACCTTCGATCAAGTGGCCTAAGAATTCATGATACCGGTAGACGGGTAATCCCATCTCCCGAGCCTTTTTAATTTCAGGATGATCATCCGTAAAGGAGTTCCCCGCAATGACGGTGAGCCCTTCGTGAATATTGGCTTCATCAAACGCCATTACGTCGATGCCGGCCTGTTCCAGCCCACGTTGTGTAAACGTGTACTGGGTGATATCTGAGCCTTGTACTTTAAAACCCTTATCATGCAAAATCAGAGCGAGTGCACTCATCCCTGATCCTTTAATTCCTACGAAGTGGTAAACCGTTGCGTTGTCCATTAAATGATCCTCTTTTCTACTCAGTGAGGCTGAGGCGCAGTTTTCCCAGCCAGTCGAGTGATTACAATTCTTATTTTAGCATATCCCCTACCGCCGGAAAAGGATTCCTCAAGGATAGAGAACGTGGCTTAACAATGACTTAATGGGTGCCCCCCGCGTGAGGTTCAGGCAAATCCTTGTCTAAATCTTCAGGTGTTAAATAAACTTCCCGGGGTTTTGACCCGTGTTGTGGGGACACATAGTGGTGCTGTTCCAAATCATCGATCAGATTAGCCGCTCGGTTATAGCCAATGGAGAAGACCCGTTGCAACTTCGAGGTCGATACGGATTTTTCTTCCGCAATGTAGGCTAAGACCTTCGGCAATAACTCGTCTTGGTTCTCTTCAGCCGTCTCCCGTTGTAGCAATCCCTTGGGTTCAAACGCGTAATGGGGTTGACCCTGTGTTCTGACATAGTCGGTAATGGCATCCACTTCTGATTCCACGAATGCTCCTTGCAACCGCATCGGTTGACTAGCGCCGTTGCCCAGGTACAGCATATCTCCACGACCCAGCAGATTTTCAGCCCCGGCCGTATCTAAGATAGTCCGTGAATCGATCTGACTTGAAACCATGAAGGCAATTCGCGTAGGAATGTTGTTCTTAATCGTTCCAGTCACGATATCAACACTTGGCCGTTGCGTGGCTACCAGCAAATGAATCCCGGCCGCCCGCGCCTTTTGCGTGATTCGCACAATATAATCCTGAACTTCACTAGCTGCCATCATCATCAAATCAGCTAATTCATCGATGATGATTACAATGTATGGCATCTTCAGCGCTGGTTCATCATTGGCATCCGCGCGGTCATTAAACTGTTCAATGTTTCGGACTCCTGCCGCAGCAAGCTTTTCGTAGCGTTGATCCATTTCAGTCACGACCCACTTCAAGGCCGCCGCAGCCGCCTTGGGGTCAGAAATAACTGGTGACAGCAAGTGAGGTAAGCCATCGTACGGCGCCATTTCAACGGCCTTAGGGTCGATCAAGAGCAACTTGACCTGAGCCGGCGTGGCTTTATACAAAATTGACAGCAGCAGTGAATTGATAAAGACACTCTTCCCAGAACCAGTGGCCCCGGCAATCAACCCGTGCGGCATCTTCCGCAGATCTGTGATCTGGGGCTTACCAAAGAGGTCGACCCCTAACGCCACGGTCAACGGCGATTCACTGTTCTTGAAGGCCGCGGAATTCAAAATTTCAGACAGCATGACTGGTCGCGACTTCAGATTAGGAATTTCAATACCGACCGTGGTCTTCCCAGGGATTGGTGCCTCAATTCGAATATCCTTCGCTGCCAGGGCCAGCTTCAAGTCATCATTTAAATTGGTAATCTTATTGACCTTGACTCCCAATGCCAAACTGATCTGGAACTGCGTGACGGTTGGACCGACCGTCCAATCAGTCACGTGGGCGTCCACGTGGAAAGCACTCAACGTGGCGTCCAGAACCTCAGCTTGGTGTTCGATCCACTCATCTAAAGCAGCTTCATCAGGCACTACGGGCTTAGGCAAGAGTGCCACGTCAGGGAAATGGTAGCCCCGCGTCGTGTCCAGAGGTTTCTCCTCAGACGTAGCGGTAACTTCTGGGCGATCAAAGAGTGCCAAACTCCGTTGATCATTACCTTCCTCTTGCATGATATCGCCCAGTGAGTGGCCCAGGCCGCGGGCAGGTTTAGCCTTAGCCACCTTGGGTGCTGGCCTTACAGGTTCAGGCCGCTTATCCGCAGGTAAACCAACTTGATCGGACGCATCCATCGAAGCTACGGATTCAGACGTATCCGTTTGATCATCCATAGCGCGGTTCAGCAATTCTTGGACCTCCGCCGGTTGAGCCGATGCGTCTTCGGCTGGTTTGTGGTCGGCATTGGTGTTTCCTTCGACATCAGCTTCAGTGTTATCCTCATCGTTAACTACCGGTTCAGTCTCTACTAAGTCAGAATTCTGATCATCAGTAGGGGCTTCTGGGGCTTCTGGGGCTTCTGGGGCTTCTGGGGCTTCTGGGGCTTCTGGGGCTTCTGGGGCTTCTGGGGCTTCTGGGGCTTCTGGGGCTTCTGGGGCTTCTGGGGCTTCTGAGTCACTCATTTCGGTCTCTGAAGCCGTTTCAGGGCTCTCCCCTACCCTAACTTGCTTGTCGTCGACTGACGTTCCCACAGGCAAATAAGCGGCCTGCCGAGGGTCAACCGTCTCGTTCTTAGTCGCTGTTGATTCAGCCTTCAATGGGTGCTCGTCCTGAGCTGAATCTTCTTCAGATAAAACTTCTTCGACGTCTCCAATGGTGGGACCTTCCGGCTCGCGATTTTCTTCGTTAGCTTCACTATCTTCTGACACTGACGGCTGACTCACAGTATCTGACGTGGCTGCTTGATCAGCAATGGCCGATACGTCGTCACTTGCGTCATCTGCCTGAACGGGTTCCTTAGCTGCGTACTGTGGATAGAACACGACAGTTGGAGCAGCTGGTGTCGAAGTCTGATCCTCTTCCGGCACAGTTTCCGGCTGGTCAGCTACCGTCGCTGGCACTGACTGTGTGTCCGTCACCGTCAAGGTCCCCGGCGTGGTCACGGCCATCTCTCCTGGCTGACCAATCAGGAAGAAACTGTCAGCGGGCTTTTGGAGCTGCGCCACTAAGCGCTGGTAACGTTGTCGGGTCTTCGAAACCGACCGCTGTCGGTGCAATTGCTTAGGAATCGGGGTAATTTGAAAAGGCCGATAGCTGGCACTGCCAGCAACTGGTTCCTTTTGGGCTTCTACAGGTTCAGCCGGCTTGCTAACGGTCGTTCGACTGGGCCGTTGGTCACGAACTTCTGATTGTCCTTTGGTGACTGATTGCTTAGGTGTCACGACCGGTTGGATTGCTGCCTGTCGTTTCAGTTCCCGTTCCTTTCTGATGCGCAGGCGTTCATTGCGTTGCTCGCGTTGTTTGACCAGCCGTTCTGCACGTTGGTCCATTGTATCTTCTAACTGTTCCGGGGTCGGTTCCACCGGAAACTTCCGGAAAAAGGCCGGTCCGTCATAGTGCTCCATGTGTTTCTTCCTCCTTGACGAGCGTACTCGTCGATTTTCATGGTGTGGGAGGAGACGCCGCCGTTCGACGGCCACTTTACTCATTCCCCAAGTGTTTTTATGTCTAGCCACGGGGGCTAGTTTATATTTTAAATTATTGGCTATTAATCTCTTGATAGTCAGTCTAGTCTATTGTACACAAAAAAGCGGGCTGACGACAAGGTCAGACCCGCTTTGTAATATTTCTTAACCATTAAAAATGGATTGACCACGTTCAAAATCAAACGCGTCACCAACTTCATAATCATCGGGCAAAATCAAGGCACCTGGGCGTTGTGGCGCATTTGCTAGGCCCAATTCACGGCCTGAACAAATCATCCCATCACTCTTGACCCCGCGTAATTCACCGGGCCAAATAATGAGTCCACTAGGCATCATTGCCCCAACTTTTGCAACAACGACCTTAATATCGGCCTGCATGTTAGGTGAACCACTAACGATTTGGACGGATTGGTCATTATCAACCACAGTCTCCGTCACCAACAGGTGATCGGAGTCTGGGTGTGGCGTTGCCGTCTTAACATACCCAACGACGAACCGAGAACTCGTTTCAGCTTCCAATTCACCGGCAAAACCGGCATCCTCGAGAGCGGTGTTTAAAGCCGCCACGTCGTCCTCAGTCAGGTGTACCTGACCAGCACCCGTAATGTCCGGTAAAATGCTGGAGACGGCCAGAAAATTGTATCCTAGGGTCTTCTCAGTATCTGGGTCGTAGATCCGCGCAATATTTTCACGAACGGTGTGTGCCTGCTTGGGGGTATCTTGGGCAACGATAACAATCAATGCATCCCCTAATTCTTGGGGATTGTAACTAGCAATTAACATGTCTGAATCCTTTCCAACGGGGTTATATTAAGCGTTGGTCGCTAAAGAATTGATAAATTCTTCAACCTCTGCTTTTGTCTTACGATCTTTGTTTACTAACCGACCGATTTCTTGACCATCGGCGTAAGCAATGAAACTAGGAATGCCGAATACGTTAAGTTCAGCGGCTAAGTCGATGTTTTCGTCACGATCGACAGCAATAAACTTAAAGTCGGAGAAATCCGCTTCGATCTCAGGCATAGCTGGCTTGATGAACGTGCAATCTGGGCACCAGGTTGCGGAGAAGAAAAGCATCGTTTTGCCATCCTTCACGACATCTTTCAGTTCAGCGGCTGACATCTTGGGTAATTGTTCCATGGTTAGCACTCCTTTATTAAAGAATAAAATTTTGACAAAGTCCATTATAGCATGGATGAAAGAATTTACACGATTTTTGCCTTTTTACGGGAACTTCCCTCCAATCATTGGTATACTGAGGGCAGAAGTGATGGGGTTGATGCCCAACTGAAACAACTTGCTTAGGAGGCGGTAGTTATGGCTGCAAAAAATGGACAATTATATCAACTAAGTCTCACCGGCGTACTCGGTGGGTTAATGGGCATTTTCATCACGCGATTCTTCGGTAGCGCGTCTCGCTTAGATCCAGATATCATTCTGAATCAGGTCAAGCACCAATTCCGGCAAGAATCGCCGATTGAGGGTGCCTGGATCGAAAAACGAGCGGTTCCCTTCCAAAAATATGCAGTCAAAGCGCGTGTCTACTATGGTGGCATCACGCGCTACGAAGACGACCAACTGGTTCAATACCAGTTCATCGCCGACGCCGCAACCGGGAGCGTTCTGGACATTCACCGGCTTTAATCGTGCATTCGCAATCATATAAACTCGGAACACCAGTTGTGGCTGGTGTTTTTTTTGTGTCGTCAAGTTCAGCTTCACCAGCCACCTGCGGCCTGAGAAGCGGTTCTTCGGCTCGGTTTGAAGCCTGGAAAAACCGCCAGTCTTCAAACACGTCCCACGCTGTAAGCCGAAAATCGGCTAACACCGTCGACACAGCTGGCTCCACCTCTGACCACCTCCGGTTAAACGGGTTCTTGGAAACTAAGCTAGCTTAAGTGTTTGAATGACATCACTTGCTCAGTACTTTTAGCGCGCCACTAGGTAGCCGAGAGTGAGTCAAATTTGGGCTCAACCGTGGGATTTTCAAGTGATTTTCTTGAAAATGGCGACCTGAAGACGTGCTTTACGGCTTCAAGCGAGGGGCAAGACCGCCTTTGGGCTTGTCCCGTCCTCCCCAGCATGTTCCGGTCCAAATTTCGCGAACGGTAAGGCGGCTTTTTTCCCACTATGTTTGACTAAAACTCAACATCCGATTCTCGTTGTGTCAAGCATAGTGGGTATTTCAGTGTTCTCAACCTTTAGATTCAACACAAAAAAGATGAAACCAGGCTAACCACGTTAACCAAGCAACATCTTTTACAAGTCATTATGACTGTTAAACCTAACTAGGCCGTTGGCAAATGCTTCAGGTTCGACGCATGATTCTCTAAATCAGTCCGAACAATCAGCACGTCACAAACAGCGTTCGCGACCACGTAACTCGCCGTGGATCCCATCAACATGCGCTCCACAACGTTGACCCCGGTGGCTCCAATCATAATCAGGTCCGCGTGATAGTCCTTAGGCAATGTCCGCGCCAAGTCGACCTTCGCGTGACCGTAGTACACGGAAGTAACCACCTGCTTGACACCCGCCTTTTGGGCCCGTTGCCGGTACTCGTCGACTGTTTTTTCTTGAATCTGCCGTTCTTCATCCATTACCTGTTGGTCGACGTAGCCAAAGCCGACCCGGGTGTTGTTCCCCAGGCCCACGTAGTCGCCGCCGCTCATAATGGTGATAATGATCAGTTCAGCCTCATTTCTGACTGCCACCGCAATGGCCTTGTCCAATGCCCGTCGTGCCTGCTTAGAACCATCCACACCAACGAGAATGTGTTGATATCTTTCCGTCATCCCTACCACTCCTTTGACCAATTTTTAGGTAAACTACTTGGTCAATTCGTAGATGGCTTGACCATAAATGGCCATCGCCTTCAACAAATCAGCTTCTGGTTGGAATTCATCAGCTTGATGCATCGTGTCCTGAGTTCCAGGGAACAATGCACCGAAGGCCACGCCCCGTTTCATCAACCGACCATACGTCCCGCCACCCACGACTTCTGGTTGGGCGGTCAAGTCACCAGTCTGTTGCCGGTAAACGTCCATCAAGGTTGCCACGATTGGGTCTGCTGGATCAACGTAGTGTGGCACCATTTCTCGACCCTGCTTTAGCGTCACGGCCATTTCAGCCTCAGCTTTCTCCAAACCAGCCTTGATATCAGCAGCACCAGTCCCAGTTGGGTACCGGAAATTAGTGTTGATCAGGCCACCTTCATCAGCCTTAAAGGTCATCACGCCGACGTTCATGGTGAGGTCGCCCATCACCTCGTCCGTGTAGGCAATCCCCAACTTGGTTGCGCGAGAATCATCATGGAGACTATTTGCCAACAGACCGAGGAAATCAGCAGCATCCCCACCAAAATCGTATTGGTTCAGGAACGTTGCTAAGAAAGTCCCGGCATTGATGCCATTCTTAGGTTCCATGCCGTGTGCTGCTTTACCGATCACCTGTAAGTGAACACCATCGGCTACCTGTTCAGCTTCACCGGTGACGGGAACTTTTGTCAGGAAGGTCGTAAAATCAGCGATAAGCTGTTCCGGTTTGCTGCCCACAACCGTGGCCTCAGCATCTCGCGGAACCATGTTTTCCCGTAAGCCGGCCTCAAAGTCGCGTAAGCTTACGGTACCACCGTTACTACCGCTAAAGTGGGAAGTGAAGGTGACATTACCCTTTTCACCATTGATCAGTGGAAATTCGGCGTCAGGTGAGAAGCCCAACGTTGGTGCGGGTTCCAGGTCAAGGTAGTGGTTCATCCCCGTCCAGTCGCTCTCCTCGTCGGTACCAATGATGAACCGAATCTTGATTTTAGGGATAATTCCCTCGTCCTTCAACATCTTCAAACCGTAGTAGGCTGCTAGAGCTGGCCCCTTGTCGTCGGACGTACCACGACCGTACAGCTTGCCATCCTTCTTAGTCAACGTAAAGGGATCCGTGTGCCACCCCTTACCACCAGGCATCGTGTCGGCGTGGCCCAGGATGGCGAGCGTGTCATCGCCCTCACCATATTCCACGTAACCCACTAAATTATCTAAATTTGTCGTCTTAAAACCGTCACGCTTGGCCAAGTCTAAAAATGCGAGCAAGGCCTTGGCGGGACCAGGACCCAATGGATAATCATCGGTGGCCTTGGAATCATCTCGTGAACTATCGATGCCGACCAACGTGGTTAGGTCTGCAACGTAGTCCTGGTGATACTTTTCTGCTAGCTTTTGCCAATCAATTGCCATGATTGGACCTCCTTCATTTTATTCGGACCAAACGTCCAGGTTAACTGTCTCCAATTTTAGCATACCCCCCGCCAAATGTAAGCCGATTTCACGGCGGAACATGCTATACTGGAAAAGATACATAAGAGGAGGCTAATCGCATGCAAGAAGCACAACCTTTAACTGAAAATATTCTGGCGGCAACAATCCAACAACGCGCCGCCGATAGCTACAAGGGAACCTACGGCCGGGTGACCTTGATTGGTGGTAACCGCAATTTTGGAGGCGCTATCATCATGGCCAGTGAAGCCGCCGTTTATTCCGGTGCTGGCCTGGTAACGACCATCACCGACGCCAGCAACCAAGACGCTCTTCACGCTCGGTTGCCGGAAGCCATGTTCGCCGACATTACCGACTTCGACCAATCCCGTGAACTCATCAAGGGATCTGACGTCGTGGTCGTAGGCCCCGGTCTCGGAACCGATGATGAAGCCGCAGCCGTTTTGGCAGACGTCTTCAACGTGATTCAATCCGACCAAATTTTGGTCATTGACGGTTCTGCAATCACCCTAGTTGCCGAACGCCACCTACCTTTGCCAGAGACGCACCTCATCATGACACCGCACCAAATGGAGTGGCAACGATTGAGTGGTATTGCCATCGACAAACAAACGGTGGATTGGAACCTAGCAATCATCGACCAGCTGGACGCGACCATCGTCCTGAAATCTCACCGCACCCAAGTCTACACGGATAACGGTGTCTACGAGAATACCATTGGTACTCCCGCTCAGGCAACCGGTGGCATGGGCGATACATTAGCCGGCATGGTCGGTGGTTTCACCGCTCAGTTTAAGGATACGGACCAAGCGGTCTTAGCCGCGGTCTACAGCCACAGTGCCATCGCTGAGAAACTGGCGAAGACGCAGTACGTAGTCTTACCACATCAAATCGTGGCGCAATTACCGCAATTTATGAAAGCCCACGAAGGTTAATAAACTTATCATTTAAAATATGGTACAAAAAAACTGTGCGGCCCAATTTAGAGCCTACACAGTTTTTTATTAACGATTAAATTTACTTTGTAGGAATGCCTTCGCCCAACAAACTGTCAATTTCACTGGCAGTCAGTCCGCGATAGGTTCCAATCGCTAAGTCAACAGGGCAGCTTAGTGGCCCCAGCGCCGTCCGTTCAACCGGACCAGTCACACCAGTTAGTTGGCTCAGAGTCGCTACCGCTGCGGCTACGTCAGCCGTTTGCAGACTGATAGTCATGGTCTGACTAATCTGATCAACTTGGGTCGTTAAATTTTGAAAAGCCGGATTAGTGGCTATTTCAGGAACGGTGACCCCGGTCAACTGTACCCGACAGGTACTGAGCCAGTTCTGGGCATCCACGTCCATCAAGAATTGCGTATCATCACTGGCAATGACGGCACCCACGGCTTCCCGAGGCAAATCAGTCAGCGCTTGTAACTGCCACTGTTGATCGAAGCCATTTAACAGGCTTCCCAAGCTCCGCGGCGCCGTAGGGTCCAGACTCAGCTGAAACCCCATGGGCTTATTAAAGACGTAGTATTGTGGCTGACGACCAGCAACAGCCAACTTGTCAACGCGAACGTCATCCTGGCTCGTCACTAGTTTACGAGGAGAATCAACCACGACGTCATTGACCGTAACTCGACCCTGTCGTAGCAGTCGAAAAATTTGTCCGGGTGTCCCCTGACGGTGTTCCGTTAAGTAACGTTCAATGTTCATGTTTGACCTCCTAACGAATGTGTAGGCGCCGACGCAGACCGGCAACGCGTGACCCGAGAATAGCATCGGCCAGTCGTGACTTCAAAACAGAGTAAACGTAGAAGTAGCCCCCGATAACCGCAGCCACTGCCACAATCAAGAAGTTGATGACCCGACCCTGACTCCCCAGCAGACCACCCAACAGAGCAACACCGCGGGCTAATGCAAAGGTTCCTAAGGCTGACAGTAGGATACCGTTAGTCTTTTTGGCAATGCTTGCGTAGTTAATGCCAAATTGGTTATTCAACCAGTGAACAATCAGGTAACAAGCGACCAGGAATCCACAACCAGTCGCAATCAGCGGACCAAAGGCACCAAAGAAGTAAACCAGCGGCCACTGGACGATAAATTTCACAATAGTCCCGACTAAGAAGTACCGAACGGCACGTTTGTTCTGAGAGATTCCCTGCATCAACGCTGCAACGACCGTGTAAAGCCCCAACAAAATCGACAGGTAAGAAGAGAAGGCGAGCAACGACGCGGCCAAAGCCTCATGCGTCGTCCCGTAGAATACCAGGTTCAGTGGGCGGGCAATTGCGGCCATCCCCAGCGCACTGGGAATCATGACGAATTCAAACATCATGAAGGCATTCGTTAATTGTGCCGAAATATCCTTTTTATTGCCCTGCGTATAGCTTTGAGAGAGCAATGGCACCACGGTAACGGCTAGTGCTGACGATAAGGAAATCGTAATCATAATTAATTTATTGGCGTTCACCCCGAACAGCGCGAATAAGTCGTTCAGGTGAGCGGCCGTATAGGTACCAGCCAGATGCATAATGGGTGCAAAGGTGTATTGGTCAATCAGTTGAAAAATCGTGATCCCCGCACCTAAGACAATGAATGGAACGGCTTGTGCGATGATTTCTTGATACAATTGCTTGGCCGGCACCACCATTTCATTGTTACTGTTAGCTACCAGCGAACGGAACTCATGCCGCCGCCGCCAATAGTAGACACCGAGAATCGACAGACCCCCGAAGGCCCCGACTGCGGCCGCAAAGGTTGACTGTGAAACCGCGGTGATCCAGTTGCCCTTCAGGACCCGCATAATGATAAAAGCGGCACCCAACATATAGATGACCCGAACCAATTGCTCCACAAACTGGGAGATGGCGGACGGTGCCATTTGCTGGAAACCCTGGAAGTAGCCCCGCGTCAGACTCATGGTTGGAATAATCAGAATTGCCCACGCCAACGAGTGCAGGACGGGAACCAGGTTTTGGTCGCCCCCCGTAAAGAGCGGCGCCCCAAAGTACATCAATGAGGCAATCACGACCCCGGTTAAAATAGCTATTTCTAGTCCTCGTTTATAGAGGCGGACACTGATACCATACTCATTTAATGCGTTATAGTGAGCCACCTGCTTGGCAATTGCGGAAGGCACCCCGGCGATCGCCGCAATCAGGAAGAAACTATAGATGTTGTACCCTTTTCCGTATAACGCGTTTCCTTGCAAATAAAAGGCTCCAAACCAAATATTCCAAGGGATAATGTAAACCGCTCCGAGAATCCGCGAGAGAATACTTCCCGCCGTCATCCACGCTGACCCCGCAACCATCTGGTCCTGCGTGCTGGCTTGGTTTCCAGAATTTTCTGAACTTGCCGCCATTTGACACCCTACTTTCAATTTGTAAAATTCAACGTAATCCGGGCTTGGATAATTCCAAGCTAATCAAACAAACATTATACCATAGCTTTTCCCCCGCAAAAGTCAGAATTCCGTTAAGATTTTGATATCGGTCGCAGGTTCTATCGTGGTAACCGGTGAAATGAGACCCACCGCGTTTAGATGATTTTTACCACCAAACCGCTAATTTCGTCAAAATAACGAGACTTTTCAGGCAAATCACCCAAAGCGCCAGCAGAATTCTTACCGAACATCCCGAACAGTGGTATGCTGGAAGTAGGCAAAGACACAGTATATTCAAGGAGGAATGCCAATATGACGCAGGCAACAGCTGGTTCCACCGCAGCACCAAAGATGCAGATGTCACCAGAACGGGCAAAACAAGTCGTGAAGATGACCAAGAGCATCCGGGGAAACTTCCCAGAGTTAGAGGCGATTTCTGACGCGCAATTAATTTATTCGACCTGGCGCAGTTTCAAGCGGATCGACCAAACCAACGATAGTGATTACACCACGATGGCTGACGTCTTCTTCCACGAATTTGACCGACACGTTTTAAACTACCAATTCTCTAAGACGGGGCAAACGGAAACCATTCGTCATCGGTTCTTCGCCATCTTAACTGAATTGCTCTAACCTAAATCAACTGGACCCGCAGACTATCTGCGGGCCTTTTTGTTTGCCAACCTTCCTTTTGTCCAACCAAATTGGATGCGGTATACTGAAGAGATAATTAGTTTAGAGAGTGAGGCGATTCAATTGCGTTATTTAGCGTTACTCGGTAGTCATGAGCGCCACGGCATCACTGCTGGTTACTTGGATGCCGTTACCGCGGCCCTCCCCGATTCAGCCAATGTGGAGACCGTCTTCCTGCGCGACTACGATATTTATCCCGACACGAAGGAACAAAGTTGTCCCGCGTTAGACGAAATTGAGGCTAAGATGGCGGCCAGTGATTTTTGGATTATCTGCGCGCCAACCTATTGGGGTGGCATGTCTGGTGTCATGAAACAATTTTTTGATTGTATGCGGTTCCGGTTGGTCCGCATGAACTCTGTGGCGGACACCCTACCTGGTAAATACAAAGATAAACACTACTTAAGTATGACGAGCTGCTTCATCAGCTCCACTGAAAATCTGGCGACTGGTATTACCGATCAAACCTTTGTGACCATCGACCGCGTGTTGACCGGTGCTGGTCTGATAAAGGTCGGTGAATTCGTCGGAACCGGTACCTGGGGAACTAAGAAACCACGGCCTGAAAAGCTTGCTGAATGCACCCGCTGGGGGAAAAAGATTGCCAACCGGCCACGAAAGGATGATAACACTTTGAAACGATATATCTTATTATTCATCATGATTGCCGTCATGGCTCTCATTACGATGGGCCTCCAGGCTTGGTGGTTTGGCGTCTTTGCCGCCGGAAAATTCTGGCTGACCTACGCCACCTTCGTGGTCATCTTCTACGTTTTACTTGCCAGCATTCTGCACTTCTTTACCTTCGTCCGACACCGTCGACGGTAAATTAATTCATTTACATACAAGGGGCCGGGATAAATTCCCAGCCCCTTTTTTAACGCTAAATTTGTTTTACTGAAACGGATATTCACAGGTAGCCAACCGTCTGCTGGCCCCTCTATCTCAACTGACTCCTTTGAGATAAGCAGCCTCTAAACTCCCGGTCTGAGTCTCCGCCATAAATTCGGCTGGTGTTCCTGCAAACGCAATACACTGACCAGCCAGGACCAACACCTGAGTGTTCCCCTCTGGTAAAGCCCGCAGCTGATGAGTCGTCATGATAACCGTTCGTCCAGACGAGGCTAGCCGACTGATCTGCGCCATGACCCTTTTAACCGCACGAAGGTCCAGCCCATTTTCTGGTTCATCAAACAAGTAAAGGTCACGTCGCAACTGGCAAATCCCAGTGAATAAAACTAATCGCCGTTGCCCGCCAGAGAGAGCTTTAAAGCGAGTATGCGCTATCGCTTGTAAGTCCGCCGGTAGGTCCGCCACTTCGAGGGTTGCCGCAGGGTCATCCAACACCCGCATCATCTGTAAGGCTTCCAATACAGTGACGTTCCCCGTAAAGGGGGCTCCCTGCATCTCATAACCAATATGGCCCATGGTTGGAAAACCCAGGAGATGTGACCGATCGCCGGCACGCACTCCCGCAATTAGGTCCAGCAACGTCGTCTTCCCCACACCGTTAGCACCCAATAAAATATTAACCTTACCCGGCACAAATTCTGCGGTAAGCCGATTAAAGAGCTGCCGCCCATCTGGTAATACCAGTGAATAATCCTGAATTTGCATGACACGTCCCCCTTAGTATCGACTAGTCTGTGACTGTAATCGCATGTGACGGACCGGATAGTAGCCCACCATGAGATAGAAGAGACCCACTACCACTAACATCGTGCCATTAAAACCAGTCGTTGCGTGAGCCAAATTTAGAAATGCCGCATAAAATAACACAACGTATGAACACGGATTAAGACTGGTTAATAAGATATTCAGGGCCCATTCGTTCGGAAGGCTGACGTTGATCAGCAGCATCCCCACCGCGATATAGCCCATCACAATCAACGCAATAGTATTCCCCTTAATGGGCATCAGTAAGAAAAAGTTGGTGAACCCAGCAATGATCGGAACTAACAAAAAGTTTAACAGTAGAGCGGCCGCCATGTCTGGTAAATACTGAATTGTAGTCGGATCAAGGGCAACGACCACGGCATCAAAGCACACCATCTCAATCTGAATAAATAACGTTTGAATTGCCAAGTTACTGTAAAAAATTAACCGTCGATCACCAGCAATCACCGTAAACATTTTCAAAAAATTGGTCTCTCGCAAGTTGATCAGACCAAATTCAAAACCATTTAACACGCCCACCAAGACGATGTAGGCCCAGTAACCGGTGAGCTGGACTAATGCGTTACCAGTTCCCAACGGATGACCATTAGTATTCACTGCCGCCACCACAAAATAAATCGTGGGCGCAATCAGTGTAAAGAATAGGATAGACTTATCTGCCCAGGTCATCTGCCACTCAAACTTACTTAGCGTTCGCAGTTTTCGCCACATACGCGACCCCTCCCCCTTAATGAGTCTCATTATGACCACTGCCAGTCGAATTGCACGACTAAACCCTTCATTAGTTTGGCCACCACGCTATTAGCCAACTGAACGTTAAAAAAGTTAAGCAAGTACCATCCCTCTGCCTTACCGGCCGCCAGATATGGGCTGGAACGGTGCAGACACAACTTGAAGCCTCGAAAAAACCGAGTCTACAAGCTTGGTCTTCT
This sequence comes from Levilactobacillus tongjiangensis, assembly GCF_003946345.1. GTDB lineage: Bacteria > Bacillota > Bacilli > Lactobacillales > Lactobacillaceae > Levilactobacillus > Levilactobacillus tongjiangensis. Next base: position 35,541 of record NZ_RHNY01000020.1, read on the forward strand.
GCTAAGCCAGTAGGAAACCCATCTACTAATTAAGCAGAACGATGCACCTGAGCCCATATCTGACGACCTATCGGCTGACGCGGTATCTTGTTGTCAACTAGGTTAGTCATCATGAACACATTTAACATCTTTTACCGTGATTAAGGTTAACCAGCGATCACCACGTCTGAATCCTCTGGTCTCTGGCATGTAACCAATTTACAGAAGATTAGTGGTAACGACGCTTGCTAATACTGGATCGAAGTAAATAATTTATCTCCAGCCTTCTGTTACCCACTTTTAGAATTATCAAGATATGAGCCACAGTATCTTGCCCTCGGCACCCATGTCAGCAAGATAAAATTGACGCTAAAAAGGGTCCGAGACTTTTGTCTCAGACCCTTAAAGTATACTTAGACTAAACCTTCCAACAAACGCTTATGCTTAGTTAGCCACAATGTTGACCAATTTGCCTGGAATCACAATGACCTTACGAATCGTCTTGCCATCGGTATGGGTCTTGACCACATCGTCAGCCAGAGCAGCTGCTTCGATATCATCCTTGGCTGCATCCTTCGCAACCTTGAGGTGTGCCCGAACCTTACCGTTCACTTGAACGACCATTTCAACCACGTCTTCAACCAATTGCTTTTCGTCGTAGGTTGGCCACTTAGCGTAGGCAATCGTTTCATCGTGGCCCATCAATGACCAGAGTTCTTCGGCGATATGTGGCACGATTGGTGAAATCAGCTTGACGAAACCTTCCATGTAGATCAATGGCAGACTATCGGCCTTGTAAGCTTCGTTAACGAAGACCATCAATTGCGAAATAGCCACGTTGAAGCGCATCGCTTCAAGGTCTTCACTTACTGTCTTGACCGTCTGGTTGTAGATTTTATCCAACGCACCATCGTTGATCATCGTCACCCAATCACGCAAATGGTTGTTGTCATCGATCAGCAGACGCCAAACTCGATCAAGCCAGCGACGAGAACCATTGATACCCTCAGTACTCCAAGGCTTCGAAGCTTCAATTGGCCCCATGAACATTTCGTAAAGACGAAGCGTATCGGCCCCGTCCTTTTCGACGATTTCATCAGGATTGATGACGTTCCCCTTAGACTTGGACATCTTTTCGTGGTTCGTTCCCAGGATCATCCCCTGGTTAACTAACTTCTGGAAAGGTTCCTTGGTTGGCACAACCCCGAGGTCATACAGGAACTTGTGCCAGAACCGAGCGTACAGTAAATGAAGAACGGCATGTTCAGCCCCACCAATGTAGAGATCGACTGGCATCCAGTACTTCAATTTGTCTGGGTCGGCAATGGCTTCATTGTTCTTAGGATCAACGTAACGCAAGAAGTACCATGAACTCCCGGCCCATTGTGGCATGGTGTTCGTTTCACGCTTCCCTTTACGCCCGTTTTCATCCACGACGTTAACCCAGTCATCCAGGTTTGCCAGTGGACTCTCACCGGTTCCTGAGGGTTCCAGTTGTTTGGCAGCTGGTAACTTGAGTGGTAACTCGTCTTCCGGAACCAGCGTTGTTTCGCCGTCTTCCCAGTGGATAACGGGAATTGGTTCACCCCAGTAACGTTGACGAGAGAAAATCCAGTCTCGTAACCGGAAGTTGACCTGTTTGTGGCCGACATGGTTTTCTTCCAACCAGTCGATGGCCTTAGAAATGGCCGTCTTCTTATCCAACCCATCCAAGAAGCCCGAGTTGACGTGTGCACCATCACCGGTGTAAGCAGCTGCTTGCACATCGGTGTCATCGTCACCAGCAATTACTTGAACGATTGGCAGGTTGAATTTCGTAGCAAAGTCGTGGTCCCGGTCATCATGAGCCGGCACGGCCATGATAGCCCCGGTCCCGTAGGATGCCAGCACGTAATCACCGATCCAAATTGGCACCTTGGCACCGCTCAATGGGTTAACACCGTAAGCACCGGTGAAGACCCCGGTCTTATCCTTGTTCAAGTCAGTCCGTTCCAAATCTGACTTACTTTCAATCGCTTCTTTATAATCCTTAACAGCCTCAGCCTGTTCTGGTGTCGTAATCTGATCAACCAGGGCATGTTCTGGTGCCAAGACCATATAAGTAGCTCCAAATAACGTATCCGGACGAGTCGTGTAGACCTCAACCTTGGTGTCTTCTTGCCCATCAACTGGGAAGAAGACACTGGCCCCTTCAGAACGACCGATCCAGTTTCGTTGCATTTCCTTGATGCTTTCTGGCCAATCCAGATCATCTAGGTCATCCAGCAACCGGTCAGCATAAGCCGTGATCTTTAAGACCCATTGGCGCATTGGTACGCGGTAAACAGGGTAACCGCCCCGTTCAGTCTTGCCATCAACGACTTCTTCGTTGGCCACAACGGTCCCACCCATAAAGTCAGGTGCCCAATTGACCATGATTTTATCTTCGTAGGCTAAGCCCTTCTTGTACATCTGTTCAAAAATCCATTGTGTCCACTTGTAGTAAGATTCGTCAGTGGTGTTTACTTCACGACTCCAGTCGTAAGAAAAACCTAATGAGCGAATTTGACGCTTAAAGTTTTTGATGTTGTGGGCAGTGAAATCTTTAGGATTGTGTCCCGTCTTCAAAGCGTACTGCTCAGCAGGCAGGCCAAAGGCGTCCCAGCCCATTGGGTGCAGAACGTTGAAGCCTTGCATCCGCTTCAAACGGGCCATGATGTCGGTTGCCGTGTATCCTTCTGGATGACCCACGTGCAGCCCTTGGCCTGAAGGGTAAGGGAACATATCTAAGACATAGTATTTCGGTTTATTCTGATTGTCAGCGGTCTTGAAAGTCTCATTGACGCGCCAGTAGTGTTGCCATTTGCGTTCGATAATTTGGTGTTTGTATGCCAAAAGTCTTCGCTCCCTTTATTAAGTCTACGTTGTGCCACAAAAAAAGCCCCCAGAAGCCCAAAATGGGCCTCTGCAGGGCGTTTTAGCGCGGTACCACCTACATTTCCCCAACCATCTGTTGGGGCTCATTCCGGCTGATAACGTCGCCAAACGCCCACCTTGCGGCAGAGAAAAACTCGGAGACAAGTTCGTCTGGCACGGTAACGGATTCACATCACCCATCCGCTTGCTGGATACCCCGCCTGACTACTACTTCTCGTCAACGTTTTGCATAATCAAATTGTTTTCATCTTAGCAAAAGCCTCCATGAAAAGCAAGGGGAACACGGGTAAAACCCAATTGCGAACGGGGGTGTGCTATACTAAATTCATAAAAAGCTTAAGGAGGTCCACCATTGACGACCATTTCTAAATTACGCTGGCGTTGCACCTGGGGCGCTGGCATTCTCTTTTTACTGGACCTTTTTGGCGTGGTCACCCAGCAAAATTGGCTCAAGGCCATTGACCAGACAATTATTCACCTGATTCGGCACCCACTGCCCCATTCACTGACTCACCTGATTATCGCCATCACCAATTCCGGCAATCCACGGCCAGTGACCTGGGTCACCTTACTCTTAATTGCTGCTCTGGCAATCTTGCAGCGGTATCGGGGCGCCCTATTTTTGACGGTCAACGTCCTGATTTGGGCTGGCATTGGCAACAGCTTGATCAAGCATATGGTCCAGCGTCCCCGACCCACAGTTGATCGACTGGTCACCGCCGGTTCGTTCAGTTTTCCAAGTGGCCACTCGATTACGGCCATGCTCCTGTGGGGTTCGGTCATTGTGTTGCTGGGCTGGTCGCTCCGTCGGCATCGTAACTGGCGTTGGGGAGTCACCCTACTGTTGAGTTGCTGGATCGTTATTATTGGCCTATCGCGAATCTACGTCGGCGTGCACTACCCAACCGATGTGATTGCGGGTTGGTCACTGGGCTTTGTCCTGCTGACCTTGAGCCAGTGGTTCTTAACGCGTTATGGAGATGGATTATAAATGAATTTACCAAATGCTTTAACGTATAGTCACACGTTACTTACCGAATGTGTGGGACCCGGTGCCACCGTAGTTGACGCTACTGTTGGTCAAGGCCACGATACCATTTTTCTGGCAAATCTAGTTGGGCCAACTGGTCACGTCATTGGCTTTGATATTCAACAAGCTGCCCTGGATGCCACCCAACAGCAGCTAGCGTTGACTGGCTTGGGCAAACAGGTCGACCTGCACGCGACTGGACATGAAAATGTGGCCACGTATCTGGCACCTGAGACTCAAGTTACCGCGGCCATCTTCAACCTAGGATATTTACCGGGTGGCGATAAGTCCGTCATCACAAAGCCCAATACCACTTTGATGGCAATCAAAGCCTTGCTGCCCCACCTCCCCCGCGGTGGCCGCATTATCTTAGTGGTCTACTACGGTCATCCTGGTGGCCAAACGGAACGGGCCGCGGTCGTTGATTTTTGTGAGCACCTGCCACAAAAAACTTACCAGGTTCTGCAGTACGGGTTTATTAATCAAATTCACCAGCCACCATTTTTACTGGCGATTGAACGCCGGTAACTTAATCTTTAGTTAAAGGAGTACGGACAATGAAAAAAATTCTATTGTTACTGATTGCGATGACTGCGGTCGGTATTTCCACCGCCCTACCCGCACCTGTGCAAGCAGCCACCTGGCATTCAACGGCCATTCCTCACAAGATGCGCGGCTACTGGACTGCTCGTGATAACCACAGTCAGGGCGTCCACATCTACAAACATAAAATTCATTATACTGGTGAAAAGACCGTCAAGGTTAAGTGGCGGTACGTTGGGAACCACAAGTACCACTTTAAATATGCACATTCCCAGGGTTTTACAATCAACCTGCACTATTATGGCCGGCATAAGATAACCATGAATTCCTATTGGCATAACTACTATCGATAGCAATTTGACCACAAAAAAAGCTGAAGCAAAATTTGCTTCAGCTTTTTTTACTTGTTAATCGCTTAAAAAATGGAACCGAGTCAGCTCTAACGCACTGTTTTCCATGATCATTTGACCATGTTCAGCCAAGACGTCAGGCGCTACCTTGGTCTTATCCCCATATTCGTACGCCACGGCGAGTTCATCCTTAATGGATTCGCGGGAAGATTCGTTTACAAAGAAGACCAGTTCCAAGTAAAAATCATCGTTGTAACGGTATAAATTGGAAGCTGCATTTTCTAAACGCAACACCCGGGCAAGGTTAATCATATCTTCAAACGAGTGGAGTTTAACCACCCGTTTAGTGGTCGGTTGACCACTATCACTCAAATAGTCTTCGATATCGTTCGAATCGCTAGTAGCTGATTTAAACGTGGAGAAGAGATCCTTTTGGCCATCTTTTTCCAATAAATGCTCCTTAATTTGATCCGATACTTGATCGGGGTGATCACTATCGACGCTAGCATCGGCATCTGCCTCTTCCGCTGCGTCCTCGTCTGCATTCTTACTGATAAACAATTCTAGACCATTACGGTTAGGCAGCACCTGGAAGGTAACTGCCTCATTATCTTGAAATTGATGATCAACGTCGACTTCTTCCAAAATACTATAGAAAAAGCCCTCAATTTGCTTGTGGTTACCCAACAAGTCTAAGACGGTGATACCGCGTTCGCTCAGGTCATCGTTACCGATAACCACCCGAATCGTATTTTCATTGATTCGTTCCATCTCCATGAATAACACCCCTTTCTCGTGGGTTTTGGGTATTGTCCTTGATACTCATTCTAGTCATTTAAACTTACTTGTAAAGTCATCATACCAAAAAACCGGACTGCAAGTAATATTTTCTCACAAATCCGATTAGATGCAACTAATTAAGCTTACAGATGAGGTTTCCATAAGTTTTTTATTGAATTTCCCAATATTTGCCATTTATCTAGACCCATTAACCAGCCGTTGCGCCCGTTCCAATTCCATTGCACGGACCTGACGGGGCAGAAAACGCCGAATTTCTTCTTCATTAAACCCAACTTGGAGCCGCTTATCGTCCACCATAATTGGTCGACGCAAGATTCCCGGATTCTTTTGAATAAGATCATACAGCTCACGTAAGGGTAAGTCATCTAGATCTACGGTTAATTCTTGGTAAGCCTTAGAACGGGTTGAAACAATTTCTTCAGTTCCATCTTCAGTCAACCGTAAAATCGATTTGATCTGATCAATTGTCAAGGGTTCGGAGAAGATGTTTTGTTCACGATACGCGATACCGTGTTCTTCAAACCAAAGACGGGCCTTGCGGCAAGAGGTACAACTGGGTGATGTGTAAAGTGTGACTGTCATAATCTTTTCCTCCCTCTCGAGCTCTTTGTATAAATCATTTAATAGTTCTATTATACAGGGTTTTCTGAGAATTGGAAGAGTTTTTTAGAAATAAATTAATAAACAATATTACCCGACATGACTATTTCCTCCCGTCACTATTACACAATCAGCATTTATTGTTAATCAGATGGTTTCGGTCAATTTACTTTTATCGAATAAAAACAATTAGATTTTATATGTCATTCCCGGCTGAACGACTTCTACTGGAATAGCCGTCCCAGCCGCCGCTTGCGCTTCTACCTGAAGCTGGTCTAAGCGACCTGTTTGAGGTAAATGTGTCAGCAGCAAGCGTTTAACCGCTGCATCACACGCTAACTGGCCCGCTTGTGTCGATGTGAGGTGCCAAGCCGTCCCCTGATGATCAGCGTAGAAATTAGTATCAGCCAGTAACACGTCCACATTCTGAGCCCACGGGGTCAGCCCCTCAAAGGCAGCTGTATCCGCCGTAAAGGCTAAAGTTTCGCCCGTTTGGACCTCGGTAATTCGTGGGGCATATGCTGGAACCGGGTGATGAGTCTCTAGAAAATCAATCTTAAATGGTCCTAAGTTCAACGTCTGCTTTGGATCATAGGCCTGTCCAACCGTAGCGTTCGGCCAAGTCAGCGCGCCAAAATTCAATGGATCAGCCGTATGGCCATAAATTGGGAGGACGGGTTCAGCCTTTGCCCCAGCTGCCAACTGCCAAAGGTACTGAAGAACACCCACATCGGCCGTGTGGTCATGATGGTAGTGCGTCAGTAAGACAGCATTCAATTGCAGCGGATTCAAAACCTTTTCCAATGCCAGTAATGCCCCACTGCCACAGTCTAAGAGTAAATGGTAATCACCACTGGTCAAGAGATAACTACTCGTTCCCACCCCGTTGTGGGGGTAACCGCCGTAACAGCCTAAAATTGTGAGTTGCATAATGTCATCCTTTCTGGTTCTTGTAATTGTTACCAGTGTAGCGCGTCGGCTTCGGAGTGTAAACGTTTCGCTTTTCGTTGGAAGTCTCTTATACTAAGGGTAACAAAGTTGTTAGGAGGGATGGATATGCTTCACGAATTATCATTTTCATTTGGAAGTCCTGCTGTACTGAAAAAGATTGTCGCTGAGAATCCAGATCGTCAGTTTAAGTTGCTCGCCAATTCGGGTGGTAACGCAGAAGAGTCCTTACAGCTACTAGACATTTCTGGGCAACCGAGCCAATTCACCACTGAGCTCGACTACGATGTCCAACTGCACGCTGGCGTATCAACTTGGGATGGTTTCTATAGCTATAACTACTTCACGTTCGACGCAGATGCTGCCAAAGTATTTGATGCCAAAGCAAATTTACTAGCAATCAACGACCTGCCAATGGGCTTGCGGGCGATGTACGTTTTGACCAAGAAGAAAAACCCTAGCGACTACGTACTCTTGACCATTTGGGAAAGCAGTCAAGCCTTTTCACTTTGGCGTAATTCTGATGCATTCAAGCCCTTCAATCTTTACGCAACTAGTGCCAATCACCACCACTCGTCAACTTACGAACCGACCCGTTTTCCAAAAGAAGACGAAGAATAGTTTGCCATCATTTGTGAATATTATCATTTGGCAACCGATCAATCTCGGTTGCCTTTTTTCATTGGATTTTCACCAGATTTTTGATTTCACCAAAATTCGCGGTACAATGGGACTATTCTGTTTAGAAAGATGGCGATAATTTGACCAGTCAGGTTTCAAATGCAGCGACGGATAAAATTTCGCCCAATCTGCCCCTCACTGATGAACAAGCACAGCTGGTGGCACACATCATGGCTTTTACGGAGCGGGAGATCGTTAACCCGGGTCCGGCTATCTTCACCATCTATGGCGACGCAGGCACCGGTAAAAGCGTAGTTCTAGCCCACCTCTTTGCACAAATTCAGGCCGCTGCCCGAACGGACACAACAACACCGTTGGCCGGTACGGAAAATTATTTTCTCGTTAATCATCCAGAAATCCTCAAAGTGTACAAGAAAATTGCGGGGTCGCAAGCACACCTATTCAAAAAGGATTTTCAGCGACCAACGTCCTTGATCAATCAAATTGCTCAGGGTAAGAAGCAAGCCGATGTTTTGGTCATCGACGAGGCGCATCTTTTATTATCACAAGCCGATCACTATAACAATTTTTACGGATCGAACCAGTTGACCTCTCTGTTACAGACAACCAAAGTAATTATTCTCGTCTTCGATGAAACGCAGGTACTGCGGATGAAAAGCTTTTGGACGGAGGCCCGCTTAGAGAAACTGCTGGCACCCTATCGCCAGGAAACTTACCGTCTGACCCATCAATTTCGAATGCAAGCCAGTGACGAACTTGTTGCGTGGATCAATGCGTTTAGTCATGGGCAACTACGACCTCTCCCACACAATGTTGGTTCATCATATGACCTCAGAATTTTCACGGATGCTGAGCAAATGCGGCAGGCTATCGTTAAACGTAATTCAGCGGTGGGTCTCTCACGCATTGTTTCCACATCGGGCTATCCCTCCACTCTGGACGGTGGCCATCATTATATCCAAGAGGGGCGGTTCCGAATGCCTTGGGATCAGTATAATTATACAAGCACTCCCTGGGCTGAACTCCCACAGACCATCAATGAAGTCGGTTCAATTTATACTTGCCAAGGATTTGACCTTAATTACGTCGGTCTCATTTTAGGACCACCGGTAAGTCTAAATGCACACAATCAGCTTCAGGTTAACCTTGACCGATATACAGACGTTGAAGCTTTCAAACACCGAGCTGATTTAACTGACCCAACTGAATTAACAGCGGTTAAAAAGCAGCTGATTCTCAACTCCATCAACGTCTTAATGAAACGAGGCGTTCATGGTCTCTATATTTTTGCTCATGATGAGCGCTTGGGGCGCTATCTGGCCCAAGATTAACAATAACCTAAACGTAAACGGCGCCACAGCTAATTCCTGCAGGAATTGCTGTGACGCCGTCTTTAAATGTATCTTATCTCTATCTAGGACACCGCTCCCCTAATTAGCATCTGGGGGGCATCACTAACTGAAGATACAAAAAAAGCCTTCCCCACAGGAAGACTTTCACTGACGGTCCGTACGAGACTCGAACTCGTGATCTCCTCCGTGACAGGGAGGCGTCCTAACCAACTAGACCAACGAACCAATTGCGGGAGCAGGGTTTGAACCTGCGACCTTCGGGTTATGAGCCCGACGAGCTACCAGACTGCTCCATCCCGCGATAATATAATATTAAAATGTGGTGATGACCCGTATGGGATTCGGACCCATGTTACCGCCGTGAAAGGGCGGTGTCTTAAACCACTTGACCAACGGGTCAAAACTAAAAACGGAGAAGGAGAGATTCGAACTCTCGCGCCGCTTCCGCGACCTATACCCTTAGCAGGGGCACCTCTTCAGCCACTTGAGTACTTCTCCATAATGGGCCTAAATGGACTCGAACCATCGACCTCACGCTTATCAGGCGTGCGCTCTAAACCAGCTGAGCTATAGGCCCAAATAAAGCGGGTAACGAGAATCGAACTCGCGACAACAGCTTGGAAGGCTGTGGTTTTACCACTAAACTATACCCGCATTATTTGAGTAAATTTAATGGCGCGGGACGGAATCGAACCGCCGACACATGGAGCTTCAATCCATTGCTCTACCGACTGAGCTACCGAGCCATTTGCCATTTAGATTAGATATGGTTACAACACTTGGACGAACAAGTACTGCAACGGTCCGTACGAGACTCGAACTCGTGATCTCCTCCGTGACAGGGAGGCGTCCTAACCAACTAGACCAACGAACCAATTGCGGGAGCAGGGTTTGAACCTGCGACCTTCGGGTTATGAGCCCGACGAGCTACCAGACTGCTCCATCCCGCGATAATATAAAGGAGGATGAGAGATTCGAACTCTCGCGTGATTTTACTCACCTGACGGTTTTCAAGACCGTTCCCTTCAGCCAGACTTGGGTAATCCTCCATAATGAAACAAATACAAGTGCCCCTCTGGTAATGGACCTTGTAGGACTCGAACCTACGACCGAACGGTTATGAGCCGTTTGCTCTAACCAACTGAGCTAAAGGTCCAGTCCAAGTCCAAATCGCGGCGGGGGGGATCGAACCCTCGACCTCTCGGGTATGAACCGAACGCTCTAGCCAGCTGAGCTACACCGCGAAGTGTTAAATAAAGTTATTTATTTAATCGGGAAGACAGGATTCGAACCTGCGACCCCCTGGTCCCAAACCAGGTGCTCTACCAAGCTGAGCTACTTCCCGTTAAAATGCACCCAGTAGGAGTCGAACCTACAACCTTCTGATTCGTAGTCAGACACTCTATCCAATTGCGCTATGGGTGCAAAATATGAAGTTAATTGCTTAACACCTTTCGGTGCTAAGCGGAAGACGGGATTCGAACCCGCGACCCCCACCATGGCAAGGTGATGTTCTACCACTGAACTACTTCCGCAAAATGCCGACTAGAAGATTCGAACTTCCGACCCCCTGTTTACAAGACAGGTGCTCTGCCAACTGAGCTAAGTCGGCATAGCCAGTATTGACGTTCAATATCCAAATGTCACTCACCTAAACGGTGAATGAGCCGTGACAGGCTCGAACTGTCGACCCTCTGATTAAAAGTCAGATGCTCTACCAACTGAGCTAACGGCTCATATGGAGGATACAGGGCTCGAACCTGTGACCCTCTGCTTGTAAGGCAGACGCTCTCCCAACTGAGCTAATCCTCCAAAA
>NZ_RHNY01000021.1 GCF_003946345.1 Levilactobacillus tongjiangensis
TCAAAATCAGAATACAAAAAAGAGGTCCAATTCGAAAGTGAATTGAACCTCTGAAAATCCCTTCATCAACACCGGTTGACAAAGAGCCCAAAAAAGCCCCGCCAGGTCGCTAGACCCAACGGAGCTTCAAGTTAAGGTTAAATCTAAAGATTTAAAGTTCGAAAACCATTATCAAGCCAACGGCGTTGTGGACTTAAAATTAGTCTCACCCAGCCACCTGCGGCTGTCAGAGATTCCGCCTGCTGTGGGGAACGCCTGCGGCCTGAAAAACGGTCCTCCGGCTCGGTTTGAAGCCTGGAAAAACCACCAGTCTCCAAACACGTCCCACGCTGTAAGCCGAAAATCGGCTAACACCGTCGACACAGCTGGCTCCACCTCTGACCCCCTCCGGTTAAACGGGTTCTTGGATACTAAACTAGTTTAAATACCTGGATGAAACAGTTACTCAGTAGTATTGGCGCACCACTAGGTAGCCGAGAGTTCGCCAAATTTGGACTCAGCCGTGGGATTTTTAAGTGATTTTCTTGAAAATGGCGACTTGAAGACGTGTTTTCCGGCTTCAAGCGAGGGGCAAGACCGCCTTTAGGCTTGTCCCGTCCTTCCCACCGCGTTCCAGTCCAAATTTGGCGAACGGTAAGGCAACAATTTTTCACTATGCCTGACCCAATCCTTGGTGTGTCAAGCATAGTAGGGGGCATTGCTTTCAACCTTTAAGTTTAAATTCGTTAAATAACTTCGCGTTTGAATGGATCCTTAGAAATCCCCTTGTCGAGGATATCCTTGCACCATTCCTGTGCGGAAAACAGACTGTGGTCGCGATAGTTTCCACAACTGTATTTGTCGGTTCCTTGAACGTCTTTCCATTCCGTATCGAAAGCAATTCGGTGAAGAGCTGCTTTCAAAGCTTTAGCAACCTCTTCAGTGGATTGTTCCCCCCAAGTAATCAGGTGGAAGCCGGTCCGGCAACCAAATGGTGAACAGTCAATAACGCCAGACATTTCATCGCGGAGGTACCCTGCTAAGAGGTGTTCAATCGTATGTAACCCGGCTGTCGGAATCGCGTTTTGGTTCGGTTGAACCAACCGTAAATCAAAGTTAGAGATAACGTCGCCTTTATTCCCGGTCTCGCGAGTAATCAACCGAACGTAAGGTGCTTTAACAGCTGTGTGATCCAAAGTGAAACTTTCGACTTTTGCCATTATGTGCCAACTCCCTTTTAATTTATCTGTACTTTACCTGCAACTTGGTTAGGGGTCGGTGTCGTGTCGCCTTGCCAGGCGGAAAAAATAGGCTGGAACGCTGTGAACGCGATTTCGAGCCAAAGAGCGGTCTCGAAACTCGGTTCTGCCTAACCGAAGAAAACCACTTCGCTAAGGCAGTGCCCATGGCGTTCCAGCACCTACAGGCTCGCCCGGTAAGGCGCAAATCCAACCGCTGAACAAACTGTAGATACATGTACTTCCTTACTGTAACCAAATTATTAAAAAATTGCCATTATTTTCTCCGAACGTTAGGTTTCCTTTCCGAATAGATGACAGATCTGCTAAGAAACCGTAAAAACCGATGGCTCTCACCGCCACTCTAGCTACGGGTGGGTATACTAGATTGCGGATTAAGAGAGTAAGGGGAGGAATCATCATGCAAAATACACCATTACCACCACGCCGAAAGAGCTTTGCTCCACGTCGGCACCATTTACGCCATTGGCTCATCGCACTGTGTAGTCTACTGGCGATCGGCGGTGGCGTCTACGGTTGGCGCGCTTGGCACGCAGCTCAACAGACATTTTCTGCCACCTATCACGCCGTCGGCAAGCCCAATGACACCACCATTACCAGCGGTAAACCGTTTGCCGTACTCCTCTTGGGAACCGACACGGGCGCACTGAGGCGTCACGATGTTGGTCGTACGGATACCATGATTGTTGCCACTATCAATCCCCAAAAGCAGACCGCTAAACTAACGAGCATCCCCCGTGACACGCTGGTCAACATCTGGGGAAGCCAACAGGATGAGGAAAAAATCAACGCAGCTTACCCCCTATATGGTGCCCACACCACCATTAAAACGGTGGAGCACCTGGTAAACGTCCCCATTCCCTATTACGTCCTTCTCAACATGGGCGGTCTAAAAAAAATGATCAACGCGGTGGGCGGCGTGACGGTCGACCCCCTGCTGACCTTTCACTACCAACAGGCTAACGTGACTAAGGGCGTTAAGATTCATTTGAATGGTGCCAGCGCCCTGGCCTACTCCCGCATGCGTGATCAGGACCCTCAAGGTGACTACGGTCGCCAAGCTCGCCAACGTCAAATCATTAAGGCGCTGGTCCTAAAAGAGGCTAGCATCGGGTCCTTGCCACGTTATCAATCCGTTCTAGATTCACTCACCAATAACCTTCAGACCAACTTGACCTTCCAAGACCTCGTCTGGTTACGCGCCAAGGATGGCCACACCAGCCGCCACATTCAATCACAAACGCTACAGGGACAACCGGAGACTATCAACGGTATCGACTACCAAATCGCCCCCCAAGCTGAGATCAACAAAGTTTCTGCCAGCCTACGTCAAGCCTTGAACCTGTCAGATAATTCTAGCTTTCAAACGGACGCATTGGATCCGGTCGGTTTTTAAGCTAAACGGCGCTAGTTGCCCTTCGACGTACACATGAGCACTCTAAAGTCAGCGTTAATAAAAGGACCTGGAAAAAATTCCAGGTCCTTTTGCGTAGTTAATCTAAGAAACCCGATTAGCCCTCCTAGTATTCTACGACTCGTCCTGACTTTGCTCATTTTGCCGAGCAATCCAGATGTGCCAACCAATCACTAAGACACTAACATCCCCGAGAATTGTCCCCAACGCGATCAACCAGCTGCCGGCTGAGGTGACCATCAAACTAGATGTCAGTGGGATTCGGGCTAATAGGGCTAGCAACGTCGTAATCCACAGGCTCCCCAGAATAGCCGGGAACCAGGAGTTAGCGTGCCGGCGCTGATGCCACCAGGTCAGTCCGGTCACGACCACCGCAAACAGCAGAAGTGTGAGACTCCCACCAAAACGCGTCAAGTAAACCAATCCCATAGCAGGAACGGTGCGGGCCGCGATCCACATTGCCACCAGCAGGCCAATAATAATGATCAACCAGCCAATGAGACTTCCCCGTGCAGACGCACGTTGTGTCAGCCACAGACCCAAGGCCATGGCAATTACGAACAGACCATATTGCACGGCCACTAACAAGAGTTGAAACGGCACTGCTGGCAAAATCACACTCGGTAAAATGGTTCCTAACGTAAAAATCAACAGTGGCACCAAAAGATCCCAGCTCCACCATTGGGGCTTCGTTTGTTTGGTCACAACGCTTGCTCCCTTCTTTTTCTTCAATATGTTTAATGATAAGGAAGTTGCGGAGAAAATACCACTGATTTATCGTGCTCAGCCATGGATAAGCCCCCACCAGAACCCCACTGCGGCCAGTAAACACCCACCTAAAACACTCAACAGTAAGTAACCCAGCACCGCGCCAAAGCGCCGCTGATCAGCCAGCATCACAACTTCATGACTAAAGGTCGAGAAAGTCGTAAACCCGCCGAGAACTCCGGTCCCCAATGAAATGGCCAGAAGATTGCTAACCTGTAAGCCGGTTAAGCCACCTAATAGCAGGCAGCCCACCCAGTTGATCATTAGGGTGGCCACCGGCCAATGATTGCCATACCAGCGTTGGACCAACCGAGTTGTCCCATAGCGGCCCAGAGCGCCCACCATGGCACCCACTCCTGCTAGCACCGCCATCATTCTTCAACCACCGGAAATGTCCCCCATTTACGGGCGCTCCATAGACCAAACCAGCTACAGAACAGGCCACCCACCAGTGTCACCACCAGGTACCCCGCCGCAAGCCCCCACTGTTGTTGCTTCAGCAAGCGAATCACATCGACGCTAAAAGTTGAGAAGGTTGTGAAGGCGCCGACACCGCCAACCCCCAACCCAACGGTCACGGCGCTCGGCCAGTGAGCTGTCACCCGTTTGGCATGCGACAACCAGGACAATCCGCCACTACCCAGCAAGTTAACCAGGACAGTGGCCCACGGAAAACCTGTAGTCGTCGGCATTCCCTGACCAATCAGGTACCGACCACTGCCACCTAAAAACGCAAAAAATGCAATCGAAACGATGTTTGCCAAGCCGTTGGCCTCCTTGTAAATACTTCGCCCATTATAGCAAAAAAGGCCGCCCCACGGCGACCCTCCTTCACGTTCTAATGTGTTTTAACCACGAGGTCTAATGCGTCTTGGAGCGCAGCCTGTTGATTATCACTGAGTTCTTCCTCAACGATACACTGCTTAACGTTCTCTGCGACGACCACGCCCATCATGCGTTCCACCCCGGAACGAACGGCAGCCAATTGCGTCAGAATATCCTGACACTCCCGCCCCTCGTCGACCATCTTCAGAATACCCTGGAGTTGGCCATCAGCGCGCCGCAAGCGATTCTTCAATTGGTTAGAGGTTGTTTGTACCATTAGGCTTTCACCTCAGTCAGCTTCTCGTCAAGATACTTCTTCAGAGCGGCCTTGGGATGGAATCCCACCACTTTTTCAGTTGGCATTCCATTCTTAAAGACGACCATAGAAGGAATGCTCATGATTCCTAACGACTGTGCCAGTTCCTGGTTCTGGTCGACATCTAAGGAGGCAAACTTGACCTGGTCGCCATATTCTTGATCCAAGGCTTCCAAGACCGGCGTCTGCATCTTACATGGGCCACACCAATCGGCCCAAAAGTCGACAACGGTTACCGCGGTATCGTCGCCCACGTGTTCAAAGTCCTTACTCGTAATTGCTTGCATGAAAGAATCCCCCTTATGTTTTATCAATGTAGCTAGTATACCCCAAGGGGTATTAAAAAGCGAGACTTTTGTTTTCAGTTAGTCTCCTAGCCACGTGTGAGAACCGGCTACGATCCCCTAACAAGGCCCAGCGAACAGACCACAAAAAAACGAGGTGCGACCTTCGTCTCACCCCGTTTTCAATTCATGTATTTAACTTAATCTTCAGGAAGTTCAGGATCTGGATCCATCCCAGCGGTCAACCGCGGATTGTTGTTTCCCCGCTTAGTTTCCTTCTCGACAGCCTGTTGGGCCACAAGGTTCAGGAAGTTAAACGGATCATCAAAGTTCGGGTTAAATAGCATGTCCACAAAAGCCAGGTCATCAATCGTGTTCCGGTTTTGGATAGCGATTGAAATGGCGTTAGCTGATTGCGCAACTTCATGCTTACTGAGGAACTGAGCTCCAAGAATCCGTCGATTCTTCCGGTTGTAGACCAAGTTGATGGTCAAATCATCCGTTGATGGCATGTAGCTTGGCCGCCAAGTCCCTTGGAAAGTGACCTGATCAGCATCAAAGCCCGCTGCCAGTGCATGGTCGATGGTTAACCCAGTTGAGGCCAACGTCCGACCAAAAATCTGCATTGCAGAGGTGGCTTGCGTTCCCATGTACTTCTGAATGTTACCAAAGACATTGATACCAGCAAGCATCCCTTGCCGAACCGCGTTAGTTGCCAGTGGTGTGTACGCTGGCTTCCCCGTTGGGTTGAAGTTAACGACGCTGGCATCCCCACAGGCAAAAATGTCTGGGTTAGACGTCTGAACGTAGTCGTTAATGATAATAGCCCCGTGCTTGTCCATATCCACTTGCCCCCGTAAGAGCTCCGTGTTAGGTACAAATCCGGTACATACAACGGCAAGGTCAGCCGTAAATTCACCATTCGTCGTTTCAATGACTAATTCACCGTCCTCATTCCCAGTGAAGGACGTTACTCGCCGGTTCAACAGCACTTTTACGCCGTTATCCTGCAGTAAATGAACAATGTGATCAGACAATTCGCTATCAACGTAGTGGTTCAAAATAATGTCTCGTGATTGAATCAGTTGAACATCGTGACCCGTCCGCGCGTAACTTTCAGCCAGTTCCGTGCCAATATAACCGGCACCAATGATTGCAATTCGCTTGTTACCCTTAGCTGCGGCATCAATTGCCACGGCTTGTTCGTAGTTTTTGCAAAGCATGACCTTGTCTTCATCGATCCCAAAGATCGGTGGCACGGTCACAGTGGATCCAGTTGCCATAATTAATTTATCGTAAGTATCAGTGGTCAAATCGCCAGAATCCATATCAACGACATCGAGTGACTTATTTTCTGAATCGATCTTAACGACGTTGTGCCGCGTTAAAACCTTAGCACCCGCTTCCGCTAGTTGTTCTGGTGAAGAATAAAACATGTCCTCCAAGTGCTTGACTTGTCCGTCTAAGAACAGAGAGATACCACAAGACAAGAACGAAACATTCGTATGTCGCTCGTAAATGGTCACATCTGTATCTGGATGGTCACGCAAAATTTGTAGCGCGGCGTTAGTGCCAGCGTGTGTACTCCCAACAATGATGACTTTCATGTTTACCCTCCTACGTGAAAAACGATTCTGCATTAAGTCTACTTGAAAGTTAGCGAAAGATAAATGACTTCGTCTTGGAAAAACGATGATTTAGCCCCAAAACCTCACACATCGTCAAGATTGACGGAATTATGTGCTTTTTGCACGCTTATTTCCCGCTAAAATTCACATAATCGTTACATAAATAATTGCTTAAACAACCGTCATAATCACGTTGAGAGCATTTTATGGATAAGTTAAAAAGCCACTTAGTTTGTTCAGTTACTCAGCTAATGTCGACACCATAATCCGTATACTCCAATGAAAGACCAACGGTTAATTGGCAACGGGTTAAACTGTCAGAAAACCCGCTACCATTAGGAATACCGGGGGATTAGGCTTTCTCCTATCACCTGCTAAGCTAATTGGGACGGTCAACCTACTTGGGGTGATCGGCTATTAGCCATTTTTCGGAAATAGTCACATTTTGGTTGAAGTGTTTTTCAGAACTGACTATGATATCGATAGTTAGTTCGTGATACGTTCTGACCTTAAGCACTGTGATAGATGATAGGAATCACTGTCTATAGATGCACTCCCCCCAAAACAAGTGATTTATTAACAGATTCCTAATATTGGCCCTAAGTAATCCGCATGTTACTTAGGGCTTTTTTGTTGTCTAATTTTAAGCGCGACGGGTCCGCCAATAGTGCCAGCCTTGCCGAACTAAGAATGGAACTGCCAGTAGAATTAGGAATAACCAGGTGAAGTTTTGTTGAATGAAGGGCGTGTTTCCAAAGAAGTAGCCGACCGCCGAACAGCTAAAGACCCAGATGAAGCTACCAGCCAAATTCAGCGCTCGAAATTGCCGCCAATTCATGTCGGTCGTCCCCGCAATAATCGGAACAAACAGGCCGACAAACGGAATAAACCGACCAATCAATAACGTTTGATCTTGATTACGGTTGAAAACGGCTGTGGCCTGGGCAACCTTCTGCTCGGGTAGCTTGCTGATCAAGTGCTCCTGCAGATCACCCCACCGCAACGTCGTCAGATATTTGACCGCCGACCCGGCCGTAGCCGCCAGGGTAAACATCAATACGAGCCACCAGATGTTGAGCTGTGACTGAGGACTTGCCGCAATCGAACCAACCATGAATAGGAGCGATTGGCCAGGGATAAACGAAAAAATCAACATCCCCGACTCCAGGAAGATCAAAAAGAAGAGCACCGGGTAGATACCAGTCCCTAATTGATTCGTTAATGGAACTAACACGGTTAGGGGATGCCAAATCACATCCCAAATCATTGTCACCAAACTCATATAGTCCCCCTCACTGCGTCCCATTTTTAGAGACGCATTTTTCTTGAATGCCTCCAATTATACGCTGACTTCGTGAAATACATAGGTTGCTATCCCCCCATCTAAATCTAAGACTCTAATTTTTTCGAATCCTTACGCTAACTATCAACGTGGCAAACACCCGCCAACCTTGAATTTAACTGTTGACACCTTATAAATGGTTAACGGGTGCTCGGCCACATATTCACGGGAAATACTGGTAATTTTGCTCCTACTCTTAGTGACCAAAATAACATTTCAGCTACCGACTACTGCTTCAATCACCAACTAGCCACTCAGTCAGAAGTGTCGCCGCCGACCAGCTTTACGTCCTGGATCTCCAGACTTAAAATGTGCCGCCCACGGAGAACATCCAGGGCATCCGTTAGAAGTACTGCTGTCATCGGGTTTACAGGCTAGTCAGTCGACTTTAGAACTGCTCGTTTCGCCGAATAACTACCTGATATTTTAAGTAAAAAGCCGTTGACGATACTCATCGTCAGCGGCCTTTCGTGTTATTAGTAAATTTATGAAACCAATCAATTGCACCTAATCAGGCTAGGGGTTACACTACAAGCAAGTTAGTAACAACGAGTGTTACTGACGAGGTTGTACCAAATTCTTAATACTCTTTTACGAGCAGCACTTAGCACTCCCCCAAAGTTTCTATATTCTGCTCGTATCCCCCCTCAAGCCACGACGAGAATCGTGGCTTTTTTTGGTGGCATCAATCCAGAACCTGAACGCCGACACCAATCAAGCCTGGCCCCGTATGGACACCTAAGGCAGGTGACACGTCGCCAGCATACCATTGTTCAACGTTAGGATGCGCTTCCTTCAGTTTGGTCAGTACCCGCTCTCTGAGCTCAGGGTCAGCTCCGTCACAAACGGCAATGTTGACCCGCTTCGCGTCACCCACAGCATCACTGACGAGCGCCAGCAATTTGGCCAGCGTCTTCTTCTCGCCGCGAACCTTGGCAATTGGGTAATAGATACCTTCGCTGTCACACGAAATAATTGGCTTGACGTTTAACAGGGTCCCAGCCATGCCGGCCACCTTGCCGATCCGGCCGCCAGCCTGGAGATACTTTAGCGATGGCACGTAAAAGAAGACCTTAGTCTGCTGAGTAACGCGCTCCACCTCCGCAATGATCTGGTCAAAGGTCAGTCCCTGTGAACGCAATCTAGAGGCGTAAATAGCCGCAAAGCCACTCCCAATACCAACGCTACAGGTATTGATCACATGGACCTTCAGCGGTGAATCCTGGGCTAATAGCTGGGTCTCCTGAAAGGTCCCAGACAAGGCTGCTGAAATCGTCACGGCAATGACGTGGGTGTAACCCGAAGCTTGAATTCGCTCCAAAGCTTCGACGATCCGTTTACCCGTAGGACTAGCCGTTGAGGCCTTCTCAGTAGCCTGACGACGATAAAATTCTGTTGGCGTAATGGTCAACCGGTCTTCGTAGACGTGATCCCGAAAAATCACGTTCATGGGCATCAGTGCCATGTCCGCAGCCTCTAGAACGGCGGTCGGAACGTCAGAACATGAGTCCACTAAAATAGCAATCTTTTCTGGTTGCATGGGGGTTACCTCGTTTCTCCTAGTATCGTGCTCTCATAATAAATGTCATTATAACACAATCATCTAGTTTTGAAAACTAGATGTGCTATTGTTTGTAACTTATCACGTCGTAACAGAGGCATCTAACTTGCCTTTTAAGCCCTACTAGCACCACTCTTAATGGCTCTTACTGATGATGCCTGGTCACAATTAAAAAAATTTTTAGCCAGCTAATTAACGTAACACTAATAGTTAAATTAGCTTACCTCCCTGAAAAAATAGCTGTCATTAAAGACCTATTTTTTGTACGGGACTTCACAAACTTTGCTGGAACAACCATGAAAACGGCACCAGTCTAAAACTTCAGTTAACCTTACTACCAGTAAGTCCCAGCAGATAAATCGTTACTTGAATATAAAATCTTTTTTGGCTCGCCAAAATTAATTCCCGTCATGGTTGACATTGCGGCCAAATAGCCTATACTTACGGGTGGAATTAAAGCGCGTCATTAGAGTTAGTTTCGTTAATTTTGCCATTATTCGCACCATTTACGCCACGCTGACGCTGACTCGCGTTTACCAGGAAAGGCAGAAGTCAATCGACTACCTGAATTTCTAAGCCAATAGAAAAGAGGGATTTTATGAAGAATCATGAAACCGACGAAAAGACCAAGCACCATATGATTCAGTCAACCGGGAGTAACCAAAA
This sequence comes from Levilactobacillus tongjiangensis, assembly GCF_003946345.1. Lineage (GTDB taxonomy): Bacteria > Bacillota > Bacilli > Lactobacillales > Lactobacillaceae > Levilactobacillus > Levilactobacillus tongjiangensis. Next base: position 10,043 of record NZ_RHNY01000021.1, read on the forward strand.
GAGCCTGGATGAAGTCAATGGGACGGTGGAAGTTCCGCAAGATGCGGGTTTCTGGCGTACCCTGATGGCTTATACCGGGCCTGGTGCCCTGATTGCCGTGGGATATATGGACCCCGGGAACTGGATCACGTCTATCGCCGGTGGTGCCCAGTACAAGTATACGTTACTGACGATCGTCCTACTCTCAAGTTTAGTTGCCATGTTGCTACAAGCCATGTCAGCACGATTGGGGATCGTGACGGGGAAAGATTTGGCCCAACTCACCCGTGAGCGGACCGGTAAGCGAACCGGTCTCTTCCTGTGGGTGGTCACCGAATTAGCAATCATGGCCACCGATATTGCCGAAATTATCGGGTCGGCGATTGCCTTGAAGTTATTATTCGGTTTCCCACTGATTGTCGGTATCATCATTACCGCCATGGACGTTTTAATTCTGCTGGTCCTGATGAAGTTAGGGTTCAGAAAGATCGAAGCCATCGTTGCAACCTTAGTTGCCGTGATTCTCTTCGTCTTCCTGTACGAAGTTATCCTCGCACAGCCGCACATGGCTGAGGTGCTGGAAGGGTATATTCCTTCCAGCAGCGTCGTCACGAACAAAGGAATGCTCTACCTCTCCTTAGGGATTGTCGGAGCGACCGTGATGCCCCATGACTTATACTTGGGGTCATCAATCTCGCAAACCCGGAGTTTTGACCGTAAGGACCGCAAGAGTGTTGCCAAGGCCATCAAGTTCACGACCATTGACTCAAACATTCAACTGACCTTGGCGTTCGTCGTCAACAGTCTGTTACTGATTTTGGGAGCTGCCCTCTTCTTCGGAACAAACAGCGACTTAGGACGATTCGTTGACTTGTTCAACGCCCTAAGTGATAGCCAAATCGTTGGTGCCATTGCCAGTCCGATTCTCAGTATGTTATTTGCCCTAGCCCTCCTGGCTTCCGGACAAAGTTCTACCATTACTGGGACCCTGGCTGGTCAAATCATCATGGAAGGGTTCATCAACCTGAAGATGCCACTTTGGGCACAGCGGTTGATTACCCGGTTACTCTCCGTGACGCCAGTGATCATCTTCGCCATTATTTACCATGGTAACGAGGCTAAAATTGAAAACCTGCTGACACTCTCACAGGTATTCCTAAGTATCGCGTTACCATTCGCCATGATTCCACTGGTTATTTTCACCAGTAGCAAGAGTCTGATGGGCGAGTTCGTTAACAAGACTTGGGTCAAGGTACTCGGCTGGATTATCGCCGTCATCCTGATTATCCTAAACGTCTACCTGATTTTACAAACCTTACACATCGTGAAGTAAACCTAAGTGGTTGAGACCGTCGTCTCAACCACTTTTTATTTGGTCTTCGCTGAGACATTGCCGTGTTCGGTCGGCAGAGGGAAAGCTAAACTAGTTTTTGAAACCTAAAGGTTGAAAGTTCGAAAACCGTTATCAAACCAAGAATAGTAAAGCACTTACTCAGTAGTATTAGCACGCCACTAGGTAGCCGAGAGTGAGTCAAATTTGGACTCAGCCGTGGAATTTTCAAGTGCTCTTCTTGAAAATGGAGACTTGAAGACGTGTTTTTCGGCTTCAAGCGAGGGGCAAGACCGCCCTTTGGCTTGTCCCGTCCTTTCCACCGCGTTCCAGTCCAAATTTGGCGAACGGTCAGGCGGTAATTTCCCACCGTTCTCAGCCTATAAGCGTTTTGACTTTCCCGGAAAGAACAGGTATAACGAAATTATACTTATAAAAACCTGAGGTGGATTTCATGCAATTATCCGTTACGGACAATATTTATATTGAAACACCGGCCATTAGCGATGCTGCTGGCCTGTACCCGTTGATTGAGCAAGACCGTGAAAACTTAGCAAAATGGCTACCTTGGGCGGCCACGACCCAATCCGTCATTGATGAGGCCGGCTTTATCCGATCCTGCCTCCAGCGTATCGAGGACCAACAGCTTTGGTTGGGCGTTATCTGGGTCGACCATCATCCTGCTGGCATGATTGATTTGCATGATTTCAAAGACAGTCACGCTGCCATTGGTTACTGGCTGGACAAAGACTACCGTGGTCAGGGCGTTTTGGCCCAGTCCTTAGCCGCCCTTGAGAAATTTGGGTTTGGCCGTTACCGACTCCATAAGATCAGTATTTTAGCTGAGCCTGACAACACGGCTAGCCGAGCAGTCGCCGAACGGGCTAACTACCATCAAGATGGGACGTTGCGTGAGCATATCCCCCATCAGGACAATTTTGCCGATGCCGTAGTTTATTCAAAACTAAGCGGTGAAGCGTAAATCCGGTGAAACAAGTTTTATCGCAAAAATAAAAAGGTCTGAGACTTTTGTCTCAAACCCTTTTTGTGCTCCAAACGTAAACAGTCGAAACGTGCGACAAAGGGCAGTCAACTCCGCTTAACCCCGATAAACAAACAATCCAAGACCGGGATTATTCGTCTATCGACGTTAATGCTCATTGACTAACCGCCTTTAGTCCCACTCTCATTTTTAGCTTTAATTTGTAAAATGATTAAGCACGTTGGCCGCCATCGACGGTAAACTCAGCACCGTTAGCAAAGTGTGATTCATCACTGCCTAAGTAGACACAGACTTCACCAATATCTTCCGGCTTACCCATGTGACCCACGGGAATCGACTTGATAATCTGTTCCTTAGCCGCGGCTGGTACGATCGACGTATCGATCCAACCAGGATGAACAGAGTTGACCCGAATATCCACGTGACGTTGTGCCAAATTCAGGGCCGTCGCGTGCGTTAACATCCGACTGCCACCCTTGCTGGCTGAGTATGCCGGGGCAAATGGTAAACCGACCAGTCCGGCAACGGAGGAAACGTTGATGATCGACCCCTTAGCGTCGTTCGTTTCTTTCATGGCCTTGATAGCAACTTTTTCGCCTAAGAAGTTTGCCGTCAAGTTGACGTCAATGACGGATTGCCAGTCAGCTAATGATAAGTCTTCAATGGCACCGTTAACGCCACCAATTCCGGCATTGTTCACCAGAATATCCAACTTACCAAACTTTTCGAGCGTGGCATCAATCACTTTTTGCCAGCCTTCTTCAGTCGCAACGTCCATTTGGACGAAGAGACTAACATCGCTACCAAACTTTTCAACGGCGGCTTTCCCACCATCGACGTTATGGTTAGCGGTTACAACCACTTTCGCACCTTCACGAACGTAGCATTCTGCAATCCCCAAACCAATACCTGCAACGCCACCAGTAATGATAGCAACTTTACCTTTTAACCGATTTGCCATTCCTGTCACCCCTTAGTTATATTCTTACTCGTTCAGAGTATCACACTATCAGGGGTTGGAAAAATAATTATGCTCAATTACATCGTAAATCATAAAAACGCCAGACCGCGGTCTTAACCGGTCTGGCGTTTGTTTAATTGACTGTACTTTCAATTTTGGTAGCCAACAATTAAGCTAAAATTTGTGTGGGAGAATCAGTCCGCCAGTTTCATCGTCGTTAGGATGTTCCCGCTTAACCACGAGTTCTTGGTTCACAAAGCTTGAAATCCCGGTTTGACCCAATTCACGACCAAACCCAGACTTCTTCACCCCACCAAATTCGAGCTCTGGTAGTGAGCTAAAGAAGGTGTTTACAAAGACCATTCCGGTCTCAATCCGTGACGCCAGTGCGGCACCAGATTCAGCACTCCCAGCAAAAACGATGCCACCCAAACCATAGTCGGCATCATTAGCCAGTTCAACGGCTTCATCGTCGTTGGCCACTTTATAAACTTGGGCAACGGGACCAAACATTTCTTTGCCGTAAGCGGGATTATCCTTGTCAATATCCGTTAAAATCGTTGGCAAGAAGAACTGACCATCGCTAGCCACAGCATCGTGAACAAAGTAAGCAGTGGCACCGCCGGCAATTGCTTCATCAACCTGTGCTTGTAACTTTTCTTTGGCCTTTTTGGAGTTCATCGGTGCCAGGGTCGTGGTTGGATCCATTGGGTCCCCCAACTTGACGCTGCCAAACGCTGCCTTTAGAGATTCCAGGAATTCATCATAGTGGTTAGCCGTGACAATGAACCGCTTGGAAGACGTGCAGACTTGACCTGCGTTATACAAACGTGCTCGAGGCGCCACGGCGTTTACGTCAGCCATATTGGCATCTTCAGCGACGATAAAGGCATCGACACCACCCAGTTCCATGGTATTCTTCTTCAAATATTTACCAGCAACTTCAGCGACGGCAACCCCTCCCCGTTCGGAACCAGTCAAAGCCACCCCTTGAACCCGCTTATCAGCAACAACTTGTGACACTTGGTCGTAGGATAAGAAGAGATTGGTCAGTGAACCGTCTGGTGCCCCGGCCCGACGAACAGCATCTTCAAACGCCAGCGCTGAACCCGGTGTAATAGCAGCGTGCTTAAACACAATTGGGTCACCGACCGCAAAGTTAGGCGCAAAGATCCGCATCATTTGGTAATAAGGAAAGTTCCAAGGTTCCACGGCCATCAATACACCCAGTGGGTGATTTTCCAGCTGTGCTTCTCCGGCAATTGTTTCAATTGCACGTGGCTTTAACATTTCTTCTGCATGGTCAGCGTAGTAATCTGCAATCATTGCACAGAGTTCGACTTCGCCCTGTGCTTCCGTAAATAATTTACCCATTTCAGTGGTCAACACTTTAGCTAAGCTATCCGCTTCGTCGCGGAAAAGTTGCGCTAACCGGTGGAGTACGGGAACGCGGGTGGCAACTGGATCATTCCGCCATTCCTTATAGAGTTTTTGCGCCTTAGCTAAACTTTCTTCAACATACTCGGGCGTTGCATTTTCATAAGTCTTGACGACTTCATTGGTATAGGGGTTGGTCGTTTGATAAGCCATACTATAATTCCTCCTTGATAGGTCCATTCGTATTCACAATGTAACCTCTTACAAAAGTAACTATACCCCCGTCAACCGCTTAATACCAGCAACTCGTTTGTGATGTAATAATCAAAATGTTTGTGAAACAACCAACCCTTGGTTGTTTCAACCGGTTGCAATTATCAAAAATTGGTCTACAAAAAAAGCTGTTAGCCAGTGCCAACAACTTTACACAAACATTTTAACTTAACTTCCAACAATCCAAAATCCCGTTCATCAGCCGGTTGGCCGTCGTAATTTGGTCGAGGACGGTTCTTGGGCTGGCGGTAAAGTTATCATCCGCCCATTTATTGATAAGACCCAATGAACCCGCGGCAATAAATTCCGCTGACGTGTCGATCACGTCTTCTTTCAAATACCGATACTCTGGCATTGCATGTAGCAAAATTGACAGTCGTGAAGCCACAAATTCATTCATTGACTGGCGCCAAACCCCATCATCGTAAGGGTAAGCGTTCAGGAAAATCTTTGAATTATCAGCAATCCGTTCCAATAGTTGGATAACAGCCGGACGCCAATTCTCCAGAGTCAAGGTCAAAGGTTGTTCGCGTCGTGGCGCTTCAACAATGAAGTGCTCGTAAACAAACGCTAACAACTCATATTTGTCCGCGAAGTAGTAGTAAAAAGTTTTGCGGTGGACATCTGCCTCATCCGCAATTTCTCGAACAGTTACCTTATCAAATGTATTGTGGTTCAACAACGAAGCCAAGGCCTCAGCAATCCGCTCCTTAGTTTCTGATGCAGCCATCGTGATACCTCCAATCATTCACACACCATATTTTATTTATATTTCGTTCAACTAGTAATCCCCCCCGGATGCTAGTAAACCTAACTAACGCCCTAAGCTGACTAAAATTATACGCGTTCTACCGAAAGAAGGAACCCCTTTCGTGAAAAAATACACGTTAAATTTTTACTGATTATGTATATTAACTGTGATAGACCCCAGTTTTTGAACACGCTTGATTATAGCATAACTAGCAACTCATTGTACGATAGATTTGTGCACAACAAGTAATAAATCGGTAAACGTTCAGCAAACACCCTAGTTCTTTGTGAAAGTCACCCGGTCCTCTGCGTCTGTCAGTGATCCTTCCAGCCGTAGTAGGGCTACTTTACGGTCCAATCCACCGGCATAACCAGTGAGATCACCGTTCCCTGCAACCACCCGGTGACAGGGAATCACGATGCTAATCGGGTTGTGCCCCACCGCACCACCAACCGCTTGACCACCCACCAAGTGGCCGACTTGCTCAGCTGCAAGACTGGCTAATTCCCCATAGGTACGAACTTCACCATACGGAATTTCTTGCAGTAGTGACCAAATCGTTTGGCGAAACGGCGTTCCTTGCGGCTTCACTGGAAAATCAATAATTGGTTGTTTCCCAGCAAAGTACGCATTTAGCCACGCTTGTACCCGATCAAATACCGGCCGGTCGCTGACCACCGTTAGTCTCGGCATCGTACTCCCGTAGTATTTCTGATCGGTAAACCACAATCCTGTCAAAGCGAGGCCATCGGACATTGCCGTGACCGGACCTAGTGGCGTGGTTAGACGTTTTTGTAGCATCGTCTTCCCCCTTTTCTAATCATTTTACCATTAAATAGGCGAGCCGGCTAACTTTACCCACCCATTAACGGAATTTTTTTATATTTACTTTATTTATGCTACCGCACTACCCGAAACGAATAAAACCGGACTAATCAATCTTATAAGCTCAACTACTTTGTTGATTGATGGGCATTACGTACCCCCTTGACGGTCTTGCCCTTTTAAGATGCAACAAAAAAAGCCCGGCAAATTCATACCAGGCTCTTAATTAATTTCCTACCAGCTTCGTCAATGTGTAACAGAACAGTATTACTAGTTAAAACGTTAGTAGCTCACTTCTGCTTTAGTGGTACAAGTCGAAGCGGCCCTTAGCCAGCGTGGTACTCAGGTGAGCACTTTCCATCAACGAACGGTCTGTGATAACCTTCTTCATAGCTGAAGCAATGTACCCGTGGATCTTACGCTTGCTAGCGAAGATTTCACCAATACCATCCCGGTCACTTAAAGAAGCAACGGTCCCACTGGACTTATAAACGAATGGACGTGTTGCATGTCCCCGTAAGGATAAACCGATGTTTTTAGCAGCTTGTGCTCCACAAGCTAAGGCAATTTGTGCGGTGGTTGGGTACGGACGGCCGCTTTCAGGATCCATCACAGCGGAAACGTCTCCCACGATGTAAACTTCTGGGTGACCTTCCAAGCTCAGGTCGTCCTTCACAACGACCCGGTTCCGGCGTTGTTCAAAGCCGGAATCGGCAATAACTTGGGAACCACTGACCCCAACGGTCCAAACAATCGTGTTGGCAGCAACTTCGTGTTCAGTGTCGTCTTCACTATCTTTGTCCTTGTAAACTACGGCGCCCGGCTTGATTTCAGTGATAGCTGCGCCGAGCTTCATTTCAATGTTGTTCTTAGACATGAAGTTCAGGGCGTAGTCAGCCAATGACTTGTCAAACATTGGTAGAATCGTCTTCCCCATTTCTAAACACACGACCTTGATAGCTGGTGTGTTGTAGCGGGTCTGTAGCTTTGGTAAGGATTGGCTCAGTTCGCCTAATAATTCGATGCCAGTAAATCCGGCACCACAGACGGCAATGGTTAAATCATTCTCATCCTTGGTCTCCGCGTAGCCTTTAATTTTCTCTTCAATATGACGGTAAACGGCCTCTGACGTTTCCAGGTCATCCATTGGTAAAGCATTCTCAACCGCACCCTTCAAGCCAAACGTTTCGGACTGGAAACCCAACGCTAAGACTAAATAGTCATACGTAATGGGTTCGTGGTCAGCTAAGGTTACCTGCTTTTGATCAACGTCAACGTTGGTGACTGTGTCTTGAATAAACTCGACCCGACTGCCGATAACATCGTTGATTTCGTACGTGATTCGGTCTGGTGCAATGGTTCCTGCGGCCACCTCATGCAAGTTGGTCTTTTCTGTATGTGTGCCGGTCTTATCGACTAAAACAATCTTATCTTGACTGGGAACCTCTTTTTGCAGGAACTTGATGGCACGCATGCCAGCATATCCGCCACCTAGAACTAAAATCGTTGCCATAATTTAACGACCCCTTTTCTAATAAAGTTCTCCCCGATCACAGTTAGTCCGATACGTTCAGGTTAGCTAAAACGGTTACATTTAACTAGCCACCACTACTCCCCCCAAACGGAACCAGTAGGTGATCTAACTGTCAGGGATGATTTGTCTCTATTATACGGCTTATCAGGCGAAAAACCAGTTGAAAGCTATCGTAATCTACTTCACAAACAAGTGTACACAATTAAATCGTTACTAAGTCAATGATTGCATGGTGTTTAGATTGGCCGCCTTACCGGGTGAGCTGGTAGGTGCTGGAACGCCATGGGTACGGTTTTGAGCCAAAGACCGGTCTCAAAAGCCGACCTTTCACTAATCTGAGAAGACCACTCAGCTAAGAGAAATTTCATGGCTGAGCACCTACCAGCTCACCCTCTCGGCTAATGCAGATACACCACTGCAACAATCATATGTTCTAAAAACTTAGCAAACTAACTTGAATAACGAACCTCCATTAATAGACAAGCAGTCTCAGCCGAGAGGGCGAGGGAAATATGCTCAGCCGTGGCACTGCCTTAGCGAAGTGGTTTTCTTCGGTTAGGCAGAACCGAGTTTCGAGACCGCTCTTTGGCTCGAAATCGCATTCACAGCGTTCCAACCTATTTTTCCCGCCCGGCAAGGCGTCAATCTTTCCAATCATCTATTAATTTGAGCATAATTCACAAGTCGTTATTAATGAAATTATGACTAAAAACATTTATGGTGAGGTTTGTAAGGTAACTTTCGAATGGAGGTATTTTGATGACAACATTAATTATTGGTGCGCATGGCCACGTCGGCCAGCACATTGTGGAACAACTCGCAGCGACTGGCGAAACTGTCTACGGCGGTATTCGCAAGCCCGAACAGGCTGACGCCATCACAAAACTAGGTGGCCAAGTCCGCGATGTTAATTTGATGGGCACCGTTGAAGACCTACTGCCAGCCATGAAAGACGTTGACACGGTTATCTTCTCCGCTGGTTCTGGTGGTAGTACCGGTGATGACATGACTATCAATATTGATTTAGATGGGGCCATCAAGGCGATGATTGCAACTGAAAAAGCCGATATCAAACGGTTTATCATCGTCAGTGCAATGGGGACTGACGACCGCTCCTTCTGGGACAAGTCGGGTATTCGTCCTTACTACGTGGCCAAGTACTACGCCGACCAGTGGTTACGCCATCGGACTGCTCTGGACTACACGATTGTCCGGCCAGGAATTTTAACCAACGACGCCCCAACTGGCAAAATCACAACTGATTCTGCTGCTAGCGAAAACAAGAAAATTAGTCGGGCGGACGTTGCAGCCACGGTGGTTGCCATCGTTCAACACCCACAACCAAAGCAAATTATCGAAATGGTTAATGGCAATGACCCCATTGCTGACGTCATTAAGTAATTGAATCCATTGCCGCCTTCGGTGACTACGTATGAATTCGATTTACTTATAACCACAAATAATAGCAACTAAACTATTGAGAGGAAAATACCGAAAACGCGGTATTTTCCTCTCTATTTTTGTATATTACCAAGGCATACTTAAGCATAATTTATTGTGCACAATTGATATCATTAAAGTATGCTAAAATAAGCTGAGTAAGCGCTACGCGACAACCTAAACACATCCCTCACCTAACCAGCGACTACGACCCGCTGCCAATCATTCTGTTTAGCTTGTCATCGTCGTTGTAGTCGCCGGGTGCTAGGGTGGAGCTGGCTGTGTCGACGGTGTTGGTCAGCGTCTTTCAGCTGACCTACAGCGTGGGACGAGCTTAGAGACTCTCGTGAACTTCGGGAGGCTCTAAGTCGAGGTGCAAGACCGCCTCTCAGGCTTGCACCGTTCCCCACAGCAGGCTCCACCCTGGCAGCCGGCGGCGGACACTTAAGCACCAAACAAAAAAATCAGCAACGGTCCCGCCGCTGCTGGTCAGATAGCTTCTATTCTGGTTGGTTGGCATCAAGCTGACAAGCTGACAAGTTAGCATCGTTGGCAATGCCACTTACTTCAGCTGGCTGTCCGTGTGGCGGTTATCCAGGTTCAACGCACTGGCATCGACTACCGTCTGTACTTGACTGGAAATGGCTTTGGTGGTTACCCGCTTCAAGTGAATTTTAGTTGGCTGAATCTCGGCGTTGGGCCGGGAACCAATTTCAACGGTCGTGTCCACGTCTAGCCGTGGCGTGGCCACCGTCGCCGTTGAGGTGGTTGCTGCTGAGGCCCCCGCCGAGGTTGCCAATAAAGTCGTTACTGTCATTGCCCCGAGCATTACTTTAGTCATCATTGATTTAATAGTCATGTTCACCACTCCTTGGTTTGATTGTCTGATTGCTTTCGATGTATTAGTTATACCATCCGGAGTGGGGGCAAATCTTGAGCCTACTTTAAGCTTAAAATATGAATTTCTTATTTTCGAAAACCTTTTTTATGATACTATGCCACTAAAGCCCGTCAAATAAAGGAGTCAGACCATTTATGAAGAATACAATTTTACTCGTTGAGGACGAAGAAGGCCTTGCCAGCTACGTTGCTAAAGAACTCACCTTCGAAGATTTTGACGTGCTGACCGCCAACGATGGTGAAGCCGCCTGGGAAACCTACCAGCAGGAAAAAGATAAAATACTCTTAGTCCTCCTTGATTGGATGCTCCCTAAGATGGACGGGATGGAAGTCCTCCGCAGAATTCGCAAGCACGACGACCTCCCCGTCATTATGATGACAGCCCGCGACTATCTCGGTGATAAAGTTACGGGGCTGGATAATGGAGCCGACGATTATATTACGAAACCATTTGAAATTGAAGAACTACTCGCTCGGATTCGGGTGATTCAACGACGAACTGCCCACCAGAGTGGCCTAGATCAGACCTATCATCTTGGCGACCTCACCCTAGTCACTAAGACCCGCCAGGTCGACCGCGCTGGTGATACCATTCAACTGACCCAGCGGGAATACGACCTGCTTCTCTTCTTAATGCAACATCCGGGTCAAGTTTTCACCCGCGACGAGCTCCTCGACAACGTCTGGGGAGTCGACTTCTTAGGCCAACAAAACGTGGTCGACGTCTACATTGGTTACCTCAGAAATAAAATTGACGTAGCAGGTACTCCTAATTTATTCCATACCATTCGGGGCGTCGGCTACAGTCTAAAGGAAGATGATCGTGATGCGCACTAACTCTCAGCCACGAACGTACGAAGATATTATCCGTCACTCTGTCACCAGTCTCCTGATGACCATTGGCCTAATCATAGTGCTCACAGTCAGCGTCACCCTAACCGTTGACCAACTTCTCCGTGCCCAGAATCAGGCGCAACAGCTGAGCACTAGTCTACAAACGACTCAGGTCAGTAACTTCAAAGACTGGCTTATGGTCAACAAAGGCAGTGGTCTGAACTCACAGAACACCTTTGTTCTCGTTAAGAATGCTAAGGGAGAGACCACTTCCCTGTTACCCCACACTGCCGCGCTGGCTAAGGCCAATACCTGGTCAGTGCCGTTTACCCACCTGGTGTACATCAAGGGCTGGGGACTCTATTTCTCGGAAACGTTAAAGACTAGCTCGCAAACCTACTTTCTCTTCATTGGAATGCACGTACTAGTGGGCAACCTTCACGTTTTAATCGCTGTGCTGATTATCGCCATTGGCCTGAGCCTACTGATTGGCCTACTCTACGTTCGGCGTTTAGCCAAACGTCTGAGTGCCCCCACCATCGCCCTCGCCAATGCAGCCCAACAAGCGGCAGCCACTCCTGAACTCACCCAGCCAGAGTTACCTCAGCCGCAGGAACCGGTCGAAGTGGCCCAGTTGGCTCGCGACTTCAACCAGTTATTAACTGCTCAAAATGGTCGCTTAGAACGGGAGCGTCAGTTTATCTCCGACGCCTCGCACGAACTCAGAACGCCTATTGCCACGATTCGCGGCAACATTAAACTCATTGAGCGGCGGGGTGATAAGCATCCCGAGGTCATCCCCGAATCAATTGGGTTCATCGACCAAGAGTCACTGCGAATGCAACATTTGATTGAAAACTTGCTACACTTGTCGCGCGCTGATAGAGCGACAATCACCCTCCAACCACTCGATTTGGCCGAGCTAATCACCAGCGTAGTCAATCACTATCAACCCTTGATCTCACAACCAATCACGTTAGCCGTTCCGGACCATCCCGCACTGGCGTTAGGCAATGTCGACATGCTCCACCAAGTATTGACGGCCCTACTGGATAATGCCCACAAATATTCGCCCGCCGACCAACCTATTCAAGTAACCGTCACGCAACGGCCTGGTTTGGTCAGTCTGACGGTTGGCGACAACGGTCCGGGAATCCCCAAAGCCGAACGGGCTCACGTCTTTGAACGCTTCTACCGAGTCGATGCTTCCCGTTCCACTAAAATTGAAGGGAACGGCTTAGGCCTAGCCATCGTCTCCCAACTCGTCAAGCTCAACGAAGGCCACATCACCATCACAGACAACCAGCCCCACGGTGCACTATTTACCGTGACACTGAAGGACGCTAAGGAAAACTAAGAAATTCTCAGATAATCCTTAACGAAAATCGCTAGTTTCCTTCACGCTTTCTCGATATACTGGGTTCATAACTTGAAAGGAAGCGTGTAATATGCTGATTGATGACAACCCGAAAATTCACACGATTACTCCCGCCCGGATCACGAAGGTCTTCTACCCTTACGTCATTGCCAAAACGGAAGCCGGGCATTACGTCAACATTAACCTGAGTGATCAGGAACGTCAGGACCCCCTGTTCTGGGAGTCCATCGCCAACATTGCCAAAGCTAAACTTTGGGTTCCCATTGGCGAACGATTCCATCAGCTTCTCTCGTACGACTGGACTTATGCAGCCGAGTAATCTAACCACTAAATACAATTTAAAAGGCGCTAATTAAGCGCTTTTTACCAAAATCTTGAGGTCTGAGACTAATCGTCTTGGACTTCTTTTTTTTATGCAATCAGGGCCTGAGACAAAAGTCTCAAGCCCTGGTTGTGCCCCGACCGTAAATAATCGGAACGGGGAACAAATATTGACAGTTCACTGTCACCGCAACGAGTTACGTAGAATCTCTGCCTTTTTCCGAAGTTGCGCGCGAGTCTGGGTCAGCTGAATCTTCGTCGGTTTGGCAAGGTAGCCATCCAACGTCCCGCCTAGACTCGCTAGGCTAAACGCTAACAACCCCCACTCGTGAGCTGACCAGCCACTCCCTAGCAACAGTGCCAGCACAGCACTCAAGCCGAATAACCCGAGGTCGATCAACGCTGAGGGTCCCTGCCGACCGAAGCGATTGAAGTAAGGGTACTGCCACGTCCAGAAGCTGTCGATAATCAGGAAGGCCAACACCACGCCCGTCGTTAAGCGCAGCGCGTGGTGTTGTGCGACCACTGACGTACTCAATAAAATGACTAAAACCATCAGATACCAGAATGAATGAAACGCATACCGCCAGTCAAATTTCATGTCGTTCGCCTCACTTTCATCAGTCCGTTTGACCTTTTGTAAGTGAAGTTTAGCACGCGACACATCAATAAAAAATAGCGTTACTCTCCTAAGTTAGGACAGTAACGCTACCAACTTGATGCCAGCCTCAGTAATTACTGGACGGCAGTCGTTTTATTCACATTTAATCCAATGATCATGCATACCAGTGCCCCAAGGCTTGCCACTAATAAGACCAGCAACGCCCACTGTGAACCAGCCGCCGTCTTCACGAGCGTACTGCCCACACTTCCCGCCTGACTGGCACCAATGATGGCCGACACGATAGCCGTCCCCATGGCACCGGCAAACTGCTGCATGGCATTCATTAGCGCATTACCATCCGCCTTTAAGTTTCTGTCTAAACGCTTCAAGCCAGCGGTCATAATATTTCCAAATGCCAGACCAATGCCAACCATATAACCCACGTAGAGACCCAGAATTGCCAAAACGGACAGACTGCGGGCGAAGCTCATCATTACTGCCAGCATAATAGTGACCAGCGTCAAACCCAATAGAATTGGCCGTTTAGCACCAAAGCGGTCCAGAATTTGCCCGCCAACTGGTGAAAAAGCAGCCCCAATAACTGCCCCCGGCAAGACAACCAGACCCGCAATAAAGGCTGACTGTTGATTAACCAACTGGAGGTAATTTGGCAGGACAAATGACAGCCCCAGCGCCGTGATCTGTAGCAAGAAGAAAGCAGCCAAGTGCCAGGCAAACGCCGGATTAGTGACGGCTGCCAGCTGAATCAACGGGTGGGAACTCCGCTTAGAACGATTGACAAAGTACAGCAGGCCGAGAACTCCCAGTAGGAGCGCACCGCCCACCGACCAGCTGAGAAACGGTTGACTACTCAGCGAGCTAAAGCCAAAGATGAGACCACCAAATGTCACAATAACCCCCATCATGCTCAAGAAATCAAACCGCTCGTGCGTGGTCGGTACCACCTGTTGAATGGTCTTAATGCCCACAAAGAATGAAATCACTAAGAATGGCAGGAGAATCCAAAAAATATACCGCCAATTTAAATGTGTGACTAAAATTCCACCATACGTGGGGCCAATGGCTGGCCCAATTGCGGTAATCAGGGTACCAACTCCCGTCATCATGCCGATCCGGTTAAGCGGCACCTGTTCCAGAATAATGTTGAACATCAGGGGCAAGGCAATCCCCGTCCCAAATCCTTGAATGGCCCGTCCGGCCAATAGCCACGGAAAACTAGTTGCGCAAGCGTCTACAACCAGCCCCGTGATAAAGAGTAAATTAGCAACGATAAACAGCTGCTTTAGCTTAAAACGCCGCTTGAGGTACGAAGAAATTGGGACAATGCACGCGACAATCAGGAGATACAGGGTCGTCATCCACTGCACAGTCCCGGTCGTTACGTTAAACTGCCTCATTAAGGTCGGGAAGGTAATGTTCATCGCCGTCTCAACGATGACCCCACTCAGGGACATCAGGCCAGTTGCCAATACGGCACCTACGACCCGTGGATCAATTCTGTCTGTATTCGTCATTTTTAAAATTACTCCTCCTCTGATGTTGAATGATGCCACTGTGAAATTTGAATCAATGCGCGTTGAAAAGCCGCTGCCTCACTGGCTGATAATCCCGCGACCATCTTAGCATCGTGTTTCACCAGGTGCGCGGTGACGATGGGAACCAGTTCTTGCCCCTTCGCAGTCAGCTGTAACTGCCGTTTACGGCTATCCGTGTCGGCCACGACCCGCGTCACTAGGCCTCGCTCAACCATCCGTCTCACTAGCAGTGACGCCGTCGACCGTTGAACGTGAAACTCCCGTTCAACGTCCACCTGATAGGTCACCGCAGCCCCTCGTCGGCCGAGGTAGTCAATGACGGACATTTGCATCCCCGTGAGCCCATAGTCTCGCGCGAAGTCATTCATTTCTTGATTCATTTGGTGCTCGGCATCTCGCAGCCAAGCCCCTAGTCTTCGATTCGCCAAAATTTCCGCCTCCTGCTTTGTTAGTCAGCTAACAATTTTAACGTGCTTCTCGCCTAATTGCAAGTGCAAACTGGCAGCAACCAAAAAATCTCGGACTAGCCACCGGCCAATTCGAGATTTCTTTGATTGATAACGATTATTTTAATGACAAGTCGTCAGTTTATAAGTTGTCACCCTTAGCCCGTAACAGTGCGCCTAAGGAAGGTTGCTTGGCAACGTCGATGTTATTCGCTTCAGCGTAAGCCTTTACCGTATCCTCACCGTACAATTCAGGGTCCAGTGGCATGAAGGCCGTTCCAATCGGGTCGTCGTCCTTGATAACGGCGTTGACCACGATTGGCTTCTGGTTGCCTTGTGCTTGCAGGTCTTTAATTTGGTCAAAGACCTGTTCCACTTCAGCATTATTGGTGACCGTGAAGCCAATACCACCCAGACCTTCGGCAACCTTAGCCCAATCAGCATCAGTCAAGTCGACCCCGTACAAGTGTTGCTTTGTGTCGACCTGTTCTCTGTAAATAAATCCAAAGCGCCGGTTGCTGAAGACCACGTTGATCACTGGTAACTTATACCGGGCTTCCGTGATAATATCTGGTGCCACCATGGCGAAACCACCGTCACCTGAGAGTGACCACGCCTGAGCATCAGGAACACTCAACGCGCCAGCCAACCCAGCTGGCAGTCCGTAACCCATCGTGGCAAATAAACCAGACAACGCAAACCGTTGTTGCTTATCCATTGGTAGTCCACGAACAGCCCACTCGGAGACGTTCCCGGTATCGACACCGTACGTATCTTTAGGTCCCACCATTGAAGCAATCATTTTGGTAACTGCTTCAGGAGCCAGGCCCTTGCTGTCATCGGCAGCTTGCTGCGCCAACCAGGCATTCCAATTCTGTTTATTTTGCCGGTTAGCCGTCAACCAATCGGTTGCTGGCAACGTCTCACCCGTAGCAATCATAGCCTGCAGATAACTCTTCGCATCACTGAGAACGGCATAATCAACGGGAACCATTTTTCCAATATCAAACGAATTATTGTTAACTTGGATAATCTTGATGTTCTTTGGCCAGAACTGGGCAAATGGAAATTCGGAACCCAGGAAGAGAATCAAGTCAGTATGCTGTAAAGCTTCAAAACCAGACTTGGACCCTAAACGACCAAACGTCCCAATGGCGTTAGGATGGTCGGTAGGAATCACCCCCGTCGCTGGCACCGTGTTTAAGACTGGCACGTTGAATTGTTCACTGAACTTAACCAGTTCTGTTCTAGCCCCTAGCAGACCGCGACCCGCATAAACCAGCGGGTGCTTAGCTTGCTTCAACAACTTAAGTGTTTCCTGCACAGCGGTTGGGTCGATCACTTGGGTGTACGTGTTGGAAACAACGTTAGGTGTCTTGACTGGTTCGTAGTCAATTTCCTTAGCGGATAAATCTTCAGGGATGATGACGACCGCTGGCCCCTTTTGCCGGTAAGCTTCTCGAATGGCTTGGTTGACCATGTATGGCAGCTGTTCCGCCGTCGTGGCCGTCCGGTTGTACACCGCAACGTCACTAAACATAGATGTTTCATCCATTTCTTGAAAGTAATTCGTGTTCATCGTTGGCTGAGGAACTTGACCAACTAAAGCCAGCATTGGGACGTGATCCATTTTGGCATCGTAGAGACCATTGAACAAGTGCGTTGCACCAGGACCTGCTGACCCAAAGGCTACCCCAACTTTACCCGTGAACTTCGCATCAGCTGCTGCGGCCAGGGCGCCCACTTCTTCATGGCGTACCTGAATATAGTCGACCTTATCTTTTTCAAGGTACAACCCTTCAACCGTATGGTTAATTGAGCCACCAGGAATCCCGTAAATGTGGTCAACGTCCCATGCTTCTAAAACCTTTACTAATGCTTGTCCCGCAATCATTTTTGTCATGTTAATCGCGCTCCTTAGGTCAGGTGTCCTGGCAGTAAACAGTTCGTCGAGCACCCCAAAATTATTGATTGGTGTCATCATAGTCCCCTTCAACCGAGAATGCCAGTAATTGTGCTTACTTTTTGTTAGTGAATGCTTTCACGGATGAAAGCGGTTAACTCCTTTAGTAACCAGCATTCAGGTTCACCCCCGCTGTGAGGGACCCAACGACTGACTTTAACCAATTTATGCCAACCCAGCCCTCCCCATAAGAAGCATTCGCAGCGTAAAAAAGGGTTTGAGACAAAAGTCTCAAACCCTTTTTGTGCTCCGAACGTAAATAGTCGAAACGTGGGACAACAGGCAGTCAACTCCGCCTTTTGTCCCACTCTCTGTAAAACCTGAATCGGTTTTACAGAGCTAATCTTAGTATGTTTAGTTGCTATTTTATAGGAACAGCCGACTCTGCCCGCACAACATAAAACCACGTCTCTACCAGAAGTGACGATGGCGGAGCATCATGGCTACGAGACCCATGACCCCCAGCATCAGCAGTACCGTGAAGACCCAGGAAATGGCATCGTTCGCAAACGGCAATTTAACGTTCATCCCGTAAAAACCGGTAACAATCGTTGGAATCGTCAGAACCAGTGACCAAATCGTTAAGAACTTCATCGTGTCGTTCAGGTTATTGTTCAAGACGTTGTTAAACGTATTCGATATCCGGTCGACAACGTCCGCCTCAATCGCCGTCATTTCAGACGTTTGCCGTGCTTCAATCACGGCGTCCGCTAAGTGTTCATTGTTCTTGTCAGATAGCTGTTTCCCAAACGGCGTGCTATTTAAGTTCACGACCATCATAGCGTTATTTCGGGTAGCACTCACGAAGTACGCCAGACTCTGTTGTAGGTTCGACAGGGCAATTAAATCCTTGTTGTCTGGTGCCTTGTTCAGTTGCCGATCCAGCCGGTTCTGTTCGGCATTGATTTTACGAATCGGTGGAATAAATTGGTCAAATAGGATAAACATCCCAATCAACATAAATTCATTGGTATCCGAAATTTGTTGTAACTTTAGCCGTTCGGTCAACGTTTGGTTGACCCACTGCGTTCGCTTGGTGGTAATTGAAAAGACCTGATTACCCTTCAATAAAAACGTTACTGGCCGCGTGATATACCGCTGTGACACCTGATCAATCACTACGGGAACGTGTAGGACGAACAATTGCGTGTTCAAATACTCATCACGGTCATAGTGAGACCGTTCATTTTCATCGGTTACGTAGGTCAAAATCTCATCGGTCAATCCATAAGTCGTCTGCAAAGCGGTTCGGTCCTCTTCGCCTTCAACCATGGCCATGACCCATACCAGGTCCTGTTCCCCCGTCCCAATCTTTCTCTCGACAATCATTGGGGAATCCCCCTTCTCTCATTAAACAATTGCTTTAAGTGTACCACGAGCGACGGGGAAATTCTTCAAGATTATCCGAACGATGACCAACCGACGTACTTGACTAGTTATTCGACTCTAAACTGGCCGCATACGCCGTTTCCTGCTTGATGACTCGTTGACGTTCCTTCTCGTTATACCAGGGAGAAATTGTGAACGCCAACACGTCATTGGCCAGGTAAACGGAACTGTTAATGAACATAGCCAACGTTGCCGACCCCTGCCGAAAGGAAATGAACCACAGCACCATTTGTGCCAGTCCAGAGGCAATCCACCAAACGTATTGGTTGTTAAAGCGCAGGAAGCAGATGATGCCGGCCGCTAAACTAATAGCAAAACTGATAGCATCGACCCATGGCCGCGGATCGTCCGTGAAAGCACCAATTGCCCAACCCGAAAGCAGGTAGACTGCTACCGTCGAGACGATAGCAATGACCCAACTCCGCCCAGTAAATTTCCGAATTTTAGACGCCATGTTGACGTTCCAACTGGCACTGATCAACACGGGAATATCTAACGTTGCCACGTAGGCAATCTGTTCAAAGATACTCAAGTAATTCTTGGCAGCAAAACCGGTGACGATGAAACATAGCGCTGAGACGATCCCCAGAAAACCGTTAACGGACTTAGCTGCATTAATGGCTAAGACGCAGAGTACTCCCAACGTAGTCCCCACAAACGTGAGTAGCGTCAGTGGCGTAATAGGCGAACTAACTAAGGTCATCACCTGACACCCTAAGCTAAAGAAGAACAGATAGTAATTCTGTTGGGGCCACCCTTTAAGTTGGTGAGCCAGAAATTGAAAATAGTGAGTCATGCTGATGATCTCCCTCGTAATTTTAATTTACCATATCTGGTAGTTATCTCGCCGGCGAGGGGTGATTTAAATACAATATATTGTGGTGCTCGTTTTGAGCAACAGATTTGATTATAGCACTTTCATTTTGCCCTGCGGGACCCGTTTTATAATTTGTTTCATGCAATTTATCCTGGATTTAAGCGATTACATTCCCGCAGATTCGGCTGTGAAACAGTCTTTTTACTGAGATGATTATCCTCACACATTGCTCTGGTTGGGGTAAAATGTTCAAAATAAAAAAGATTAGTCGAGTACGACTAATCCTTTTAGCAAAAATATTTAAGTATTATTCTTCAGCCTCTGCTGGATCCTCTTTGCTAGTAACGGCCGCCAACATTTGCGTCAACTGCCCCACCGTCAAGGCACTTCCATTATTGTCCAGCTGAACACCACTCATGGTCTTAGCGGCTTCCCGCAGCGCATCTAAACAGGTGATTTCAAGCTGTTCACCATTAGACGTCAATGACAACGGCCGGACTCGCCGGTCAGAACTTTGATAACTTTGCACGACATAACCCCGCCGAATCAACTGAGAAATTCCCTGTGATACCGCGGCCCGTGAAATCCCCCGACTATCCGCCACAGTAGCGGACGTCAGCTTGCCTGGATTCTCTAAAATATGGTGCAAAATTGCGTACTGGTCCACCGAGATCCCCATGGTCCGTTGGAAGCGCGTAGCTGCCTTTTCTAATTCTCTTTTCAACTCCATGAAAGACTCAAAGAAGCTTTCTGCATGTACGACCTTACTCTTTACCATAGTATTCATCATATCCTTATCTTCACTTACTAACCCTGAATATAATTAACATGATTAGCAATACGCAAAATGGTTGACCCCATAGAAATATCTATATAATTAATAATAAAGAACAACCTTACAAAAATCAAGCACTATTCGCTGATTTGTAAAAAAGTTTACGGTATAAAAAAGGAACCGAAGATTTGTTCTCGGCCCCATACGTTTCATTCTAACTTTCGTAGGTGGTAGAGTCGGGCTTCCCACGGCTGAATCTGTGGCTCATCGGAGTCCGCATCCACAGCCATATTGGTCAAAATCAACTCACTGGTGTTCAGGTCAAACTCCTGTGTCGTCGCAATCTGATTACTCATGTTGACGACTACCAACCAGTTATCGCCATTCAGAGTCCGCCGATAAACGTACAGCTGATCATCCTGAGTATCAATCAGCTCGTAGCGCCCCGTTGTCAGGGTCGGAACGGATTTCTTCAGTCGAATTAACTGCTGGTAGAAGTTTAAAACACCATGTGGGTCGTGCCGTTCCTGTTCCACGTTTAAGCCACCCGACCCCAATCCCATATCAATCCAAGGGGCGTGGTCGGAGAAGCCACCATACTGCGCGTGCGTCCAAGATATGGGGGTCCGGGCATTGTCCCGGCTCTTCATGGCTAAGTTTTGAAGAACCGTTGACGACGGCACCCCGGCAGCCGTCTGCTGCTGGTAGAACAGCCGACTGTCTAAATCCCGGTACTGACTTGCTTGGGTGAACGCAGCGTTGGCCATCCCTAGTTCCTGTCCCTGATAAATGAAGGGAGTCCCCTTCATCAGGAAGTACCAGAGCGCCAAGGCTTTGGCGGAACGCCACTGGTAGTCCGTGGCGTTGCCGTAGTATGAAACAGCACGAGGTAAATCATGATTTTCAATGAACAAGGCGTTCCAACCGATACCCTCTAGACCAAGCTGCCACTTCGACAGGGTCTCGCGTAACGCGGCAACTGGAAGCTTGGGTTCAGCCTTTTCCCAGAAATGCACATGATCAAATTCCAAAAGTAAGTCGAAGTATCCCGTCTGTGGGTTCAACCAGCGTTGGGCGGTCGCCATATCAATCCCGCCGGCTTCCCCAATGACGAAGGCGTTATTTCGTTGTAGCACGGGCTTTAAAGCAGAAAGGAAGGCGTCCGTTCCGGCAACATCTCCTGTGTAACCGGTCCGTGGGCGACCAACATTGGCAAAATCTTGCCGCTTCTTCAGATGCATGACACCATCTAACCGAAAACCGTCAACACCACGGTCCGCCCACCATTGGATGGTGGCGCCCATTTCTTGACGAACGGCCGGATTTTCCCAATTTAAGTCAGGTTGCCCTTCAGCAAACGTGTGGAGGTATGCCGCCTGTGCTTCGGCGCTGTACGTCCACGCAGAACCGCCAAAGACGGATTCCCAATTGTTGGGCGCAACACCTGGCTGGGTATCTCGCCAAATGTAGTAATCGTGATAGGGACTGGTGACATCCGTCAAAGCTGCTTGGAACCAGGGATGCTGGCTGGACGTGTGATTCAGCGCCAAGTCGATAACCACTTTGATATCAGCAGCGTGAAAAGCCTCAACCAAACGAGTAAAATCGTTGATGGTTCCGAATTGGGGGGCAACAGCCCGGTAATCCGTCACGTCGTAGCCATTATCCACGTCACCAGATGGGTAAAATGAGGACAACCAGACAAAATCAACACCCAGTTCCCTTAGGTAGTCGATTTTTGTTTGGATGCCGGGAAGGTCGCCCACCCCATCGTGGTTACTATCAAAAAAACTTTGCGGGTAAATCTGGTACCCTACCGCGTGTTGCCACCATTGTGCGTCAGCCATTCCCGTCTTCCTTTCGTTGCTCGTTCTGCAACCGGTTGTCCCTCTTCATATTCGGGGATTGCATTCGCTTACAATTGTAACAATAATTATCTTATTTGTCGGCCGATTTGGCAAATTTATTGCTCACAACTAATTGAGAAGTTAAATATTACGACCATTATTAATTGCGGTGAGCGCTGATAATGCGGTAGCAATTGACCAAAATATATTTCTGAAGAGTAGTTGCTAGCTCACGCTTTAGTCAACCCACAAATATAAAAGGCTAGCAGAAATCAGTCTACTAGCCTAGAGATAAAATCCCATCAAAATTGTATTAATATTAACGAAACAGTTACCGGAGAAAAGCAGGATTTCTATCCTGCCTTTCGTCGGCCCACACCATTCGCAAGTTTAATCGATTTTACGCTTAGGGTTTAAGAGGTTCATTGGGTCGAACAATGTCTTGACCTGGTGCTGTAACATATCCACAGTTTCACCAAGTTCAGGATTGTTCCACTGGTTCTTCAACATCCCCACGGCATGTTCACCGGAAATAGTGCCACCCAGTTCCAACGTCTTCCAGAAGGTCTGCCGTAAGGCCTCAATAACCACTTCAGGAACCTCGTCTTCGTCCTTGGACCAAGTAAAGGTTGGGTGCACGTTCCCGTCACCAGCGTGACCGGCCGTGTAGATCTTAATTCCCAACTTCTTGCCCAATTCCTGAAGATAATCCATCATTGGCGCCAGCTTAGACAGCGGCATTGCCATATCTTCCATCAAGTGATTGTTGCCGGAGAAGACGGCTGGTAACATATCCTGCCGGAGCTTTTCCAGAGCAGCCTGTTCGTCAGGATCGGTCGTCACCTGAACGTGTTGCCCATTGTACTTAGCCAGCAAATCGTTCAGAACACCAACGCTTTCGTCACTGCTACCATCCAACCGGAAAATTAACATGGAGCCACTATTTTCAGCGTAATGTGTGCCTTCGAAGCGGTCCAGCGCGATAACCGTATTTCCATCTAGGGCTTCCAGCATCGTTGGGTAAACCCCCGACATCCGAATGGCTGAAACACCCTTTGCCAAGGCACTCATGTCATCGAAGAAGGCCACTCCCATGACAGACTTGCCCAGTGGAATTGGCATTAGCTTAACTGTGACTTCAAAAACGATTCCTAAGGTCCCTTCAGATCCCACGAAGAGTTGCGTCAGGTCATACCCGAAAGCCTGTTTCAACGTCCGGCCACCAAGTTTCACAACGCGACCATCTGCTAAGACGGCTTTCAAGCCTAAAACGTTGTCCTTAGTTGCACCAAACCGCACAGTACTCATCCCACCAGCATTGGTTGAAACGTTCCCACCGATAGATGAAAATGGCTTAGAGCCTGGATCTGGTGCGTAGAACAAGCCCTCTTTACGAGCAGCCTTATCCAAATCACCGTTAACGACCCCGGGTTGAACAACAGCCACGGAATCTTCCTTGCTGAGTTCCAGAATCTGGTTCATCTTACGCGTCGACAGAATGATGGCCCCATCGATTCCGTCAGAGCCAATCACCGTGCTACTAAATGTCGTTTGTGGAATGACCGCAATGTGAAATTTTCGAGCTGCCCGTAAGACACCCTGAATGTCCTCAACACTGGCAACTTCCACAAATGCCCGTGCCAGTCCAGTCTCTCCACCCGAGGCGTTGGGGTTGAAGGATTGCTTCTTCAACGTTGCCTCGTCGGTGTGAACCGTTCCGTCCTTGACCTGGTCTTGGAGGTAACTCAAAATATCTTCGTCAGAGTATGCACTAAATACTGTCATGGTACCGGCCTTCTTTTCTCAAAATTAAGTTTGCACGATCAGTGTAACACGTAATTTTTAAAAGTACAGGCTAAGTACTTTCAATCCGCGAGTCCGAACCAACTGGAGCGACCATTTTATCCAACTCTGGCTGCACTGATTTCATTGTGAATAATAAATAACATTGAAAGATACACTATCTAAGCTCAACCAACCCCGATAGGACCCAACGACTGACACAGTCACGCCCATTCTATAGCCACCGGCCAACGGCGCCTCTGGCTGGCAGAGATGGGGTCGGCTGTGTCGGTGGTCTTAGCTCGATGATTTTATCGAGGTTAGAACACGGGACGAGCTTGGAAACTCGGTGGTTTTCCGAGGTTTCAAGTCGAGGAGTAAGACCGCCCTTTGGCTTGCTCCGGTCCCCACAGCAGTCGCCGTCCCTGCCAGCCAGAGGCCTCCTATTAAATAAAAAAGGGCAACAAAAAAGGGCCCAAGCGCTGTCTTGGGTCCTTTCGTGAAAACTAATCGCTTATCAAATGATGTAGTTTTTTAAAGACGTATCAAATAAGCATTATTGATGCTCACGAGATTATCATACGCCTCAATTTATCAAAGTTCAATAATTTTTATCTTAACGAATGTATAACTATTTTGTGAAAATTAACACGAAATCGGATAAATCTTACTAGTTAATTTATCCGATTTTACCTGAATTTGCAAGAAAAAGCACCGGGAAACTCTCGCAGTAGTTATCCGGCGATTCCTTTAGGCTAGCTCTACAAACTGTTTATTCTCTAACCGAAATTGGTGGTCACACTGACTGGCAACGTCTGGCTCGTGGGTCACGATAATGACACATTTACCTTGCTCATGTGCAATCTTTTGGAACTGTTGAATGACTTCTTTCGTATTATCTTCGTCTAAATTTCCGGTCGGTTCATCAGCCACGACCAGTTTTGCATCGCAACACATCGTCCGCGCAATAGCCACCCGTTGTTGCTGGCCTCCCGAGAGGTGTTGGACGTTGCGTTCGGCTAAATCAGTACTAATACCCAAGTCGCTTAACACCTGCCGGGCATAGGCTTTATCACCGGCGTGCGCCGCGTCCGTAATCGCCATCGCCGTGAGCAAGTTATTTAACGGCGACATATAGGTAAAGAGGTTGTAGGCCTGAAATACAATGGAGACATCGTGGCGGCGAAAGTTGGTCAAGCCAATCTGTTTCAGAGAACGCTCATTTAATTTAATATCCCCCTCCTTGGGCTGGTCCAACCCAGCAATCAACGATAGAAACGTCGTCTTTCCTGATCCAGAATGACCAAGAATGGCGTAGGACTGACCAGCATCAAATTCCAGATCAATCCCTTGAAACAGTGGCTGGTCCTTATCCTGATACCAGTAACCCAAACCTTCTGTTTTTAACATATGCATTCCTCCTTAAGAAATCAAAACTTTCTTCGGCTCTAGTCGGAGGATTCCGCCAGAAGCAATCATGATCGATAGGAACGTAATGGCTAAGCCAAAACCACCCAGTTCAGCCAGGTTAACGGCGCTCACTGTCACCGCTATTTTCATGTCAGTTGCCTGCTTAGCCATTTGGCCAGTACTACCAGGACCACCACTGCCACCATTGCCGCTAGGTTCGCCACCGCCAGGTTGACCGGTACCGCTACTTGTTGTCTGCGTGGTGGTTGCACTCTGCGAGACTAACTGAGACCCTAACTGGTTGCCGACAAACTTGCCACCAACACCGGCAATTGCCACTGCCACCACAATAACCATCAGCATTTCCGTAAAGAATTGGGCAATAATCTTCCACCGAGCTTCACCTAGAGACAGCAACACGCCAATTTCAAAGCGACGTTCCCGAATCGTTAAGATGACGATCAGTGCCAGAATAATGGTTCCCGCGATGGCTACCAACCAAACGATTTTATTGGCAAATCCTTCTACGTTGTCCATGGATGCCTTAACCGTTTGGTAGCTTGCATCGTCAGTACTCAGCGAATACTTGCTGGTATTGATCAACTTCTTACCCGCGGTCTTGACGCTGCTGACCTTAGCGGGATTGCTGACATTAAAGGTCACGGAGTCAGCTGTGCCGGCATACTTACTGCCCTTAAAGGTGTTGGCCAAGGTGTACGACGTGTACATTGTGTTGGCCGGGTCCGTGCTCATTGGACTGGCGTTACTGGAACTCGTAGAACTGGCCTTGTAGATTCCAACGACTTTTAATTTGACCTTATCCTTGTCGCCAGTGGCTTCCTTAACGGTAAGCGTATCGCCCACCGTCAAATTATTCTGACTCGCTAAGTCCTTTTCGACCACAACGTTGTTCGTATTCTTATCCGCCGCAGTAATACCCCGGCCCTTGGTAATTTTGCTCTGTTTGTTGCTAAAACCAGTGGTCAAGCTCGTTGCCGTGACCCCGTCGATTTGCGTGTCACCCGTGCTAGTCGCCGACTTCATGCCACCAGGACCGCCGCTGTTACTACTCCCCATCCCCGTGCTTGTGGAAACAGTCTCGTAGGAACTGGCATTAACTGAGGTACTACTTGTGACGCTGTAACTACTGATATTGCTAAGCTGAGCCACCTTAACTGCATCACTCAGCTTCACTGGTGTCAGTGTCATCTTGGGTCGGCTTGACTTACTGCTGGTCGTACGACTCTGCATTTTCTTAAAAGCTGCCTGCCGGTTCGCCGACAACGTGACAGTCGCACCGACGTCCGCCTTTGCTTGACTGGTCGCCTTGACCGCCGCACTTCGAATCAATAATCCTGCCAAGACAAACATTAAGATGGCGGATGAGACTAGGATCAGTAAAACTGACCGCCCCTTCTTCGCCCACACGTTTAACCAGGCCCGTTTGAAAAAATTCATTGGGGTCGCCTCCATTTCATAACATGTCGTTGATTATGGCAAACCGGACTTGTCGGAAACTTAAAGTTGCGACCAACGCCACGTAAATTAAGCAATTCGCCAGTAACAAAAAAGCGACGAACCCCCGCGGGTCCGCCGTTTGACAGATGCTTTTGAATTTATAGTGTCATTAATAAATCGTTAAGGCTCAAACTCGTCTGGCGGTAAAACATCCGGATAAAGCGACGAGAATTCCTGATACCAGGTGAAGCCAGTCGTGGCCAATACCTTGAGGACCGCAAAACCAGGCACACCGAAAATCACACCAACTAATCCGAACATCTTACCGGCTGCCAGTAACACGAAAACAATGGTAATGGGATGCATTGCCAAGCTATTCCCCATGATTAGCGGCGATAGGACTTGAGTTTCCAAGACCCATTCGATCAGATAGACGATGACCACACCCAATAGCATCGACGGGCTAGTGACCACCCCGATAATCAGTGCTGGCACCAACGCAATGGCCGACCCGAAGTACGGAATCAAGTTTAACGGCCCTGCTAATAATCCAATCAACAGTGCGTAACGAAGACCAATAATGGAATACCCCGTTGTAAAGATGATCATGACACACAACGCCACGGTCAGTTGCCCGCGCACGTAAGAACTAACCTTCACGTTCATCTGGTCTAACATCACGATGAATCGGTCACGGTAAGCGGTTGGGACGACCTGACTCACAAATTTAGGGAACCGGGAACCGTCCTTCAACATGAAGAATAGAACCAACGGTGCCGTGATAATCGTAATGATCCAATCAGAAACCGTGGTGACCACGTTCCCCAAAGAGCTCAGAGTCCCTGTCAACAGGTTCAAGCCCCGCTTAGAGAAGTAGGTGGTCACCCGTTCGTTGATATCAGCCAGATTTTTAGTCGACAACCAGTGGTGTTCCTGGTTCAAATGATTGATATTGCGCAGCATATCGTTGGCAAACTGAGGTAACGCCCCAATCGCCCCGGCGGTTTGTCGGGCTAAGAACGGAATCAGATTTAGAAAAATCAGGACAATGACGGCCGCTGTGAGGACCATCGCCGTAGCAATGGCGACCCCCTGCCGCATGTGCCAGTGCCGCTCCATGAAGTGAACGAACGGGTCTAACACGTAGAACAGGATTCCCGCCACCACAATGGCTGGCATGGCAATGCCGATAAACTTCCACAGCGGATCAAGTAGTCCCGCGTTCTGAACGATTTCATTGATTACCAATAAGAATAGAAAAATATTTAATAGCAGAATCGTAATATGATTGTTTAAAAATCGCTTATAGAACCAGGAGAATCCCGATTCAGGCTGACGCAAATTATTCAATGCGACCCCTCCCATAAGTTTGCATAGCTTTAGTTTAAGGCTGGTTGGGGCTGGTGACCAGTCTTTTTTAAAGTTGGACTTAATTGTCTCCAACAATTAAGTCATTTCATAAGGCAAATTCTATAATTAATCCGAACAGAAATTAAAAAGCCCAAAGCAATCACTTACAATGGTAGTAGCTAATTCCAACCAATATAGGGAGTGATTACTTTGGGTA
>NZ_RHNY01000022.1 GCF_003946345.1 Levilactobacillus tongjiangensis
CGACCATTAAAAATACATCATCAACAGACTGCCATTGAAAGATTCCGGGCTTGTTCGGATTAAACTTGTAATTTGCCATAATAAAACAACTCCGCAAAGACTTAAATGGTCTCCGCGAAGTTGTTTTTGAAAGTTAATAACCCAATTATCTGTTTATCTTACAGGAAGTGTAAATTAGTTACATGATTTAAAAGTCGTTTGTTTCATCAGCATCTGGATAATCATAGTGCATAACCACTTTAATAGCTTCTTTGTCGGCCATAGCTTGGAACCCTTCTTGCCAATGTGACAAGCCAATCCGATGAGTAATCATTGGTTCAACCTGAATCTTACCAGCCTTCAATAGACTGATTGCATTACGCCAAGTAGTTGAATCATATGCCATGTGCCCGATAATACTAATGTTCCATTCGGTAATCCGGTTAATTGGGAAATTGAGCGGCTTGAATCCCATACCAACACGAACAATTTCAGCATTTGGACGAACCATTTCAATCGCTTGATGCAATGCTGCACCTGCACCAGAACATTCAATTACCAAGCCTAAGTTATCTTCACCACAGATTTCTTGGCAGCGAGCAATAACGTCTTCCTTCGAACCATTGATAGTATGAGTTGCCCCTAGTTCCTTAGCAACTCCAAAGCGGGTCTTAGCATCAGCATCCATCCCAACAAGAACAATATTGTTAGCACCCATGTTACGAGCAATTTGAACGGAGAACAGCCCTAATGGACCAGCACCAAATACAACAACATCTTCACCTGGCAATAGATGAGATTGTTGAGCAACTGCTCGATAAGCATTACAAATTGGATCCAAGCAAGAGGCCTCTTCATATTTAACATTATCAGGAATTTCCCAAAGAGCATGCTTGTGAATCCGTAAAATTTCACCTGGCACTAAAACATATTTTGAGAATCCACCACCCCAAGGATTGTTATCCAGACCTAAGTTAGTCTTATTAACACAATCGAAGAAATCGCCTTTTTCACATGCACGACAATAGCCACAGACATGCCCACTGTTATCTGAAACAACACGTTGTCCCACATGCCAATCTTTAACTTCATTACCAACTTTAACAATTTCTCCAGAAAATTCATGTCCCCGAATGGAATTGAATTCATTCGAACCATTTTCAACTTTGAAATGTTTCATGTCAGCGCCACAAATCGTAGCCGCTTTTACCCTGAGTAGAATATCTTCAGGCCCAACTTGAGGGACTGGAGCATCAATCATTCTGTAACCGCCAAACTCTTTACCATAACGTGCTAATGCTTTCATAAATAAGTACCCCTTTTCAGATTGATAACATATTTTATTTAACACAAGTATTTGAAACAGTTATTCTTTTACTTCACCAATTTCCTCTACAGACTGGTTTCGAGATTCAATACCTAAGAACATGATGACAACCGCTACGATTAACGATGTTGCTCCTAACATAATGAAGACACCTGTGACACCAACGTTATCCAAGCAATAGGCCACACCATATGGTGCGATAATCCCACTAACTCTTCCGACAGCATTAGCTAATCCTGACCCACGAACTTTAGCAGCTGTAGGCCAAATTTCTGGGACATACACAGCTGAGGCAAAACAAACATACATGTAAACCAAGATGATTAGGAAAAATCCAACGAGAGAAATCATCGCCAATGATGTTTGAAGTGAGTAAAAATATCCAAGAATAGCAATGACAATCAAAAGTCCAGATCCCATTACCTTACGCGGCACTTTATCAATAATAAATGTTGTTATAAAAATTCCGATTGGTGCCCCAAACATATTCATCGTATTTAAGAACACTGAATCGCTCAGGTTAATTCCCTTTGCCAAGAATATAGTTGGCAACCAGTTAATCAACGTATATTGCACAACGTTCATTGCAATAAGTACAGCAGATCCTAAAATCACTCGTTTCAGTAATTCACCATGAAATAAAGCTGAGTATGGTAAATCAACTTTGTGTTCTTCTTCAGGAGCAGCATCTTCAACTGCCGAGAATTTTTTGCCAGTTTTTTCAGAAACATCGGCTTCAACTTTATCCAATATTTCATTTGCTTCGGCATACTTCCCTTTTGTCTCTAACCAGCGTGGCGATTCCGGAAACGCTTTCAAAACTAGGAAGAAAACTAATGCTGCTAATACAGCTGGTACAAGTAACTGAACTCTCCAGTTCATGTTTGGAGAAAGCAATGGTGCAATTGCCATAGCAATCAGCGAACAAACTGGATACGACCAATTACCAATGAATGAAACCCGTGAAGACCATGTACCCCTACTACGAGATGGAACATATTCCGTGTAGGCGGCAAATAGCGTGGTAATCAATGCTCCTAATGCAAATCCCATAAAGAAACGGAGGACGATTAAGAAAGTCATATTTGGAGACATTGCACCAATAATCATTGAAATAACATGTAAAGCCACGAATAATAAATAGCTTTTCCGTCGTCCAATTCGATCCGCTATAATACCACCAAGTAAAGCACCTAAAAACATCCCAGCAGTATTAATTGCGGTAAAGGTAGCACTGACACTGTTATTAGTCCAACCAATCTTTGCTAACTGCGCAAGAATTAATCCGCCAATTGCGTTGCTCCAATTAACGAGTAGCCCAATTGCCACAATTCCAAAGATTTTCCAATGAAACTTGCTGGTAGGTAACCGATCAAGTCTGGCTCCAGCATTTGGAAATTTTTTATTGTCCATCGAATCTCCCCCTAACAAAGTGGGAATCGCTTTTTTTGTTTTTTATGCAAATAGCTATCTGCACGTTAAATGTATCACTAATTTTCTATTTTGTGAACTATGAAATTATTTTTTTGTGACCAATTACTAGATTTCGGGTTATAAATTTAGCCGTGAGTCCCCACACATCAGTGTATTTAACAACATATTTATTTTTAGAAATTCCCAGACAGCCTAAGGAAAAAGATTGTGAAAAAAATCGCTTATAGTTCGATAGATGAGATGCCAATAATACCGCTAATGGATTTTTATTATTAGAAATGGTAAAAAGTGAATATTTTATGTATATAACGTACGAAAAAACGCGATTTCTTTATCTATCGTTCGATAGGTGAACGTATCCTACATGATTTAGCTCACTTTGTGAACGGTTGCATTAGAGCCAAAAACATTGTAAGTTATAACCATAAAGCGCTTACATAATAATGATTGAGGGTGCCTCTAATGGACAACAGTATGAGCAAACTGGATCAGTTGCCAATTTCAAAATGGCATTGGGAAATGTTTTTTATCTTAGGTATGGGACTACAATGCAATGGATTTCTGAACTCATCAGGGAGTTCCATTTTAGCTGACCTTGTCAATGTAGGATGGTCAAACAATTACTTGAATGCTTTTTTCTCTTCGGCAATGATGGCTGGTTTTTTCATCGGTTCTCTTTTTGGCGGGATCATTGGCGACAAGATTGGCCGGAAAAAATCATATGAAATTTGTGTCCTTATATTTGGTACTTTTGCCTTAGTCGCTGCAGCATCACCAAATATGTACTTCCTAATTGTGTGTCGCTGCTTAATGGGTATAGGTATGGGGGCAGGTATTGTCATTGGTTACGGCACTTTTACTGAATTAATGCCTGCTAGAGTTCGAGGTAAATGGTCTGCAAGAATATCCTTTTTAGGAAATCTATCACCAATTATTGCAACCATTACGGCATTTATGATCATTCCTCATTTAGGATGGCGTACAATTTTTATTATCGGAGGAATTGCCGCATTTATTATCCTATACTTTATAAAAAGATATCTTTATGAATCTCCTCGTTGGTACATACGAAATGGTCAAGTTGAAAAGGGTAACCAAGTTATAGATAATATAGTTTTAGACATTGAAAAATCTAAGCATACTAAGCTAGACTTTAAGCCGGCTTCAGAAAACACTAATTCAGGCAATAATACTGCTCCGGAAAAAATAAAGTTTTCTTCTTTCTTTCATGGATCATTAGGTCGTAGGCTACTAGTGTCATCTGTAACTCTCGTGGCAATGGATTTATCTCTCTACACTGTAACGGTTTGGATTCCAACAATTTTTGTTAATAATGGATTTAACATTACTAAATCTTTATTGATGACCATGCTTGTTATGTTAGGAGCACCTCTTGGCGTATTTTGCTCAACATTTATCATTGATAAATTTCCAAGAAAGTGGTTTGGTGTTTCTTTAATTCTTAGCATCGCCATATTGGGATATGTCTATTCAATTCAGCGATCTGATATTGGTATTATTTTAGTTGGTATTGTATTAACTTTTATTCTTTATATCTACAATGCTTTCTCCTCAGCAGTATACGCTCCCGAAGTTTGGCCAACGAAATCCAAGATGCGTGGCCTAGGAATTGCTGACGCTATTGGTCGTATTGCCGCAATTATTACGCCATATCTTATTGCCTGGCTACTAACCGATTTTGGTCAGGTTATTGTATTTGCGGTAATAGGTGCCTTGTTAGTTGCCTGTGCATTAATACTATCAATCTTTGGTTTTGAAACACGAAATGTTCCCGTTGAAAAAATTGAAACCATGTTTAACGACAATACAGAAGATACGCATGAAAAAGAATCCAGCTCATATGATTGCAAAATTTCAAAAAAAGTAACGCTTGAGCATTCAAATTGATTATAACTAAGCTAAAAAAAGAACATTCAATCCTATAATGATTGAACGTTCTCTTACTGTCTATTCATCCACTAACCACTTAATCCGTCGCATTTTGAGCCACCTTCACCGTTGCATCGGCAGTGGTTCCACTAACTTTGTAAACCTGCTTACCATCTTGCCAAGTCACGGAGTTCGCTTCCTGATTCTCGTCTTGACTATAAACAGTGACTGCCCCTGTATCGGCACTCTTGGGGAGGGCTTTTTTAGAAAGTTGCTGGTTGACCTGCTTAGCAAATTGGGTTGGCGTCCCCGACTCATCAGCATTGCTGGTAACGGCCGTCACTGACCAGTCGCCCTTGGTCCAGTGAACGTAGGTGTGCCCCATAGTACCCTGAACGACAGCCCGCGTTTGCTTGTTCAGCTTAACCGTAGCGCCATTTGCACTGCCGACGTAGTCCACCTGGTCCTGTGCCGTGCTCGTTGTGCCATAGGTTTTCTTCTGAAACGTTGCTGAGTCTTCATTGGTGGTGGCATCTGAGTAAGTTACCTTATAGTTCTGCTTAGTCCCGCTTGCACTATCAGCCGTCAGTTTCGTACTGTCAGCACTGGCCGCTTTAGGCGCAGCCGTCTGCCCCACTGAACTGACATCATTAGCGGCGTGCATCTGAATTGCGGTACCAGACCCCAACGCCAAAAAAGCTAACGTGACCGTTACAGCCGTCATAATTTTTGTTTTTCGTTGCATTTCTATTCAGCCTCCTTCACTATTCCGTCACGTGACTATGTAACGCTGTCACGTACTTGCCATTGCTCAAGACAAAGTAACGGGAACCAGTCGACCGCTTCTTCACGCCCGTGACCGTCAACTTAGTCCCCTGCTTAACTGCCGTTGACCGGCTGGATTTCTTGAAGGAAGACTTCGTGTATTCGTAGATTTTCTTCTTGGCCGTAATCTGGTTGGAAGAGCCTAACGACTCGTAGTAGGCGTGATCGGAGTACTTGCTGTTCCCAGAAATGTACCCCAAATTAGTCTTGATTCGATAGGAATGGCCACTCGGTGCCTTGACCACTTTTCCAGCGACCTTATCACCAGCCACGTAGTAACTTCCCGTCTTCTTAGTCAAAGCGGAATCGGAATAAATATTTAGCTTATGCGTCAAATTAAAGGCGCCATGTTGGCCAACCCAATAACCGGTCGCGTCCTGAGAAAGGACCCATTTGCCCAATTCACTGATATACAAGACTTGTTGCGATTTGGACTGAGTCAGACGCTTCACTTTAGAAATCTTGTAGAACTTCTGCCGGTCTGAAGACGCAATCGCCGAGCCATCGGTATATTTGGTTGCGCCCTTATGTAGGTAGATGTGTTGGCCCGCTTTATAACTGCTGTAGGCGTACGTCACGTGGTCTAACGCCGTCGTTACACCATCCGTCCACC
Source organism: Levilactobacillus tongjiangensis (assembly GCF_003946345.1). Classification (GTDB taxonomy): domain Bacteria; phylum Bacillota; class Bacilli; order Lactobacillales; family Lactobacillaceae; genus Levilactobacillus; species Levilactobacillus tongjiangensis. The sequence continues at coordinate 6,069 of NZ_RHNY01000022.1, forward strand.
AAGTAATTGGGTGAACGGCAGTAACCGCCTTACTATTATCCGTGTACTCACTCAGCGCTGACAGATAATTGTGGTCCGTGTACTGCCATAAAGCATACGAAATTGTTGGTGTTGTTGAGTAGTTGGCAATCCACTGTGCATCAAAACTTTGTCGCGCCGTGTTGGCATAACTCGTCGCAAACGATTGATAAGAATAGAAAATTAACTTTTTATTCGTCAACGCACTCATTTCCGTATACCAAGCCTTAACGGCGGCGTTGGTAGTCCCAGAAGTCACGTCGTTTTCCTCAAAGTCCAAGACGTAAAATTGGGCGTTTTTATTCGAGCGATTATAAAAATCTTTAGCTTCCTGCTTGGCACTAGCTACGCTGGTAAAGCGAGCGTAGTCGTATTCCCCAAACGGGATCCCATACTTCACGTAAAGTGATGTATTGTTCGCAGCATAAAGATCTTGATATGACGATCCGTATTGCCGCCGATTAATCACGAACGAAACCTGACTCTTTAAATTAGCTACCTGGCTGGAAGACAATTTACCTTGCCACTCGGAAATATCCGGAATGGCCAAGGTGCTGGCATGAGCAACCGTTTGACCGCTCAAGCCAATCCCAACGAGGGCACTCACAGCAACGACAGCCTGCGTTAGCCGTTTGGTCCAATGATGCTTGATCAACATAGCTTGGCACTTCCCTACTTAAATTTGGTGTGCCCTACTCCTATTGGTGCCCGTTACTTCCCCGACACCTGAAAACTCCCCACTAACTGTTCACCACCTCGCTTCACCATCTTCTAAGATAGCCTTCTTAAATGTGCGTAACGTAACAGTGCGATTGCAGTTCAGTTACCGCGTTTTACAGTTATATTTATTACACAAACGCTGTTAAATCAACGATACGCAGCATTATTAGTTGTTTGAATCAATTACCACCGTCAGCAAGATTTCAGTTCATCCGCAATTTTAGTGATTGTTCGTGTTTAATAAAAATAATAATAAAGTCGTTAACCTCACTATAAGCTTGATTATTAAAACGCTAGTTCGTTAAATTAGTTTGTAAATCAAGCCAAACTCAGTTCGTGATTTATACGTAATATACGAATATTTATATTTTGTTCTGGTTGATTGTTCAGGACAATTCGCGTATGATTAATCTAACGCAAAACGACTACAGGAGGTTACCCTATGCGCCGTGCCCTATTAAGTGTTTCCGATAAATCGGGAATCGTTGAATTCGCAAAAATGTTGACTGCCCACCAGTTTGAAGTTGTCTCGACTGGCGGTACCCAGGCTGTGCTGGCAGAAGCTGGCGTTGCCGTGACCCCCATTGAAGAGGTCACACACTTTCCAGAAATGTTAGATGGTCGGGTCAAGACCCTGAATCCACTGGTTTTTGGTGGTATCTTAGCCAAGCGGGACAATCCTGAACACCAACAAACATTGGTCGACCACGATATCACTCCAATTGACTTGGTCTGCGTCAATCTATATCCGTTTGCCCAGACAATCAGTCAACCTAACGTCACCTTGGAAAATGCCGTTGAACAGATTGATATCGGTGGTCCTTCACTCATCCGTGCTGCCGCCAAAAACTACGCAGACGTTTTAGTGGTCTGTGACCCAGCCGACTACGATCAAATTGGGGAAGCTCTCGAGAGCCACACGGACAACCTTCAGCTTCGCAAACACCTAGCTGCCAAGGTCTTCCATCACACCGCCCACTACGACGCACTCATCGCCAATTACTTAACTGACGAAGCAAAACCTGACACACTGACCCTCACGTATGAACGCCAACAATCCCTCCGTTACGGTGAAAATCCGCAACAAACGGCGACCCTTTACCGCGATTGTCAACCGGTGCCTTTTTCTATTACTGCCGCAAATCAGCTTCACGGGAAACCACTATCCTTTAACAATATCAAGGATGCTGACGCTGCCTTGGGCCTGATTCGTGAGTTTGAAGCACCTACCGTCGTCGCCCTAAAACACATGAATCCCTGCGGTATCGGGTCAGCCGATGTACTGGAAACTGCTTGGGACAAGTGCTATGCCGCTGATTCCATGTCCATCTTCGGTGGCATCATTGTCTTAAATCGCCCAGTTGATCTCGCCACGGCAACCAAAATGCACAAGCTTTTCTTGGAAATCATCATTGCACCTGGCTTTGATGACGATGCCTACGATTTACTCGCCAAGAAGAAAAATCTGCGTTTACTGACCGTCGACTTTACCAACGCCAAAGATCCTGAAGCCGACGAACTGGTCAGCATTCGCGGTGGTCTATTACGGCAAGAACGCGACGACGTCTTCGACGATCCCAACGAATTCAACGTTGTCAGTCACGCCCAGCCAACCGCAGATCAACTTGCAGCCATTGAATTCGGGTTAAAAGCGATTAAATTCGTTAAGAGTAATGCCATCCTGGTCAACACTGCTGATCAAACATTAGGCGTTGGTCCTGGCCAAATGAACCGGATCGATGCTGTTAAAATCGCCGTGGGTAAAGCTGAAGAAAAAGACCATTTTGACCAAGGGGTCTTGGTCTCCGATGCTTTCTTCCCAATGGATGATTGTGTTGAGTACGCTGCCAAGCATGGCATTAAAGCCATCGCTGAGCCCGGCGGTAGCATTAAGGACGAAGAATCCATTGCCATGGCAAACCAGTATGGTGTCGCTTTGATTTTCACTGGCAACCGTCACTTCCGCCACTAAACTTTAAAGTTAATTCGATTAGGCGTCATAGACTTGTGCTCTATGACGCCTAATTTACCCTCTCAGCCAATGTTAATCTCCCTTAAAAATCACTTATTTTTGGAAGACTTTTCACCTTTAACCCCGCAATCGGTTTATCATAGTAGCTATATATTAAAGGGGCTCCAGGGGTCTTTGAGGGAGATAATTAACCATGAAACTAGTCAGTCAACCACGGTTAACCATTGTGGTGCCGTGCTATAACGAGGAACCGGTTCTGCAAGCCAGTGCTCAGGTTCTCAACGGAATTTTGCAAAAATTGGTCACCACCAACCAAGTACGTTCAGATAGTAAGATCCTCTTTGTCGACGATGGTAGTCAGGACACCACGTGGGACTTAATTACCCAGTTAGGCCATCAGGACGCGGTTTTTACTGGTCTTAAATTCAGTCGAAACTACGGCCAGGAATCTGCGTTGATTGCCGGTATGGAAGTCGCCAATCACTACTCAGACCTCATCATTACAATTGACGCTGACTTACAGGATGACCCACATATCATCCCCGACATGGTCGCGCAATCACAACAAGGTATCGATGTGGTCTACGGTGTTCGTAATGACCGTGCCAGCGACTCCTGGTTCAAACGAACCAGCGCCGAGGGATTTTACTGGTTTATGAAGAAACTCGGTGTCGAGTTGGTCCCTAATCACTCCGACTTTCGGTTGCTCACCAGCCGCGTCGTGACGGCGCTCATGACGTGCAAGGAAACCAATCCTTTTATTCGGGGCATCATTCCACAACTAGGATTCCCATCTGCCAGACTTTACTACAAACGTCAGCCACGGCAGGCCGGTGAATCAAAATACCCGCTCCACAAAATGATTCAGTTTGCCCTGAATGGCATTCTATCCTTCTCCATAGCACCGATTCGCATGGTCCTATACTTTGGCCTACTAGTCTGCGGTGGGGCCTTAGCTATGCTGATCTGGATTCTTATCCAACACGCCCACGGGGACGTCGTGACCGGTTGGAGTTCCATCATGCTTTCTGTCTGGTTCTTAGGCGGCTTTCAACTTATTGCTATCAGCATTATTGGGGAATACGTGGGTCGAACCTTCACCGAAGTCAAACACCGTCCCCGGTTCATTATTCAAACCGACACTTATTCGAAAACATTTAAATCGACCGAACCAACCAAGTTTAGACTTACTCATCAAACAGTCACTAAATAAGGAGTCCGCTCATGAAAATTCGCCAACATTTAACCATTGGCTTAGGCGGTCTAATCAGCCTAACCCTACTTACAGTCTTTGCTTTGGCACTCTGGCCAGTCGTTATTCGAGTAGATCACGACTGGCTCCAACCCTTAGCCTTGCTGATTGGTTGTGCCATTTATCTTGGTGGTGTGGGACTCCTTTTTCGTGGCCTCCACCGTCTCAGTAACCGTGCCAACCGAGTCGTCACCGTGGGGCTCTGGCTGATTTTACTGATTATCCAACTGTGGGTCGCAACTGCATGGGTTGCGGCGCCTCGGGCTGATTTATATTTTGTTCATCAGCAAGCCGTGTCGTTGGTCAAAGGAAGCTATGACTGGTTACCTTATTTCTACACCTACCCGAACAATGTCAGTTATACGCTGGTTCTAGCGGGATTATTAAAGGTGGCTAATATGTTAGGGATCACTGACACTGGGGTCTTTCTCAATATCGTTCAGTTCATTTGGATTGACCTAGGCGTGTTGGTTATTTGGCGCGAACTCAAGCACCGTAACCCCGCCCGGTCCAACTTGCTCATGGTGCTCGTCATCACTGCTATTCCGCTATATGCGTACGGTCTTAATGCGTACAGCGATACGGCAATTCTGCCATTGGCCCTCTTTGCCATCGTTGCTTTTAGACACCTGCGTCACGCCAACACCTGGCAACGAATTACCTGGTGGAGCATTCTGTTGAGTTTAGTTTTAACCGCCGCACTACTGCTTAAGCCTAACTTTCTCGTTTTAATCATTGCGGCACTGATGGTCCTGTGGTTCCGCGCAAACCGCTCCCCTCATCAGGGAACAACTCGCGCTGTGACAACCTTGCTGCTGCTCGCTACATTGGCAACCGGCACCGGATTGGTCCACAACCTTCAAAAATCTCACGGGTACCAAGTCGATAACGACCAAGCACTCCCCGTAATGAGTTGGGTTGCCATGAGCTGGAATCCAGACTACTACGGGCAATACAACCGCCACGACGTCACCCAAATGATGAAAGCTCCCACCAAGGAAGCCAAGGCGACACTCGCCAAGCAAACGTTGATCGACCGCTTACACGAACTGGGAACTGGCGGCATTCTCTACCATTTGATGCAAAAGGCTCGGCTCTTTATTGCCAATGGAACCTTTGATAGCTTTCAAATCAATCCCGCTTTTACCCGGGCGCCTAACTGGTACCGCCAGCACCGAGCAACTAGCGATTGGTTCCTAGCCAACTGGTGCCAAATCAGTTACCTTGCCCTGCTCCTGGTCAACGCAGGCTGGGGCTTACAACAGGTCCGTCGCCGTCACCTATCGACCGGTTATCTCCTAGGTGGTGTCTTCATCATTGGTCTGATCTGCTTCCACGTTATCTTCTGGGAGACTGAAGAACGGTACGCCTTACCACTGCTTCCCCTACTACTGGCAGGAACCGCAGCCGGCTACCGTCAACCCTTGAACATCCTCCACTATTCAGAACGGTCGCGTTGGTTACCGCTTGGCATGGCAGCAGCCTTCACCGTGCTCCTTTCCTTAGCCGCTTGGCAAAGTAGTGGCCTCATGACGCATTCCAACAGCGAACCCGTCAGCGTCCTCAGTCAAAATGAGGGCCGCTACTATCAAAACCACCGCGTCCGGCTCAAGCCTAACGCCAGTCTGACTCAGCCATTCACGACCACGTTGCCGTTTGATCAACTAATCGTCAACAATGGCGAACGCTTTCCTGGCCAATTGACCTTAAAGAAAGCCAACGGTCGGACCGTTTGGCAATCCAAAGGGAAGACGCCCCTGCTAGCCCAGATTCTGCCACTGCAACCAGCGGGTAAGTACACCTTGACCGTCACGAATCACGGTAAGCGACGAGCTAAACTCATCACCGCACCAGCCGATTACGACTTGCTACCACAGTCTTTGATCGGCCATCCCCATCAATACCTCCGTTTCGAGGTCCAGCAAAGTAGTGTGGCACCAGTTCTTTCCAATGGTAAGTTCTGGCTACTCTTTGGTGGTATGTGGCTCACTGGGCTGTTAGTGGTCGACCGTTTTTACTGGTATCGCCGTCATATTTAATTTTTTTGCCAAAGGGCTTGCCTTAAGGCCACTCTAAGGGACTACGATAATACGTATAGAGGTTAATCTCTTAAATCTAGTCCCTTCATCGGCAAAAAGGAGTCGAATCATACTTTGACAAAAACATTAAATCAGCAAACATTCACAGGCGAACGGGCCCTCTTTCAGGCCCACGACCTCCATATTACGAACAGCACCTTTGTGGACGGCGAGTCCCCACTGAAACACGGTGCGAACCTCGCCATCGATCACACGATTTTTAAATACAAGTACCCACTGTGGTATACCAACAATGCCCAGCTGGACTACACAACGTGGCAGCCCGATGCCCATGCCGGCATCTGGTACACCACCAATCTCACCATGAACCATTCAATGGTCCGGGCCACCAAGACTTTCCGGCACGCTAGTTATCTCAAAATGAACGACGTAACCTTTGCTAACGCCGGTGAAACGCTCTGGTGGTGCGACCACGTCGAGCTGAATAACGTCACCGCAACTGGCGACTACTTTGGCATGAACAATGATCACGTGGTGGCCAACAATCTGAAGATTACCGGCAACTACGCCTTCGATGGGAGCAAGAACGTTGAGGTCCACAATTCCACGTTCATCACGCACGATGCTTTTTGGAACTGTGACAACGTGACCGTGTACGATTCCACCATCATCGGCGAGTATCTGGCTTGGAATACCAAGAACATTACCTTCATCAACTGTTGGCTGGAAAGCGATCAGGGGCTGTGTTACGTTGAACACCTAACGCTAAAGAATTGTTCGCTGCTCAATACCGACCTGTCCTTTGAATACTGTTCAGACATCGATGCCGACATCAATACCACCATTGATAGTGTTAAGAACCCCATCAGTGGGAAGATTTCTGCACCGAAGATCGGTCAAGTAATCTTTGACGATCCCCAGATTGACGCTTCGCGAACGACTATCACAACTACTGAGGAGGAACATAACTAATGCGTTATAACTTTTCTGAAATGGTCGACCGCCGCCACACCGGTTCTATTAAGTGGGACGTCAGGGACAATGAGCTCCCAATGTGGGTGGCCGACATGGATTTTCGTACGGCTCCCGAAATCGTAGCAGCTATCAAACAAAAAGCAGATACTGGTATCTTCGGTTATGAAGAAGTACCTGCCGCCTACTTTGAGGCGGTCCAACACTGGTACGCCACCGAACACGACTGGGCACCCAACACCGATTGGATGCGCTTTGTCACCGGTGTGGTCCCAGCACTTTCATCAGCTGTGCGCCGCATCAGTCACCTTGGCGATAACGTACTGATTCAAGCGCCTGTCTACAATATCTTCTATAACTCCATTCTCAACAATGGTCGCCACGTCCTTTCCAGCGATTTAGTTGAAGAGAACGGAACCTACAGCATTGATTGGACAGACTTAGAAGCTAAGCTGGCAGACCCCCTCACCACCATGATGATTCTATGTAATCCACACAATCCGATTGGCCTCATCTGGCAACTGGCTGACCTCAAACGCCTTGCGGAACTAGCTGCAGCAAACCACGTTACGGTATTCACTGATGAAATTCATGGCGATATTACCGACCCTGGATACGGCTACACGCCATTTGCAGCCGTTAGTGATGCTGCGGCAATGAACAGTATTACCGCTGTCTCTCCCAGCAAAACTTTCAACGTAGCTGCCTTGCACGCGGCAACGTTGATCATCCCTAACGAGAACCTGCGTAACCAAGTCGACCGCGGTATTAACAGTGAAGAGCTTGCTGAACCCAACGCCTTTGCCATTCCTGGAACGATTGCAGCATATACTCAGGGGGCTGAGTGGGTTCACGAGTTAAACGCCACTATCACCGCTAACAAGCAACTACTGACCAAATTTGTCGGCAAGCAGTTACCAAAACTCCACGTGATTGCCGGTCACGCCACTTACTTGGTGTGGATCGACTGTCACGAAATCACGAATGACACCAAGGTACTCTGTGACCATATTCGGCAAACCACTGGCTTGTATATTTCAGCCGGTGAAGTTTACGGAGGCGACGGCCATCGTTGCATTCGAATTAATGTTGCATGTCCTGCTGAACGCCTTGAAGATGGCCTGAACCGGTTGGCCAAAGGTGTTGCCAGCTTTAAATAATGAACGAATCGATGACGCTTGTTAACTAACTTAACGGGCGTCATTTTTCTAACCCTAGTCACAGTGCAAATCTCAAACCGTCAAGCGCCAACTCACCCGCCGACCATGCTATACTCGTTGCAACGACTGATTATTGACCTTTAGAGGAGGAACCCAACATGCCTATTAACCCTGCCGACGCTCAAGATGTTTACCGCGATGCTGGTGACAACATCATGTTCACCACCTACCTGATTGACCGTGACCACCTCGATTCAGACCGTGACGCCCTCGCTGAGTTTGCTGACCGACTGGCAGCCATCGAACGAAGCATGGCCATTCGCTATCCGGATGCCCAGTTGAAAGTGGCGTTTGGCATTGGGGCGACTGCCTGGCAACTCCTCTTTCCCACCGCTAATCGACCAAAGGAACTCGTTGATTTTCAGGAGATTCAGGGACCTAAATACTCGGCACCTGCCACTCCGGGCGACCTATTTCTTCACGTCCGGGCCAAGGAAATGGCCGTGGTTTATGAAGTTTTAGATCAGGCACGCGAGTTTCTCCGCGATTGGACGACCGTTGTTGACGAAACACCGGGATTCCGGTACTTTGAAGGTCGCGCTATCATCGGTTTTATCGATGGTACGGAAAATCCCGATGGTCCCGACGCGACGCAGTACGCCCTGATTGGTGACGAGGACCCAGAATTTAGCAATGGTTCTTACGCCTTTGCCCAAAAGTACAAACACAACATGGACGCGTAGAATGCCCTCAAGACTGAAGACCAAGAGAAGTCCATTGGTCGCCATAAATTTAGCGACCGCGAGTTGGACGATGATGAAAAACTACCTAACGCCCACAACATTGCTTCGCAGGATAACGAGGACGACATTGAACACAAAATCGTGCGGATGAACGTGCCCTACGCTCAGCCAGGTCATGGTATCGTGGGAACCTACTTCATCGGCTACGCACGTCACTTCACCGTGACCCAACGCATGCTGAATAACATGTTCAGCCAAAGCGACCGGCTGCTAGACTTCAGCACTCCCATCACAGGAAGTGCCTTCTTCATCCCGTCGCGCCGTCTACTTGAACGAATTGCCGAGGGAGATTACTTCCCAGAAGCCTAACCACGCAATGCTGACTTGTAAATAACAGCGGGTACGCCATCTACACGGCATACCCGCTGTTTGCGTTTCTCCATTATTATCATTTCAACCGGTCAGCGTGGCCCCTGAATCTCATAGGCCGGTCAATTATCGTTCAAGAATTTTTTAAAATACCGCGCATCGCTATGTTCGCAACCACTTGCGAGCGCATACAAATAAGCACTAAGCGTTGACCTTCCGGGAATATGGGGGTATGTTAGTATGGTTGCCATTTCGATTAAGTCACGATTAGTTTGCGTTACTACGGGTAATCTCACTAATCAATTCATTCAATAAGGAGTTGAACCATTTTGGACGAAACTGAAAGAGAACACGGACCTTGGCGTCGTAATCTGCGGGTTCTCTGGTTTTGTACGTTCGTTGCCGGCATGGCTTTCAGCGAAATCATGCCATTTCTATCGTTATATATTAGTAGTTTAGGTGATTACACCAAGTCACAAGTTACCATGTACAGTGGGTTAGTCTACGCGGCCGACTTTTTTGTCAGTGCCATCGCCTCCCCACTTTGGGGCATGGTCGCTGACCGCAAGGGTCGGAAGCTCATGCTACTGCGGTCATCATTAGGAACGGCCGGTGCCATGGCGTTGATGGGTTTCGCTACCAGTGTTTGGCAGTTGGTCGCACTACGGGCCCTCCAAGGGGTCTTCGCCGGGTTCATTTCCAACGCGCAAGCCTTAGTGGCCTCGCAGACACCGCGGAATCACAGTGGTGCTTCTCTCAGTACCCTAATGACTGGGGTGACCAGCGGGATGTTGCTGGGGCCCGTCATTGGTGGTGTGTTGGCGCAGGTCTTCTCAATTCGACTGACCTTCTTCATCACCGCGGCCCTGTTGTTCATTACTTTTATCATGAGTTGGGTCTTAGTAGAAGAAAAGTTCAAACCGGTTCAAAAGAAACCAGCATCCGAACGCAGCCACAATCCACTGGCTGCCTTTCCTAATCCCAAACTGATTTTGGTTCTCCTGACGTCCACCCTGATCGTCCAATTTGGGAACATTTCGATTTCTCCCATCATTAGTCTCTACGTCAAAGAACTGATGCACAACGTCGGCCCGATTACCGTGGTCGCCGGGGTCATTGCGGCCCTACCCGGGATTTCAAACATCTTTGCCTCACCACGCTTAGGGCGTTACGGTGATGAGCACGGCTCTGGTAAGGTGCTCATCTTCGGCTACGTCTTCGCGTTTCTGATGTACCTACCACAAGGGTTAGTCACCAGTGTCTGGGTCTTGGGGATTCTACGCTTCATGATCGGTATTTCCGATGGCGCCCTGTTCCCCGAAATTCAAACGTTATTGACCAAAAATTCGCCGGTCGAGTTAACCTCCACCGTCTTCAGTTGGAACCAGTCCTTCCAAGCAATTGGGAACATGCTGGGATCACTGCTAGGTGGCTGGATTGCTGGGGTCTTCAACTACAACGCGGTCTTCTTCTCAACGGCAGCTCTTATGCTGATCAACCTCGCGTTGATTTGGTGGCTCGTTCCAGAAATCCGCAAGTCTAAGGTCCAATCCGCTGCTTAATTACACGCACAAAAATAGACGCTGTCGCAGAACGGCTTGATCTTTCAAGTCCTTCCGCGACAACGCCTATTTATTTTTGTTCAAAAAATATTGGGAAACACCGTCTCCGGTCGATAGAAACGCCACCCCGTGAGGCAGACCTGGGGCCTAAGAACCGGTCCCCAGGGCGACTTGAAGCCTACAATCCAAGTCTTCAAGCTCGGCCAGTCCTCTAAGCTCGGGAAGTTCACCCGACCTAAGAGGACCGACACGGGGTTCTGTTCCTACCGACCGGAGACTCCCACTGGTTTAAACCAAAAAGACACGCTCACAAAGATTCGGAAAGTTCTGAGTAAATAAACTCACGGCAACAATTTTTAGTATTTCATGCATTCACTAACATGGCAAACAACATCCTGAGTTTTTTTCTTAGCTATCGACTACTCCCAGCCAACTTCACTGCAGTCGCCAGCACTCCATTGCCTTAACCGGAGGTCGCCAGTAATGGTAGCAGCTGTGTCGGTGTTCTTAGTCCGGTGAACTGTCGGACTTAGAACACGGGACGAGTTTGGAAACTCGTTGGTTTTTCCAAGGTTTCAAATCGAGGAGTAAGACCGCTTTTTCAGGCTTACTCCGGTCCCCACAGCAGACGCCATTACTGGCGACCGCAGGTGGTAATTAGTGGTGTGCTTACCCCCCGAACTTAGTTAGGGGCACGTCAGCATTGCCGCTCCCAAAAACCTTAACGGGAGCTGGGTTAACTGCCAACAACGTGTTAATTTCGCCAAAGCCATCCACGAAGTCAAAGTCCAGGCCAGCCGTCATCAGCTGCCGCCGGGCATCTCTGATTTGGCCAGGTAACTCCACGATGTCGTCGGTCCGGCCGACCAACAACCGGCGCGTACCCGCAGCCCGTGCCGCGGTGATCAGCGTCGTCACCGTCTGAGTCAATTTGATAGTTGGCACCAAGGCCACCACCATATCTTGGTCGAGCATGGCGGCCGTTAAGCCGCCCTCATCCAACGTCTCGCCGGTCAGTGCCATGACAGATTGTGGCAAGTCGACCGCACTCGGCGTGTACACGGTTAAACTCACGTGATTATTTTGACTGAGTTGGCGGACAAAGGTTTGGCTGGTCGTGTCTAACGCCCCAGCAAGCAGGATTCGTTTCAAGGTCGTAACTCCCTTTCGTTTTGATGATGTTTCTTAGTATAAGGGGTTAGACTTAGTCGAAGGCAAGCCTTATTTTCAAAATAATTTCCGCTAAGATTAATAAGTATTTTCTTATTAAAAACTCATTTTTCTGAGTGAGTTTTGGAGGCGGTTCATTGCCTACTCCTATACGGGATAAGGGCTTACGTGAATTCGTGCACACTCACATATCATCAACACTAGCAATGGTTATCTTTTGGATTGCGGGGGTAACTCGTGTACAATGAGTACTAATCGAGAGTTGAGAATTCAAATCAAATACGACCGGTCTCCAGGTTGCTTCGTGACTTACGCGTGCTGCCAGCACACCGATCGTTATTTTTACGCCGAAGAACTGTCGGCGAACGTGACACCATCACACAGGAGGTTAATCTATGCTACTTTCAATGGAACATCTACGTAAAGAATATCCTAACGGTAAAATAGCCGTCGACGACTTCAACTTAGAAGTCGACCGCGGCGAATTCATTGCCTTTATCGGAACGTCCGGCTCCGGTAAGACCACGACCATGCGGATGATCAATCGCATGCTCAATCAAACTTCCGGTACTATCAAGATCAACGGTAAGGATATTTCTAAGATGGATCCAGTCAAGCTCCGGCGGTCAATCGGCTACGTGATTCAAAACACCGGGCTGATGCCCCACATGACCATTCAAGAAAACATTGAAATGGTGCCAAAACTACTTGGCTGGTCCAAGGAAAAGCGCGAAGAACAGGCGCACAAGATGATTGCCCTGGCACAGTTGCCAGATGAAATGCTGCAACGCTACCCCGGAGAGCTCTCCGGTGGGCAGCAGCAACGGATTGGGGTCGTTCGGGCCCTAGCCGCCGATCAAGAACTCATTTTAATGGACGAACCGTTTGGGGCCTTGGACCCCATCACGCGTGAATCTCTCCAAGACTTGGTCAAACATTTACAAAGAGACCTCGGCAAGACCTTCATCTTCGTCACCCATGATATGGACGAAGCGCTGAACCTCTCAACTAAGGTCGTTATCATGAGCCAGGGGAAGCAGGTCCAAGTCGACACGCCCGAAAACATCTTACGCCACCCCGCCAATGAGTTCGTGACGAACTTGATTGGGGAGGAACGCCTGATTAGAGCGCAACCGAACATCCTGACGGTCAGTCAGATCATGTTAACGAACCCGGCCGCCATCACCCCTGATAAGACGTTGGAAGACGCCATTGAGCAAATGCACGAACGGCGGGTTGATACACTGCTGGTTACTGACAAGGATAACGTCCTGCAAGGCTTCGTTGACTTGGATGACATCAACCGTATCGCGGACGCCCACACACCAGTCAGCCGGTTCACCCAGGACCGGGTCTTCTACGTTAAGGCCAATGCGTTGATCGGTGATACCGTCGACCGCATCCTGAAAAAAGGTGTGAAGAACGTGCCCGTCGTCGATGAAGACAAACACTTAGTTGGTATCGTTACGCGGACCGCCCTCGTGGATATCGTCTACGATGCCTTACATGGTGCGCCTGACGCCAATGAGAAACCTGCTTCACCAATCAATGCCGATATCCATGCTGCCGCAACCCGTGAAGGAGGCGAAATGCCACAATGATGCACTTTTTAGCAACTTATGGGACTCAACTGCTCAGTAAGACGGGGCAACACCTGTTGATCTCCGCAGCTGCCCTGGGGCTAGGTGTCATCGTGGCCGTTCCGCTGGGAATCTTACTCACCCGCATGAAACACGGTGCTAACCTTGTGATGTCCCTGGCCGGGGTGCTGCAAACCATCCCCGCCATGGCCCTGTTAGCGATGATGATTCCCATCTTTGGTATCGGCTCCACGCCCGCCATTGTGGCCCTCTTCATTTACTCGTTGTTACCGATTCTCCGCAACACCTATTTAGGCATGCAGGGGGTCTCACCGACCGTTCGGGACGCTGCCAAAGGGATGGGTATGACTTGGTGGCAAATGATGACGCAGGCCGAGATTCCGTTGGCTGCGCCCGTCATCATGTCTGGTATCCGACTCTCCGCCACCTACGTAATTGCTTGGGCGACGTTGGCTTCTTACATCGGTGCTGGTGGCCTGGGGGACTTTATTTTCAACGGGTTAAACCTTTACCGGTCCGACTTGATTCTCGGTGGCTCGATTCCCGTTATCCTGTTGGCGCTCCTGGTCGACTACCTACTGGGTAAAGTGGAACGCGCCGTCATGCCTAAGCCATTACGATAGGAGGTCCGTTATGCGAAAACATTTACGCAAATGGCTCGCCGGACTTCTGGTAGTCATTGCAATATTACCGTTAAGTGGGTGCAGCTTCAGCTTTCCTGGGCTATCCGGTTCGGGCAGTAACACCGTCCGCATCGCCTCTCAGAACACGACTGAACAACAGATCATGGCCTACATGATTCAAGGCATGATCACCCACTACACCAAATTAGATTCAACTATCATCAACAACCTAGGGTCTGGTAACGTGAGTTTTAACGCCCTGAAGAATAAACAGGCTGACATCTCATCCATTCGGTTCTACGGAACCGATCTGACGACTATCCTGAACGAAAAATTCGAACGGGACCCCGCCAAGGTCAAAACGACCGTCAGAGATGAATTTCAAAACCGTTACCACATGACCTACCTTAAAGACTATGGGTTCTCAGATACCTACGCCTGGATGGTTAAGCAGAGCTATGCCAAAAAACACAACCTGCAGACCGTCAGCGACCTGCAAAAACTTTCACCCAACATGACCGTCGGGATCGACCAAATCTGGCAGAACCGTCAAGGAGACGGCTACCCCGCCTTCCAGAAGATGTACGGTTTCGGCTTTGGTAAAGTTTTACCGATGCAAACCGGGTTGCTCTACGACGCACTGTCTGCCGATAAAATGGACGCCGTCTTGGGTTATTCCACCGACGGCCGGGTCTCCAGCTATCATTTGAAATTGCTGAAGGATGACAAGAACTTCTTCCCACCTTACGATGCCGCACCGGTTGCGACCGACGCCATCCTAAAGGCCCATCCGGAATTGAAGCCCGTCTTAAACCGGTTGGCTGGCAAGATTTCCTTGAAGACCATGCAGACGTTGAACTACAAAGTGGACGACCAACTCGAAGAACCACAGACCGTGGCCAACGACTTCTTGAAGGCGCACCACTACTTTGAAGGGGGGAACGACTAGGATGAAAGACATGGATCTGTTCAATCAGTTAATTTACTATTTTAGTCATAACGGGATGTACGTCCTCAGTCAATTCAACCAGACGTTCCTGGTCTCCATCTACGGTGTGCTTCTGGGCGCCATCGTGGGGATTCCGCTGGGAATCTGGATTTCTCAGTACCGCCGGCTCTCACCAGTAATCATCGGGATTGCAAACGTGATTCAGACGGTGCCTTCATTGGCGATGCTGTCGATTCTGATGTTAGGACTGGGACTTGGACAAAATACGGTGATTGCGACCGTCTTCCTCTACTCCCTCCTGCCGATCATCAAGAACACCTACACCGGGATGCTCAGTGTCGACGGCGACGTGTTGGACGCTGGGAAAGGGATGGGGATGACGCGGTTCCAGGTCATGAAGACCATTCGGATTCCGCTGTCACTCTCCGTCATCATTGCTGGGATCCGTAACGCGCTGGTTATCGGAATTGGGATTACCGTTATCGGCTCGTTCATCGGTTCCGGTGGGCTCGGCGACATCATTGTCCGCGGGACCAACGCGACAAACGGTGGGGCCATCATCCTGGCCGGTGCCTTGCCAACCGCTTTAATGGCAATCATCACCGACCTGGTACTGTCCTTCATCGAAAAGCGCTTAACGCCGAAGACTTCTTCGGAGGGTTAATTTTAATTTGTTTGACGTCAGTATGCCGTTTGGGTGTGCTGGCGTTTTTTATTTGGTTTTCGGTTAAGTGCGGGTAGTGGTCAATTGGCCGCCTGCGGCTGCCAGGTGGTGCGCTGTGGGGCAACCCCTGAAGCCTCCCAACCCGAGTCTTCAGCGGCGACTGGAAACCTCGCTCAAACCCGCGAGTTTCCCAGCTCGACCCATGTTCTAAGCGGTAAAACCGCTAAGAACATCGACACTGCGCACCACCTGGCCTCCTCCGGCTCTGAATTGTGTATCAATTTGAACGAAACAATAGGTATTTAATTAGAGCAAATCAAGTCAGCAAAACAATTACACCAGTACATCATCTACCAAAGCTGGCGACAAATTGTTCGACATACACCGCACATCATTTACTGGAACAACTCGCCCATTACTCCTCCCCACTCACATTGACTAACTGTCAGTGGAAAGCTATACCATTCCCGAAAGTCATGACATTTCATCACTCACCAGAGACGGAGACCGTCAGACCGGGCGCTGTGTCGGTGGTGTTAGTCGGGAAATGGGTTTACTCCCGGCTTACAGCACGGGTCGTCTTCGGAAATTCACGGGCTGGGTGAAGTTTCGAAGCGCCCTGGGAGACCGCTCTTTGGCTCCCAGGGGTTGCCCCACAGCGCCCGGTCTAGCGGCCGCAGGCGGCGGTCCAACCTCAACTCACCATCTATTTTGCCCGAAATGTTATACTATAACCTAACTAACACACTAAAGGAGATGGTGAGGTGCACCGCGTCCGTCAAATGGGAATCGACTTCTCCGTCGGCACCCTCAACTTTTTAGCGAATATCGGCATCATGTTGCCCTACATCCTGATGCTACTGAAGTACCAACAGACTCAAAGTGAGACGTTTCTGATTGCCCTGGTTGCCTTCTACATTTCCCGAGCCGCCAGCATCTTCTACACCAAGCGGCTCAACCTACGTTCCACAACTTACCTCATCGTGAGCCTAGTCTTTGGGGCCGCCGGTAGCCTGACGTTTGCCTTGACTAATGCCGTGGGTTGGCTGATTGTCGGTAGCTTACTGTGGGGCTACAGCGCCGCCACGATTTGGCCGTATTTTCTGACCGTTAAGCTTCACCTGAGTGCCAGTTCCGACTTTAAAATGAAACGGCTCTACTGGGCAATCTTTCTAGGGCTGGGCATCATCCTCGCCGTTGACCTGGCGGTGGGTCTCAGTTACTCGCTGACCTTCGCCCTACTTGCCGTGCTCTACTTGGCCGCAGTCCCCGGCGGTATCCTGCTCAACAACTTTACCAATGACTTTTATCAAAACCGCCAGCTGCGCCCCCACCGGCTCCATCAAATTTGGCGGTGGGTGCTGTCCCTGGTTGGGTTCGCAGCAATCGCCGTCCTGACCACTCTGCGTAAGGAAAGCCTCAACCTCCCCGGCTGGCTGCTCTTGACGATTATTGCGGTGGCCCTCTTGGTTTTGGCCATCGAACTGTATGGCGACCGCAACGTGCTGCCTAATTACAAGGTCCGCCTACTGAACCGCGGCTTTCTGGTCAGCCTGATGCTCCTATTCAACGGCTTCTTTGCCTACTTTTATTTTGGCAGTCTTGGCATGTACGTGGTGTTTGCCCTGTATCTCGTCGGTTTTGAGACGGGTTATCCGGTCTTTCGTAAACTTGGTCACGGTGACCCAACTCGCGCTCTGAAGTACAGCCAGGTGGCTCTGGTGGCGGGTCACCTTTTCCTTCTGATTCCGTGGTGGCCGGTTTATGCGGTCGGTATCCTGCTCATCACCCTCTACGTGGGCTACGATAACCCCACCATCAACGCCACCCTTTATGGTTTACCTGAAATTGATAGCGACACGGCTATCGTTCATAAATACCGGTTCTCCACCTATGGTGGCCTACTCTGCCAGCTGGTGCTCTTCGGACTCCTGATTGTCGTCAGCACGGTTCAAGGGACGTCAATTTTGAGCTTCTTCAAACCCACAACGACCGCTAATTTCTGGCTGTACACTTGGACGTTAAGCTGGCCGTTGGTCCTGATTTCCTTGGGAATCTCGATTGGCAATATTTGCCATGAACCCCACGAAGAACAAGCCCGTTAAGCATGCCGCTTAAGTGTTACAAAAATAACACCGCGTTTAGGAGAAGATCCTAACCATGGTGTTATTTTATGTACTAGCTAAATCAACAAGGATTGGGTATTGATATTTAGTCAGATATAGCGGGAAATTGCCGCCTTACCGTTCGCCAATAATATTGAGTAAGTGCTGTCATTCAGGTATTTAAGCTAGCTTAGTTTCCGAGAACCCGTTTAACCGGCGGCGGTCAGAGGTGGAGCCAGCTGTGTCGACGGTGTTAGCCGATTTTCGGCTTACAGCGTGGGACGTGTTTGGAGACTGGTGGTTTTTCCAGGCTTCAAACCGAGCCGAAGGACCGCTTTTTAGGCCGGAGGTGTTCCCCACAGCAGGCGGAATCTCTGACAGCCATAGGTGGCTGGGTGAGAATAGATTTAAGTCTATAACGCTTTGCTATTCTTGGTTTGATAACAGTTTTGAGCTTTCAACCTTTAAATACTAATAAATTAATGCTTAGACCATTTCCAAGTAGGATGCCAACCGTACCCTTTAGAAGCATGATGCATTGAATTGATAATCGTCAAATAAGTATTGTTGTTCGAATAGTATGTAACTGTATGCTTATTTTTGAACTCTGGCATATACAGACTGTCCATCGCATTTTCAGAATCACGGAAACTGTTTTTAACGACTTTGGTGTGATGTGGCTTTACCGTCACATATTTATGTGGCCGATTGACATGAAACGTTGAGTCTTCGCTATAATCATTATCTAACGGCGCAAAGTAAAGTTTAGAAAAATAGAATCTAACCGACTTTTTACTGCGATTCTTGATCTGCGTGTCGTAAACCGCAACATTGTTCCAAGTGTTCGGGTTATTTGAGACGTGGCTCAGACGCTTGTTGAATTTGAATCGGACGAAAACCCCGTGATAGGATGAGCCCCTAGCAATCGACCCATAATTGATGGTCTTAGCATTAGCAGTGACCGATGTCGTGGCTAATCCTAACCCCAGTGAAACCAGTGCTAGGCTAATTAATACAATGTTTCTCTTCATGTTTCTGCCTCCAATTTAGGTACTTTTCAAATAATATCATGGATACTAACAGTTTAATAGAACCAGCATCGATGGCTAGAACAAAATCCTCACCGTCCGTGCTGGTTCTATTTCGCTAACTGGCTAAAAATAGATAAAGTGGTTCTTTAATTCCGGCGCCTTACTTTTTCATGACTAACGTCTTATTCGCCGTCACATACCGTCCGTTGGCCAGGACCAACCGCGTAGTGAGGTGATAAGACTGGATCCCCCGAATTTTCACCGTGGTTCCCCGTTTAAAGTGCCGGGTGGCGGTGCCGCTCAAATCACGGTTGCGATAGGCATTGATTCCCCGCGGATTAATCACCTTGATACGACGCGGATTGCGACTGAAGTAAGTAGGGACCACCAGACTGTCGTTAGCCGTGATATAGCCCACTTGCCCCGCCGTTTTGGCCCGATGATTCACGTCACGAACCCGGTATCGCAGGGTTCCCGCCGCGGTACGTTTGTACCCGATCACCACGAACTGTGGCCGCTGCGACCGTACTTGTTGTCGATACCAGTGAATTCGAGTAGAGCGTTTGAAATCAACGGTCCGATACAGCCCAACCTTCTTGACGGCCGACACTGCCGCGCCCTTCTGCGCCACCACTACTGGGTCGCTGGGTGACGGTGTTCCCGGTACCAATGGTTTTGTCGGAGCGGTTGGCGTCGTCGTACCGCCACCCGTTGTGGCCCGATAAATGTAAGTGAACTCACCAGCCGTAGACGATTTCGTCCCAGTCAGCTGATACCCAGGAATCGTCAGGTTGGCCGTCTTCAAGCCAGGACAAATATCAAAGATTGCTGTGACAGTTTCGGGGGCCTTAATCACCTTACCGGCGGTCGTGACAAAATTAATTTTCGTCGTGTAGGATCGTACCGGGTCATCCTTACTCGTGACGGTCATATCGCTGGCCTTAACCCACTCATTCGTGCTGACGTGGTAATAGAGCGTCCCATCTTGCAGATTGACCATCGCTTGATCCGTAAAAATGTCAAAATTTTCACTGAGTCCCCGACCTTCAACGATGCCACCATTATTGTTATACAGCTTAGTCACCATATCACCGGTTGGCGTGGTGCCAGTCACAACGACACCCGCCCCGCCGCCCTTAATGGACGCGGCCATATTGGGTCCAGCAGGCGCCAAATCCACGTTCTTTACGTACAAATAAGTCACGGTCTGTGGCTTGTCTAAGAAGGTCCCCGTTTCACCATCGACCGATGTGGTTTTCAACGTATAGTTTGGAATTGACTTGGGCTGTGTCTGATAGCTCGCCCCCACGGTGCCAGTCAGCACGTCGTCTGGCGCTAATTTTCTATCCTGAATGTTTGCGTACCGATACTGAACCGTCACCGTTCCCGTGTTGGTGGGGGTGACCGTGTCGGCCTGACTCACCGTTTGCGTGGTTAGCAGCTGTGGTACTCCCCAGAGTACACCGAAAAATACGACCATCACCAGTAAGATGCGACCCCAATAATGTTTCATCAAATCGACTCCCTTTGCCTAAATCTCACGCTAATTATGAATATCGTTATACTACGCAACTTTTAACAGCCTATATGATTCATAATTAGTATACCGCGTTCTGAAGATTATGGCGGATAGATGATGGGGGCAATTTGAGAGGACTGGCTAAAAAGCCTGTGCGACATGAATCGCCACACAGGTTTTTTACCACTCGTTAGTAATAATTTTCGAGATTGCCTTTAATTTAAATCTTGTACTTGAGTTCCTAATACTGATGAAAAAGTTGCCATGTCTGTTCTAACCAAATCAAGTGTAGTTTCATTAACCTCTTGATTCTTCAATTTGTTTGCCATGGCCGAGAAACTCGCATTTTGGGACTTAGTAAAACGACCTTCAAACAACGCATATACTTTCAACAAAGTCGCTTTATCCTTTTTAACTTCGGATATACCTTGATTATCACCTTCCCATGCATAAATAATCTGCCCTCCAATACTGTAATAATCATCGTTTGTTGTTGTAGCATCTTCCTGGACCTGTTGGCTAGCTGACATCACAGTTTTGTTGTAAGCCACATAAATATCTTCCTGTCGCTTCTGCTTATTAATTGGCGCGTTCCCCGCCGTCAGGTACTTGCTATAAATCCAACCGGACTTTTTCCCGGACTTTATGTAAGTTAGCTTGGCCTTTTTCCCCTTATTCTTAATGGTGGCCTTCTTATAGGCGTACCAAGTTGTATATTTGTAGTGGTTCATCCGGTACCGACGTTTAGTTAGCTTGGCACTGCTGTAAATGTTCCCCTTCTTACCGTGGTAAGCCTGCTTGGCTACCTTAGCCGTTGATACGACCTTAACCTTGCTAGAAGCCTCCGCTGGACTGGTAAACAACGGCACTACTAATACTAAACTGGCTACTGATACCAAGCCTGCCTTCATCCATTTAACCATGCTCATTCCTCCAAATAATTCTATATTGACATTGGGGAATACTTACCGCCGCTAATTGATATGTAGTGATAATATTTATCTCAACGTTAAGTTAAGTATACGTTTTGTCGTAAATCGAAACAATACTTGGTCAAAATGCTTCTCCACCCAAAATTAAGAGGCTGTGGGAGAAATTCCAGCCCCCATCATTCCCAAGTACTCAAAACCGTTAGTCTACCGCAAAGTTACCCTTTTCCCCGCTAAAGCAATCAAACCATCATCCACCAGCTGCCCTAGCTGACGACTCAGTGTCTCTGGCGTGATTCCCAAGAAACTGGCCAGTTCTTTCTTCCGAACCGGCAACTCGAATTCCGCTGCCTGTTTTTCCCGACCAATCTGTTGGAGGTAAGCCAATACCCGATTCTTAGATTTTAAATTACCAGTCAACGCTGACACGGACTCCAGTTCGGTTAGCCGCTCACCTAGGATATTCAACAAATTAAAGGCCACCGCGGGTTCCCGGTGCATCAACGCTTGGAAATCATCTCGTCTGATAGAACAAATTTTGGCGTCCTCTACGACCTCGGCATAGTTAAAGTGATTCCGGTTGGCAAACAGTGCCGCTTCGCTATCAATGGCACCATCTCGCAACATGTAGAGCACCTTCTCCTTACCATTTTCATTGAGCTGATAGACTTTGACCCGTCCCTGGTCAACGATCATCATCCGGTCAAGTTGAGTGGTGGGATCGTATAGCACGGTTCCCTTCTTCACGACCTGTTGGTGAACGGAAATCTTCGCCAGTTCAGCAATTGCAGCATCGTCCAATCCGCGAAAAATCGGAGCGCCCTGGACACACTTAAACGGTGAATGGGTCATCTTTTTCTCCTTTTCTTGATAATTATCAAGTTTTTATTTTTAAAGTCATTATATACTAAGTTCATCAATTCGAGGAGGCTTTTCAAATGAAAATTTATCAAGCAACTATCGTTCCATTAAACGACCAAGTTATCGGGACTGCCGCCCACGGGACGGCCCTGTTCACCGTTAATGGTGACTCACTAACCATCAACATCGAGATGTTCGACACGCCAGCCAATCTCCAACACTGGGAACATTTCCACGGCTTCCCCGATGGTAAGCCGGCAGAAATTGCCACGGCTGCGCAGGATGTCAACCACGATGGCTTTGTCGACCTCCCCGAAACCGGTGTGGTATCTGGAACTACGATGGTCCCATTCAACGACGCTCCCCACGAGATGGACATCCCGAACGATGCCTACCCAGTAGCTGACGCCAACGGCTACTTCGCCTACACCAAAGTGGTGCCCCTAGCTGCCCTGAGTAAAAAGTTCAAGGAAACCTTCAACGACAGTGACCTAGAGCTTGATAAGCGGGTCATCTACATTCATGGCGTCACAGACGACGTAACGTTGCCAGAAACAGTTGCTGGGGCAGTTGGCCACTACTCAACTCACGTAACGTTGCCCATCGCGGTCGGTAAGATTACGGCGGTCAACTAATGACCCGTCGAAAAGCCGGGCGACTGATTGCCGTCATTTTTTACTTCGTCGTCTTCCTCCTGGTGGCCTTCCATCAAGACATGCTCGCTATGTACGGTATGGCCGTAGGGATGTTGGCTGAGGCATTGATGCAATTCATCCAAAAATAGTAAAATAAAAGGCTCATCACGGAAATCACACCTGTTACGGTGTATTGCTCGTGATGGACCTCTATTTATTCAGTTAAAATCCACTATTCACAACCATTCCCGTCGATCCACTCTCTGAGCTTGTGCCAGCATTGTTAACAATGCTGCTATCAGATGAGTCATCGGTCGTGGTTCCAGACATGTTCGGCACGTTACCCAAGTACCAGGTAACGGTCCCCTGATAGGCGGTGGCAGCTGAACCAGAATAAACATTTGGCATCGCATCCAGGTAAATCCCTTCAGGAGTCTTACTGGTATCACTCTTAGCCGTAGCCCAACCAGCCGCAATATTCTGTGGGTAGGTGGTGCTACGGTCACGTTTGCCAGAGGCCACTTGGACGATGGACGACATTGGTTCTTGATTACCATCAGCATCCACGTAAACTAGATGGCCGTTCAGCGTACGGTTAGCGCCATCTTGAGACGTGAGGTCGGAAGCCTTAGCCGTAACGTACCAGTTGGTATTAGCCGCCTGGCTATCATCAATCTGGATATTCGGTTGATCAGCTGGCGCAATCAACGTTTCCTTCGATGGCACGGGAACTGATCCAAAATTCAACCCGCTCATGGTCCCAAACTTGAGCTGGCCATCGCTTTTGGTAACGGTGATTGGCTGAGAACCATCGCTCTTAGTTCCTGGAGTAGCTGCCAACGCCGCACTAACAGCAATTGTCATACTCTGTTTATCGGTTAAATTAGCAATTTTAGTTGCCAAATCAGTAGTCGTGCTTGAAAAGGTCACGTCAGAGTTCACAACTGCATCTCCGTCATGAGTCACAGTAATCCCAGCCTCATTGACCAACCAATTCAAGATTTGAGCATCAGTCTTTCCGGATATATTGTCAGAAATACTATCTGGATACAAGGTTAAATTAGGATTAGCGACCTGCATGTCTAGAACCGGAACAACAAAATTACCGGCCATAGAGGTATCACCCATATCGTTATATTGATATAGGCTGGTCCCCCTTGGTGAAACTTTTCCAAGAGGCCCCCCAAGGTCAAAGCTGTATGTTCCATCTGCACTAACCGTTTTCGTCATGGTAGTATCAACACCCGAAGCAGAGGTCAAAATCATCATAACCGTCATACCTGGCATCCCAGTCCCAGAAACTGACGTATCTGAGGACTTTAAATTGACAACATTTCCACCACTACTTAAACCATACGTCGAATTTACTTTCAGACCATGACCTGACTTGTCCCAGTCTATAATAACTGACTGGTCAGTATCAATTGTAGCATACTGCATATAAGCATAGTCCGCTTGATCACTGGTCTTCACATCAATACCAATTGAGATTGGCCAATAGTCTCTCAAGTCGGTTAAGTTTACATCAATTTCATAGTAGCCGCTAGACATCGTAAAACTCTTGGTTGACCCAGAAAAAAGACTCTTCGTCGCAATTGAATCTAGCTTCTGAGATCTGTTGATATCTGCTTTAACATTCGTTATGTTCATTGAACCATTTCCAGGAACTGAAACACTCCCAGAAAAAGCAACGTAAATTTTAGTCGTTTTATCAGTGAGACGATTATTTTTAACATTGTTTGCCGCCACAGAAACCAAGCTAGGCTTCATGGAAGACAATGATGACCACCCGGTTGATGAGGTCCCAGAAACTCTCAATGGTGAATTTCCATATCCTTTGAAAGTTACTGAATTTCCACTAATCAAACTAGCACCTGCTGGTAGAGTCGCCGCTTTCGCCGTTTGTTCACCTACCAAACCAACACCCACAGCAATAGCCAACAGTAAGCCAAGCTGAATCATAATCTTCTTAAATTTCATCCTGACTCACTCCTTCTCCCGCAACAGGCGCGCCTGTTGATAGATTAATAACGCTAGGATTAGCGCAATCAGGAGAAAGATGCCTACTAAAGTTGCCAGAAACATGCGCGCTTCGCTGGTCTGTGGTAAACGACCAGCGACCGTATCAGCTGCTGCAGCTCTCAGGGTAGTCACTCCTGATCGACCGTTGCTTGTTGGTGAGTTTACGGCGTCACCGGCGCCTAAACCATTCCTATTTCTTTTCGTTCCATTGGGTATACTACCATCGATAGTAGCTGAATCGCCACCCTGAGAAAGTTTCGACTTACTATTACCCGTAAATCGAATACCCATTTGGGTAGTCCCACTACTATTACTAACAGTCTGAGCGAGCGCTGATGTTCCCATCCCCAGACCAGAAGCCACTACAAATAGTAAAGCTAACTTCAAGAGAACTTTCTTCACAATCAACGCCCCCTTTCATGTTTATTTATTTGTCACCATCTTCATCTTTCTTGTCACGACGACGCCGACGAATCAAGTAAATAATCAACAGAATCAGAAGAACCAGGATCAACATGCCTAAGGCACCTAAAGCAATTAGAAGCCAAATACTAATCCCAGGATTTTCAATTGAATCATGGTTATATTTATTTGCCTGCGCCTGCGTAATGGTAAAGTCACGGTCGAAAACCCATTCGTGATCACTGTTCTTAGCAACCATGTGCAAGTGATAGTGACCCGCTTTTAGAGGCGTTTCCCCGTAAAGCATAGGGTAATTGTAAACCGTGTTAGGGGCCATCAAAACGTTTTTATTGGCATCTTTCTTGACGACACTCCCACCATCACGGTTGGTAATAGTAGAATTGATTTTTAACTTCGGAATCATAACCGCCGTTGGATTACGCAAATCCGCAATAACCCCACGACGCTTGTAAGATAGCCCGGCGGCTACTTTACCCAACTTCATGTTGGGATTAGGAACTTGTCCCTTCGTGTACTTCATCCCAACAACATAGGTATATTCATTGCGAATATTATCCGCACCTTTAACGGTTCCCGTAACCTTATTATCAACTCGCTTAAAGTACCAACCACCAAGAATTACACCATTGAAACTCGTCTTAGGCATCTTAACGGTAGCCGTGACAACTTTTGAACCAGCTGCCGGAATTGTGATGGTCTTTTTCCCTTGAATCTTAGTAATATCACTCATTTTGTAGCGTAACGAAGAATCAAACGACTTTGCTGGCTTCACGTATTCAACTGATCCACCTGAATTCGTCCAAGCGGTATGAATCGCTGTTTTAACTTGAATATCTTTATTTGTCACGTTATAAATTCTAACTTGCAACGTCTGCGTTTGACCTGACTTCATTCTCAAATCAAAGAAAGAATTGTTCTTGTTAATCTGATTTTTAGGAATTTTAGCAGAAACACTGTACCCAACATCATTCCCAGCAGCTTGTGCAGTTGTTTCAAACGTTACCCCAGCAACAACAATACTAATAGCCATCAAAAAGAATAGGCCAACTTTTTTAATTCCCTGCATCCTCGCACCTCTACATTAACCGATTTTATATACACCTATATAATACTACATATGCTAGAAAAAAAGGTGCTCATTTAAGTTCAATGAGCACCTTTAGTCATAATAAATATTAAGCTTCTGGAGTATCGCCTAAAGTCCAGTTCAAGGTGCCAGTGTAAGTACCAGCCTTAACGTTAACTGGTAAACTACTCAAGCTAATGTTATCTGGAGCAATTTGCATAGCAGTCGTACCAGCACCGTGACCTTCAGCTGCTGAGTAAAGCACTTCTGCACTCCCACCAGTAGTTAAAGTCTTGCTGTTAGATGCAATCGTGTCATCAGCAGAGTTCACAACCTTATTATTAGCTTCAGTTGCAGCACCATTCAGTTGCAGAGAAGCACCGGTAATAGAAGAACCGTTGTCACCAGTTAAGTCAGATGCAGTTACACTAACATTCCAACCAGCGTTAGTCCCACGAGCATCACTAACTTCAGTTACTAAGTTAGCATTAGGGGTACCAGTACCGAAGTCTTGACTATCAACACTTTCAGCTTTAAATGATTGGGCAGCTGCTTCTGTCTGAGTTGTAACAGATTGGTGAGACCCAAAGTTGATTCCCTTTGATACGTACAGGAAGGCTAAGTCACCAGAAAGAGCTGGATCAGTAGCACCACCATGATCGGTATTACCTGGAGCCGTGCCTACAGGCTGGTCTGGGTTATCTGGATTAACTGGCGTAACTGGCTTAGTTGGCTTAGTGAATTCAACGCTGGTAGTTGTTTTACCAGTTGATGACGTAGTGGCAGCGTTTGCTGTAACTGGCGCTACGGCCCCGACTAATAATGCTCCGGCTAATACTAAACTGCTTAATGACTTTTTCATGATATCTGCACCCCTCTGTGTGATTTAGCTCTTCATTCCTCAACAATTAATTAATAACTTCACTCGATAGTAGGTACCAACTCTCTAGTCATCCTAGTAGTGACTGTTTTGAAAAGTGGTATAAAGTGTAGGTCGTAAATCTTCGTTACACTTCCCTATCTATGTAACAACACTATTATATGGCTTATATGTCGATATGTAAACAGTTTTTTCGAAAAAAGTTCGATTTATTTTATATTTTTTATTTTAAGTATAAACACCGTCATATCGCTAATCTCCCAGCCGATTTTTCTTTTCTTAATATTACATGATCAATCTACTTTTGCCACCATCCGATAAGTGTCCCAATTTATACTAGTCAAACTATTTAATCTAAATCTGCATAACAGCAGTAATTGCCTATCAATCCAAAACCATTGAATTTTACTGTTTTTCAATCAAGTAACCCCTATAAACTAGTACAATTGTTATGATCCCTCTGTGGTTGTCAGATGAAATAATATAATTCATCTGACAATGACGGAGGGATTTTCGTATGCCAA
>NZ_RHNY01000023.1 GCF_003946345.1 Levilactobacillus tongjiangensis
GGGGCAGTGTGCCCCTTTTATTATACAAAAAATTGGTGTTGATAGATTTCTCTATCAACACCAAATATCATAGAACCGTTTTTTTATGTTTTATCATAAAAGAATTGATGAATTTTTCCACGAATAATGCATATTAATTAGCTGTATTAGTAATAACTGGTAATTCGAGATCACTGACAGTTGGCTTGTCTTTCCAAAGTAAACCTGGAATTACGGTGACGGGGCAGTTATCTGGTGATAAATTAAATATTCAAAAAAGGGTTGTTTACTAATAAATTTAGGTTAATGTGTGGAAGGTAAAAGGCTTGAATTTTGTGAGGAGACCACATATAATTATATTGGTTAATAAGAGAAGTAGTACAGGGGCGTTCGCTTTTTGACAATTTGACTAGGTTGTCAAGTAGCGGTGAACGCAGTCACGTGTACAGAAATGTCATGACAAGACTGTACAACTAAATGTAAAGTTAAGTGCCCGCTAGGTGTTACGGTAAGTAGCAGGCAGAGAGTGTGGCTCATCGGCAGGACTAGGTTGTCGACGGGCTTTTCACGTCTCAAGGGGAGGAATTAGTTGAAAGTCAAAGCCATTTTACTAGGGATGATCGCCCTATCGGCGAGCCTGTTAGGGTGCCATTTATTAACGGCGCAGGCAGATACGGATTCGGTTACGGCGAATGCGCCGGCGGGAATCACAGTTGGTAGTTATTTCTCTCCCGGAACGATTGCCAATAATGCCGCCAAATTGATGGATACAGGTCATGGATTAGATCAAGCCGTCAAGTTAACAAATTACCGGGTTGGAACTGAATTGGGAACGATTTGGACCAGCAATGAAGCAGCGATGAATTTAAATGAGAATGAAAAGGCCTCGATGTGGCTTTACTTAGGTAATGGAAATTCTTCCGCAGCGGATGGCATTGCTTTTGTTATGCAGAATGATGATCGGGGAGTCGGTGCTAGTTCAACTAACGCGGCTGGTCAGCCGCTTAACGGTCAGACGTTAGGTGTGTGGGGTGGTGACGCGCGGACAGACTTTACCAAACCGGTTGATACGCAGGCAATTGCCGACAGTGCCATTCAAAAGAGCTGGGCGCTAGAATTTGATACCTTTGTGAACGGAACTTCAATTGATTTGAGAAATGGTAAGGCAGATAACGACTTTGATGCCGACATCGCAGGCGGGTATCCCCACATCGGGTCTAATTATCCTGGGGATAAGAACAGTTATGCACAGGGAACGCTTAGCAATGGTAAATACTATGCGAAGCTCAATCACCTGGGAGTTTTGAAAAAGAGTTACAGTTATCTCTCAGATAGTTTTTGGCATCACTTAACCTTGAATTGGAACAAGGATGCTAAAACCATGACTTATACGTTTGGTGATAAGGATCCGTCGACTGGAGCACCGATTGCGACCGTTGCCAATGGCGGTACGGCGCAAACTGCGACCGTTCCGATTGCTCTCAGTAAGCTAGGTGTTGGTAGCGATGGGCACGTTCGGTGGGGCTTTACCGGCTCGACCGGGATTGCCAAGAATACGGAAGAAAATGCGGTCGTTTTTGAACAGGTTCCGGGACTGGTCAATGCCAGTGCCACGGCTGATATTACAGATAATTCACAAGATGATCAGGTTATGACGGCCGCAGCGGCGGATAAAATCTATACTGGCGACCGACTGTCTGTAAAGTATCATTTGAGTTATGATGGGGGCCGTGAATCTTGGAAAAATGTTCAGGCCACGTTGAAGTTACCAGCTAACGTGGCGTTTAATGATACAGCGACCATCACCTATGCGGATGGCTATCAGCAACAGATCACTGGCTTAGATAATCATAATATTTCCGGCCAGACCGTCAACGTTGCCTTAGACGCCGACCATGTTTTATCGGACAGCAATAAGACGGCTACCATTACCTTAAAGGGGAAGGGTGTACTCGCAAGTGGTGTGACCTCGGCCACCTCTAAGTCAACGCACAGCAATTTTGATGGTTCTAATGCGTTGACCGATGCCAGCTTGAACGCCTTTAATGTGACCCAGCCAGCTGCAGGCGCCATGAGTATGGTACTGACCAGTGGCCAAGTTGGTATTGGTGGCACGACGAGTAGTGAAACCATGACGGGTGCTAAGAACGTGACGGTTACTGGAAAGGTTAACTACGTGAGTGGGAACGCCAGTAAGAATAGCGATATCACCTTACATCCTACGCTGAACGGCAAGGACCTGGCCCCGGTAACTTTAAAGGACAGTGATCCGGCGGGACAGTTTAACTATACGATTCCGGCCGCCTCACTTATTTCTGGGTTGAAAGACGGCAATCAACTGATTATGTACGCGCGTGATCAATCAGGTCGGTCGACCAATGATACGGTCTATACGGTCAACGTGAAGGAAGGGACGATTAAACTTGACGTTCCGACTGAATCGTCTTTCAATGGTGATGATCCGCAAAAGTTGACTGGGAAGTCGATGTCCTTTGCGCCGGACAGTAATCTTCACGTGAACGTCAATGATACCATGGGAACGGGTGATCAATGGACACTAACGGCGTCGGCGGACCCAATGGTAGCAGAGCTTCAGGGCAATCCAATCAATGGCGATCTGGCTTACGTTGATCAGAATGGCCAACAAAACAGCTTGTTGGCAGGGGCCGTGACGATCATGAAACATACGACGACGTCTGACAATGATGTGGTCGATGTCATGCAGGACTGGAACAAAAATCAGGGGCTCCTGCTGAAAACGAACCCTGGATTAACCATTGGGACGTATAAAACGACCATTCACTGGACGCTGCAGAATACGATGGCGACTGGTTAAAAAAGTTATTGATATTTAGTGTGAAGCTACTCGAGTAATTGGGGTAGCTTTTTTGCTGTCTATGGCGGAAATAAAGCGGATTTATGCTAGATAAATATGATGAATTTTCAGAGCTGAATCAATTATAAATACTGTTATATCAACGATTTAGACGTGATGTTTCGGTAAACGTGGTATACTAAAGAAAATTAATCAGGGGTGTTAGTATTATACGAGGATAACTATATTAAAATAGTTATAACCACTCGGAAATTTTAGATGAATCGGTAGTTGCTCCTGATCAGGAAGGAGCCACCAGAATGATGGTTAAAGGAGTCGTGTTAGGTTTTGTTAGTTTTTTGGTTGCCAGTTTTTACCTATTAACAGTAACCGCACAGGCGCGGACGCCGTTCGATTTAAAGCATGGGCTAGAGACGACGCCGCAAGGAATTGCCCTGCCAAGTCTATTTGAAGCTGGGCGGTCACCTTGGAATCATGCAGTTGTCGTTCCTTCACAGAATAGACGGACACCAACAACCCAGGTGGTTCAACTCACAGATGATGCTGGTCAGGTGGGAGCAATTTGGTCTAAAGAGAACTATCGGTTCAACCTAAACCACCGACAGACTGTTTCAATGTGGCTGTATTTTGGCGATGGGGGGAGTTTCCGAGCAGATCGAAACGTCGCTGGGGATGGTATGGCGTTTGTGCTGCAGAATGGTGGGGGCGTTCAGGCAGCACCCAAGTATCCGGGAAAAATTTTTGGCGAGACTTTAGGAGTTTGGGGGATCGACAATTTAAACAGTTTTTATTCCACCGCCGGGGATGTTGCCAAGACAGCTATTCAACACAGTTGGGCTTTGGAATTTGATACCAATTTGAACAAAACTGCTGACATAAATAGTGGGGGAAAGGGCGATGCCTTTGACCTCGACAGCGATGATAATAACTTGATGACGCCGCATATTGCTTCCAATTATCCTGGTGAATCGAGCAGCTATGTTCCTAAGGACAATTACAGTTTAATTCGATTTGCCCGGTCCTATGCGCTCTTACATAACGGGGTTCTCGCAGGAAATGACTTCAATTTTCTTTCCAACGCTAAGTGGCACCATTTAACGTTAACGTATGAGCCCAATTCATCTGAGGCTAAAGACGCTAGCATAACGTATTCCTTTAATGATCGGGATCCCATCACTGGTGTATCAGCTCGGTCTGGCATGACGGCGACTGTTCCCATCGATCGAAGTATCATTGATCCGGATAATACGGGTCAGGCATGGTGGGGCTTTACGGGATCAACCGGTAATAGGGAAGAAAACAATCTAGTCGTGTTTGATGAGATTCCAGACTTAGTTGATAGTGAGGCACAATCACACTTACGGGTGCAGGTAGCCGGTGCCACTGATAAAACGATTCCAGTGAAAGCGGGGGATACCTTGGCTAAAGGCGACAAAGTGAGTTTGGCTTATCAGCTACGGTATCTGAATGGTAGCCGCTCGTGGCACAATATTGAGGCCCAACTTCGATTACCTAAGCGGCTACGGTTTAACACGATGAAGGTTCAGTATCCTGATGGAACTGAGACAAAATTGAACGGAACAGACCTGACCCTGCCAGTGATTCGGCAGAAGCTTCAGACACTTTCTGATAATTGCAATCAAGCGACCATTGAATTGACAGGTGTCGTGAAGGATTCGACGGGGCCGGTTCCAGCGGCTACCAGCGAATTTAAGGGAGACGAAGCCGTTGCTGCCACGTCGACGCCAGAGTTTCACGTGCAAGGAAGCAATAGTATGGTCTTACATTTAACATCAACGGCTAGTCTCACCGTTGATAACAGCCAGTCAGTTTCATTGCCGGGGATGGTTGACCTTTCCAATTCGCAATACCAAAGTGGTGACGTGAAGATTAGGGGAGAATTGAATGATGATACCCAGTTACCGGACCAGAAGCTATCAGCTGCTGACATGCGAGGGGCCTTTAACTACAAGATTCCGGCCAATACGTTACGTAAGGGACACAATACGTTGAAATTGACGGCGGTTGACCCGGATGAGGCATTTTCTAACACGATAACAACGTCTTTAATTGCGACCAACGAGCCTAAAAGTACGGGGACTTTGGGCTTTGCCAATTTGGCCGGCCAAGCTGATTTTTCTGGTAAACTAACGGGAAATCGACAAACGTTACCTAATCACTCAACGCTGGACCTTCAGATTGAAGATTCACGTGCAGCTGGGCATGGTTGGGACTTAAAGGCCAGACTGAATCAGCCATTGACCAATGCGGTGACTAAACAACCGCTACTTGGTGACCTTTATTACGCGACGACCTGGGGTGACCATGAGGTGCTTTCAAGTGCAGACCAAATCGTTGCACATGGTGAGACTGATGGGGATGATCAGGTAGTCGACGTGACGGCTAAGTGGCAACAACAATATGGCCTATTTCTACAAGTAAACGCAGGTGCGCAGCAGGGCCTTTATTCTGGGAGCATTACCTGGACGCTCGCTGACACACCGCACACTTAAAGATAAAAAACGCACGAAAAAAGGGCCGAGACGCAGTGTCTCGGCCCAAGGTATCTCATGTGGGATATTTGAAAATTATCTAGAATGGCTAGGCCGGCCAGTTAAACCGCTGGCCTACACAGACCTACTTAGTCAGTTCATCTAGCCAAGCAGGTAATGCCGCTGCCAATTCTTGATAAGTCAGTTCAAACTTATGGGTGTACCAGGGGTCGTCAATGGCCTCGCCAGTACGACCTGGGAGAATATCCAAGCAGAGCTTAACCTTGGCCGCATCGGCCGCTGAGGGGGCCATTCGTTGCAAATTAGCCACGTTGGCATGATCCATCGTAATGATGGTATCTGCCCAGTCAAAGTCCGTGGCCGTAATTGGTCGGGAGCGATGGTGACTCGCATTTAGTCCGTGAGCTTGCATAGCTTTGAGGGCCCCGGGGTGGGGATGATTACCTTCTTCTTCAGGGCTGGTGGCGACAGAAGCTACTTCAAACTGGCTGGTGAGGTGACGTTGTTCCAGCAGATCATTGAAGATGGCCTCCGCCATTGGTGAACGACAGATGTTACCGAGACAGACAAACAGAACGTGTTGCATGGGTGGAACCTCCTAATTTAATGTTAAAGTCAGGCAAAGCTACTGGCCTCGTGATTTTTCATTTGTTATGATGAGTTTACCAGAGTCCATAGGAGGAGTGATAGAGAATGGTTGCAATAATTTTAATTATCGTGCTGGTCATCTTGGTGGC
Source organism: Levilactobacillus tongjiangensis (assembly GCF_003946345.1). Taxonomy (GTDB): domain Bacteria; phylum Bacillota; class Bacilli; order Lactobacillales; family Lactobacillaceae; genus Levilactobacillus; species Levilactobacillus tongjiangensis. The sequence continues at coordinate 6,066 of NZ_RHNY01000023.1, forward strand.
GTGGTACATTGGTGCCTACAACGGGGTGATTCGGACACGGACGCACGTCCAAGAATCTTGGAGTCAGATTGACGTTCAGCTCAAGCGACGGAATGACTTGATTCCTAACTTGGTTTCAACGACAAAAGGGTATGCGAACTACGAGCAGTCCACGTTAAAAAAGGTGATTGCTTTGCGGAACCAATTGACTGAGGTCCCCGCTGATGATCATCAACAGACTATGGAAGTTTCTAATCAATTATCCACGACGTTGCGGTCACTGTTTGCTCTGTCTGAAAATTATCCAGACTTAAAGGCCAATGCACAATTTAGTAAATTAATGGAAGAATTAACGAATACTGAAAACAAGATTGCTTACTCTCGACAGCTGTACAACAGTTCAGTAGCCAACCTGACCATGAAGATTCAGTCCTTCCCAAGTAACATTGTCGCCAAGGTCCACCATTTCCAAGAAAGCGACTACTTGCAAGTTCCTGAAGAAGAAAAGACGACGCCAAAGGTTAACTTTGATGACTTTGGCCAAGATAAGTAGGCGATAACATGTTGTATGATCAAATTGCCATGAACAAACGCCGGACCGGGTATGTGATGTTTGGGTTTGGTGTGTTAGTGCTCGCCATCGGTGCGGCACTAGGTGACTTATTTTGGGCGAACTGGGAGTCGGGAATCTTGTTGGCAGCGGTGGTTACTGTGGTCTACATGCTGATTATGATTAGTCAGTCGACTAACGTGATTATGAGCATGAACCATGCCAGAGAAATTACCGATGAAAATCAAGCGCCAGAGTTGTGGCACTTGGTGGAAGACATGGCGATGGTGGGCCAAGTGCCCATGCCGCGGGTCTTCATCATTGAAGATGCTAGTCCAAATGCCTTTGCGACGGGCAATAATCCTGAACATGCAGCGGTCGCAGTCACAACCGGTATTCTAGAACGATTGAACCGTGAAGAGATGGAAGGGGTCATTGGCCACGAAATCTCCCACGTCCGAAACTATGATATTCGCTTACAGACGATTGCGTTGGCGTTGTCAGCGGCCATTGGGTTACTCGTGAATTTTTCCAGCAACTGGCTCTGGTGGGGTGGCGCACGGCGGCGGGATGATCGTGATTCCGGTGGTAATGCCATCGGATTGGTTATTTCACTCGTGCTGATTATTTTGGCACCATTAGCTGCTAGCATTGCTCAGATGGCCTTGTCTCGAAACCGAGAATACCTAGCCGATGCCTCTAGCGTGGAGTTGACTCGGAACCCACAAGGTCTAATCAGTGCGTTACAGAAAATCGACGACAGTGCGCCCATGAAGGCAGCTGATGCCAATAGCGCGGCGCTTTACATCAGCGATCCTTTCAAAGGAAAGAAAAATTTTGCGGATTTATTTGCCACTCATCCACCAATGGCCGACCGGATTGAACGACTCGAAAAAATGTAAAAATTTATGGACAGTTGGAGGCGGTTTCGTAGTACAATTAAACATGATTGATACTAGGGGAAAGAGTGTTGGCATATGCGCGGAAATTTCATTTATTTAAGTCTAGAACCCGTGACGAATATGATTTATTCGTTGGGCATATCACCAGCTGATTTTTTAAATGGCGTTCCGGCCATCCCAAATCAGTTGCTTTTGCTGAACGAAGAATCCGGTAATGATGTGGAAATCAATCCCCACACCCGATTACAGACGGTCACAGGCCAGGCGCAAGTTCGGCGTTACCTACTGGGTAAGCACGAACATGCGGTGAAATGGTTAGACTACACGCACAGCGACGACCTCGATTTCCTTTTACCAGGTGAATTAGCGGAATTACTTTATTTGGCCCACATGGGGACGCACATCCGGACACCGTTCTACGCAAAATTGCAGAACGAGTACGCTTTTCTAACGTTAAGAGATGGGTTCTACAAAATCTATTATCGGAATTTAGCGGATTTTGATCACGTCCTAGAGGTTAGCATCAAACGGCACTTGCGCGCGATGCACAACAACCGGTGGGTTTTTGCCCGGCCATTAGCCATTAGTGATCTGCCTCATGAAATTGTCTTACAGTTGACGCAAGGCCTGATGGATGGCATGATTGTGGCCTTTGATCAATTAGTCGAACGTCATCGGGTTTACGTGATTCCAGTCCGAGCAATCACGCATCCCGAACGGCAGAACACTTGGTATTCTCAGGAAGAGGTTTACGCGGATTCCCGAGAAGTTGCGAGTTTACGTTACGATTTAACTACCGGTGAATGGGCGTTGAGCATTCACGACAACCAGGTCTTTAGTGACGTGGCTGATTCCATTTAAAAATTTGTCAACCACTGTTGGGCCCTTGCCCTCAGTGGTTTTTATTTGCGTTTTAAGTTAGGTGAACGCAATTCATGGTATAATGAAAAACAGATTTTATTGCGATTAGAACTGTTCGGCTGACTTACCGAATGGAAATCAATTTGACAACGGGACGGTCCCAGCGGCCATTCCGCCAATTAGGAGTAGAAAACATGAAGATGCAACTTGCTGAAATTGCTCATGCAGTTGGAGCAATCAATGATTTCGAACAATGGCGTAGTGTCAGTGTGACCAGCGTGGCGTTTGACAGTCGACACCTCCAGCCGGGGGGGCTTTTTATCCCATTGACTGGCGAACAGGACGGCCATCAATTTATTCAATCGGCCATTGACCACGGGGCAGTGGCCACGTTGTGGGCTCGCGACATGGCCGGTGCTCCCGCTGATTTTCCCGTTCTCCAAGTGGCGGATTCTCTGAAGGCGTTGCAGGCCTTGGCCCAGTACTATTTGTCTAAAATCAATCCGCGAGTGGTTGCCATTACTGGTAGTAACGGTAAGACCACCACGAAGGACATGATTGCGTCAGTGCTGGCTACTCAGTTCAACGTGACCAAGACGCACGCTAACTTTAACAATGAGATTGGTGTTCCCATGACCGTGTTATCCATGGAACCAAATACTGAAATGTTAGTGGTTGAAATGGGGATGGATCGACCTGGGCAACTTGATTTCCTAAGTAGCTTAGTCATGCCAGACCTGGCAGTGATTACCATGATTGGTGAAGCCCATATCGAATTCTTTGGGACCCGTGACAAGATTGCGGATGCTAAGATGGAAATCACGCACAGTCTGAGTGACGATGGTATCTTCGTTTATGATGGAGACGAACCGTTACTGCGCGAACGTTCGACTGACTTGGTTCAACGGCAAGTAACCTTTGGCCAAGAGGGGACTAATGATCTGTTCGCTACCGATGTTCAAGCAACGTCCACGTCGACGAGCTTCGTGACGAATCAGTGGCCCAAGGTGACCTTTACGATTCCAATGATTGGGGCTTACAATGTGAACAACGCCTTGGCTGCTCTTTCAGTGGCGTCCGTTTACCGGATTCGGCCGGAAAGTGCGCAGAAGGCACTGGCTACGGTCAACCTGACTGAGAACCGGGCTGAATGGCTGGAGAGTAGTACCGGGGCCGCTATCCTGAGTGACGTCTACAACTCCAATCCAACGGCTGTTAAGGAAGTCTTAGCGGCCTTCTCGCGGACACCAGTTGCCGGCAAGCGGTACGTGGTTCTGGGAGATATGTTGGAGCTGGGTGATCAGGCCAGTGCAATGCACGCTGGTCTTGCCACGGCAATCGACCCAACGGCCATTGCTGGCGTTTACTTGGTTGGTCCGTTGATGGAGGCATTGGCTAAAGCATTAGCTGATCGTTATCCAAACCTACCAGTAGCCCACTATGGCGCGGATGAGCTGACAACGCTTACAACTGATTTACAGGCGAAATTAACCCCTGCTGATCAGATTTTATTAAAGGCATCCCATGGCATTCATTTGGAGCAAGTGTTGGCCGCACTGCGGGATTCCACTGAAAACTAACATGAAAATGAAGCAACTTCCATGAGTCTTGGGAGTTGCTTATTTTGTTTCAGCGTTGTATGATGGCTTAGTTGTATTTAAGAAACGAAATTACCCCGTTCTAGCCAATCATCATCCGCACCAAGGAAAACGGATTTTTTCCAAGTATTTTGAGGCACTAGGGCGACGTATCCATTAGGAGGAAAATATTTTTGAAGTTTAACGAACTAGGTCTTTCTGAAGACCTACTGAAAGCAGTTACCACAGCAGGTTATGAAGAAGCGACCCCAATTCAAGCCGAGACAATCCCAATGGTCTTAGCTGGTCAAGATGTTATTGGCCAAGCTCAGACTGGTACTGGGAAGACTGCGGCCTTCGCTTTACCAATCTTGGAAAAGATTGATAAGAGCAACGAAAACGTGCAAGCGTTGGTTGTTTCCCCAACACGGGAACTGGCTATCCAAACCCAAGAAGAAATTTATAAATTAGGCCGTAACGAACGGGCAAATGTCCAAGTCGTTTATGGTGGGGCAGATATTCGTCGTCAAATCAAATCCTTAAAGAACCACCCGCAAGTGGTTGTTGGGACCCCGGGTCGGTTACTGGATCATATTCGCCGGCACACGCTGAAGCTAGATCACGTTCAAATGTTGGTCTTAGATGAAGCTGATGAAATGTTAAACATGGGATTCTTGGATGACATTGAAGACATCATCAAGCAATTGCCAGAAGAACGTCAAACGATGCTCTTCTCAGCAACGATGCCACCCGAAATTAAGCGGGTTGGTGTTCAATTCATGCAAGACCCTAAGCACGTGAAGATTAAGGCTAAAGAATTAACGACCGACTTGATCGATCAATTCTACGTCCGTTCACGTGACTTTGAAAAGTTTGATGTGATGACGCGTTTCTTCGACGTTCAATCACCAGACTTGACCATCGTCTTCACACGGACGAAGCGTCGGGTTGATGAAATCTCTAGTGGGCTGCAAGCTCGTGGCTACAACGCTGCAGGGATTCATGGTGACCTGACCCAGAAGCGTCGGACTCAAATCATGAACGAATTCCGTCATGGTCAATTGGACATCCTGGTTGCAACCGACGTGGCTGCTCGTGGGATCGATATCAATGACGTGACCCACGTTTATAACTACGATATTCCACAAGATCCAGATAGCTACGTTCACCGTGTCGGCCGTACTGGTCGTGCCGGGAAGCATGGGGTTTCCATGACTTTCGTAACGCCTAACGAAATGGACTACTTGCGTGAAATTGAAAAGCTGACGAAGGTGCGGATGCTTCCTTTGAAGCCACCTTCGGATGAAGAAGCCTTGGTTAGCCAATTAGGTGCTGCTAAAGAAGCAGTTAGCGAATTGGTTAGCAAGACGGATACCGAAAAGTTTGCTAAGACGGCTGAAGGTCTCTTAAACGAATACGATGCTGAAGACTTGGTTGCAGCGCTCTTAAACGACCTGACCAAGGACAACAGTAACCAAGTACCCGTTAAGATTACTCCAGAACGACCATTACCTAAGCGTGGTGGCAAACGTCATGGCGGTGGCGGCTACCATCATGGTGGCGGGAACCATCGTCGTAGTGGCAACGGTGGCGGTGGCTACCGTGGTCACCGTAGCAACGACTCACGTGGCGGCGGTCATGGTGGTTCACGTGGCGGTCATGATTCTTCTCGGAGTCATGATTCACGTAACCATGGTGGCGATAGCCGGAACCATCGTAGCAACGGTGGTAACAGTGGTCGGCGTAACGAGGGTGGCAGCCGCGGCTTCACCATTCGTAAGAAAGACTAGTTTCATCTAAAAATTGATTAGAAGTGAGCTCTTACCGGCGGCAACCGGTAGGAGCTTTTTCTTTGCCCAAAATTATTGACGAAAAATTTTACTAGCTTGAAATGCCGGCAAATCAGTAGTTGACTAATAATTTTATACTATAAATTGATATTAGTTAAAAATATTAGTTGCGTTTGTCGCCTAGGCATGATATTATTCTCTTATCGAATTGATACGAAGAATCTTATGACAACCAATTATGGAGGATAAATCATTATGGCAAACCACTTTGACTTACACGCAGCATTGACGCTCGCCACGAAGCCAGGTCCTTTTGTGACAATGACCTTACCCATCACGGGGATTCCGAATACCGACCGAACACAATTTAATAGTTTACTGAAACAAGGACGGTCTCAGTTGACCGAATTAGCACCCGACAGAGTGTGGTCTGCATATGAGCCAGCCTTTGCGCCATTTACTCATGGTGCGTTAACCAACGGCAGTGCTATGGGACTGCTGATCATGGCTGGGCCAACGACGAGTTATCATTATTGGTTACACAGCCCGGTAATGCCAACCTTGGCAGTAACTTATCAGCCAAACGTACTGCCGATTTTACAGGCGCAAGATCAAACAAGTGATTACGACTTACTCTTACTTGGCCGTGATGCCTTCGAGTTGGCACAGGTTCGAGGTGGTCGCGCCGAACTCGTCAATCTTCCAATCGAGGCACCCGCCACTATGGCGCAAGCGTTAGGCGAGGAAGTTCGTGACCGAGGTCGTTGGCAACGATCCGCTGGGGTTGGGACGCACTATAGTGGAACCGGGTCATTGGATACTGCTAAAGCCGCTGACCAACGGAATTACTTTCAGCAGGTCGATACCTACGTGACACAACATTATTCAAATGTGGCGCAGGTTCCCCTAATCTTAGTTGCTGGTGCGAATGAACAAGGGAATTTCCGCAAGCTTTCCCAGAACGCGTACTTGGAGGCCACGGTACGGGTAACGCAGGTGCCTAACCTGGCTGCTGCTAATCAAACACTCGCGGCTTTAACGGTTGGTGTGAACCGCCAACGTTATGAGCAGGCGGCCCAGATTCGTCAAGATGCCTTTGCTAAAGCCCGTCAAAATGAGCAAATCGTTATGGATCTCGGCCGGTTGGCAACAGCGGCCGTTCAAGGCCAGTTGGCGAAACTCTGGATTCGGACGGAAGCCTTTCAACCGGGTCACCTGACTGCACAGGGTGCGGTGATGACGGCGACGGCTCTGAGTCGGCAGAACAATCTTTACAACGATTTGGCGCTCTTGGTTAGCCAACTTGGTGGTGAGGTACACTTGCTACCAGCCGAGATGATGCCAACGAGTCAACCTATAGCTGCACAACTCCGGCTCCGCGAGGCCGTGATGCATTAATTTAGGGACAAGGGAGAGTGCGGACTGCGAGCCCACTCTCCCTTTTGACTAAATTGGGTGGGATTACGACTACCTGAACACCAACCGCTTCTTAACATTAGTTTACAATTACGCTTAACTGGGTAACTTGTTGCGGTAATCACGCTTTGCTGTGATAAAATACAGTCTGGACAAAATAAAGAGAGGTGATGATAGTGATCTACGGAATTGGTATTGATATCACTGATCTGGCACGGGTCAATGCGGTTGTGGCTAAGCAACCGCAATTCCTAGACAAGGTTCTGACCCCCAATGAGTTGACTGATTATGGTCAGCTAAGTGGGCAACGGGCCGTTGAATTCATTGCCGGACGGTGGTCGGCCAAGGAGTCATACAGCAAAGCTTTGGGGACTGGTATTGGCAAGGCCGTAGGGTTTCAAGATATCGAGATTCGTGACGACCAGACCGGCCGTCCAAGCGTAATCCGTCATCCCTTCGGGGGCAACGCCTTTGTGTCAATTTCACATACGGCGACGGTGGTCATGACGGAGGTAATTTTAGAAAGAGGGTAAGGTTCATGGTAGTAGTAGGGGGGCACCGGCCAACACAGCTGGTAATTGATTGTCAGGCCTTGCGGGCCAATATTCACACGGAAGTTGACCGATTAGCCGCGGGTTGCGACCTGTTCATGGTCGTGAAGGCCAACGGTTACGGTCACGGGGCCGTACAGGTCGCTCAGGCGGCCAAGGAAGCCGGTGCCACGGGATTTTGCGTGGCAATATTGGACGAAGCATTGGAACTCAGAGCAGCCGGGTTCGATGAACCCATCCTGGTTTTGGGAGTCACGGAACCAGCTGACGCACCAGTCATGGTCGAACAAAATATTTCCGTTGCCGTGGCTGATTTGGAATGGTTAGAGTTAGCAACACGGTCACTGTCGTTGTTTGAAATGGTTCAGCCACTACCCGTTCATTTAGCACTAGACACGGGCATGGGGCGAATTGGGTTTCAGACCAAAGCTGAGGTCGAGGTGGTCGTTGATTTTCTCCGGCAACATCCGGCACAGTTTAACTTTGAAGGGATCTTTACCCACTTCTCTACGGCGGATGACCCTAATGACGATTATTTTCAGAAGCAAGTGGCTAAATGGCACGATCTAACGGACTGGTTACCGCAAAAACCACGTTACGTGCACGTCTCCAACTCGGCAACGAGTTTGTGGCATGATGCCTGCAACGGTAACATGGTGCGCTTCGGGGCAGCCGGGTACGGGTTGAATCCTTCGGGAACGGCCATTGCTGAGCCGTATCCGCTACAACCGGCAATGAGTCTGACCAGTGAACTGATGCAGGCTCGGCTGGTGCCAGCGGGCTCATCAGTCAGTTATGGGGCGACTTATACCTTACCGGAGGATGAATGGATCGGCACAGTGTCCGTCGGGTACGCCGATGGGTATCCACGACGGATGCAAGGCTTCGATGTCCTAGTTGACGGTCAGCGCTGTGAAATTGTTGGTCGCGTCTGCATGGATCAATTGATGGTGCGGCTGCCACATCGGTATCCCCGGCGAACCAAGGTCACGTTGATCGGCCAGGATGGTCACGAACGGATTACACTGCAAGACATCGCGGACTACTGTGACACGATTCATTATGAAATTGCTTGTGGCTTCACTACGCGGGTACCACGGGTCTATCGTCATTAATTTATCGTGTTATGTGTCCAGGGGTGGTGTTTCGTGGTAAACTGTATGAGACGAAGTGAATTTACTTGAGGAGGGCAATTCATGGCTCAATCGCAGCAATTAGAACGACCACGGTTACGAGGACACATTTCCCGCAGACAGCGGCATCAAGCGCTGGTTCCTCTGCGGGCGGCAGCTTCACGTAAGCTGGCTTTGATTGTTGGGTATCAAGCAATGGCTTTGATCAACCGGGATATTGCTCGCGTCTTCACACCATGTGAAGAGGAAGCGGAGCGCCGGTTAACAAAATTTCGTAGAACAAAGCATTAAAAAATTAATCAGATAGGGGATGGCGGCCCATGGCCCGTGTTGAAGTCAAACGCGGTGACGTTTTCTTCGCCGACCTATCACCAGTCGTTGGTTCGGAACAGGGGGGCATGCGCCCCGTTTTGATCATCCAGAACAACGTGGGAAATCACTATAGTCCAACCGTTATCGTGGCGGCAATCACCGCTCGAATCGAGAAGCCTAAAATGCCGACGCATGTCGGCATTTCCGCTGACCGGACCGGAATCGAGCGTGATTCCGTCATTTTGCTTGAGCAAATTCGGACGATCGATAAGCAACGGTTGCGGGACCAGGTGACTCACTTGGACGAAAAAACCATGGCAGCGGTCGATGCTGCACTGGCAACCAGCATCGGCTTGGTGGACAAGGCGCGTAAAAGAAAAGGTAAAAAGTAACACCTACATAGTTTCACGGTGACTTGCCCAAAAAAGCGGTCACGACTTCATGATGGAGTCGTGACCGCTTTTTTGTGACTTATTTAGTTCTCGTGACGTAAATCTTCGATTTCTGGGACGTGGAATTCTTTACGTTCCAACGCCTTAACGATTCGGTCGAGCTTTTCTTCATCCACTTCGGCTGGCAGAGTGAACATGGTCCGATGAACCAGTTCGCCTTCTTGCGCATCCAAACTGATGACGCTCGCAATCGACGTGTACTTGGTGATGACCTTGGCCATCCCAGCGAGGTCGCCTCGTTCACCGGCAGAAACGACGGTTAAAACGTAACTCCCAATGTTGACGTTCCAGGATTGGGACAGCATGTCCATCAACCGGGTATGCGTCAGAATCCCATAGAAGGCGTTCTTGTCGTCTAAAACGGCAATGTAGGGTAAGTCCTTGATTGAGAAGAAAACGTTGAAGAAGGCCGCGTTAACGGAAATAAACTTGGTGGCATTTTTCAGTAACGATGTCACCGGAAGCTGCATATCGCCGCCCCGGGACTTGTGGCGATAGATGTGCATTTTATAGATGTTACCCCGAAAGATCTGCCCGGTTTCATCCAGGATGGGAACACACCGGTAGCCCGAGTCTTCCAAGACCTTTAAGGCTTGTTCCAGGGTGACGTCCTCGCGAACCGTAACCAAACGTTCTTTCGGTTTCACTAGGGATTTAAGCAGCATAGCAGATGACCTCCTAAAATTAGAAACTTCTAATAATCTCTTCTAATAATACCATAGTTGCCCTAACTCCGACCAGCTATTTTCAGAGAAATTGGTAGTAAACTCGCATAAAACGTGGAGATGCTCGTTACCCTATGATTTGAGCGAGGTTGCCAATCTCCTAGCCGATGATGCCTCGTTAACGTTGGATTCACCGGTCGTCCGGGTGTTAGGGACAAATCGCCGATTGGTAATTTTGGATGCAATTTGGGCAAGAAAAAAGTTGTGAACCACCGGAAGGGCGACGCACAACTTTTTTTAAAATTAAATTAGAAGATGACAACGGGGGTGCCCACTTTAACGTTGTTAAAGACTTCGCCGACTTTCGAAGGTGGCGTGTTGACACAACCGTGAGAGCCGTGAGACTTGTACCAGGTACCACCATATTGAGGTTGCCACGAAGAATCGTGAATCCCAACACCGGTGTCATCCACTGGCATCCAGTATTTAACTGGTGAAGCGTAACTCGAACCGTTATCGTTTTGACCACGTAAAGTAGCGTTGCGTTGCTTGCTCCAAATGACCCAGACACCAGCTGGCGTGTGGTGTGCGGTCGTTGGTAAACCAGTAACAACATCGGTCGAAACGACGACTTTTCCGTTCTTGTAGACCCACATGTGTTGGTTGGTCTTATCAACCTCAACGTAGGAGTTACCAATGTCGGTACCGTTGCTGTGATAACCGCTCCCTTGAATAGCAGGGGTCCGGGACATACCCTTAGCGGCTAAGACAACCTTACTTAAAGCAGGCGTTTCTTTCTTAACTTTAATACTCCACCCGTATAAACCTGCAGGAACCTTGACCGTGCCACGCTTGGTAGACTTGAAGGTCCGGGTCTTGTTTACGGTGCCGTATTTCTTACTTAATTTAGTCAGGTAAGCTTTGATAGCCGTATCATTGGTCGATAGCTTCCCAGCCTTGAATGTTAGCCAACTAGCCAACGTTTCAGCAGGAATTGTGACCTTATGATTGCTTAGCTTGTAGACGTAACTCTGTTTGGTAATGGTCTGAGCCTTAGACTTTGCCGCCTTAAAGGTTGCGGAGGTCGACGTCACGGCAGGCTTAATGTAGTCGCCGGAAACGTTAACGGTCGTCTCGCCCTTCTCAATAGCTTGTGAAATTGAAGTGGCTAATTTGCTGGTGTCGAGTTGATTCCCGGCCTGTTCCTTAGTCACTGCAAAGTCACCATTAGCGTAAGTGAAGGAGGCATCTTTGGCAGCGGTCCGTGTCTTGTTGGCCTTGGTGGTAATGGACTTTGCTAGTGTCCGGACACTTTCTTGATTTTCCGTGCTAGCGTTCAGCTGGATGCTGTCTGCCGTAGCGGTCGTCAAGTGAATGGGCCAGCTCCAAACGTTTTGCTTGGAGATCAATTGTTTCAACGCTGATGGGGAAGTCACTTTTAAGTCAACTTCGTTGGTCTTGAAAGTGGTGACGGTTTGACTACCGTCTTTCACCGTCAGCTGTTGATTCTTCAGTGCAGCTTTAAGCTTCGTTGCCGCCTGTTGGGCCGTATTACCACCGACGTTGACGCCGGCAATCTCGGTATCCTTAAAGAAGACGTTTGCTGAAGAGTAGTGTAATGCTTGTCCAACGTAGATTGCGCCGACCGCCACACAGGCGGTGACCAGGCCAATCACGAGGGCTTTCCGTTTTTTCATAAAGTGTGACCTCCTAATATAGCCAATGGAGGAAAAGTCGTCATGCTTAACTATCACCAATTAGCATAACTCTAGCTTACTTCAAAGTTCCTTAAAAGACAATGTGAATGCGTCAATGAAAACGTTTACGTAACAAATTGTGGTCAGTTTTGGTTGGCTGCTAGTCTTGATTTGCTTGGATTGATAGGAGGTGAGCGCGGTCGACCGAAAAAAAGGTTGGGCAAAATTATTTTGGACTCGTCAAATTATTTCGTAGAATACCGGTTCAATGACGGGATAAAAAAAGTGCCACGCCCTAACAGCGTGACACCTCTAATCGTTTAATTAAGCTTCAAGGGCAGCTAAGCCATCCTTAGTAACTTTCTTCAAAGTTTCAGCTGAAGACTTCATAGCAGCTAATTCCTTGTCTGAAAGTGGTACTTCGATAACACTAGCTAAACCTTGGGCGTTGATAACGGCTGGCGTACCAATGAAGATATCGTCCAAACCATATTCACCGTTCAAAGCAGCACCGATAGGCAAGACAGCATTTTCATCACGCAAGATTGCCTTTGTGATGCGCATCAAGCAGGTAGCAACACCATAGAAGGTTGCGCCCTTACGGTTGATGATTTCGTAGGCCTTGTTACGAGTTTGGTCTTCGATCTTGTCCAAGTCGTCTTGAGTAATGCCTTTTTCTTCAGCAAACTTCAAGAATGGCTTTGAACCAACAGTGGCTGCACTGTAAGCAGCAAATTCGGAGTCACCGTGTTCACCCATGATGTAGGCATCCACGTTCCGTGGGTCAACGTTAAGCTTCTTAGCCAACGCAACACGCAGACGGGAAGTATCCAGAGAAGTCCCTGAACCGATAACCTTTTCCTTTGGGAAACCTGAGAACTTCCAGGTAGCGTAAGTCAAAACGTCAACTGGGTTAGCTGCAACCACGAAGATGCCGTCGAAACCTGATTCGACAACTGGCTTAACGATTGAAGACAAGATCTTCAAGTTCTTGTTAACCAGGTCCAAACGAGTTTCGCCGGGTTTTTGTGGAGCACCGGCAGTGATCACAACAACGTCAGCGTCGCTGCAGTCAGAGTAGTCACCTGAGTAGACTTTCTTTGGTGCGGTAAAGACTTGTGCATCTTCAAGGTCCAATGCGTCCCCTTCGGTCCGTTCCTTGATAACATCCACAATTACGAATTCTTCGGCTAAACCTTGGTTCATCATTGAGTAGGCGTATGAGGAACCTACGGCACCGTCACCGACTAAAACAACTTTTTGATGATTCTTATTAGTCAAAATATTCATCTCCTATAAGTATTTAACACTTCAAGGGTCACGTTCATTACCCGCTAACAAGTATAACATGAGAACGCTATATCGACTATGGGGGAGCCTCTTTATTTTATGAAAAAAACGTTTACTAGCAAACGCTTCCTATAAGGGTCAGGATGAGTGAAATTCACAAGCGACTATGCTATACTCAATAATGTTGATTTGAAATACGTAGATAAACTGAGTGTGCTGAACGGGGCTAAGCGTCCGTCCAGCTATTTTGCTTCCAGCTCAGATGACCTAATTTTTGAGGAGAACAGTATAAGATGAAAATGATTGTTGGTTTAGGAAACATTGGTCCCCAGTACGATGGCACACGGCACAACACGGGTTTCATGGTGGTTGATGCGTTTGCTAAGGAACACGGTATTGACTTGACGACCCGTAAGATGGACGCAAAGTATGGTACCGGCATCGTGAATGGTGAAAAAGTTTTGGTCGTGAAACCAACAACGTTCATGAATGAATCCGGGCGGGCAGTCCACCCATTGATGCAATACTTCAAGATTGACTTAGATGACATTATGGTCGTTCACGATGACATGGACCTGCCAGTAGGCCGAATCCGGTTGCGGAATCACGGGTCAGCCGGTGGTCATAACGGAATCAAGAGCATCATTGCCCACGTTTCAGATCAGAAATTCAAACGGTTACGGGTCGGAATTGAACACCCTCAGCAACATTCTGTGGTGGACTACGTTTTAGGAAAGTTTACCAAAGACCAAGCGCCGCTCTTTAACCAGGCGACGGATCAGGCCGTCGCTGCACTTGATGATTGGTTAAGCGGTACCGAATTTACTCAGTTGATGAATCAGTACAACTAGAATAGGAAGTTATCACGTGAATTTAGAAGGATTTATGACGCAGACCGCGCAGTACGGCGCGATTCGCCAAGCCATAGCTCCTGGTCAACGACAGTTGGTCACCGGGCTCAATGGGTCGGCTGAAACCTTGTTCATTGCCAGCCTCCTCCATGATCAGCAGCGGTCCATCGTTTACGTGACGGACACGCTGTATCATGCTGGTCAGTTGATGGATGACCTGGCGAACCTGCTAGAAGATGATGAGCTGTTTGAGTTTCCAGTTGAGGAACTCTTGGCAGCGGAAGTTGCCACCAGTTCGCCAGAATACCGGTCTGCTCGGATCGATGCGCTACGGGCTTTGCAGAGTGACCGGCCAGTAGTTATTGTGACGGCGTTGTCTGGGCTGCGGCGGTTCTTACCGGACCCCGATAATTTTGCCGGGGCACGGTTTACGGTTAAAGTTGGTGCTGATTTTGATTTAGAGAAGCTGCAACAACAGCTGTTTGGTATGGGCTATGCCCATCAAAAATTAGTTGCTGCTCCGGGAGATTTTGCCGTACGGGGATCTATCGTGGACATTTATCCGTTAGCGGCGGACTATCCGGTCCGGCTGGACTTTTTTGATACGGAGGTCGATTCCCTGCGGTACTTTGATCCAGCGACTCAGCGAAGTATCGAAAATGTTGATGCCGTTGAAGTATTACCAGCCACGGATTTCATTCTTACAGCTGATGAACGTGCCGCTGGTGCCACAGCGTTGACCACGGAACTGAAGGCGCAGACCGCTAAGCTGGATGCAGAAGCGGCGACAACGCTGACGGATCAGGTGCAACCACTTGTGGATGGCCTGAAAAAAGGGTCCGTTGATCCACAACTGATGGAGTTTGCGGACTACTTATTCCCGGAACATCACCAACTACTGGATTACTTACCAGCTAATGGGGTGGCCTTGTTCGGGGATTATTCGCGTCTACAGGATGCCGAACGCCAGTTACTCGAGGATGAGGCCAACTGGGCGACGGATAAATTGACCCATCACCAAATCTTTGCGCAACAGACTTTTGGCGGCGAACTCCGGCCAATCGTCAAGAAGGATACCCACGCTCAAATCATGCTGGCCTTGTTCCAGAAGGGCATGGGGACCATGCGGTTTCACGCGGTCACTAACATTACGACGCGGGCCATGCAACAATTCTTTGGCCAGCTACCAGTGATGAAAACCGAAATTGACCGGTGGCATAAACAAAAGCAAACGATTCTACTACTGGTTCAGGATGAGGAACGACTAGCAAAGATTGAGCAAACTCTGGATGATTTTGAAATTCAAGCGGTTTTGACCAAGTCCAGTAACGTTCAACCGGCACTGACCCAATTGATTCCAGAACGCTTACGTACTGGATTTGAATTGCCAGAAGCCAACCTGGTCGTCATCACTGAGGGCGAGATGTTCCAGAAGGTGACGAAGAAGCGGCCACGGCGTCAAACTATGGCGAACGCGGAACGGTTAAAGAGTTATACCGATCTGAAACCAGGGGATTACGTTGTTCACGTCAACCACGGTATCGGGAATTTTATTGGGATGCAAACCTTGACGGTGGACGGTGTCCATCAAGATTACATGACCATTGATTACCAGGACAACGCTCAGTTGTTTATCCCGGTTACTCAGTTGAATTTAATTCAGAAATACGTTTCTTCTGAGGACAAAAAGCCTAAGATCAACAAGTTAGGTGGATCCGAATGGGCTAAGACCAAACGCAAAGTTGCGGCAAAGATTGAAGACATTGCCGATGAATTGGTCGACCTCTATGCCAAACGGGCGGCTGAGAAGGGCTATGCCTTTCCAGTGGATGATAGTTTACAGACGGACTTCGAGAATGATTTTCCGTATGCAGAGACGCCTGACCAGTTGCGGACGATTGAGGAAGTTAAGCATGACATGGAAAAAGGGCGTCCAATGGATCGGTTGCTGGTTGGTGACGTTGGGTATGGGAAGACGGAAGTGGCATTGCGGGCAGCCTTTAAGGCGGTAGAAGCGGGTAAACAGGTCGCTTTCCTGGTTCCCACGACGATTTTAGCGCAACAACACTATGACACGATGGTCAGCCGGTTTGAAGGTTATCCCATCAATGTCGAGATGTTTTCTCGTTTCCGGACAACTAAACAGATTCATCAATCCATTAAGGATTTAGAGACCGGCCAGTTGGACATTGTGGTTGGGACTCACCGACTCCTGTCGCAAGATGTAAAGTTCAAGAACTTGGGACTGGTGCTGGTTGATGAAGAGCAACGATTTGGGGTCAAACATAAGGAACGATTGAAGCAGTTGAAGGCTAATGTGGACGTGTTAACGTTAACCGCCACCCCGATTCCCCGGACATTGCATATGTCGATGCTGGGTGTGCGGGATCTGTCAGTGATCGAAACACCACCGGCTAACCGGTTCCCAATCCAAACCTATGTGATGGAACAAAATGCAGGTGCCATTCAGGATGGTATTCGGCGAGAAATGCAGCGCGGTGGTCAAGTCTTCTACCTGCATAATCGGGTGGAAGACATTGAAAAGACGGTTAGTCAGGTTCAAGCGCTAGTGCCCGAGGCGCGGGTCGGCTACATCCATGGTAAGATGACGGAAGCCCAGCTGGAAGGGGTGCTCTTTGACTTCCTCCGCGGGGACTACGATGTTCTGGTCACGACGACTATCATCGAAACCGGGATCGACATTCCTAACGCCAATACGTTGTTCGTTGAAAATGCTGACCGGATGGGCCTCTCGCAGCTGTATCAGCTGCGGGGACGAATCGGACGGAGTAACCGCGTGGCATACGCGTACTTCACGTACAAGCCGAATAAGGTACTGACTGAGGTCAGTGAGAAGCGGCTTGAGGCCATTAAGGACTTCACCGAACTGGGGTCTGGTTTTAAGATTGCGATGCGGGACTTATCCATTCGGGGTGCCGGTAACTTGTTGGGTAAACAACAACATGGTTTCATTAATTCCGTGGGATATGATCTGTACACGCAAATGTTAAGTGATGCCGTTGCCAAGAAGCGAGGCAAGCAAACACAACCGAAGACGGATACAACCGTTGAACTGGGCGTTGAAGCTTACCTACCGAGTGACTACATTGAAGATGAACAACAGAAAATTGAAATGTACAAGCGGATTCGCCAACTGGAAAATGACGACGAGGTCAGTGAGATTCAGGCTGATTTAATTGACCGGTTTGGTGAGTATCCCGATGCTGTTAGCCAGTTGTTGACCATTGGGCAGTTGAAGCTAGCTGCTGATTTAGCCCTGGTCGATAAGATTCGTCGTAAGGATGGCGATATCTTTGTGACGATTTCTAAGCGGGGAACCGATATCTTAGGCGGCGAGGATGTTTTCAAAGCGCTGGCCGCAACCGATTTAAAGGCCACCGTGGGAATCAACGACGACCGACTTCACATCAAATTGGTCATCCAACCTAAGATGCAGACGGCAGACTGGTTGCCACAGTTGCAACAGTTCATGGCCGCATTACGGGATATTGTGGAAGTGACCACGAAGCCAAAGGACAACGATAAGTCCACGGCTGAAGACTAAGGAGGCCAACCATGGGCAACCGCAACGTAAATACGACCTTGCAGGGTGCCCTGATTCTTTCGGTGGCGGCGTTTATTGCCAAGCTACTGAGTGCTGTCTACCGGGTCCCCTTTCAAAATATAGTCGGTAACACCGGTTTTTATGTGTATCAGCAGGTGTATCCCCTCTATGGTATCGGTATGACCTTTGCGTTGAGTGGATTACCCGTCTTTATTTCTAAACTGATTGCGGAGGCGCCCGACCTCCCCAGTCAACAGCAAGTTGCCCGTCAGGTAACGCAGTGGGTCTGGGGCCTGGCCTTAGTCCTCTTCGGGGGATTGATGCTGGGAGCGTCCACAATAGCTCGCGGCATGGGTGACGTTCAACTAACCCCCTTAATCCAAATGGTCTCGTGGATGTTTCTCTTTATGCCTGCACTTTCAGTGGGGCGTGGGTACCATCAGGGACGGTTCAATATGTTGCCAACGGCCCGTTCGCAGGTTATTGAGCAATTGGTGCGGGTCATTGTGATTCTTGTGGCCGCCGGTTGGGCGGTTCACCACGGTTGGTCAGTCTACCGAATGGGAACGTGGGCGTTGAGTGGTGGGACCGTGGCGGCCGTGGCGGCACTATTAGTGCTCCCACGGTGGCGACAACGCGACGTCACCACTACAGACCGGATCCCACACGTTGGCCGTCGTTTACTGGTTGAGGGGGGCACCCTGTGCCTACTGACCGCAATGATGGTGCTCTTACAACTTGTGGATTCTTTTACCGTCAAGAACGGTTTGGTGGCTGGGGGGATGAGTGACCTGGCTGCGAAGAGCCTCAAAGGGGTCTATGACCGGGCACAGCCACTGGTTCAGTTAGGATTGGTGGTGGCGGTAGCATTTGCCACGTCATTGTTGCCTGCCCTAGCCGAAGCCCAGCAACGCGACCGACCGCAGGCATTTAAACAGTTGACGACGACCATGATGCGCATTGCCTTGGTGATTGCGACGGCCGCGACAGCCGGACTGATCAGTCTGATGCCATGGATCAATCGGCTCCTCTTTGGGAATACACAGGGGTCGGACATGTTGGCAGTGTACATGCTGAGTATTATTTTAGCCACACTGATTCAGACGTATAACAGTGTCTTGCAGAGTAAAAATAATTATCGGCTGACGGTCGTTGCCCTAGTGACGGGGCTGATTGTAAAAGCAGTCGGTAATCATTGGGCCGTGGCCCACTTTGCTGGCAACGGTGCCAGTTGGCTGACAGTTATGAGCCTAGGTGTGATGTTCGTGATCATCTGGTATGGTTCGGCTCAGGAAATACGCTCGGGCATCTGGACGCAAAGCTTTATTCGTAAATTAATTGGCTGCACCATTTTGATGGTAGCGGGGGTTCAAGCGGTCGGTGTGGGCCTAGAACATCTCTGGCCGGCAATGCTGACGGGACGTTTAGCTGCTGGTGGGGCACTCCTCATCACGATTCCCGTGGGCGTTGTGATTTTCTTTAGCCTGGCTCTGAGCTGGCAGTTACTCACAGTGCGGGAGTGGTTAGCCATTCCACACGCAAAAACAATTTTGAGATTATGGCAGAGACTTAGCCAACATGGAGGAAAATAAGATGCGATTAGACAAATATTTAAAGGTTTCACGGATTATCAAACGGCGTTCAGTCGCCAAGGAAATTGCCGACAAGGGTCGGATTATGATCAACGGCAAAGTAGCCAAATCTTCTAGCGAAGTTGCCCCTAAAGATGAGCTGGTTATTAAGTTTGGTAACAAAACGTTAACGGTTCAAGTAGATGAATTGTTGGAAACGACGAAGAAGGACGACGCCGAACGGATGTATACCATTGTCAAAGAAGATTACGAACAAGACTTTCGGCAAGAATAAGTGGTCTAATGTGACGAATGTTTTACAATATGCTTAACTAGCTAGACGTCCAATTTGAAACTTGCTATACTCAAGTTAAACTATCTGGTGAAAAAAACTTGAGGAGTGAGTGGGATGGCTGACGTGAAACCGCGACCGGCGAAAATTGAACGTTTAGAAAATGATTATACCCGGCGGTTAGATAAGCAGGCCACCCAACAACACCATCATCGGTGGCTGGGTAAACGGCGTGCTCGACGTGCTACCCGGATTGTCGTTGTTTTTGCTGTCTTCATGACGATTTTAGGAATCCAGTGGGTGCGCACGAATGCGAGCCTCCATACGGTTAATCAGCAGGTCGCAACTAGTGAACAGCAGCTGACCAAAACGAAGGCGACCAATCAGAAACTCAAGTTACAGATTAAGCAGCTTAATGACAAAGATTACTTGGGACGTTTAATCCGATCGAAGTATTACTACACCAAGTCCGGTGAGACGGTCTATAGTCTACCCGGTGATCACGCCACCGACGTGACCGCAAAATAGCGTTCAAGGAGGCTGTGACGGCAAAGTCATGGCCTCCTTTTTAGCTGGACGCAGTCATGGTGAGGTGACTAGCTTAGACGGTTGGTTTTATTTGATGTCCAACGTGCTTAGCAGTGCAGACTGGATAAATTTTCTTGTATGGTAAGCTGGGGATTTTATTAGTTCACCCACCAAAGTAATGGGAGAATGGCTAGAAACGCCGGTATCGTTGGAATGTTAATCTGACGCGGTTTAACTGATGTTCAAAAACGATTGATTTGCCTTTTCTTTTTGATTTTTCACGTTTGGGATTGTTAGAAGTTGTGTTATACTGAAAGCACTTATTTTAAGGAGGAACTTCTTGTTTATGGCAATCGAGGTTGGAGCTAAAGTTTCCGGAAAGGTCTCCGGAATCACGAACTTTGGCGCATTTGTTGATTTAGGTGACCACAAGACCGGGTTGGTTCACATTAGTGAAATTTCCGATGGGTTCGTGAAGGACATTCACGACGTTTTATCTGTCGGTGATGAAGTAACGGTTAAAGTATTGACCGTTGGCGATGACGGAAAGATTGGCTTGTCGATTCGTAAGGCAACCGATAAACCGGCATCAGAACGGCCACAGCATAGTCGTAGTGAGCATCATGGTGAACATTCTGAACACCGTGGTGGTAATCACGATTTCCACGGCAATGGTGGTCGCGGCGGTGAAAGCCATGGTAACGCCCATGGTGGTCGTCGCTTTGAAAATAACGGTTCCCGGCCACATCATAATTCGGCAAATGGTCGTTTCTCAGGCCATCACGCAGCCCAACATGAAGAGAGTTTCGACGACTTGATGTCAGGGTTCATGAAGCAGAGTGAGGACCGTCTGGCAACAATTAAACGCAACACCGAAGGTAAGCGCGGTGGCCGTGGTGGCCGTCGTAGTTAAATGTGTCTTCGATTAGGACCGCATTCGTGCGGCCCTTTTTCTTAATTAACGGAAAGGGTCGGTAGTGTGACGTTAGAGACGGATTTTCAACGTAATTGGCGGCAGCAGGGGTGGGCCGCTGCACCTGGTCGTGGTCTGGTGGCTGTGTCGACTGGTGTCGATTCAATGGTGCTCCTCACCTTGCTGAGTCGGTTGCCGCGCGACCAACGACCACAGTTGACAGTCGTTCACGTTAACCATGAATTGCGGGCACAGAGTGCGGCTGAGGAAGAATTTTTAACCAACTGGTGTGCTGACCATCAAATTCCGTTGGTTACGACACACTGGCCGCGGGCCGAGCACCCAGGCCACGGGATTGAAGCCGCCGCCCGAGATTTTCGCTACCGATTTTTCACGAAGCAGTTGCAACAACAGTCGGCCGACTGGGTGGCCACTGCTCACCAGGCTGACGAACAAGCAGAGACCATTCTGCTGAAATTGTTACGCGGTGGTGAGTTGGCACAATTGACGGGGATGGCTACCGAACGTCCTTTGGGAAATGGTAAGGTGATTCACCCGTTGCTACCGTTCAAGAAGGCTGAACTCGTGACCTTTGCTCGTCAACTGGCGATTCCTTGGTATGAGGATGCCACCAATCAAGAACTCGTCGCCAGCCGTAACCGAGTCCGCCACCAAATTTTGCCACAATTACGGATTGAGAACCCACAGGTGATTGATCATTTAACGGCGTATGCCCGTCAGTTAGGGGCACTCATGGCAGTGGCTGACACGGCACTAGATGAACAGTTAGCTGGCATTGTTGAGACTGGCACGAGGCAGGGGAGTGTCACCAGGCTATTGGCCCGGCCAATGTCTGAGCAGCCACTGTTACTGGCCCGGCTGATTAAGCGGACGGCCCCGACCGTAGCCACCGGTGAGTCACATCTCAATCAGTGCCTACAACTCTTACGAAACTCGCAGCGACCGTCCGGAATGGTTGATTTTAGCCGGGGCTGGGCGTTTCGTAAGAGCTATGATCAGTTTGAATTTACGCAACCTAAAAATTTACAGCAAAAATCCGTGGAACAATTTAGTTTTATGGTAGACTTAAACCAATGGCGACCCATTGGCAATGGCCGGTTACTCGGTTTCTTTCCAGCGAGTTCGTCAGGACAGCTCCCCCATGAGACGGTGGCTCTACAGTCGGAACAATTCCCTTTACGGGTTCGACGGTGGGCGGCCACCGATCAGTTGCGACTAGCTAGCGGCCACCATCAGAGTGTACGGCGGGTATTGATCAACGCAAAGGTCCCTCGTTCTGAACGAGCGGCCCAGTTGGTCTTGGTTACAGCGCAGGGTGAAGTCTTGGCGGTACTTGGCGTGAAATGGTCGGTTTGGCCACGACGGGCGCACACAAAAAACTATCATATTGTCTTGAAACACGAATAGGCGAAAGGGGAACAGCATGAACAACGATATTTTGAAGGTCCTTTATAGTGAGGAAGACATTGCTGCAGCTTGTAAACGACTTGGAACACAACTCACTGAGGACTATAAGGACAAAACGCCTTTGATCATCTGTGTGTTAAAGGGTGCGATTTTGTTTATGACCGATGTTATTCGTGACATGGACATCTACGCAACCATTGATTTTATTGACGTCTCCAGTTACAACGGGGGAACCGCTTCATCAGGAACCATTCGTTTGCTGAAGGACCTGGATACGGATGTGGCTGGGCGCGACATCTTGTTAGTTGAAGATATTATTGATACTGGTCGGACGTTGAAGTACTTGGAAGACCTGCTAAAAGACCGTCACGCCAACTCGATTAAGGTCTGCACGTTAATGGATAAACCCAGCGGACGAGTGGTTGAAGCGAAGGCCGACTATGTTGGGTTCAACGTTCCAAGTGAGTTCGTGGTTGGGTACGGTTTGGACTACGAAGAAAAATATCGGAATCTCCCGTACGTTGGTGTTTTGAAGCCATCCGTTTATTCAGATAAATAATTAGTCAATGATAGTCAATTGTGATAACATCTTATTTAGTCAAAGGGCACAAGCCCTAAATTTTGTTCCTAATTTAAATGCTGGGAACTGTGAGTAAGGAGGCACGACATGAATAATCGACGAAATGGGCTGTTTCGGAATAGTCTATTTTACATTGTGATCTTCTTGTTGGTCATTGGTGTTGTTTACCTATTTAATGGTAATAACAGCAGCTCACAATCCCAAGAAATCCAATCGAGTCAGTTCGAGAAGGACCTGAGTACGAACAAGATCAAGAAGTTCTCTATTCAACCTTCCGGGGGAGTTTACAAGATTACCGGTGAATACCGGAACGCCCAAAAGCGTTCTACCAATACCGGCTTTAGTCTTGGGGGCTCACAGAGTACCGCGGTGACCGGGTTTACGACCCAGGTCTTAACGAACAACTCGACGGTTTCCGAGATTGATAAGATCGCCAAGAACCATAATGTAAAGGTCAACACCAAAGCAGAAGAGTCAAGTGGCTTCTGGATTAACTTGTTAGTCTATGTAGCGCCACTAGTTATTTTCTTCTTCTTCTTCTACATGATGATGGGTCAAGCCGGCCAAGGCGGCGGCAATGGCCGAGTCATGAACTTTGGGAAGAGCAAGGCCAAACCAGCCGATAGCAAAGAGAACAACGTTCGCTTTGCCGACGTTGCTGGTGAGGAAGAGGAAAAGCAAGAACTTGTCGAAGTGGTTGAGTTCTTGAAGAATCCTCGTAAGTTCGTTTCATTAGGTGCCCGGATACCATCTGGTGTCTTGCTGGAGGGTCCTCCTGGTACTGGTAAAACGTTGCTGGCGAAAGCCGTTGCCGGTGAAGCGGCGGTACCATTCTTCTCGATTTCTGGTTCAGATTTCGTGGAAATGTTCGTTGGTGTCGGGGCTAGTCGTGTCCGGGATCTGTTTGAACAGGCCAAGAAGGCCGCACCTTCAATCATCTTTATTGATGAAATTGATGCGGTTGGTCGTCAACGGGGTGCCGGCATGGGTGGTGGCCACGATGAACGTGAACAAACCTTGAACCAATTGCTGGTCGAAATGGATGGGTTTACTGGTAGTGAAGGTGTCATTGTGATGGCTGCTACCAACCGTTCTGATGTCTTGGACCCAGCTTTGCTGCGGCCAGGCCGGTTTGACCGGAAGATTTTAGTTGGCCGACCAGATGTTAAGGGTCGGGAAGCTATCCTGAAGGTGCATTCTAAGAACAAGCCTTTAGCTAATGACGTGGATTTGAAGGAAATTTCTAAGCAGACACCTGGGTTTGTGGGTGCTGACTTAGAAAACCTCTTAAACGAAGCGGCCTTATTGGCAGCCCGGCGGAATAAGACTCAAATTGACGCTTCTGACTTAGACGAAGCGGAAGACCGAGTTATCGCTGGACCTGCGAAGAAGGACCGGGTCATCAGTCCTGAGGAACGCAAGACGGTTGCTTACCATGAAGCCGGACATACAATTGTCGGTTTAGTGTTGAACGACGCACGGGTGGTTCACAAGGTTACCATCGTTCCCCGTGGGCGTGCAGGCGGTTACGCCATCATGCTCCCACGTGAGGATCAGATGTTGATGTCCAAGAAGGATGCCATGGAACAAATCGCTGGACTCATGGGTGGACGGACTGCTGAAGAGTTGATCTTCCATTCCGAATCATCTGGTGCTTCCAATGACTTTGAACAGGCAACGCAAATTGCCCGGTCCATGGTTACCCAATATGGGATGAGTGACGAGTTAGGGACCGTTGCACTGGAAAGCGCTGGTAGCCAACCATTTGCTGGTGCAGGTTACCCTGGGCAACCTAGTTACTCTGAACACACTGCTAGCTTAATTGATAGTGAAGTTCGTCGAATCATCGGGGAAGCTCATACGACTGCCCGGAAGATTTTGGAAGAACATAAAGCAGAACACAAGATTATTGCGGATGCCTTGCTGAAATACGAAACGCTGGACGAAAAGCAAATTCTCAGCTTGTTTAACACTGGGGAAATGCCTGAGAAGGACGGCAGTAGCGAATTTCCAAGTGAAAAGGCCGCAACTTTTGAAGAATCTAAGCGAGAACTAGAACGGCGTGAAGCTGAACGACAAGCCTCTACGGAAGCTAAGTTAGCTGAATCAGCCGCTGCCACTGAATCTGACAGTAGTCAGGCCAGTGAAGCAACGAGTTCTGCAGCTGATGATCAAAAGCCGGACGACTCTGAATAATCAAAATGCGAAGGAAGTGGGGAAATCTCCTCACTTCCTTTTTGTGACTCATCAGGGTTAGTCTTTGCAAATTTCCGGGTTTCTGGTAAGGTTAGGCATGATGAAATGTGAAAGGACGACAGTAGACAAATGGCAGATTATTTAGTAAAAAGTTTAATTGATGACGGGATGTTTCGGGCTTATGTAGTCGATGCAACAGACATGGTGGCTGAGGCTCAGCAACGGCATGATACTTGGAGTGCAGCAACGGCAGCTTTAGGACGGACCATGATTGGTACGACGTTATTAGCCACGTCGCTCATGAAGGGGGACGAGAAGCTGACGGTGAAGGTCGATGGTCATGGACCAGTGGGAGCTATCGTCGTAGATGGTAATGCTAATGGTGAAGTTAAGGGTTACCTGCAGTATCCGCATACGAGTCTGGCGCTGAATGAGAAACACAAGATTGATGTGCGTAAGGCAGTTGGTGTCAACGGGATGTTGACGGTGACCAAGGACTTAGGTCTTAGTCAGCCTTACACGGGACAAGTTCCTTTGGTCTCTGGTGAGTTAGGCGAAGACTTTACTTACTACCTGGCCAAGTCTGAACAGATTCCTAGTTCCGTTGGTGTGTCTGTGTTTGTACAACCAAACAATACGGTCAAGGTTGCCGGTGGGTTCATGATCCAAGTGATGCCAGGTGCCAGTGATGAGGCGATTGCCCGGTTGGAAGAACGCTTGAAGGAAGTGCCGATGGTTTCCGAACTGTTGTTAGATGGTCAGACACCAGAGGACATTTTACAGTTACTGTTCAAGGATGAAAAAATCAAGATTTTACAGAAGATGCCAGTTAGCTTCAAATGTGATTGTTCTAAAGACCGGTTCGCCAAGGCGTTAGCTTCAATTCAACCCAAGGCTATTCAGGAAATGATTGATGAAGACCACGGTGCAGAAGCGGCTTGTCATTTCTGTGGCACCAAGTATGAATTTTCTGAAGACGACCTGAAGGATATCCTGGTTAAGGCGCAGGCTGACTAGGAGGCGAACACAATGGCATGGAAGATTGGTGACGTCATGATTCCTAATCGGGTGGTAGTTGCGCCTATGGCAGGAGTCACCAATGTGGCATTTCGGTTAATTTGTAAGGAGTTTGGCGCTGGTTTGGTTGAGTGTGAAATGATCTCTGGTCAGGGGATTCACTATCATAATCAGCGAACGCTCCACATGATGGCAGTCGATGAGCGGGAGCATCCCATGAGTATCCAAATTTTTGGTGGGACTCAGGAGACGTTGGTTCAGGCGGCACAATTTGTGGATAAGCAGACCCCAGCTGATATTATTGACATTAACATGGGGTGTCCGGTGAATAAGGTCGTGAACACCGATGCTGGTGCCAAATGGTTACTGGATCCGGATAAGGTTCATGACATGGTTTCGGCAGTAGTGGCGGCGGTCGACAAACCAGTTACGGTGAAGATGCGCACCGGCTGGGATGATCACCACATTTATGCGGTGGAGAATGCTCTAGCCGCTGAAAGTGCTGGAGCGAGTGCAATTGCTATGCATGGTCGAACACGTAAACAAATGTATCAAGGAAAGGCTGACTGGGACGTGCTGGCGGATGTCGCGAAGCAGCTAACCATTCCATTTATGGGTAATGGGGATGTTCGTACACCAGAGGACGCTAAACGGATGCTGACTGAGGTAGGGGCTGATGCAGTGATGATTGGTCGAGCAGTCATGGGCAATCCTTGGTTGTTGAGACGCGTTAATCACTATTTAGACACGGGTGAGCTGTTACCAGAGGCGACACCTGAAGAAAAAATTGCCATTGCTGAGGAGCATTTGCACCGTTTATGTCGGGCTAAGGGTCCTGAAGAGGGTCCCCGTGACTTTCGAAATCAAGTCGCCTATTACCTCAAGGGGATTCCCCACGCAGCCAGGACGAAGGTTGCGTTAACGGATGCTACGGATGAAGAAGTCATGGTTACGCTGTTAGATGGTTTTTTGGATAAAATGGCGGCACGGCGTCAACGGACACCGGTCGCTAGGTATACGAATGAGTGAATATTCAAGGTGGGAACGAGTCGTTGTTCCCACCCTTTTTTGGTTATTTATCAATTAATTGAGATTTTATGCAAAAAAGGCTTGACCGGGGCTAGAATCGTTGGTATAGTTATAAACGTTGTCACAGCGACACAGAGAGTTGTGTTGCTGATAAAAAGAAATTAAAAAAGTTCTTGACGGCAATTGATAAGATATGTTATTCTTATAAACGTTGTCACGGAGCGCTTGTTCCTTTGATAACAAGGTAGACCTTTGAAAACTGAACATTGTTTCGACAAACCAAATATGTGTAGGGCGGTTTGATACTTGGTATCAAACCC
>NZ_RHNY01000024.1 GCF_003946345.1 Levilactobacillus tongjiangensis
TGCTCTATCTGTTTAAAACAGCTTAAATGGCCTTATATAGCTTTTTAGTTTTAAGCACGCTCATCGTTAGGGTGTTTAGCCGCATATTCTCTAGCCGCCTGTTTATTCCACCAAACACCAAATAGATTTTGCATGGTGCCGTACAGGTAATTTTCCACGTTCTTGATGTGCTTCTCATTACTTCTTAGGGCGTTAAAGTAGCGTCTTAAGGCTTTAGTCATCAAAGGTTTTAGTTCTTCGTCGTAAAGCGGGATTATGACGCCAATATCTTGATGATCCTTTTCAACTCGGTACTTAGCATTTAAGATAATACCAACGAAGCAACGCATCTGTTGCGGGGTACGGCACCAAAAACTAAGCAGTATTCATCATGTTACAGCACCCAAGTAAAAGCTACGAAGATAAAAACATTCATCCTCAAAATATGTAACCTAGAAAAAAGGCCTCCAGTGTTAAACCGGGAGCCTTTTGTAGTATACCAATTTCTACTTCACATAAGGCGGCTTATCCCAAGTAAACCCTTCATGCCCTGATAAAACAACGATCCGTTATTTGGCCCTTGTGAAATTTGACGGGAGAGGAGTGGTCTAGATGAAAAATCCCCAAAAAATCAGTAAACTCACTTTGTGAATTTAACCGCCTAAACTCCTAGACCATTCCCTTAAATTCAACTGTCTCATTCTTTGTATTAACCAAAAATTTGCCAACACTTCCCCGATACTTCACTGATACTTTAAAGGAATACTTGTAATTTACCCGAGTATATCGAATACTACTAATTCTTCCCTGATACCCTTGCTTATGCAAAACTCTTTTTACTTGATCTCTCTGCTGATTTGTAATTCTTGCAGAACTCCGATAGATTGTCTTCTTAACGATCACATCTAGATTCAATGGAACAATGTAATCCTTACATTCCAACAATTCCACCAACTTTCTTTTTTTCTTTGGAATTTGACTTGACGGGTTACGGTTTTCCATTCAGTTTAGAGGGAGTGACGTTTTGAGCGCAGAATTGTTCCCTGGAAACAGCTATTTGGAATAACTGAACCAGAGTACAATTCTACTACTAAAAGTTTCCCCTTAGTTCGTCGGTCGTTAACGCCCGTCGCTTGTCTGTACAATTGCGGTATTGCTACCACCACTCATTATAAACCTACGTTTTCGGTTTAGCCTACTAAAAAACGCCCTAGAAGGCGTTGATGATACGTATTTATTTTTGTTCGATCACCAACTAATCAATGGCACCAAGCCGAAGCTTCGTTTTACCACCCGCGCCGTTAATGGTTGCGCTCACCATTCACCACCCAGCCGTACAGATAACCTTGTTGTGGTATAGCCAGACTTATTGACGTCGCACTGGCAAACGTGTCCCCTTAATATTTATACTCTAGCTTGTCCCCTAGAATGGTCCGCGAGAAGCAATTGAATGTCAAGACTTGCAATTTGAGAGTCTATACCGTACAATTAATACATAAATTGGGTGTTGTTCCCGCGAAGGTAGATGGTCGCGGGGCTTCTTTTGTATATTCAGTTATTTTAGGTCTGGCTTAATTGCTAGGCCTTTTTTAATACAAGGATATTGTAGCTCCTTATTAGGCGAGTGTCAACTTTTATTTTCACAGCACTATAGCACTAGGTTGTTCCAGAACTACTGCACTATAAGGCTACTGCCCTATAAGGCTACTGCACTATGTAGTGTTGTAGGGCCTTGATATGTCGGTGATAACATCACGTTTTTAATATGCTGTATAGCACTACAGAACTACAGAACTACAGTGCAACTGCACTATTGACATACAGAACTATGTAGTGCTATAATTATAAACAGAAATGGAGGCTAGAACAACATGACTCAAGTTATTACTTTTGGCAATTTTAAAGGTGGGGTAGGAAAAACTAGTAATTCTACAATGGTTGCTTTAGAACTTAGCAATCGTGATTTTAAGACTTTACTAGTAGATTTGGACCCTCAAGGTAACGCTACAAATTTGTACTTAAAAACAAAACTAAATATCAGCAATGAAGTTGGGCATTTCGACAGGACTTTAATGTCTAGTGTAGAAGATGGCAATCTAGATAGCTCAATCATCAACATCAAAGATAATTTGGACTTGCTAGCATCAGCACCTGACTTCTCGTTATATCCGAGATACATGGAAAAGCTCCATAATTATAATGATAGGGTGAAAGAATTTGATAGGCTTTTAACGCCTCTAAAAGCTAAATATGACTATGTAATCATTGACATACCGCCGACAATTAGTTTAATAACCGACAGCGCACTATATGCTTCGGACTATTGTCTTATTGTTATGCAGACACATGAACATAGTTTTGAAGGTGCTGAGGCATTTATCAAATACATTCAAGAAGAAGTCATTGACGAGTATCAAGCACCAAGACTTGAGTTAGTTGGAATCCTAGCTGTCTTACTGCAAGCGGGAGCACCAGTTGATGAAGCAACGGTAGCTAACGCAATCTCGGAATTTGGCGAAGATAACTTATTTAAAACTAGAATTCACTCAATGCAGCGTTTAAAGCGGTACGGGATTACAGGAATTACATTTAAATCAAAGTTTGATAAACGTGTATTTGCAGTTTATAAAGATGTAACTGATGAACTACTAAAACGAATTGAGGTAATTGAACATGGCTAACTCTCTTATTCGGTCTAACAGAAACAAAGCAACTGCCATTCCCAAGCCAACTAAGCAAGCTAAAGCATCAGATTTTGACAAAAGTGCTAGTGACAATAGAGCAGTCAGCTCAGTAACATTTGACACCAATTTAAAAATTAGCAACCACACTAGGAACAAACTCCAAGCGATGGCAATGATTGGATACGCTGAAAATCAGCGACTATCCGTTGATACTGCTATTCAGTCATTCTATGAGGAGCTGTCTACGAATGAACAACGTGAATTTGACTTACAGGTTAGCACACTAGAAACAAGAGATGTAAAACTGAAAAGTAGGAACAGCTAGCACATAATCATAATTTAGGTGGAATCGTTATACTATTATTGTAGAGATAAACAAGGAGGAATTAAAATGAGTTATTCAGAAGCAATGGCTAAACACTACTATTTAAAAGAGTTTGCTGATAAATTGGACTCTAATAAGCCTGATAAAATTGCTATTCAGCATGAGATAAACAGCCTAGAACTTAAAAAACAATGGTTGGAAGAGTTCTTAAACAGCGAGGACGATAAAGAAAAGAGATAATTAAAAATGTTCGGAAGTTTATTACAATTATTGGGACTATCAAGGTGGTATCACCATGAACAGCACGCAGATAGGTCGAATGCTCGTAAAGCTAGTGGTAAATCAGTCTTTAGTTATGATGACCTCAAAGGATTACGCAAGTTGGCATTCTGGCTATTTGTATTCAGCATATTCCTAAATTGGGGCATGTTCGGTGCTATTATGCTAATTGCATGGCTAGCAATGTGGGCAATAAGTATAATCTTTTAGTTTTGTTGTAAGGTAGATTGTAAAATTAATCCGAACAGCGTTCGGATTAATTTTACAATCTACCATATGGCCTATTTTGATACTGATAAACGGTCAAATGTGTTGCATTTTTTGGAGGTGCAGAATGTATATCAGTCATATTGAGCTTGAAAACTTTAAGTCATTTAAGGGCCATAATAGCATTCCTTTTTCTTCTGGAGTGAATTACCTTGTTGGTAATAATAATGCGGGTAAAACAACGGTATTTCAAGCAATTGATTTTTTAGTTAATGGAGGTAAAAAGGAAGACTACATTAATTTGGATTGTTCTGATCAAGAGGTTTCAGTGACAGTTTTTGTGTCACAGGTTGGTGAGCTTCAAGGAACATTGAAGAAATATGATAGTTATCGAGATGAACAGGATCAGATGATATTTCAGCGGTCTTCGAAAGAAGGGACAATCTCACAAGGCAAGAAAACTGTAAAGATGGACATTAAGACAGTGAGAATGTGGAATCCTTCTCCTGAAAATGGAGAACCAAAGTTTGAAAATCCGTCAGGCGCTCCAAGCACTGTCAAGGCACTGTTTAGTCCACAGTTCGTATATGCTGATTCACATAATGAAGATTTTCGAGACTTTGGATCTACAAAAATTACAGGGAAATTAATAGCATCTTTGGCTTCGGACTTTTATGAGGATCCCGTGTATAAGGATTTTTTGACTGCGCATCAGAAAGCATTTGGGAAAGATGGTGTTAAGAAATATTTGACTAACGTTGAAGATGATCTTTCCCAGTTGCTCGACAATCAGTTTGGAGAATCTAAGGTTCAGTTCGTTTTTGATGCTCCTGCCGCTCCAGATATGTTAAAGAAAGGGAACATAAAGATTTTAGAGAATGGATTATTGACTGACGCATCCGAAAAAGGCAACGGTATGCAGAGAGCTTTGGCTCTGGCAATTATCCAAGTGGTTGCGGAACGAACTGGGAGGAAGGGGAACGACGATAAGATTCGTGGAATGCAGTTCTTTGTCGATGAACCTGAAATTTACTTGCATCCTCTTGCTCAGGATAGGCTCATGGAATCTCTGGCAAATCTGACCCCAGAGAATCAGGTATTTATTACCACACACTCACCCTATATTCTCCGCCATTTTAGAAAGACAACAGATAGTGTGAATATTCTTTCTGTTCAAGGAGACAAGCGTGTGCGTCCTATGGAAAAATTGAATTTTAAATCACCGACGATCGCTGAGGTCACTTACAAGGCATTTGGTGTACCGACTCCAGAGCTGCATTCTCAGCTATTTAGCTTTCTCTATATGGATTGGATTGGGAATCATAATGGGAATGGAAGGTTCAAAGATTTCAACAATTATTTAGGTAAAGACTGTAACCTTGATGATGATTATCACGACTTTTATGCTCGATATAATGGAGGAGCTTTTTCAAAAGTGCCCCAAGATGTGACAACTCCATATGCAGTCAGAAACATGATTGATCATCCGGAATTGTGTGAAAATGGCAAGAATGTTTTAAACGAAAGCATTCTTAAAAAAGGCATTGATGATTTAATTGCTGCAATTTCTTACATACAGGTTAAATCGAGTAACAAGGCTGAATAGTCAACTCAATATCATTTGAGGAATGATTAACAAGGACCTCTGAAAAATACTAATACCGTGACTTTAATTGTTGATGAGGAGTAGCAAAACGAGAGATACTAAATGCAGTTTTGTCTTGGCAGATACTTGTGTAACACAATAGGGTGTACGTCCCGTTCCGGTAGTTCACGTCGTCTTTTGATCGGTCGATCCGAGTATGTGGTTCGTAGCCTAGCACCGCAGTCAGTTCATTTTGAAGGAACTGATTAGCGGCCACTTCGATTTGACGACGTAAGACTTCATTCAGGGTAATATCTTTGTCTGAAGATAGCGCTGCGATAATATCTTTGTTAAACTGGTTCATGGGGAAAGCCTCCGTATTCTGATTGGTTTTTAGCGATTTCAATCATACGGGGAAGGCTTTCCCCTTTTCAATGAATCATTTACACATAATTATTTAAACACTCACTCATGATGTAGTATCACGATGATTAGTTATAGGAAATGGATTTGATTTGAAATCTAAGTTTAAAGATTACATTAGCAACAAAAATGATATGCTTTAAAGAATAAATACATTGATATAGGAGATTTTAATGAAAAGTATTTGGGAGATGGACGCACCAATAGGCTTGGTTTTTTTCTTTGGGCCAGCTTTAATTATTGGAATTATGATGTTAATAAGTGGTTTTAACACCGTTTCAGCCATTATGGTCTTAGTGTTAGTTTTGTGTGGGCTTAAATACATGCACACTTCAATAATTGGTAAGTATAGAATAATGAAATCCATTGTTAACAGTATTCATTTAAAAAAAGACAGTAAAATATTAGACGCTGGCTGTGGTCACGGTGCCTTTATGTTGCAATTTAACAGACAAGCAGCAAATATAAGCGAAATAATAGGAATTGATATCTGGAGTAATAAGGATCAGGGAAGCAATTCAATTGCAGCTACTCAAAAAATAATGGAAAATAGTAATTTGGCTGACAAGGTAAAGTTGAAAACTGCTAATATCTTAAACATGCCATTCAACGATAATGAATTTGATCTGATTGTATCTAGTTTGGTACTGCATAATATTAAGCCATTTGAGAAACGGAAAGCAGCGCTTGTAAACATAGCAAGGGTTCAAAAACAAAAAGGTCAGTTAGTAATCATGGATATAGGCTACGAAACTAGTAAATATGTGCGTATTCTTAAAGACTTGGGATATCAAAACGTTAATATTGCAAATACTGGCTATAACGGTTGGTGGGGTACCCCGATGGTTCCAACTTTTGTAATAACAGCAACCAAATAAAAAAGCTACTAACCAAAATCAATTTGATCTAACATACTTTCGGTACTTGCTTGGTCTAAGCCTAAATAAGCTAAAGTCATGGCTTCACTTGAATGATTTAATAAGTGCATGACCAAACCAATATTATAATTAGATTGTGTGTAGACGCGATAAGCCCCGGTTTTGCGCATTGTGTGGGTCCCTAGATAATTAATTCCTAACAGATCGCCAACCTTACTCATAATTTTGTAGAACTGTTTTTCCGTGATATGGCGCTCAGGGTGTTGAATGGAAGGAAAGAGCCACTCAGAGGCTAGTCTATGATCAAGTAGCCATTGACGGTACAATAAGAGCTCTGTTTGAACTGGTTTAAGATACAAGGTATTCGGTTTACCAGTTTTTCGATCGTGAATGAACGCATTTTGTTTAATAGAACCGTCCGGATTAAAAATATCGGTTTGTTTTAAGCGCATGACATCACTCACTCGCAGTAGCGTAGCTTTGCCAACTTGAAAAACTGTATAGTTACGCCGGCCAGCTTTAAAGTTGTTGAGTAAGGTATCTTGCACCTCTTTGAGAACGTTTGAATCTTTGATGGGTAATACAACTTGTTGCATAGTTTTAGCTCCTTAAAAAATTGATTTTTAGTACAAATTAAAGTACAATATTAAGTACAATGAAAGGGTGGTAAATATGACATTAGCACTAACACAGAGCGATTTTCGCGCTAACCTAAAAAAATATTTAGATCAAGTTAATGACGAAGATGAAACCGTTTATATTGCTCGTTCAAATAGTCGCGCAGTAGCCATTGTTTCACAAGAAAAAATGGACTGGCTAGAAAGAGCATTAAAATCTAAAGAAGGTTCGTTAGAATATGCAATTGCACGTGATCAGTTAATTAAACGTCATGTTTTACCTGACGATGAAATTGTTGAATCAGATGATGATTATTGGGGCCAGTTTAAATAATTAAAAAACTAAGATTTAAACCACGTGCAACCTTTAATGCTGATCTAAAACGGTTAGCCAGTTTAGACAAATCTATTATTGATGAAGTTCGAGCAGCCATTGACCTGTTGCTTGAGCAGCAACAATTACCACCAGAATTTGAAGATCATGAGCTTAATCGGCGAATGAGCGGTTATAATGAATTTCATTTACGAGACACCCCGAAAAACAAAACACCAAGCGAAACTAACGATGTTCTGGTGGTTTATACGATTGATACAGATGAACTAGTCTTAATTGGCATTCGAGTCGGATCGCATGATCGTTTATTTCCTGGTCAAAATCGTTCCAAAAGGTATCGAAAAAATGACGAATAAGAGAAGTCATTTATAACATATAAAAACAAATAACCCCCAACATCTACATTATAGATATTGGGGGTTATTTTAACAATGATTTTGAGGGGTTATTTGTGCCTTTTAATCGCCCCTATAAAACAGCCCCCGTTATCTAGTGGATAGATAATAGGGGCTGTTTTTTTGTTTAATGGTATTATAGGTACTATATTAGTATGAATATATTGGAGAAATAACATGTATAAAAACAACAAATAAATCGTCAGCGGATTGGGCGCTTTTATAATTGCCCAATGGCTCTATCATACTCTGTCACAATATCCAAACATCAATATTTGGCTGGCTAGACTGCTTCCTATTCTTATCATTTTTATTGTGTTCTTTTCTCTGCAATGGATAATCAACACATTTGAAAAGTAACCTTATAAATTTTAGTTATTATATTGGGCTGAAACCCTTGCTACAAGCGGACTAGCAAAAATGCAAGCTCGACAAAAACATAACTAAATAATCTATTGCTCTTATGATGATATTTTACCAAACGAGAAAAACTAGTCCGGAATATCAGCATAAGAGCAAGTGTGTTAATCAGTCCGTATTAGATAGTTTTCCGTCGACAATTTTGTAGACATTATCAGAAAACTCTCGCAGACGATCATCGTGCGTGACGATGACGACTGCTTTTTCCTCGTCATGCGCAATATTAGCAAAAAGTTGGCCAACTTCTTTGACACGTGCCGTATCTAATGCTGCCGTAGGTTCATCGGCTAGGATGATCGCCGGGTCTGTATACAACGCACGGGCAATTGCAACGCGCTGTTGTTGACCGCCAGACAATTCGCCAGGGTATTTGTTTAATAATTTTTGAATGCCTAGCGTTTCAATAATTTTGTCAAATCCATCTTGACTGAGGTTATTGTTAGGCTTCACCTGGTCAACAAGTTTGAATTGGTCTGCTACGGTTAAATATGGCACGAGATTGTACGCCTGTAAGACGAAACCGATTTGTTCAAGTCGTGTTTTTTCGGCTTCTTTGGTACTCAAATCACTGATGTCGTGACCATTCAAACGAACTGAGCCGTCTGTTGGTGTCTGTAACCCGCCTAAAATGGTTAGCAAGGTACTTTTACCAGATCCTGAAGGACCAATGATAAGCGACACCTCACCAGCTTTAAACGCTAAACTGACGTCTTCTAGTGCCGTAACTAAATTGGTTTTCTGACCAAATTGTTTCGTCACGTGTTCAAGGGCTAGTTTTTCTTCACGCATCTTTTTAACCTCCAATTACTGATACCGGATCAATCTTACTAATCACACGAATCGGAATGATTGCACCCAGTAACCCGGTTACCATCAATCCGGCCGCAATGAGTCCCATCAATCCCCAATCAAATGCCATTGGTACGCTATCTGGAATCCCAAATTCAGTTAATGCCGATAGTACAGCACCAACGACGATACCAGTTGCCATAATAAAGAACGTCTCAAATAACGTATTTTGGGCCAAGAAACGATTTGGAATGCCTTGTGCACGCAAAACTGCCAAGTTAGGCAATTTTTGAACCGTTAGAATGTAGAGGAAGATGGTAATCACAATCAATGAAATGACAATCAGGAAGCCAATCATGAGACCAAACGTCGCTTTTTGCGGTGTATAACCTGGCAATTTATTGATAAAGGCTTGGTATGAATAAGTCTTTAATGCTTTATCATCGACCGATTGTGACGTTTTTGAAGTAACTACGCTACCTTGGAATTGATCTGACACGCCCTTAATGACACGCCATTGCGCTAACGCGCCATAAATAACAGGTGCGGTGTTATACGTGGCATTTTTCGCATAACCCACGATTTTATATTTCGTATCAGATAACCCAATCGAAATTTTATCCCCCATACCGTAAATATCCTTATCAACTGAGTCAGCGAGGACGACTTCGTTAGCTGCCTTTGGCAAGTGCCCCTTGGTTAATTGTAGGTTTTTAGCGATGTACTCGTCGTTATTCATCCCAACGAATTGTGCGGATTCACGTTTTCCGCCAATTTTCATATTAACTGGTGTAATGCCAAGTGTTGCGGTTTTGTCGTCGCTTAACTGATCCACCTGTTTCGTTGTCAGTAATGACTGTCCGGCATTGCCATTAGCGTCTTTGGTCATTACAAAGGACTTAGACTGCCAGCTGTCCACCGCAGCGGTGTTAGCTGTTGCCAGCCCGAGCGCCAGGGCACTTAAAATGAAAATCAAATAACTGATTAAGACGACGACTGTTAGAATCAAGCCGTACCGTAGTTTTTCTTTTTTAATCTCTCTAATTGCTAAAAACATTTGTTCCTCCTGTATTTGTTGCAGTTCAGCAAACTTACTATACACAAGTATACATGCTCTTATGATGAGATTCCGGACTAGTTTTGCTAGTTTGGTAAAATATCATCATAGGAGCATTTTTATTTATGGTTACACGTTATGAAGAGGACTTAAAAAAGTCCATTGTGGAGATGGTTAAAGCGGGACGACGATCCGATGAATTATCCAAGGAATACGGTCCTTCAGCCGATTCAATTCGGAATTGGGTTAAAGGCGCTAAATCAGTTGAGCTAGAAGACGGTACTGAAGTAACGTCCAAAGAATTCAAACAACTTCAAAGGGAAAATCAGCGATTAAAGGAGGAACTTGAAATTTTAAAAGCTGCGGCGGTGTTACTGGGAAAGCATTAGGACGAATTAATTGCCTTGTCTTCATAGAAGATCAGTTATTGCGACACCGCTTATCAATTATTCTTTCGGCACTGAAATTACCGCGCAGCACCTATTACCATTGGAAAAGATATCAACCTAGTCAACACGAACGTGTTGATAATCAGCTCAAAGAAAAAATTGAATTGATTTGGGAAAATAATTATCGTGCCTATGGTTATCCACGAATAACGATGGTGCTTCGCAAGTCAGGCATCTGTGTTGGGTCAAAACGAATTTTACGATTAATGAGGGAAATGGAGATTCACTCTTTAATGAATCGGCGATTTAAAAAACCTGGCACTCATGTGGATCATTCACAACGCCCCAATTTAATCAAGCACCAGCCCAATGCAAGGATATGGCGTGCTGACATTACTTATTTGGAATTACGTCCAGGAACCTGGGTTTATCTCAGTTCTATTTACGAACCAAAGGTTCATCAAGTTCTTGCTTTCAAGATTGGTCGTCAGATGGAGGCGACGTTAGTTGTAGAAACGATTAATCAGGCGCTTGAATGTCATCAAAAGCCACAATATTTTCACTCTGACATGGGTTCACAGTACACCAGCAACGAAGTTGAAACTTTACTTGAACGGCATCAGATTAGCCACTCATACTCAAAACAAGGTTATCCTTATGATAATGGGCCAATTGAAGCTTTTCACTCATTGTTGAAGAGAGAGTTTGCCTTTCAAACAACTTTTTCCAATTTTGAGGACTTGGTAA
This sequence comes from Levilactobacillus tongjiangensis, assembly GCF_003946345.1. Lineage (GTDB taxonomy): Bacteria > Bacillota > Bacilli > Lactobacillales > Lactobacillaceae > Levilactobacillus > Levilactobacillus tongjiangensis. Next base: position 11,109 of record NZ_RHNY01000024.1, read on the forward strand.
TCCGAACCTCAAATTACATCAGTTGGTTTAATTCCGACAGAATTAGAACGAGTGTTTAGAAAAAGATGTGCCATTTATTGACATAGGAGCACCTTTTTGAGTGAGGGGGGAATTGGGGACCTTGAAGCTTCCAGATCCTGGCGGATCAAATCGAATTGTTGCCGAGAAATATCGCTTTGGTAATGATGACTAAAATGTTGCATATGATCACCAACTTTTTTGACAGTAGTTATCAAATTATTTGGTCAAAATCAAAGATACTAAACAGCTTCTAAAGTTATTGAGTAACGTATCTTGAACCTCCTTGAGAACATTTGAATCTTTGATGGGTAAGACAACTTGTTGCATAAGCTGTTAGTTCCTTTACTTTAAAATTAATTTAGTTGCAGAAAACCTAAAAATCGAATATTATAATGTAGTACGATGGTAAACTTAAAGGAGGCGGATTAGAATGAGTAATACTATTATTAAAAACAAGACAATTTCAACTCGTGTAACACCTGACATTAGTGAACGGGCTAAAGCTAATCTAGCAAAACAAGGGCTAACCGTTTCTGAGTATATACGCTTATCGTTAGTTAAAGCGGCCAATAATGAAGTTCGATTAGTCAGCTTTTTAGATTCTCCGGAAGCCTTAGCCGCTAAAAAAGAAGCAGAAACAGGGCAGGTCAAAAACATTGGTTCATTGACTGACTTTGAAGATTGGATCGATAAGTTAGATGCAAATTAAACAGACCAAATCTTTTGAACGTGAATTAAAAAAACTAGTCAAAAAACATTTCCCAATAACTGTCTTGAAGCCTTGTTTAGAAGCAATTGTTGAACAAGATGTACTTGTTTTGAATCAGATTAAAGATCATACATTAAAAGGAAATTGGCGTGGTTATCGTGAATTTCACCCTGCCAGATATGGAAACTATGGCAAAAATTATGACAACTGGATTGTTATTTATAAGCTAGATCATGATGAATTGATTTTGTTATTGGTTGCAACTGGCTCCCATGAAATCTTGAATCAATAGCTATAGTTTAGGGGCACTTATAAAAAAATAAATTAAAATAGCCCCCAATATCTACATTATAGATATTAGGGGTTATTCTTTCAATGTTTTCAAGGGGCGATTTGGTAAAAATGGGCCCTTAAAAATATATAGCTTACTTGATCTTCCCATTTTCCTGGAAGATCTTTTTTGTTCGAAAATAATCCGACAAAAATTTGTTTTCTTGTTTTTCTGTGCTAAAATTAAGCCGTCTACTCGAACGTGTGTTCGAATATTGAGCAAATAATTTTTAAGGAGGTTGAATCAGAAACTGCTTACTCATTTGATAGCTTGTTCGTTGTAGGCGCTTATGGTTGCTAAACAACACAGAAAGGACGATTTATGTATGGATGAAATGGTAAAAGAAACACAAGTCTGGCTCAACAAAACTTACGGTAAAGTTTCTGGCTTTGGTAAAGTACCCGAGGACGGTAATACTGGTTGGAACACAGTTTATGGGTTAACTAGAGCCCTGCAACACGAATTAGGTATCACAGATCTAGTTGATAATTTTGGCCCTTCAACTGCCGCTAAATGGGATACTCAATTTGCTAATAAAGTTAAAACTGGCTTTAAGCACAATGTTGTTAAAATAATCCAAGGTGGCTTTTGGTGTAAGGGTATCAACCCTGAAGACTTTACCGGAGAATTTACTACTAACACGGCTGCTGCTGTCGTTGAATTAAAAAAAGACGCCGGTATCAAAGACACCAGCGCCAATGTAAACTCGGATATTATGAAAGCCTTGTTGACAATGAGCGCGTTTGTTTTAGTTCCTGGTGGGGACGCTAAAATCCGTTCAATGCAACAACAGCTTAATCATGATTATCAAGCTTACACTGGTATTTTACCATGTGATGGAATTTATCAAAGGGATACGAACACTGCTTTGATTTATGCTTTGCAGTCAGTGGAAGGTATGGATACTGGAACTGCTAATGGTTATTATGGTCCTGGTACGATCAATAAAACACCAACTGTTAATTCTGGCGCAACTGGGGCAATCGTTAAAATTATTCAATATGGTCTTTACGTTAATGGTTTCTATTCAGGCGCCTTCAATGGCCAATTTACACAAAATGTTGCCGACGGTATAGTTTCCTTTAGAAAATTCATGAAGTTGCCTCCTTATACTTCAACTGCTGACCTAACTGTGATCAAAGGCTTATTAACTAGTAATGGTAACACTAACCGATCTTCAGATGGTGTCGACATGGCTACTCAAATCACATCAGCTGCTACGGCTAAATCACTGAAAGCAGCTGGCTATAACATTATCGGCCGTTATTTGACAGGAAGCGTCGGGACTGGTGCTGATAAACGAGATAAAAATTTGACTAACACTGAAGTTAAACTGCTATTAGATGCTAACCTTAAGATTTTTCCGATTTACGAAGATGGAGGTTATGAAGAAAGTTATTTTAATAGCAAGCAAGGTTTCGCAGACGCTTCTATTGCCGTTAATACTGCACGTCAGCTTGGCCTACCAAGTGGGACAGTTATCTATTTTGCCGTTGATGTTGATATTCAAGATGGAAACATGAGTAGTACGGTTGTCCCCTATTTCGAGGGTATTACTGGTATTATAGGATCAACTGAATATAAAGCAGGTATTTATGGAACACGCAATGCGTGCTTGCATGTAAACCACTTAGTTAAGTATAGTTTTGTTGCTGATATGTCTTCTGGATGGAGCGGAAATTTAGGGTTCAAAATGCCTGAAAATTGGAGCTTTGATCAATTCAATGAATTTACTGGAGCTTCAACAGGGATTGATATGGATCAAGTTGCTGTCTCTGGTAAAGATAACGGAGTTTCTAAAGTTACCAAAGTTAATATAAATCCTAACGCTGCTTTCTTTACCCAACTGCAACAAGTAGAAGACCAGGCATATAGTTATATCAGCGGTGAAAGCTCTTCAACACCTGCTGAACAACTTGTTACCCAATTTTATAGACAATTTTCCTATTCTTCACCAAGTTGGGCACCCTTGGCCGGTGGATTAAATACTAGCTGGTTAGCATTCGCAAACTCAGCATTACATGTTTCAAAAGAAAGTGACTTCGAAACTCTTTATGATAGTACTACTGGCATAAAAATTGGCTTACCACACATGATGGCTTCTTTAAACGCACTTTTATTTTGGGGAGAACCACAGTCAGCCTCAGGAATTCAGGACCTTGGGGGCTGGTGTGGAGATCTTTTAACAAGTATAGAAGATGCTCATCTTAACCAGAAAAAATACGGCTCTTTTTATGAATCAATTACTGCATATGTAGGTAATAAAGGGCAATTTGGAAGGGAAGATTTGGTTGACGATTTGGATGCACTTAACGTTTACAGTACAATCCATTCGCAAAACAACCAAACTATATCCAAAATTATTAAAACTTATTACACCGGTAATGAAAGCTCCGTTCGCTTTAATTCTTACCTAAGTAATCGTTTTGATGATGACCTTGATTCACTACAGAACGACACATATACTCTTTTAAAAGGTGGTACAGGTTCATGGGGTGCAGCTTATAAAACCGCTTTATTGGCTTTTAAAAAGTTTAAATTACAAAAATATCCTTCTTATACTGACAGTGAAGCAAAAGACGCCGCTAAAGCTTTTCGCAAGTTAATTGAACAAAACGCATAGAAAGTAATAAGCAAAATGATAAACTATATATATTAGTTTATCATTTTACTTATTTTAGTTTTTTACTTTTATCTAAAAAATAGAAAGAGGTGCTAAATCAGCCTTGTACTCATGGTTAATCGTAATATTAGTTGTTTTTTTTCTCATAACAATTGATTTTTTATATTTATGTGACCATATAAATGATACTATCATTGAAAATGGCTATTTTAAAAACATTCTTACAATTATTATTTCAATTTTATCTAGTTGGTTCATCTCCAAATATTTGGGCCCTTTTTTTCTAAATTTCACTTCAGAAGTTGGAGTTACCAATTCATTCGGCTTTATATTAATAATTGTTGCATTAATAGGCTTTTCACTCCTATTCAACGCTGCAAGGCATGACATTGTAACTAGGAAAAAAACTGTACAGCAGGCTCAAAAAAAATACTTCAGACACAATCAAGTCCTAACTTTTTCTATGGTTCATTACGTAATCGGAATAAGTAGTGTTGTAATAGTTAATAGCATTGTATATTTACCAATCTTCCTCGACTTTTTAATTCCGATTCCCAAAAGTTACCCTGGTAACGTTGAAAAAATTGAACTCCAAGAATTCATTACTTTTATTATTACTCTTGTAATGCCTTTTTTAATCATAGTTTTTACCCCCTTTTCTTTGAAAAAATTACTCTCCCATTTCAATAAATAGGGTCCATTATCTAGTATAGACCCTATATATTCATAGCCCCTTTCTGTTTGGTGTTAAAGTATTAGTCATCGATGTCATGCACTATCTTGTTTAGCTCCGTTTTGATGGAACTGGAAATATTTTCTAAATTGAAATGATTATATATTTCTTTATCCTTAAGCATCCTTTTTTGTGCCTTATTTAATTTACACTCATTGTTACCCACTACCCATTCATCCTTTCTACGTATAAAGGGGTTTGCGCACTTTCCTTTAACGCGTTTTGAACATCTTCATAAGGTAAATAAAATTCAATTGTAGATTAATTTTACAATCTTCCATATAACGTCTCCATCTTTTCAAAACGACTTAATTCTACGGGCTATAAATAACTTAATTTGCCAGTGTATAACGTTTCAGATTAAGCTACCACTAAGTTATAATAACCATATCGAAAGGAGACCAATCTAATGAAATATACGAAAACCAAAGCAGTATTAAATCAACTCGTTGCCGATTTGAGCCAGATGTCAATGATTATCCATCAGACGCATTGGTACATGCGTGGACCCAACTTTTTGAAGTTGCACCCCTTGATGGATGAGTTCATGGAAGAAATTGACAGCCAACTCGATGTCATTTCTGAACGGCTGATTGCGCTTGATGGCAGTCCTTACTCGACCTTAAAAGAAATGGCCGAAAACACTAAGATTCAAGACTGGCCTGGTGAATGGGACAAAACAACCCCAGAACGCCTCGCACACTTAGTTGATGGCTATCGTTACTTGGAAGACCTTTACCAACACGGCATTGAAGTATCCGATGTTGAAAAAGACTTCAGTACCCAAGATATTTTCATTGGTCTCAAAACCGCAATTGAGAAGAAAATCTGGATGATTCAGGCAGAGCTTGGGTCGGCGCCGGAAATTGATGAATAAAATAATATTAAAAAATCGGTAGGCTTAAACATTGCTAACGCTTATATCAGTGCTGCTATTTAATTAAAATGCGACATCCCAACAACGGGGTGGCGCATTTTTGTTTGCAATGCGGTGACAAATAGGCCGGAAGCAAAATAAGTGAGTGATAACTCATTTTAATGTTGACAAACCGAGATGTACTGATTATACTAAGGCCATTAAGTGAGTGAGTATACACTCGCTTTGAGAAAGAGGGTTATTAAAATGGTAACGGATTATGTCATCGCCAAGCAGGTCAGCAAGCACTTTGGTCATCAGCAAGTGCTCAATCAGATTGATTTGACACTGCCGGCTGGAATGATTTATGGCTTGATTGGGCCATCAGGAGCTGGGAAGACCACCTTGATCAAGAGTATTTTAGGGATGGAAGCTGTGGATAGTGGCACTGTTAAAGTCATGGATACGGTGATGCCCAATAGGGCGGTAATGGCACAAGTAGGGTATATGGCCCAAAGTGACGCTTTGTATGAGACACTAACGGCCCGTGAAAACCTGACCTTGTTTGGGCAATTGATGAGCGTTCCAAAAATAAAGTTAGCACAGATGATTGATTATGCAGCCGGATTAGTTGATTTAACGTCCCAATTAGACAAGCGGGTCAGTGGCTATTCGGGTGGGATGAAACGGCGCTTGTCGTTGGCAATTGCCCTGATTCAGGATCCCCAATTATTGATTTTAGATGAACCGACCGTTGGGATTGATCCAGAATTACGGCAACAAATTTGGACCGAACTAAATAAGCTCAAGGATACCGGTAAGTCGATGCTCGTGACAACGCATGTCATGGACGAAGCAGAACGGTGTGATTATCTCATGTTGATTCGGCACGGGATTGCGCTTGCTGAGGGGACACCCGCGGCACTGAAACAACAGTATGCAGTAGATACGATCGAACAGGTCTTTTTGAAAGCGGGGCGGATGCAAGATGCGAACGATGGCAATCGTTAGACGAGTTTTTAAGCAAATGTTACGTGATAAGCGTACCTTGGCGCTGATGTTTTTGGCACCATTGCTGATTATGACGCTGATGTATTTCTTATTTCAAAACAACACGACGCAAGTAGCAAGCTTGGGTGTTCATCATGTAGACCAATCCGTGGTTAACGTGATCGATACCAAAAACGTGACGATTCATCATTATGATAGTTCACAGGCACGGAAAATGATTAAGCAGCATGATCTAGATGGCTATTTGACTCAGAAAAATGGTCAATTGACGATTACTTATTCAAATAGCAATCCAACCAACACGTCTTTAATTAAGGCGAGTTTACAATCAGGATTAGTCAAGTTGAAAATGAAGACGCTGGTGACCGTTACTAAGAAACAGCGCGCGGCCCTTGAATCGCAACAAGCCGCTTTGAAGAAGCTGACAGCAGCCCAGACACAAGCAACGGTGACCAAGCTGAAGACTGCCATTGCACAAGCCCAGGCCCGCGGTGACCAGGCAACTGCTGAGAAATTACAAAAGCAACTCAAGCAGGCCACAGCCACGACGTCTAGTTCGACTCAGTCAGCTAAAGCAACCAGTTATACGACTAAGTCTCATTATATTTATAGTAGTAGTGATTCAACGTTCTTTGAAAACTTTTTTCCAGCCTTTCTCGGTTTCTTTGTCTTCTTCTTTGTGTTCTTGATTTCTGGCGTTTCACTTTTGAATGAACGCACTACTGGAACCCTAAGCCGGCTACTTGCAACCCCAATTCGACGGAGTGAAATTATTATGGGCTATCTAATTGGTTATGGGGGCTTTGCCATCATTCAGACTGTCCTGACCGTTGTTTTCACAATTACGGTCTTCAAGATTCACTTAGTTGGTAGTATTTGGCTGGTCTTTCTGACTAACTTATTATTAGCGTTAGTGGCTTTGACCTTGGGTATCTTTATTTCCACCTTTGCTAACTCAGAATTTCAAATGATTCAGTTTATTCCACTGATTGTTGTACCACAAATCTTTTTTGCTGGGTTGGTTCCAGTCGATGGCATGGCCAGTTGGTTGCAAGCAATTGCCCACATCATGCCGTTATACTATGGTGCTAATGCGATGACGGCTGTTGTGACAAAGGGTGCTGGGCTTGGCGATATTGGTGTCAATTTGTTAATATTAGTAGGGTTTATGGTCGTACTAACAATGTTGAATATTGTTGGAATGAAACGTTATCGGAAGGTGTGAGGATATGGAACGACCACGGATACGGGATTATTTTCAACAGGATCTAAGTCAGAATGAAACGATTACACCTAAGCAACGGGCCATCCTCCAGGCAAGTCTCGATTTGTTTGCTGAAAAGGGTTTTGACCAGACCAGTACTAGTGATATTGCACAACGGGCCGGCGTTGCGGAGGGGACGGTCTATCGGCGGTATAAGACTAAGGCTGCCTTACGGGATGCCATCTTAGCACCAATTACCGCGCACATTGTGCCAATCTTAGCGAGTGATTTTTCAGAGGATGAATTACGGCAGCGTTATCCCAGTCTACAGGCATTCGTCACAGCAATTTTTACGGACCGAGTTGCATTTGCTAAAGCTAACGTGAAAGAGTTAAAGGTCATTTTTGAAATGGCAGCTTTTGACACCGAACGACGCGAACAGATTCTTAGCCAGATTGCGCCTAAGATGGTCAAGCAGATGGGAAGTGTCATAAATCAACTAAAAGCAGATCATTTGATTGTGGATTGGCCGAATGATTTGATACTGCAAAGTTTGTTATCGCAGCTATTCGGTTACCTAGCGCAGTTAATGCTGGAATTGCCGGGAACTGAAATTGAGCGCGAACAAGCGTATTTGATTACGGTGATGACCAAAATATTGACCCCGGGTGAACATGATCAAATTACTGGTCAGTGAGCTAACTGTTACTTGATATAAACTAAAGCCACTTCTGTACTTAGCGGTCATTTGAACGCTAAGTACAGAAGTGGCTTTGGTCGTTGCTACGCGTGTTCGTTTGTTAATCTGCTAGTATCGTCATTTTATTCAACAAACTAGTTTGCAACTGGCTGAGTGTGGTCGTCATGTAGACCGGGTAAAGATCTGGGTTGACGAGCCGCTGAGTTGTTCGTGGGAGCTCGGCAAGTTTAGCCTGGGTCGTTGCCTGAATGGTTGTAACCGGAATTGACGTGGTGTTGGACAAATCTACCGGCGCGAGTAAAGGCCGGGCTTCAAAATGGGTGAGTCGCTGTTGGCGGTCGACACTGAGTGGGTCACTGTTGACGACGGTTAGGCTGGTCGCATCGACGATCGTCTCGGTAGCTAGTGCAATCAAATCAGCAAAGGCCCGCTTAGGGCTCTGGTGCAAATAGTCTGAGAGTGTGCCTTTTACCTAGTTGTTGATAGGGTGTTGTAGGTTATGCTGGCACCATCGCTTTTAATTCGTCCACGGCTGAAAACCCGATGAGGCTTAGCTCTCGTCGGGTTTTCTTGCGTAATGCATGGATGACTTCAATGCCGCTGAGTGTTGCACTAGCGGTTCGGATGCTTTGGAAACTTGCTGACCGCACCCGGTGTCGTTTAATGAATCGATGATCTTGTTCGATTAAATTGTTTCGATACTTGGAACATTGGTGTGCTGATTTGCTCAAGTAGTCTTGTTTCATCAGGTGCTTCACTGCCTTAAGTGTTGCTCGATATTGATCGGTGACTAAGCGATCAGGACGACCATTGGTCGTCAAAAACCGTTTCAAAAAGTGATAGGCTGCCGCATAATCACGATGCTTTCGCAGTTCGAAGTCGAGTGTCAGACCGTTGCTATCAATTGCACGATACAGATAAGTCCAATGACCTTTGACGTTAATGTAAGTCTCGTCTATCCTCCAACTTTTGGTATGGGAGGTTTGATGTTGGCGCCATAAAGCCTTAAAGATGGGACCATAATGATGAACCCAACGCATGGCCGTGGTGTGCTGCACACTAACCCCGCGATCACGTAGCAATTCAACGATATCACGGTAGCTGAGACTGAACCTAAAATAGTAGCCAACGGCTACTATAATGATATCCTGTTGAAAGTGGCGTCCTTTAAAGTAATTCATGCGCACAATCCCTCGTTTCTTGTCACTCAGTATACTAGAATGAAGTTGCCAAGCAAACTTTGCACCAGAGCCGTATTAATCTGTACATATAATGTAAAAAGCTCTATTTATAGGTAAATAAGGTCTTCAAACCCAAAAGTAGCCTTGAAACAGCAGGCGTATTGCCAGTAAGTTTCAAGACTACTTATAGGTTATTTATTCAACTAATTAGTTTAAGCTTTGATGATTTTCCCAACTGCAATTGGTAAAGTAACGTGGGCATCGTAGTTCATGACAGTTCCTTGAACAGTAGCCGGTAGCTTCAAGGTATCCGGCACACCATGAATATAAATGACCCTTTTATCAAGCTGCAAATCGTCACTGCCAAAAGCGGCATTAAACGCTGTCTGCAATTCCTTCAGATCAACGAGTTTGTCATAAGCATAATGACCTTCTGCATCAGCCACTGGGTAACTGTCATTTGGCACATGCATCTTGGCCGGTTCAGCGTCAAATGGCACCATCGTTGTACCGGAAACCGGTTCTGTTTCTGGCAGATCAACGAAACCGTCACCATTAGCATCTTGTGCCGCTGTGGCGATTTCTGCTGGCTTACCATCCGGGAATCCGTGGAAATGTTCCCAATGCTGCACATTAGCAGGTGTATCAAACATATCGATATGAATCTTCATTTGCGCACCATCAATCGTGAACGTCGCGGCACCGTGCGGCGCGGTGCCAATCTTCTCAGCGTTCAATGGCACGATTTCTGCTGTATACTTTTCAGCCATGCAAACCACTCCTTTTAGATTTAGACTCAGTTTCAGTATAGTGCTAACTGGAACGACTCACAATCTATTGCATTTCAAAAGTGAGGTTGCAAGATTATTTGGCCAATTGCAATAACCGTTGGCGCAAAAAGGTAATAATATCACACCGCACCGGTGTTAGTTAGCAAATCAAAAACTATTATTTAGAATATAATTCGGACTTATTTTCTTGCTTCTATTGCTCGTTCAATCCGCCCCTCATCATAAAGCCGCAATACAAAATACATCCCCACATAAATAACCAACGGAATCCAAACATAATTCAAATTAATCATGGTGAGAGTTGCGGCATTCTGGGTTCGATTGGCAACGTAACCCGAAAAGTGAAACAAACCAGCTGTAATCAAGCCGCCAACACCAAGGCCGACGTTAACGCCAAAGTCATCCGTTGAAGCCAGAATTCCCTCGGCTTGGATCCCCATGCTGGCACCATAACGGATTGTGTCAGCAATCATGATTGAGACGAGGCCGATAATGATCCCATTGCCAATCGAGTTAATCAAGACACCGCCAAACAAGAACCACAGTATTTTGGTATAAACCCCAACCGCAATCACGGCTTGGCCAACCAGCGCCATTAAAATACCGCGAAGCATCGTTTGCTTCTTACTGCGAACCTCGGTAATTCTAATGATCAGCAATACCCCGATTAACGCTGCCAGGGTAAAACTGTTAGCTAGTGGTACCAGGTTTTCGTTTCCCACCGTATATTTAAAATAGTAAATGGTTGTCTGATTCTTAATTGCCGTCACCAGCCAGTACATGAGAATCACGATTGACATAACGATCCATGGCTGATTATGTTTCAACATTTTTAGGACAGTTGTTAACGGTTGGTGGGCAATTTCAGGATTCGCGAACCGTTCGCGAACATGGACAAACGTGTTGATAATCAAAAGAAATGAAATCAGGCTAAACACGATGATTGTGCCCAAGAACCCTTTTTGCTGATTACCGTGGCCGAAGAACGCAACCAAGGGTAATGTGAATACCGCCACCACAATTTGAACCGAACTGCCAAAGAATTGACGAATGACACCCAACAACGTCAACTCACGAGTATTCTGCGACATCGTTGGTAAGATTGACGTGATTGGCAGATTAACAGCCGTATACAGAAATCCAAGGCCTAAATACGTCACATATGCCCAGATTAATTTACCATTATACGAAAAGTTAGGCGTCACAAAGGTGAGAACCGCAAAAATAACGTAAGGTAACGAATACCAGAGGAAGAACGGTCGGCTCTTGCCAAACCGTGAATGTGTGTGATCAATCATGATCCCGATGACAAAACTTTCAACAACGTCAGCTACCCGCGCCACGACAAATAAAATGGCCACCGCGCTTGGTGTCAGTCCATAAACATCCGTGTAAAAGAATAGCAAATAGGTCGTCATCATTTGAAAGACTAAATTATCGGCGGCGTCACTTAAGCCGTAACTAATTCGTTCGGGCCACCGTGTTACCCATTTCGTCGTGCTTTTCATCCCATCATCGCCTTTATCGAAATTGTTAATCAACTGTATCGTACTCTAAAATTAGTTCTCATGATATAGATTGTACACAATTTGGATGTAAGCTGATTCCTGAGACAACTTTTAAGTAAAGAAAATAGAAACCCTTTCAGTTAACATGTGCTAACCAAAAGGGGGCCCTATTTTCTTTTAATACCGTATTTCACACGGTATCGAATAAAGGTCGTCCGTTTAATACCTGTATTTCGGGACACATCAATGTCACTCATGCCAGCTCGATAAAGCTTAAAAGCATGTTGCAAGCGGGGATCGTCTTGGGTGTATTGGGGTTTGCGGCCATGATATTTACCCTGCTGTTTGGCGAGGGAAATCCCTTGTTGCTGCCGCTCAATGATCCGCTTACGTTCACTTTCAGCTTGGTATTTATAAAGTTCAATAATGAGGTCGGTCATGAGTTGACGTAAATTGGGGTCAGCAATCCCTGTCATGGACGGTAAATTCAACACATCTAGGGTGGCACCCTTATTTTGAATGGTGTTCATGATCTTAGTTAAATCCAGGTTGTTTCTGCCTAAGCGATCTAATTCAGTGACCATTACAATATCACCCTCACGAATATAGGCCAGCATTTTTTGTAGTTCTGGCCGATTAGTGTTAGCCCCACTTAATTTATCCGTAAATAATTTATCAACGTCTTTTAAAGCCGCTAACTGTCGATCTAAATGTTGCTCCTTGGAACTCACACGCGCATAACCGATTTTAGCCATTTCCAATTCTCCTTTTGGACAGTTCTAATGAACACTTGTAATTCCTAGTATAGCATAGAAATAAAAAAGACCATTAGGGTATACCCTAATGGCCGTTTTTGATCCATTATCAATGGCTTTTTAAATTAGGGCCTAGTACTTTTGGAATGGAAATACTTTCCAACACCAAAAATTCTAGACCCTCAAAAACTTGAACATGATTGTTCCGAGCTGTATTGAAGATCGTTTCGGGTAGCGATTTATCGGTAACAATGTAGTTAATCGCGCTCATTGGTGCACTCATGTATAGTTGATGCTTACCGATTTTAGTGTGATCCACCAACAGCACAACCGCATCGGCATGAGCGGAAAAAGCTCGCTTGATATTAGCCTCTAAATCATTGGCATCCCTAGATTGCATAATTAAAGTTACCACCCAGTAAATGTGAAAAAAGACTATGGCAATAGTCAGGTGCTCATGTGTGATTACACGCAGGCAAAGGAGATTAAAGTCGTGCTTAGCGAGATTGCTGATCAGGTTGCTGGCAGACTTCGTCACCATCAAGCACAAGGTGAAGTGGTTAGCGTTGGGATTGATTATGCTGATGCAGAAGAAGCGGGCACCTCCGGTTTCGGTGTGCAAATGAAGATTGATCCCACAAACCACACTGACGATTTGAGCCCCCAAAAACGTCCGCACGTCCAACCGTACAATTCTTGTCCGGACCATTGACATTCTTGCCGAACGATTTGGCAGGTCATGCATGAATTAGGCATTCAATCGACTATGTATCGCAAACGTCCTAAAAAGCCTACAACCAATACTGACACGTCGCAGAAGCCTAATTTAATGAGACATCTAGCTGATTTATATGGGGTCGTTACCACTGACATCACCTATATTCACCTGATCAATCAAAACTGGGTTTATCTCGCAACTTTGTTTGTCGTTCCTCGGTCACATCAAAACAAAATAAAACACTGGTAAAAGACCTGATGATGCGTGAATTTAAGAAATAACCAAGTGCCTTCGTCAGAACGTAACTTCTTTTGTCCGGCCTATTGACATTCTTGCCGACGTAGAGCCAAATAAAGACCCTGAAGAATAATAATATTCTTCAGGGTCCTCTTTAAATAATCTATATTCGCTACAGATATATTTATTTAATGGTTAATCATTACGACGTTTCTTGATACCAAGAAAACCGAGTAAACTTCCAAACATTGCCGACAAAATACCAATAAATGACATTGTTTGACTTTGACTATTGTTTTCACCAGTTTGAGGTAATTCTGGTGAATTAACAGAACCGTTGTTAACTTTAGATTCTGTATTAGTCGACGTATTGATTACTCCATTGTTAGTAGCGTTACTTGGCTGGGAAGGATTCCCTGGTTGGTTAGAACTGGGATTTCCTGTGTCCGTACCATTACCTGGCTTCCCCGGTTGATTGGTCCCAGTGCCGCCATTGTTATCTGTTGCGGGGTTCTTCGTGTAAACATAGGTAACAGTCTGATCCTGATCCGTAAAGCTCCCCGTAGGGTTCCCTTGGACTTCTTTGAAGGTGTAGCCTGGCACATCCTTTTGGGTCGTTGAATATGGATCGCCTACATTACCAGAAGCAATAACGTCGTCAGCAATTGGATTGCCGTTTTCATCAACATACTTAGCTATGACGTTACCGCCAGCAACTGGAGTCTTGGCGTAAACAATGGTCTGAACATTATCCTTACTATCTTGCGTTAAGCCATCAACTGAATCGCTGGCTGGCTTACTTGCAGTATAGCCTGGAATTACCGGTGAATTCTTACTATCAAAACTCGTCTTGCCATTTTCGGCTGTCCAACCATCATCCTTAACAATCTCACCGGTGACTTTATCAATTTCAACTTGATGGTCAAATGTCGTGGAATCAGTCTTATCAGGAGCTGCTTGTGAACCATCGCCATATTGATAATGGATTGTCTGGTGAACATCAGTTGTCAGCGAATTCTTATCAGTCCCAGCTGGCCATTTCGGACTATCTGGATCATCTGGATTAATTGGCGTACCTGGTGTTTGTGGATTCGTTGGATTTACTGGGACCACGTCGTGGTCATAGTAAACATTAACTGTAACATCCTTATCACCTGGGGTAACTGTCTGTTGAGCAACCGTGGCCAAATCCGGTGCCAAGTAGCCCTTGGAACTCAAGTCAGGAGAAGTGACAGAATCCCAATCAGACTTACTATCAACTGCAGTCCAAGCTTTATCACCATCAGTTTGGTCAACGGTATCACCACCTGTTGTCGAGTAACCAATGATTTGACCAGTTACTTTATCAACAATGGCGGTACGGTTATACGTAACCTGTTCAGTAACTTGCTTAGCGACAACTTTGCCAGTCTGCTTATCCAGGTAATTAACAGTTCTAATGACTGTCTGAGTAACAGAACTCTTGTCAGTTCCTTCTGGCCACTTTGGTCCATCTGGTTCATCTGGATTGATTGGCGCTCCTGGTGTCTGTGGATCCGTTGGATTCACTGGCGTCAACTGATGCTTCAAGTGAACCGTGAAGTTCTGATCAGTTGTGTCATCCTTGTCGAATGTCAAATCTACTGGATAGCCATCAGTAACCAACTCATACCCGTGTTTCTTATAATCCGCAATGCTGCCACT
>NZ_RHNY01000025.1 GCF_003946345.1 Levilactobacillus tongjiangensis
GTACTATAACTGGATTTCGAGCCCGTTGTTCCTGAAATTGAATCCGTCTTTAAAGTTTTTCCGGTCGTATCATCAACATAGCTGACACTACCTTTTTGCTTATCTGCTGTATAGGTGATCGTTGTATCTTTCGTTGGATCACTTGGCTGATAACTGCTACCGGGTGTCAAAACATGACCTTCTGGATCATGTGCTGTATAACCTGGTACCGTCGGCACACCGGCTGGTGTAACCTTCGTCGCATCACTTGGGTCATTTGGATAGACTACTGTTGGTGCTCCAGGGAAGTTCCCATCACTTGAGCTTGGTACCAATGATCCGACTTTCGTGTATGTCACGGTCTCATTAACATCTGCTGAATCGGCATTCAGGTCAGTTACGGCAGCTGTCTGCGCTTTATCAGCTACAGATCCCGGCACCACTGGGCTAACAACGGCATCAAAGGTCGTATCACCATTTGTCGCTGTCCAGGCTGTTGTTCCAGCACCACTTGTAATAACTTCACCAGTAACGTTATCGACAACGACGGTTCGTGTGAAGTTGACAGAATCAGTGTGCTGCTTGGCCACTACGTGTCCATTCTGATCAACATAGCTGACGGTCTCATTGACCGTCTTATCATAGTTGGTGCTAGTTGGCCACTTTGGTCCATCTGGTTCATCTGGATTGATTGGCGCTCCCGGTGTCTGTGGATCCGTTGGATTCACTGGCGTCAGCTGATGCTTCAAGTGAACCGTGAAGTTCTGATCAGTTGTGTCATCATTGTCGAATGTCAAATCTACTGGATAGCCATCAGTAACCAACTCATACCCGTGTTTCTTATAATCCGCAATGCTGCCACTGGTACTATAACTGGATTTCGAGCCCGTTGTTCCTGAAATTGAATCCGTCTTTAAAGTTTTTCCGGTCGTATCATCAACGTAGCTGACACTACCTTTTTGCTTATCTGCTGTATAGGTGATCATCGTATCTGTACCATTATCAGAAGGTGTTGGTGGAATATAGCCCTTAGTACGATCATCGGGATCAACTGGCACCAAAGGAGTCCCCATATGATCTTCAGGTATATAGCCAGGAATAAAAGCAATAACCGGATAATCAGGCACCGATGAATCAGCAATCTTAGTAGGGTTACTAGGATCATTGGGATAAATTCTTGACGTTGTTGAGCCATCAGGATTAGAGACAATCCAGTTGCCGAGCTTGTTGTAAACATACTTAATATCAGAGGTTTGTGGGATATATGGATTTTTAATTCCGTATGTCGTATAACCTAATTGATACATTATCGTAGGATCTGAAGGCTCTATACTTGTCCATGTTTTGAGAACTCTTCCATTTTGAGCAATTGAAGCAGACATTGTTCCATCTGAACCAGTCTGAGTGTAAGTAATAACTACTCCATTATGAAAGTTTTTAACATAACTAGCACCAATCTCTCCGTATGGTGACATAACGCCATTTGAATTAACAGGTGCAGTAGCATAGTAACCATTTACAACATTTACGTCGCTCGTCGTATAATTTTGGCCAACTAACCCTTTTTGTGTATAAGCAGCAACTGGATTACCATTACTGTCGGTGATTTGTTTGCCATCTTTATCAACGTAATAAGTTGTTTGTGTGATCAATTTTGGTACAAAATAAGAAAGTGTACTGTAGTAGTTATTATCAAATTCACTAGCAGTATATTTAGTAACAAAACTGTTGCTAGAGCTTCGGACCATTTCAAAATAAACATCATTATAATAGATGGTACGATCAAATACAGCAGATGTTACCTGAGTATTTTGATTTAAAGTGTATTGCTTTAAAACCTCATTTGATGCCGATAATTCCGTTACATAAACAATTCCATCGCCCGTTCGATTAGTTGAAAAAACAATCTGGTTTCCACCATATGTTGCTTGCAACCATTCATAACTGTAATGAGAGTTATCTGGATCAATCCACATTCCAGATGGATAATCTGGATCACTAACTGAGAAACCCGTAGAAGTTGCATCATCGATTGGGGTTGAATTATACGCAGCTGTTGCATTATCGGCCATTAGCTGAACAAAACTATTCGTATCACTGGCACTGCTTGCTGCAGTAGCTGCTGATTGAGCAGCACTCTTCGTATCACTGGCACTGCTTACTGCAGTAGCTGCTGATTGAGCAGCACTCTTCGTATCACTGGCACTGCTTGCTACAGGAGCTGCTGATTGAGCAGCACTCTTCGTATCACTGGCACTGCTTGCTACAGGAGCTGCTGATTGAGCAGCACTCTTCGTATCACTGGCACTGCTTGCTACAGGAGCTGCTGATTGAGCAGCACTCTTCGTATCACTGGCACTGCTTGCTACAGGAGCTGCTGATTGAGCAGCACTCTTCGTATCACTGGCACTGCTTGCTACAGGAGCTGCTGATTGAGCAGCACTCTTCGTATCACTGGCACTGCTTGCTGCAGTAGTTGCTGATTGAGCAGCACTCTTCGTATCACTAGTGCTGTTTACAGTGGCGGCAGTTGAGTTCCCTGAGGTGGTATCAGCATGAACTGCTACCGTTGATACCCCACCGAAGACAAAAAAAGACAGTGTAGCAATTGCGGCAAAAACGAATTTTTTGCCATCTTTATACATTTTATAATGTAATTTCTTTTCTCCCATTATAAATTCCTTCCCTCTCAATTATATTGAGCTAACCTAATTTTAATTAGGTGCTTTTAGAACATAATGATATGCCTAATTCTGCAAAAAAGCACTTTTTTGTAAATAGTCAGGGAGATATCATGAATCAGTCAACTTTTCAGCTACTTGGTAATGTTGCTTCAGCAGATTTCTACCTTTGTGAAGGCAGTGATATAAGCACAATCCGTTCGGGGATAACTCAGCAACTTGGCTTCATATAAACTTTGAATGGCCGCTAAGGTTTGGCTGGCACTGGCGTGATACCGTTTATTCATGGCACTTTGGAGACTGGATAGTGAGAATAGTTGGGGACTAGCACGATTTTTGCCTCGTTTTTGGACGTCCTTGATTAAACCGTCCTGCAAGCCTTTATGAACGTGTTTAGCTCGCATGAATGTCATTAGCCCTGCTTCGTCTTTAAATCGCTGATAGGGGTCTAATTTTGCGACGAATTTTTGCTAATTAGCAAGTATTTCAGCATTTAGTTCAAAATAAGGTTTCGGCTTAAAGGTTTTGTTTACCTGGTCTCTTGGATAGACCATACACAAGGCTGGCAGCTATACGTAACTAATCGAGCACGCTCTACGTACCAAATTTTTCTCAATATAAAATACATTATGGGCTACCATTCATACCAATTAACCAGTCGCTAATTTTGTGATTACAAGTGCATGCCCCCATCTTCATGCCGGTTTCGAGTTTGATGTTGCCGTTGCTTTTTCGTCATTTCCCACTCAGTCTTCTTTAAACCTTGCGCCTGTCTTTGTCGTTGGTAATCTTCATCACGAGCATATAGGACGGTCATGATCGCGTCACTAAAGGCCGTCTTTAAGTAATAGTCTGGACTAACTGGCTTGTAATTTAGCGGTTGATAATGTCCGATATTTTCTTTTCTGTACTGGTCGTCCTTGGCTTGTTGCCCTTTTAACTGCTTTTGGATTTTCTCGATCTGACTGTTCTTAATCGTCGGATCGGCTTTGCATTCACCCAAAAAGAGTTGTTTAGTGCCATCATGCTTTAAAACCCGTTGTAAGTGATGATTTTCTAACTGATCTAAGCTCAGCTGTCCCGATAAATAAGCTAGTCCTTGTTGATGTTCTTGGGGACTGAACACCTGTGGTAGATTTGCTTGCCACTGTTCAATTGTTTCAGCCTGACACGGCTTTAAAACAGGATCATAGTACATCACGGCTGTATAGGCTTGTTCCTGTTTAATCAATGGCAATCCATCTAAATCGCCTTTGGGAAAGGCCCTTTTCAATACTTCATGGTATTGCGTTTTAATGACTTGCTTAACGGCCATGATTGCCCGTAGGTCTTTGACTGCTCGAGTAATCTTTTGCTGCTCGGTTGGTGAATACTTTTCTAGTAGACCTTGATCAACGTGTTCTAGACTTTCTAAGCTATCATCATGAATCATCAGCGTATATTTAAGCTCGATTTTGACTTCCTTTTCTTGTTGCATTAATAACTTCCAGCCAACGTATGGCCGTTTGGTAAAGGTCAATAATTGTCGGACCAATAAATCATCACGAATATTCATTAAACGTTCGTTTAATTCACTGCCTTTGAAAATCGTTTGTTCACTATTAGTTTCTTTAATCAATTCCCGTCGTTCAGCCGCAGTTGTCTGTTCAAAATCAAGCTCTGGATAAAGTTTTTTCGTCGTGCGATCAACTACTTTATTTAAGAGTTCATCTGCTTTTTTTAGTGAACTTTCTTGTTGGTTAATCGTCAATAATTGCTTAGTGACATCTTCACCAACTGCATGCTTAATTAAGGTGCTGTTTTTCCAATTAAATAGCATGCGCCGCTTATCATCTAAACTTTCCAAACTAATATAAGTTTTCAGTTCGTGGCTTAACTCTTTGACCACTTTTTTCTCGTTAAACGAGAAGTGTTTACTTAGGCTATCCAAGTGGCCTCGATTAACTACTTTCTCCTGCATATTTTTATAGCCAGCTTTGGACTTACGATAGTTCTTAACTTGTTGATTAAATTCTTTTCTTTCATGCCGCTTACTATTGATTCCCTCATGTTGAGTTGGTGTATCATCTATTCCCTCCTCGATAAATGATTTTTCGCTGATCCGATCGGGAATATTTTTTTGCTCTAAAACTTGATTTACACTAACCGCCCAATTGTGCCGCCATTGATTGATTTTTTCTTTTTTATCCCAATCAACTAACCACACCTTTCTTGATCTTGGGAAACGACTATTTCCTGTATAAGTCTTGTTCCCATTTTCGTCTAATATGTTTTCTCGTTTACTTTTCAATCCCCACGTTCCGTCTGGGTTAAATGGACGGTTAGTTAACATCACATGAGCGTGCGGATTATCTGGGTTATCTCTATGAATTGCCACATCGGCAACCATACCTTCATCAACAAAATTTTCTTGTACATATTTTTTCAATAATTCCTTCTGTTCATCTTCACTTAATTCAACTGGTAGAGCCACGTTAAACTCTTTAGCGTACCGTGAGTTTGCTCGACGGTCTTTTCTTTCTACTTCGTTCCACAATTTCTCTCTATCACTCGCCCATTCTGGCGCATTCTTTGGTGTCAAAATAAAGCTTTCTGGCATAACCGATCGGGCATAAAAATAACTTCGACCTTCTTTTTGATCGAATAATTTTTCGCCACTTCGATAACTTGCTCCAGCAATTGCACTTCTTCCTCTTCCAGCACTAATATTACTAAAGCTCATGTGAAAAATTGCCATGTCGGTCACCACCTTTCTTTGGGTTTATGGGTTTGATTTTGTTGTCGCCAACGGCGACTTCTAATACAAGTGTTTAGCACAATAACACAACCAAATTTAGTTGTTGTGTGTAAGTGCGCATTGACCTCGTTTCACTCGGTCTTCTGATTCTATTAGCTTTAACTTAGTGTATGCCTTCCGCTTCGCTATTTCAACTTTTATACTTTGACTTAACGTTTCCCTTATGATATAGTGTCAGTGATTATTTCTAATATGATTGGAGGGATCGTTATGTCTCAAAGCAACTTAGAAAAACAAGAAGCTAAATTAAAAGCCCTTAATCAAAAAATTAAGGACGAAAAAAATAAGATTGAACAACGGCTAGGTAAACAAATCATCAGTCAAGCCAATTTAGATTATGCTAATTTGTCTAACGATCAGATTAAGCTTTTAGCTAAGCAATTTTCTGAATTTTTAAAGGTAAAGTCCGTAGATCATTAGCCATACGAGATGGGGAAATTCCATGTCTAATCAATATGAAAAACTAGTCGAGCAACAAGCGCGGTTAAAACAAAAAATTGAGCGGGAAGATTTTAAATTACGGCAATCTAAATACTATGAAAATCGGCAATCCCGCAAAGCCCGTTCTCGCCGACTAATTCAAAAAGGGGCTTTATTAGAAAAGTACTTTCAAGCTAATAACCTCTCGGTCGAACAAACCGAAGAACTTTTAAAAACATTTGCTGACTATGTTAACGCCCATAAACCGAATAAACTCAAAAACGATCAACCTAATAACTAGGCCGATCGTTTTTATTTTCTGGATCATTTTTAGGCTTTACTTCTGGATTTTGATCTGCAAAATTTTGTAACTGCTTTTGCACCTTTTCTGGATAAGTAATATTTTGGTTTATCCAAGGAAAATG
>NZ_RHNY01000026.1 GCF_003946345.1 Levilactobacillus tongjiangensis
GTCCTTAAAACCGGGATTACCCAAGTTGAGCTGGCAATCCTTGATGATGTCGTTAAACAAGCTTACGTCAACAGTGGTGTTTTGAAATACAGCCGCTTAAAACAGATTAAAGATGATCAGTGGCCGACCTTATCCAATGTTTATGACGAATTGGAGAAACTGGCTGATAAAGACGCAGACAAATTCAGTCGGGTTAAAGACTTTTACTATATCTTAGGCAGCTATACTCATGGTTCTAACAGCCTATTTGACGGGCACACCAACGTCAACCTAAAGGGAAAGATCATTTCCTTTGATCTAAAACCACTACAAAGTGAACAGGAAGTCCAATCAGCGGCTTATCTGAATACCTTCCAGTATTTGTGGGACGAAATTACCAAAGATCGGCATAGCCGCAAGAAATTGTTTGTCGATGAATTTCATTTCTTGACCTTGCACAAAGCAGCCGCCACCTTTTTCCACCAAGCCTACAAGCGGTTTAGAAAGTATAATGCTGGAGCGATTGCCGGAACGCAGCAAATTCAAGATGTGATCGAAGGCACGACAGATACCGGGCAGAACATTGGTGAAGCCATTATTGGGAACTCCTACACCAAAGTGTTCTTTGGTCTTGACGGTAAAGGCGTTGATGATGTGATTACCAAGTTAAGAATGACGTTCTCGGATAAAGAAAAGAAGCTACTAGAACGCAGACGACAAGGCGAAGCTCTGATGATCTATGGTAGCCAACGCGCCTTTATGAAAGTTGAATTGACCGAAGAAGAACTACGACTAATCGACCCCGAAGCTTACCAAGAGAAATACAACCGTGAGACAGCCGGGCAACCGGATTATCAAAAGCGCGTGGTCTTAACCCCCAGTGAAATTGACGCTTTAACTACCACCGAAGAGGAAGGGGGGACTTTAAATGAGTAAATCAAACCAACTATTAAATATCGAGGTTGGCACGTTCAAGCGACAAGGGAACCAGTTAATTCTCGAACTCAATCACAATCAATTTCGATATGACCAGTTGAGTGAGCTAAACGAATTAAAGGAAGCTGATGCCAATTTCTTACAGTTGGTTAACGTGGTTGAGCAAGACCAGAAGGTTGTTTTAACTTATACCTTGCCGGATAAGGTCAGATCATTAAAGGACTTGCCACATGAAAATAAAGCGATCCGAACAGCCATAGCTAAGAAAATTATGGCGCAACATGTGGTTGCTGATAGCCAGTATCACATTGCGTTGAACCCAGCTAACCTCTGGTATTACCCCATGCAACATGTTTGGTACGCCTATCGGGCCAATGAACTCATGCCCTATGATGACAAGCACAGCAATTTAGCTAAATACAAAGCGCTGATTCTATTTTGTTTGACGGGGACACCCTATGAACGGCTACTAAGCAATCCTAAAGAAGCCCTAGCTAAACACCCGGACGACTATTTACAACAAGTAGCTAAAGCTACGTCGTTAAATGAGTTAACGGAAGTGGTTAACGGCATTGAGGACTTTGTGAGCTATCACGAATGGCAGGAAGTTGAAACGGCCCAGCAGAAAACCAAACAACGTTTATGGTTGAGTATGGCCGGGGTGGCGATTGTGGCCGTTTTGGCCGTCGGCTTAGTCCATAAAAGTGACGAACGAAAGTATCAAAGCTTAGCTAACCAGAACCAAGCCCAGGTCACGCGATTAAAATATAGCGGTCAAATTCAGACCGCTTTAAATGATCATAAGTGGTCAGAAGCACAAAAAGATATGCAACGAGCCGGCTATCCTGCAACTAAGCAAGTCAGTGTCTTTTTAAAGCATCGTCAGTACCAGCAAGCCTTAAACGTTGACCCAAGTCAGTTGAACAAGGTTGTTAATGCGGCTTATGCCAACCAAGATAGCAGTCAAGTGGCCGATTGGCAGTTACCAACTAAGGCAACGAGTAAGCAAAAAGATCAATTGAAACTCGAAAAAGCGATTGTTAATTATGATACCAATACGCTTAATAACCAATTATCCTTTACGACGAACGCCGATGTTTTATTGAGAATGGGACAAGCATTCCTAGCCCATAATGATACGCAAGACGCCCAGACCGTCCAAACCAAATTAGCTGGTGTGAACAGTCTTAAAGCTAAGTATTTAAAAGCCCTGTTAAGTCTCAATGCCGCAAAGAACGAAGTCAGCGACACCCAAAAGAAGTTAGACGACGCCAACAAGATTGATGGCAGTAAAGATAAGGATAAAGACAAGAAGGTGGATTCGGCTAAGTCGGACTTAAAGAACGCGCAGAGTGACCAATCAGCAGCGCAAAAACAAGTCGATCAGGCCAAGCACAAAGTGGGTGATTAAATGCAAGTACTGTCTTTCGAATATAAGAAAAAGAAGTGGAAGTTGATTGCTTATATTGTGGGCGGCGCCATTCTGCTAATCATCTTGCTGATCGCCGCAATTACTGGTCAGCTACAAGAAAACAGTTGTGATAATTCAACGACCACAGAAACACAATTAGATAGTAAGAGCATGACGGAAAATGCCAAAAATATCTATGCGCACTGGAAACAGAAGTATGGTGCAACGCCACAAGCGGCAGCCGGTATCTTGGGCGTCTTACAACTAGAAAGTCGCCTTGATCCTAAGTCCGTCAATTCAAGTTCCGGGGCCACGGGCTTAGCCCAGTGGTTAGGCGGCCGAAAAGATAAGTTGGAGGACTTAGCCCACAAAGAAAACAAACCAGCGACCAATCTCGGGGTTCAGTTGGACTATCTCGATCAAGAATTGAACAGTAGTTACTATGCGTCAAACAAGCAGATCTTTAAATATACGGACGTGCACAAAGCGACGAAAGCCTGGTTAATGGATTATGAAGGCATGAGCAAGAACCCGGAACAATGGTATTTAAGCCAAAGATACGGTTATGCCGATCACTGGTATTCCGTGTTCGGGGCGAGTGATCCCGTGGCCGGTAATACGTTAGACAATGCGAGTTCCGGCGATCTGACCGATCTAGGTTGTGATAGTGACCCGAGCTATTCCGGCGGTAGTATCGTTAAAAACGCAGAAAGTATGAAAGGCGATTTCTACTATGTTCAAACCCACCCCAGCCCCAATTTAGGCAGTGATTTAAAGAATCCCAGCAAAACTGGTGGAACTGATTGTTCGGGCTTTGTCTGGTTAGCGCTTAATAAAGCTGGTTACAAGGTACCGGCCAACATGGGCTGGTTTACCGGCACGATGACCAGTGACGCCAAAGGCAGCCATCAATATCTGAAACAGATCAGTGAAAATGACGCGAAAGCCGGCGATATCGTCATCGTCAATCAAGGTGCGGGAGCCGGAAACAACGGCCATACTGCCATTCTGCTAGGCAAATGGCAAGGCAAAGCCACCAAAATCATTGAACAAGGTGGCGTAGGCGACAAGGTTAACGAAAGCACCTTTGGCACCGCCTTTTATAGCTTACTAAGTGGTAGCGATGTAACGTTAGCCCGGCCAATCAAGAAGTAAGGAGGAACCAACAAATGAAGCGTAGCGTGGTTTTAAGTATTGCACTTGGTAGTTTGATCTTAATTATGTCATTAGGAACGAATGCCTATCAACATAGCCAAGTTAAGCAGGCGCAACAACAGATTAGTCGGCTACAAAAACAGAAGCGCCAAGTTAACCAGCAATTGACTAAAACCAACCAACAAAAGCAGTTATTGAGCACCCAAATTGACAGTTATAAGACCTACCAAAATAATAAAGACAAAAGTCAGGCTGAACTTAGCTTTAATACGGTAGTCACCAAGTTCTTTAAGGTCATGAACAACTTTAAGCCCAAGACCTACGGACAGCGTAAAGATGGCGTGAAAGACTTGATTTCCGACAAGCTATATCAGCAATACTTTTCAAATAAGGGCACGTATGGTGATAGCAATAGTGTTTCAGCCAAATTAGATCAGCTGAACCTGTATACACAAAGTAAGCAGGGGCAAAACATGAAGGGCTTGGCCGTCGTCAGTTACGAAAGTAAGAGTGGCGACAACGACTGGCAAAAGGCGACGGTACTTTATCAGGTGACCTTCGATACCACCACGGATCGAATCACCGCAGTCCAAAATTTAGGTAGTAGCTTTAAAGCCAGTGACCTTAATTAAGCGGGTTGGTAAGGCCCTAGCGGTAATCGTGGTGGTTTTAGCCGTTAGCGGGTTTGCTGGTCATCAATACGTCAATCACGTGGAAAAACAGCGGCCAGTTGTGACGCTGGCTAAGCACCCTGAAAAAGTGTTGTTCTTCTATCGCGATGATTGCCCGGATTGTCAGTCTATTTTCCATCAAATTTATTGGCACAACGCAATCAGTCACAACATCGTCTTGATTAACATGAATCAACCGCAGAATCGGCATTACATTCAAAAATATCAATTAACGTCAGTACCAACCTTGATTAGTGGCAATCAACGGTATGTTGGTACCAAGCAGTCGCAAATTAAACGAATCGTAGGTGATTAGAAATGAAAGATAGAAGCATAGCTGTGATTAAAGCTAGTTGGCCGTATCTACTAACGCTAATCATTGGCTTGTATTTAGCGGAGATTTTAGCCGGAGCAGTCATGGCCTTGTCCCGCTATAAGCTAACTTTTGTGGATCATATGCCAACCGTATTAAAACAATTAGCCTTGCACCCCTGGCACTATTACAACTTGTATTTGGGTCAAAAGAACCCGGTATTAATTATCGTCAGTATCGCTGTGGTCCTATACACCATTTATTTTGCTTTGAAACGCAATAGCAAGCACAAAGCGTGGGAAACTGCGGACACTGAAACCCACGGGAGTGCGACTTGGGGCAATCTAAAAGAGTTGAGCGACCATTACTTTAGTATCAATGCCAAAGACCTCACCACAGCGTTTAACAGGAGCACCACAACAGAAATATTAGAGGCATTAACAAAACAAGAAACACAATCCAAGACAGGCAAGTGAAAGGAAGTAAGAAGCATGAACAGACCAGATTTATTAGTACGAATAGTTACGATCATCACGTTGTTAATTGCGATAGTTTTGTTCCTATTTCAGGGAGGGAGCACACTAACTTTTGTATTTACAATTATCACAGTCATTTTATCTTTCATTTATCAGTTAATCAGAATACAGATGAAAAAGAAGTAAATCAGAAAAGTCATCTAAAGCTAACCGCATTGGAGGTAAACGCATGAATGGGACAATTTTAGGAATCGTGGATAAACAAATTGTTTACCAAAATAACAGTACCAAACCCAACCGGAACATCTTTGTGGTTGGGGGCCCAGGATCGTATAAGACTCAATCAGTCGTGATTACCAACCTGTTTAACGAAACGGAGAACAGCATTGTCGTAACCGACCCGAAAGGTGAATTATACGAAAAGACGGCCGGTATCAAACTAGCTCAAGGCTATCAAGTACATGTCGTCAATTTTGCCAACATGGCGCACAGTGACCGCTACAATCCCTTTGATTATATTCAACGGGATATTCAAGCCGAAACCGTCGCCACCAAGATCGTCCAGAGTGAAAATGCCGAAGGTAAAAAAGACGTGTGGTTTAGTACCCAACGGCAACTTCTGAAGGCACTAATCCTGTTTGTCATGAACCACCGGTCACCAGAACAACGAAATTTGGCGGGTGTGACCCAAGTGTTGCAAGAAAACGATGTGGAAGCCGAGGAAAAGGGCGCAGATAGTCCGTTAGATATCTTGTTTCTTGATTTAACCATGACTGATCCAGCGAGACGCGCTTATGAGTTAGGGTTCAAAAAAGCCAAAGGGGAAATGAAAGCCAGCATTATTGAAAGCCTGTTGGCGACCATCTCGAAATTCGTTGACAAAGAAGTGGCTGATTTTACCAGCTTTTCTGATTTTGATTTAAAAGAGATCGGCAATGACAAAGTGGTGCTATACGTGATTATCCCCGTCATGGATAACACTTATGAAAGCTTCATCAATCTGTTTTTCTCACAATTGTTTGATGAATTATACAAATTAGCTGCCGATCATCACGCTAAATTGCCCCACCAAGTCGACTTTATCCTTGATGAATTTGTCAATTTAGGGAAGTTTCCCAAGTATGAGGAGTTCCTAGCGACGTGTCGGGGGTACGGCATTGGCGTGACGACAATTTGTCAAACCTTAACCCAGCTCCAAGCCTTGTATGGCAAGGATAAGGCCGAGAGTATCTTAGGAAATCATGCCGTTAAGATTTGCTTAAATGCCGCTAATGATGTGACCGCTAAATACTTTAGTGATCTGTTAGGAAAATCAACTGTGAAAGTGGAAACGGGTAGTGAGAGTACCAGTCATAGCAAGGAAGAAAGTCACAGCAAGAGCGATAGTTACAGCTATACGAGCCGTTCGCTCATGACGCCCGATGAAATCATGCGTATGCCCGAAGATCAGAGCTTATTAATCTTTAGCAATGCGCGACCAGTCAAAGCTACAAAAGCGTTCCAATTTAAACTATTTCCAGGAGCCGATCATTTGGTTAACTTGTCACAAAACGATTATCAAGGCCAACCAGAAGCCAGCCAGGAAACCCACTTTAAGAATAAGGTAGATAAGTGGAATCAGACAGTTAAAGCACAGCACCAAGCCAAAAAAGACGATCAAACAACCGATGACGAAGAAGACAAATTGCAGGATAATATCGATCAAGAATTAGAGTCTAGACATAAGAAAATGCTTGGATAATGGAGGACATATTAATGAAAAAATATTGGAAATATATAATCGCTGTGATGACAGTGTTACTGATTGTTGTTGGTCTTACCGCTTGTGGGAAGTCTACAGCACAGGATTTGCAAAGTAATAAATGGTATCTCAACCAAAAAGGACAAAGCTACAAAACCCAATTTAATAAAAAAACAATGATTATTGAAAGCCCCTTGATGAATGTAAATGCCAATTATTCAGTCAGTAATACTTCTGGTAAAGAATATTTAAAAGTAAATACTGATGATGAGAAGAATCAAAAATTTGAATTAACTCAAATTAGCGATGGTTATAAAGCTAAAGCAATAAATAAAACTGCCAAAGCAGATGACGGATTAGGAAGCTTTGAATTGCAAAAAAGGAAGTGATAGATATGTTTGTTTTAGGTGATATTTCAGGACTGGTTCAGGGAGCGATTGCTAAGTTTTTTGAATGGGCACTGTCTGGTTTGTTGGACGGCTTATTCAACATCTGCAAGGCCATTATTGACCAAGCCAATCAAAGCTTGCCGATTGTTAAAACGTGGTATGCCATCTTCCTGTCCTTTGCGACATCGTTAGTCGTTGTGGTCGTCCTTGGCCGCATTGTGATGACAATTCTAAAAGAGGCAGATGAAAGTACAGATGTTACTTGGGCTAATATCATCATGGACGGGATTAGATCAGCGGCCGTGATTCCGGTTTTCGTGTTTTTACAGGGCTTTATTCAAGGTTCAATTACCTTGCCCCTGCTAAAGTATATGTTTAGTTCTGATCAGAAATTCACTGCTAAATCAATTACCGGCATGAATAAAGTTCCTGGGCTAAAAGATGTTGGCATTTCGCTACCCTTACAGATTTTGTTTCTGCTAATCTTCACTGTCGTAACCGTCGTGTTCTTTATCAAGATGTGTGTGTTTGTGGCTGATATGGCTTGGTATAACCTGACAATTCCTTTAGCTGCAATGAGCATGGCGACTGAAAGTTTTGATTACAGTGGCACGTGGTGGAAGAAGTACATTTATTACAATGCTTCTATTATTAGCCAGGTGCTTTGTATGTCATTATCAGTATGGTGTTTCACTAATATGGCTAAATACGGGTTTATTGCTTTTATTGCTTCAATCGGATTCGGTTTTCTGGTGGTCAAGACACCTGACGCCGTTAAAGACTTTTGGGCTTCAACCGGTGTGACTAAGAGTGCTGGTATGGGTGCCATGAGAATGTTTCAAAATTATTTCCGTAGCCACTAGGAGGGAGAAATAGTTATGAAAAAAATCGCACACTGGTTATTGGAAAAAGCCAAAAAGGATATGCGAACCGACCCTTTTACAACACCTTCCCGGCGGACTAAGCTGTCTTACTATTTTGATACCTTAGTTAGTATGATCTTCTATTTGATGGGAATTTACCTCATGTTAATGGATTTATACCAAGAGCTTTTCACGGCGAACCATACCGATTTTTTAGGAACTGCACTAATGGCCTTAGTTTTACTGCTGGGTGGCTTATTATTCCGTTGGTCAGCCTATGCAGATTTCAAAGCCATCAACCGGTATCAACAATATTTAAAGCAACAATCGATAGAGCAACAACAAGAATTGCGACGTGAAACTTGGTTGAAAGCAGCTGAACAAGGTAAAACAGAATTAGAACAGAAGCTTAATCATAAGGAGTGAATGAACATGACCACTGTTATCTTAGCTGAAAAACCCAGTCAAGCCCGTTCATACGTCCAAGCCTTTCAAAAGAGCACAAAAAAACAGGGTTACTATACGGTTAGTGACCCTGTTTTGCCCGAGAATACGCTTGTCACGTATGGTCTCGGACACTTAGTTGAACTAGCCACACCGGATAAATATGATCGGAAATACCAGCAGTGGGCCCTATCTAATTTACCGATTTTCCCCGATAAATACAAGTTTGTGGTGTCAGCTAGTAAAAAAGATCAATTCAAGGTCGTCAAAGACCTGTTAACGAAGGCCGATACCATTATTGTTGCCACCGATAGCGGTCGAGAAGGTTCCAATATTGCATGGTCAATCATGAATCAAGCCCAGATTGATGTTAAAAAGAAGACCATTAAGCGGCTATGGTTGAATAGTTTGGAAAAAGACGCGATTATTACCGGATTCAAAAATCTTGGTGATTGGCACAAAGACTATTTGGCTTATAAAGAAGCCCAAACCCGCCAAATTAGCGATTGGTTGATCGGTATGAATGGTAGTCCCTTATATACTTTATTGTTGAGACAAAATGGGGTGCGCGGGGTGTATTCAATTGGTCGCGTGCAGACGCCAACCTTGTATATGGTCTATCAAAGAGACCAAGCAATCAAAGACTTTAAGCCGGAACCCTATTTTGAACTAAATGCGGAAATTTTAGCCAATCAGCAAAAATTCACCGCAAAATTAGACCCCTATCAGCGGTTTAAAGACGAAACATGTCTAATGACATTCATGCAAGCTAAACACGTTCAGAAAGGCTCACAGAGCGGCTTAATCAAGGACGTCCAAAAACAGGCTAAAAAGAGTGCTAGTCCACAGTTGTTTTCGCTATCCAGTCTGCAAAGTGCGATGAATAAACGGTATCATGCCAGTGCCAGCCAAACCTTAGCGGCTATTCAAAGTTTATATGAAGCCAAGTTGTTGAGTTATCCCCGAACGGATTGTGCTTATATCACTAATGAAGAATTTGAGTATTTAGTGGCTAATCTGACGAAGTATCTGGGGTTAGTCTCTAAGCGAGTCGCTTTAACCAATACCACCCCGAATAAGCGCTATGTTAATGGGAAAAAGGTTGAAGAACACTACGCCATTATTATGACTAAAGTCGTCCCGACGAAAGAGAAACTAGCCAGCTTACCTAAATTACAGCAACAGGTTTATGATTTAGTTTTAAGAACGACGTTAGCGATGTTTGCTGATCCTTACGAATATGAAGAGACCACCATTATCACCCAAGTTGGCGACGTCAATTTTAAAGCGACGGGTAAGGTCCCAACTAAGCAAGGTTGGCAAGCTTTATTTGATGAAAACAAAGCCGACCAGCAAGCAGCAGCAACTTTACCGCTCGTTCACCAAGGCGATCAAGTCCAAGCAAACCTGCAAACGCCGCAAAAAGAAACGACACCACCGGTACCCTTTACCGAAGGTACCCTGATTACGGCAATGAAAACCGCCGGTAAAACGCTTGATGATGAAGAAGCCCAAGCAATTCTCAAAGACGTGCAAGGAATTGGGACAAGTGCGACCCGGGCTAATGTGCTGGAAGTGTTAAAGAAGCGCGGCTATCTCGTCACTGAAAAGAACAAGTTACACGTCAGTGAAGCAGGGATTACTTTATGTAAAGCGGTTGAACTCGAACCCTTGCTAACTAGCCCAGAAATGACGGCTAAATGGGAGCAAGCGTTACAACAAATCAGTACCGAAGAACGCACTCCGGATAATTTTTTGAGCCAAATCAAGAAGTTTGTGGCGAAGTTAATCGCTGATGTTCCCACACAATTAACCGGCAATGCAGCCATTAAGCAACAAATCGATCATCAGCAGCAAGCCCAAAAAGCCACCGAGGTCTTCTTAGAAACACCGCAAGCGACCGTTTTAAATAAACAGAAGTTTTACATTGTAAAGCCTAAGCAAGGCGAAGACTTTACCCTGCCCAAGAAATGGAGCAGTAAAACCCTCGGTAAAACTGCGATCAAAGCCTTAATCACTAAGGGGGAAACCAGCAAACTAAAGGGGTTCAAGAGCAAAAAAGGAAAGTCGTTTGACGCCAAGCTAAAACTTGACGGCCATAAATTAAGTTTTGATTTTGATTAGAACCTGCCTACCGCCCTA
The DNA here is from genome assembly GCF_003946345.1 of Levilactobacillus tongjiangensis. Lineage (GTDB taxonomy): Bacteria > Bacillota > Bacilli > Lactobacillales > Lactobacillaceae > Levilactobacillus > Levilactobacillus tongjiangensis. The sequence continues at coordinate 10,521 of NZ_RHNY01000026.1, forward strand.
CACTACGTTCCGGGTGGTGAACCCGTCATTTAGGTTCACTTTTACAACCCCAAAAGTAAACCTAAATAACGGGTAAGATTAGCAAAACAAAGGAGATCATAGATATGGATAACGAATTAGCAGTCATTGGGAGTGAATTACCGGTTCTACAGGCTAAAGAACCCTACAAGTATTTAAAGGAAATCACTGGTAACGGCGCTTATTATCAAGTAGCTTGGCAAAAATTATCTGACGGTTACGTTGCCCTTTATGGCACGACCCCGATTCAAATCAACGTAGCCCCTATATTGAATGATATTTTTGAAGATGAGGAGGGGTAGACAATGCCGAGTAAAGCAGACGTTAAAGCCTGGAAAGCACAATTAGTCGCCCAGGCTGAACAACAAATCCTAAAATTAACCGATAGTGACCGATTTAAACAGTATCTTAATACCCTGGCTAAATTTCATCATTATAGCGCCAGAAACATTGATTTGATTTATGCGCAAAATCCGCAAGCCACTCAAGTCGCGGGCTTTAAGCAATGGCAGACGGATTTTAACCGCACCGTCAAACGAGGCGCAAAAGCGATTCGGATTGCGGCCCCGATTATTAAGAAGTTAACACCAGCCGAGCAAAAGCGTCTTGATACCACCGATGAACGCGCCATTGTCGGTTACCGTTATCTACCCGTCTTTGACGTGTCACAAACTAGCGGTGAGCCAGTGTTAAGTGCCAAGGATTTTGTCAAAGAAAATTTAGCCGATCATTAGAATGTAACGAGCTTGTATAACGCGTTCAAAGACTATCTCAACCAGCAACCCGACCTTAAAGTTAGTGAAGTGCCTTTAGCGACGCTAAATGGGGCTAAGGGGTATTTTCAACCCAGCACTAATGAAATCGTCATTGGCGGTGATGAGCCCGACAATGCTTTGAAACTAAAGACGTTATATCACGAATATGCACATAGTCAGCTACACGGATTAAAATCAGCCTTTAAAGATCGCCCACGAGCCTATCAAGAAACGCAGGCCGAAGCGGTCGCGTATGTTGCCATGCAAAACATTGGGGTTGATACAGGCAATTACTCCCTCGGGTATGTAGCTACCTGGGCCAAAGATAAAGCCGTGATCCATAGTGCTTTAAGTGAAATCCAGCAAGTTAGCAACAAAGTGATTGAGCTTAGTGACGGGTTAACCAAACAATTAGGCTTACAAGAAGCACAAAAAGAACCTGAGCATGATTTAAAAAAGCTATCAGCCCAGGATCTTAATAAGTCCTATCAAAGCTTGCAACAACAAATTCAACAAGCAACTAGTCCACAACAGAAAGCGCAATTTAAAAACCAGTTAAACGATGTGCACCAAGAAATCAGTGAGCTAACACAAAAGCAACTGAAAGCATTTGCTGAACAGAATCCGGAGATCAAACAACCCGAATCCGAACTTGATCAAAGTCTAAAACGTTAGCCAGTTTTTAAAGGGCATGCTATAATGTAATAGAAAAAGGAAGCCCTGCTGAAGACAGGACTTCCCATGCAAGCCGCTTCAAAGGCGGTGGCGAAGTTAATAAGACAGCATTAAGCTACCCTGTAACTGGCCAAAGTTACGCAGGGCGGCTTTTTTATTTGTTCCTTTTGTCGATGTACGTTAGCAACGCTAAAATAAACATTGCAAATAGCAACATCAACGAGAGTGTCTGGAAGACGCTCATTGACTGTGAAACCTTCCTGAAGATTATTCCATGTTCCCATGGGCCTCACCTCGCAAGGAAAAAGACAGCCACCGCCCTTAAAACTTCCTGCGTAATCTATTATACAGGTGAATTAAGTATTGACCAAGCACAACAAAAATTAAGTCATGGAGTTTCATAGGATCCTAAATTTGATCAAATTAAGAATCAGCAAAACATCTTTTGTAGATACCCTTTTTTAAGTTCTTGGAGTTTTTCAAGCTTACGCTGATGAAGAGTGATAGTGTTGTCTAACTGTTTAAAGAAGGTACCTATTTTCTTTTGTTCCTCAATTATCGGAACAAAAGAAATGAAATTTTCTACACTGCCTTTAGAGATATTCAGTTGTGACATTCCAGCTCCTTGTGCCTTGAAATAATATTGGTGTGCATTGATATAGGAGAACAGAAATTGTGGATCAGCGGTCGCATTTGGTCTCAATAAAGCAACACGCTGATTAAGTACAAACCTATCATCTTCCGGTATCAATGCAACACGTCCCAACAAATCACCATAACTGTTAATCAACGGTTAGCTTTTGGTCATTGGGAAGTAGATACGGTGCTTTCTAGTCGAAGTGAGTCACGATCATGTCTGGTTACATTCGTAGAACGTAAGACCCGACTTCTATGGGCCATCAAAGCCCCTAATAGAACGGCTAAGGCTCTAAACATCGCCTTTGGCAAGTTTATGGGGGCCTTCGGTCCCCAAGTAAAATCCATTACTGTTGATCATGGTAAAGAGTTTGCCAATTATCAGGCCTTAGAACAGGATTATCAGATCAAAGTTTATTTTTGCCATCCATATTCACCATGGGAGCGAGGTTCCAATGAATATTTTAATAGACGGTTACGCTGGTTCTTCCCGAAAAAGACCAATTTTAGCCAAGTAACGACTGATGAGATCCTAGCAGCACTTGAACTAATTAATCAACGACCATTAAAAATACATCATCAACAGACTGCCATTGAAAGATTCCGGGCTTGTTCGGATTAAACTTGTAATTTGCCTTTTGGATTAAGTATTGATCTTGATCTTGAGTAATAAATAACGGAGAACTTTCTTCTACGACATTGCTAAACTCCAAACCATACCATGAAATAGGTGAGGCCGTAATTTTCTGCAAATAGATGCGCCCGACAATCAATCTTCTATCTAACGAGCTTAACTTATCATTGACAATTAAATCTGCTGGTTGTTCCTTTATAATAACAAACTTAAAGTCGCCGACTTTCCGTTGTCGCTCTGTTGAATACGTGGGTATTTGTGGTTCTAAAATACCTTGTTCCACTAGATGATTTACAATTTGATGTAAATAGACACTAACGGATTGAGATTTCCTAAACCCTAAGTAAAATTGAACGTTAACAACATTATGCGTCTCAAGTAAATCAACTGTATAATTACTTTCATAAGGTGCATTGGTTTCATTGACTGTAACAAACCAATAAACCTTAGCTATTTTAGTGGGTCTCTGTCAACCGGTGTTGATGAAATTGTATTTAGAATCCAATTCATTTACGAATTGGATTCTTTTTGGGGGACAACTAAACGAGCAAATGGGGCGAGAAACCAAAATTCGGTTTCTCGCCCCATTTGCTCGTTTAGAAGCTAGTTGTGTCACAGCCTCTTCTAAATATAACTAGTTTCTAAACTGGTTGACGAAGACCCTTATTTAACCTAGATCGTTATAATTAAGATACACCAATGATCAGATTATTTAAAATGTCCCTTCAACCAATGAAAACCAAAACAACTGTTGTAACTACTATCAATAACCATGTCAGGAGAATCCAGTAGATAACGTGCATGTTCAGAATTTATTTTTTCATGGTATCCAATAATATAAAGATGATGTTTACTTAGCTTACCGCCGACATAAGCCATAATAATAAATGGGCCAACCGCTTTGAAAAAAATATATTCCAAATTAGCTTTAGTTATCAATTATATCCTCCGCTCCATAATTAACGTTGACGTTTTCCCAATCGATAAACAAACGTTAACATAAAAATTAGTATTGCCACACCAAGAATTATTACAGCCCATACATAATCAGGATGATGTCTATAATTCTTAGTTTGTGTGGCTTGTGCCACTTTGGTATTTATTTTGAACATTTTACGGAATAACCAATGCCTTTTTCCTGACTGCGCGTTTATACTTAAGATATAATTACCAGCTGACAAACCTTTATTAAGTATCAAATGATCATCGAAATAACTTAGCGGGGCCATAGAAATATCTTTTTGGTTGCTTTGGAACACCACTTTTTTGTTTCGCTGATTGATAATTTTTGTTTTTAATTCAAGACGACTAAATACGGTAGGGGTTATATTAGCAATTCGAGCTAGTACAACAGGCGTGCTGTTATTTACCTGACAAACTACTTTTTTGAGTTTCAATTTTGTATGAACAATGCGGTTGCTTTGTCTCAAAACAATCGGTATTTGGTAAGCCAGAATATTTGTATACCCTACATAAGCTTGTTTTTTGGATGAACCATTACCTTTTGATTGTTGATTAACAAGTTGGCTAACGTATATGCCTCCTAATATTGTTCCTTTAAAATGATTATTTGGACTTGTTAAGGTATACATCTTGGTTGTTTTTTCATGAGCATTCAATGTTATTCTTTGGGGGCCGGTTAGTAGTCTGTTGAAATCAACATTCCCAAAATAACGCTTCCCAGGATTCTTTAAATTATACTGAATAATTCCAGCATCACCGGTAAAAGCAGTATGACTGGTGACAGAAATATGTTGATTTTTAGAACTATTATTAGATAAAAGTAACTTTATTTTTATTGACTGCCCAGGATTAACTTTTCGTTGAACTATGGATTGTTGATTTTGACCAACAACTTTCACCGCAAAGGGAGTTGTTTGCGCCTGTGCTACATGGGAAGTAAGCAGTAGGCTTAAAATCAGAGAAAAGATAGTTATGAAAACTAGTTTTGAAGCTTTCTTCAAATTGCCAGCCATAATTATTGAGCAGTACCACCAATAGCTCCAGTGTTACCAGATAACGTCCACGTAATGGCACCCGTATAAACTGCTCCAAACACTTGCTTATCTTGTGGTAAAGTAATTGACGTGTTGTCTGCGGTTAAATCAGTAGAAGTGTTCCCTTCGTTGGTACCATTCTTAACAATTGGAGTACTGGTTTTACCATCGATTGTGGTAATAGGAGTCCCGGCTATTGTTAATGTAGAGACACTCAGGTTGCTAGTTTTCCCATTACCACCAGCGTAGCTAAGTTCAGTTGGAGTTGCAGCTAGAGTCCAATTAGTGGCTGTCCCATAACCTTCATCATCTGTCGTAGAGATACTACCATCAGACTGCAGTTTAGCCGTGGTAGAAGTAGAATTGGCAATATCATCAACTGTACTATTGAATGTCATACTTGGAACTGAGTTAATTTTTAAAGATCCAGGTGCCACAGAAGTACTTGTAGTGCTGGTAGTATCGGCATGAACCGTACTTGTCTGAATCCCTAAAGCCAATAACAAAGATAATGTGGTTGATAATACTATTTTATTTTTCATTACTATTCCTACTTTCTTTATTAAAACCTTACAATATGTTTTGGGTACACCTATAGACTACAGATATTATACTACTTACTTCAACTTAAAAGTGTATATAATTATAAAAAAACTAAAAAAGTTAGAATGAATACTTGCATTTTATTAGGTAAATGAGGTAGCGTCAAGAATCTTGTGTAAATGAAATGCCTTCGTACATATAATATGTATCTAACTTAAATAAATGATGCTTCCAAGGTGTCCTGGAGTCCTTTGAACCCTCGGTGGATCCGCTTCAGAGACTTCTCGTTATAAACATTAAACTGAGAAACCAGGAAGCGATCCAGTGAATCTTCCGTTGGAAATTGTTCTTTGTGGTGGGTGGTGCGCTTGAGATGCTTATTAAAGTTCTCAATCAGGTTAGTGGAGTATAGTGATTGCCGGATAGCTGGTGAAAAGTCCATGAAAGTGAGTAAATTCGGCATTTTAAGCAGATCTTTGATTAATTTGGGATAGGTCTGATGCCAGTTGTTGGCGAACTCATTCAGTTTTAGTTCGGCTGCTTCACGGTTGGCGGCCCGATGAACTTGTTTAAAGTCACTGATCATGGCCTTGCGGTCTTTTACGCGAACTTTGTTCATCAGATTCCGCCCAACATGAACCAGGCAACGTTGTCGTTTGGCTTTAGGGAAATGCCGATTCAAGCCTTCATCCAAACCAACTAACCCATCGGCCACAAACAACAGCACATCTTTAACGCCCTGCTTGATCAAGGTTCCCAGCAGTTCAGTCCAGATTCCAGTCGATTCCGTTGGCGCCACTTGGTAGTTCAGCACTTCTTTCGTACCATCTGGACGAATGCCAATCGCAATATGAACGGCTTCTTTTTGAACGGGATCCCGCTTTAACGGCAAGTAAGTGGCATCTAAGAAGATGGCCGCATATTGTGAAGCCAGTCGACGTTGCTGGAAAGCTTGAACCTGTTCATTGACGGCTTTAGTCATGTTGGAAACCGTGGCTTTGGAGTAGTGAGCACCGTACATTTTCTCAATGAGTTCGGCAATTTCAGCAGTGGTAATTCCCTTGGTATACAACTGAATGACCGTTGTTTCTAAATTATCACTGTGCCGACCGTAGGCTGGCAAGGTATGATTTTCAAACCGGCCATTGCGATCTCGAGGAATGGTTAAGTTAAGTTGGCCGTACTTCGTATCAAACGAGCGCTCATAACTGCCGTTGCGGTTATTACCAGTGTTAATCCCAGCGTATGAGTAGCGTTCGTAACCCAAAAGCTCTGCCAATTCGGTTTGAAGCAACTGGTTAATCGCAATTTCGAGGTGGTGACGAAAAACTTCGTCCAAATCTTGCTTTTGGGCTAGTGCAGCGATAATTTCTGTGGTAAGTTCATTCATGGGGAATGCCTCCTGTGATGTTTTCTGTGGTTACTAAATATCATAAGGGAAGGCATTCCCTATTTCTATACAATTCAGAAATCTTTTATGCATTTACACAAGATATTTTACGCTCTCACTTTAATTATACAAGAGGAATGAAATATTGGCTACGTTACAAAAAATCATTTCAAAAGCTAAGGATAATAGCAACTTCATTTATCGAGGGTGTGCATTTGAAAAATATGATTTAGTTCCAACTCTAGCTAGAAAGTTAAAAACAGACATCAGTTTTGCCCAATACAATATTTATTCTGACGTTGTTAAAAAAGCCGCTGAGCGAGGGTATTCAGAAGTAGGTATGAATGGGCTGGCAGATGGCCTTTCTCAGCACTACGGGCTCAGCACTAGTTATCTAGACTGGAGTTATTCGGTCTATGTAGCTTTATACTTTGCATTCACCAGTTATATTAAACAGTTTGTTGATGAAAATATTTTGGACCAACATATCGATCTTTGTAAAATGCATTGTCTTAGAGACGACTTCAACAAACACAAGTATTGCATATATAGACTTAATAAGACCTTATATGATGAGTTAAAGAATCAATATCCTAAATTACCGCTAATAGTATCTGATACAGATCATAAAAACGAAAGAATGGAATCACAGCAGGGGCTGCTATCTAGCATAGATAGCACAAAAGTAAACGATAATGCTAAAATTCAAAACTCTCAAATTAAAATATTGGCTGATTGGCTTCAATCTAATAATCCTGATGACTTTTTGAAGCAATCTGGCGATAAATACTCATGGAATAATGAAACTCTTTTAGAAAAAATAACCTTCAAACTATCGCAAAGAGATCGAAATGATTTACAAAAATATTTAAAAGAAAACGGAGCCATCAGTACCAAATTATTTCCGGATTTTGAGGGTGTAAAAAAGAACATAGAATTTTCAAAAGATTATAATATTTTGAGAGATTGGGAAATCGCCTATCAAGAAGCTCCTTTGCATTCAAATTTTACAGCCCCAGAAGATTTATCAAAAATGGTAAATGGAAATCAAAACGTTATAAATTCAAGATTAAATACAGATAATCTAGGGAAAGGAGAATTTTTCCCTTTTCAATAAATTAGCGTGACGGCCACTAGGGTATGCCCTAATGGCCTTTTTTATTTCCGTGCTATACTAGGAATTACAGATGTTCATTAGAACTGTCCAAAAGGAGAACTGAAAATGACTAAAATCGGTTATGCGCGTGTGAGTTCCAAGGAGCAACATTTAGATCGACAGTTAGCGGCTTTAAAAGGCGTTGATAAATTATTTACGGATAAATTAAGTGGGGCTAACACCAATCGACCTGAACTGCAAAAACTGCTGGCTTATATCCGCGAGGGTGATATTGTCCTGGTCACTGAACTAGATCGCTTGGGCCGAAACAACCAGGATTTAACTCAGATCATGAACACCATTCAAAGTAAGGGGGCCACCCTAGATGTGTTGAATTTGCCGTCCATGACCGGGATTGCGGATCCCAACTTACGGCAACTGATGACCAATTTGATTATTGAACTCTACAAGTACCAAGCTGAAAGTGAACGTAAGCGGATCATTGAGCGACAGCAACAAGGCATTGCGCTTGCCAAACAGCAAGGTAAATATCATGGCCGCAAGCCCCAATATACCGAAGATGATCCTCGGTTACAACATGCCTTTAAACTTTACCTAGCAGGCATGAGTGATGTGGATGTTTCTCGAAAAACAGGTATTAAGCGTTCAACCTTTATCAGATATAGAAAGAAATTTGATGTCCAAAGATGATATTAAATGGTATAGGTATATAATCAAAGATGGATACATAAAAGGCAGTAAAAAACGATTAGCAACTATTTTAAATAGACTATGATTAAAAATAGAGTTATTCAGATATTGGATGCTTTAATTAATTTCCAGACCAAATAATAAATAACTAGAAAAACGAAATTGATAAAGCAAATTGAAATAATCATACGGAGGCCAAGAAATTGCTTTCTATTTATATTTGCAGCGCCATACTCGGTATTTCAATACTAATACTTGTATTGAGGAATATAAAAATACAACCCAGAGAAACAAGCAAACCAGTTTGGGATATTTCATTGATTTTATTGGCGTTTTTTCTATTAGCATACATTTTGACTGCCCTTAAAATTTTTAACAGAATAATCGTTAAAGATTACATTATTGCCGTTAAAGATATGTTACAAATTTTGTTTTTATTTATTGTAATAATGCTTGTTTTCTACATTTTAATAGGCTTCTTGGGGAAAAGATACACTCTCAGGGTAGATAAGTTTAACATTGGAGGAATTAATATTCTTTTCGATAAATCAAGTGAAATTTATATTAAGACCGTTGGTACCTTTGTTTCGTCAAAAAGATCCCTTTTTGACTTTGAAGAGAAAAGAGATAATATCTACGAAGTTCTAAATGCTTATTATGAAGCATATAATTTCATCAGAAGTAATTTGGAACTACTAGATCCTAAAGAAAATCAAGGCTTGTACAAAATATCCTGTGAAATTTTAAGAAAACTAAATCATTTTCTTACTAAACACCAAAATGACTACAGGCGTTGGTATGATAGAGTTATTTCTAATGATACCGTTACTGATACTGCTACTAAAAAGAGTATAACTGTCCATGAAACAACCATAGAAGACGTTCAAAAAAATTACTACCGATATGCTGAATTGCTAAATGATATTAATGATATTAACAAGTATATGTCTAAAAAAGAAATTAAAAACATTTTTAGAATTAACTTTTTTGATTGGGAGGGAAAAGAACATGCATAAAACTTTTATTAGCTACCATCATTCTGGTGAACAGAAATTGAAAGATGAACTAGTAAACACTGCTGAATCAAAAGACTACTTTATTGATAAATCGGTTTCTGATGGTGATATTGATACTAATCTATCAGAAGATACAATAATGAGTAAGATAAGAACTGATTTCATTAAAGATGCATCTGTAATTGTAGTGCTAGTAGGAGAACAAACAGCTAGTCGTCCCTATGTAAATTCTGAAATACAGGCAGGACTATGGGGGAATAATGCTGTTGGTATCTTGGGTGTTGTAAGAGATGATTTATTTGATCGTATCTACAAAAAAACATTGTGTACCGCTCCAGAATGTAATTGTGGCGTAGAACTTAAGACACCAACTCCATTATTGAAAGAAAAAATTCCGTTTTTAGTTAGGGAAAATAATCTTAGGCTAGAAAATGAAAAGTCGACTTATCCTCACTATAAAGATTCAGAAGCCTATTGTGGAATTTACAGATACTCCACCTTTATTAACGATATTGAAAAGTATATTGACGAAGCATTTGAAAAAAGGAGCAAAATATTTGATATAAAGAAAAAGAATGATCCCGGTATAAAGACTATTAGCCGTCCTTTTGGGGTTAAACTTTTTTAATATCTCTACGGGAAATATCAATAATATATTATATGTTACTCATAAAATGAGCTCCTATACAGTGGCTTCACAATAGGAGAGCCTTTAAGGAAGTCTAAAAATGATAAAGGGATTTAAAATTAAAGAATCTACGATTATTAAAAATGATTGGAAAGCTACTAAAGATAGGCCCACAATAATAGAAAACGATAATATAACTGAATACATCTCTCAAAATGAAAATGGAACGCCTATACTAGACGGAGAAAAGCTAATTAATGACTGGTTTCCAAATTCCTCTGATAAAAACATATTTATAAGTCATGCACACAAAGACGCACAACTAGTAGAAAACTTTGCATCGTTTTTAGAAAATCAAGGGTTAAAGCCATTCGTGGACTTTGAAGTTTGGGGACGTTGCACCGAATTAATTAAAAAAATTAATGATGAATTTAATGCTGTTTGTGGAGAGAAAAACGCTTATTATTATTCAGATGCACAATCTATATCTGCCAATATATATATCATACTCGTAACTGCTCTTAATAAAATGATTAGTCAATGTTCTACCTTTGTATTCATTGAATCAAATAACTCTATTGAAGATGATTACACTTATTCTCCTTGGATTATGGAAGAACTCAATACCTTTAATATTCTTCGTTGCAATAATCAGATGAAGAAAACATATCTAGATTCAGAAGGATATGTGACTTTTAATGTTGCTGTTTCTTTTAAAATTAATGATATTATTTCAAGCTTAAAAGAAATAGAAGACCAAACATGTCTTTTTAAAATTTTGAGATAGTTAAATCAGGTGTGTTATATGGAAAATGATGAATGGAAGTTGAAAAATATTCCTAGGATGTCTCAGAGAAGGTTTAGAAGTTCTATTGGAAAAGCTGACGATACGGAAGAGTTTGCCACTGAAAAATGGGACAACATAAAAATTGATCATTATATAGAAATAGAAACCAAAGTCTCAATTCCTGGTTTTATAGAAAAAACTATACCGCAATTTATTAGCAAATTTAAACATATACCAATTAAATATAATTCAACTGTTAAATTTATTATAAAATCACCATATAATAATGCAAAAATAAAGTGGTTTTGGAAAGTTAGAAATGTTGGTGGTGTTGCCATTAGCAAAAATATGATTCGAGGACAAATTATTAATGATAATTCTCTTATTCATGTAGAACCTATAAACTTCTCTGGAAACCATTTTGTTGAAATTTACGGAGTGAAAAATAATATTGTATGTGCTTTTGGTAGACTCGAAGTTAAATTAGGAGACGTACAAAATATATGAATCTCAAATAGATACTGGCTTATTTATAAACTGTTATGGTAGATTGCAAATTTAATCCGAATTTTTGGACAAATTGGTCAGCATAACCTGATACGGTGTTTGCCAGTCGAGTATTTTAAGCGGTCGCTGGTTAATTTGGAGTAACGTCGTCGTTAAATCTTGAGCACTAATGTGCTCAAAACGAGTCCCTTTAGGATAAAAATAACGTCAATTCCGATTAAAGCGTTCATTACTACCACGTTCAGCTGGCGTATAAGCATGGCAGTAATAGGTCTTAATACCATATTGTGATTCAAGTGATACTAGCCCACTAAACTCAGTGCCACGGTCCACAGTAAAGCTGTGCACCGGTCCATTAAAAGTTGTTAGGAACTTAGTCAGTGCTTCATTAACACTCGCTGTCGTTCGGTCCTTTAACCGATATGCCCACAGGAACCGTGATTTGCGATCGATTAAAGTTAATAAAACTGCCTTACTATGCCCACGAGGGCCAACGACGGTATCTAGTTCAAAATCACCGATGCGCTTACGTTGATTAATCATCATGGGACACTGTTCAATCGATCGCCCCAAAGATTGATTATATTTGGATCATTGGTCAACGTTACGCCGTTGGCGTACGCCATGTTCAGGTAGATCATTCAAGGAGAAACCAATTCTCCCCTGATTTAGCCAATTATCAATAGATTTAGTCGCTAGTTTAAATTCGTGAGCAATCATTCCTGGTGACCAGCTTAGATGTAAATGGTTGAGAATTGTTTGCTTTAACTCATCGCTCAGCTTAGTTTTCCGACCACATCGTGATCGCTTGTATTCGGCATCTGTTTGTGCTAATTCGGCCTGATAAGGTTGACATCGAGATAATTCATAAGAAATTGTTGACGGTGATCGGTTCAGCCGAACGCCCATTTGGATATTGGACAGCCCTAGTTCACAAAAGGTTTCGATTTTAATTCGTTCGGAATAGGTTATACTAGACAAAAGATCAGCTCCTAAAAGATGGGTTTGTGGTAAACACCATTTTAAAGGAAGCTGATCTTTTTTGTCCGAACAGCGTTCGGATTAATTTTACAATCTACCAAGAAACTACCTAAAAAGGCACCTCATATTCGAGGTACCTTTTTAGATTTAGCTTGTAATCCGTATCGAATTAAGTTACGAACAAGCCCACAGGTCAACTTTTTAAAGGCTTACGATCTGTCAACAAAGCAATCGGCGACAGAATCAAAACAATCACCGCTCCTACTAAGTAGGTATGACTGAAGGCCTGACTGATTTGTCGATTTTTAGTATGCTTAATTTTTCTCAAAGCTGTCGTTAAAGCTTCTTTTTGTGCCAATTGTTTGAGACCTACTAACAATTTTTTCTGACCCTGGCTTATTTGCTGATTACCCAAATTAATTTTTTGAGAAGCTACTGACAGTTTAGATATAGCGGTATTTTGATTCTCTAACTTGGTTAAGGTAAGTGCTAGTTGCTGGTTGCCCGCTTTTAATTTGTCAGTAGCTAGTGCTAACTTTTTCTGGGCTTGGTAGATCTGGTGAAGATCGGTTCCCTTTTGGGGCTGTGGTAAATCAACTTGAGATTTGGCCGCTTGTTTAAGGGCACGTCTTAGGTTTGTCTGTTTGTTTTTAGTTGTTAATTTGGCTGACCCAGTAGTGGAAAATAGGCTATTCAATTGTTGATGAGCCACTTTATTTACTTTGGGTGATAATTGCTGTCGATCAACAATTTGAATGGCATCTTGATGAATATGCTGCTTAGCTGTATTGACATTATTATCAAGGACCGTTACTAGAATTGCAATTCCTAAACAGGTGCCAATTTGACGCGCTGCGTTAACAATTCCCGAACCAATCCCACTTTTATTTTTGGGCAAATGCTTAACCGAGGCCACTAACGAAACCGAAGAGAACCCAAAACCAACACCGTTAATCACCAGAAAAGTAATGATAACAGCCTTAGGCGTGGTGGTGGTGATAAACGACAAGAGCAGTAAACTAGCTGCCATGACTAAGAGGCCAATCAAAGTAACCGGAACTGCGCCAACTTGATCAAATAACTTAGTTCCCAAAGGCATCGCTATCATGATTGTTAAGGAAACTGGAATAATAATTAGGGCTGCATGTAACGCTGTATCGTTCAGAACGTCTTGTAAAAAGTAATTTAAAATCAGGGTGGGGCTAACTAACGCAAAGCCAGTTAAAAAGTAAACTAAACTAGAAGCAGTTAAGGTTTTTTCACGGAACAAAGCTAATTCAAGTAGTGGGTGTTTGACTTTACTTTCGATAAAGATGAACAATCCAATAGCTAATACGCCGCCAATGAGTGTTCCTAAGATGATGCCCGATTGCCAACCATATTGGCGGCCTTCTAGTAGGCCAAAGGTTAAACCACCCAAGCCTAGTGTTAAAAGAACCGTTCCTGGTAAATCAATTCTCCCCGCCAAGGATTCGTCATATGATTCCCTTACCCCCATAGCTATAATTAGAAAGGCTACAATGGTTAAGGGGACATTAATGCCGAATACCCAGCGCCAAGAAGCATATTCAATAATCACGCCACCAATCGGCGGCCCCCCGGCAGCGGCTAAAGCCGTTACCGCGCCCACAACGCTAGCAACTTTGGACATATGCGCTTTGCCAAATATTTCAATTCCCATTGGCAAGACAATCGGGGTGATAATGGCACCGCCTAATCCTTGAAAAAATCGAAAAGCAATCAATTCTGGTAACGACGTTGCCAACATACAAGCCGCCGAAAAGCCACCAAATAAGGCTAATCCTAATAACATAATTTTTTTACGACCATAACGATCGGCAATCTTTGAACCAGTGATCATAAAAACGGCTAAGGCTAACGTATAGATGGTGGCAACCCAACTTGTATCAGTTAGACTGGCATTAAAATGGGTCATAATTTTGGGTAAAGCAATGTTGACGATAGTACTGTCTAAGGTGCCCATAAACATCGCAATGGTTAACCCGATAAAACCGATAATTTTAGTAGCTTTTGACATCTATCAAGCGCTCCTTTCGGTAACAGATGGATATAAAGGAAACATTTGTTACCTTTATTTGCGACTTTTAGTATAATTAGTCCTAAGCATTAAAACAATCCTTATTGGCTAAGTGCTACAGATTGCTATAATTTGTTACCGATAGTAGAGGAGATGTCAATAAAATGAACGGCAAGCAGCGTATGGTTGAACAGTCTAAGCAATGGTTATGCGACGCCCTTATAAATTTAATGACGAAAGAGAACTTTCAGGATATTTCTATTACTGAAATTGCCCAAACCGCTGAATTATCGCGAAAAACGTTCTATCATTCTTTTAAAAATAAAGAAGCGGTCATTAATTACCTGTGTGATCAGTTGTTCGATCAGTACTTTGAACAATTACTCCAGCAGAAACCGCAGGTAGGAGAAATGATGTTAAAAACTACTTTTGACATTTTTTTAAATTTTTGGTGGCGAAAACGGGATTTAATTCAATTATTGATCCGCCAAGGCTTATTTGATCACATGAATGAAATTTGGCAACAAAAAGCAATCCCCCGTTATCAACAGTTTGCGGCTCCCTGGCATGTTCAGGGCACTCCTACCCAAGTGAATTATGTGATGGCTTTTCAACTAGGTGGTTTTACCAATATTCTACGCGTCTGGTTAGGCCAAGATCAGCCTGAGCCACCAGAACAAATTAAGGATTTAATGTTGTTGGCTGCTCAGCAATTAGCTAATAGTTTGAATACAAATTAGATTAGTTAGACAGAAACAATCAGTATTTAACTAAGATCATGAACACCATTCAAAATAAGGGGGCCACCCTAGACGTGTTGAATTTGCCGTCCATGACAGGAATCGCTGATCCTAACTTACGGCAACTGATGACCAATTTGATTATTGAACTCTATAAGTATCAGGCCGAAAGTGAACGTAAGCGGATCATCGAACGTCAGCAACAAGGGATTGCCTTAGCTAAGCAGCAAGGTAAATATCATGGCCGCAAACCCCAATATGCCAAAGATGATCCCCGGTTGCAACATGCTTTTAAACTTTATCAGGCGGGCATGAGTGACATTGATGTGGCTCGTAATACCGGGATCAAGCGGACAACTTTTATTCGATATCGTAAAAAGCTTAATATCAAGAGATAGGACACTTAGCTAGTGCATACTAATCATTCATGAATATAAAGTATATGTAACATTTGCAAATATACGCGCTACGTGCTATTATACATGTAGTGATATTTATTAAGCTTACTTAGCATGTATGAGGAGGGACACTAATGGAAATTATTACATTTTCAGCTATAAAAGGCGGCGTTGGTAAAACTACCCTAGCTTTTAATTATGGTGAATGGTTAGCAAAAAATGGCAAGCATGTTTTATTTATTGACTTAGACCACCAAAGTAATTTAACCCAGACTTACAACATTTACGACAATCAAGACACCGTTGGCAACATTTTCTTAGATCGAGGGAAAGTCAAAATACATGAAATAAGTGCTTATATTAGTCTAATTGCCGGAGACATGCACCTTGACGATATTGAGCGGACCATTGAAAATAAGACTAATAAAAACATGTTCCTCTACATGTGGTTGTCAGATAATTATGAACGTTTAAATTTAGGAAAATTCGAGTATATTATTTTGGATTGTCACCCAGATTTTTCTACTGCTACCAAGAATGCAGTAATCATTAGTAATGCTATCCTTAGTCCAATCACACCTAGCGAACATGGGTATAATGCAAAATTTAACCTAGAAGAAAGAATTAACGAATTACGCAAAGAAGCCATTGATTACTCTACTAGAAAATCTTATGTCACGACCAAATTATTTTTTATCGCCAACATGATTAAACACAACACAAGATCATCTCGCGAGTTATTAAAAGCCTTAAAAGGCGATCCCAGTGTATTGGCTACAGTTCCAGAAAAGGAGCTATTCAATCGTTCAACGTTGGATAAAAAATCTCTTTCAAAAATGGCTGAAGACCACAAAACATATATTGATCAACATGAATTTTTTGATAGTATGGACAAAACATTTAATGAAATCACGGAAAAGTTATAAATGCTTCGTACACGTGTTAATCACATGTATGTTCAATACGTATACCTGTGAATTATAAAGGAGGACTACCTATGGCATTCGATCCAGAGAACAAAAACATAAAAAAGGCACTACAAAAAAATGAAACAGAACAGCCAACTGATACTCAAGATAAACTTGTTATTCCTGTTTTTAAAGATGAAGAGGAACGTACTAAGAACTATACCTTTTCACTTCAACCTAGCGCACGCAAAAGACTTGATGGTCTGGCCAAAGAACATAATTTTAAGTCTGCCTCCAAATTTTTAAATGAGCTTATAAAAAATATGTGATGTCACTTTAAGGGGGGAGTTGTTATGGAAATTTCAATAAATGTTACATTTTTGCTTGCCAGCCTTATTGTCTTTTGGATAATTCCAGCCATTGGAATCGCCAAAAAGCACCTAGTAGATGACCGCTTTTTTATTCGCCAGTGGTTATTTCCAATGCAATATTGGTTACAACTTTTATTTGAAAGAATCAGTGGTAATCGTCGTATTGTCGTAAGAATTTTACAAATAATGTCCCTGTTTATCACTTATTTCATCGGGTTACTTATGCTCCTTATATTTAGTGCTTTTGATATTAATACGGCCAAGCATTTTAGTGTCTTTATATTATTTGAGTATTTACTGGTATCTTCTATCGCTTACTGGTTTCAACCAAAAGCTGGCAAAGTATACAAGACCAAATAAAGTTGCCGCTTGGTAAGCGCTATGCTAGACTAAAATTAATTTAACAACCGAATAAAGAGATCAAGCTAAACAGAAAAATCCCCGATTCACGAGGAATCAGGGATTTTGGGTTTAGCAAGTAGCTATAAGGCAGCTACTTAGATTCAGTCGATTTTCACCGCCAAGTTAAAATCGACTGAACATTGTTCTTAATTTGTAGGTTAATTATACCGCAAACCAGTCCCAAAGGACAAGTTAAGGATAGTTAAAAACAAATTAAAGTCAATGGACTAAGTAGCTAACCAGAGCTATTTAGTCCATTTTTTGTTGTTAGAACTTAAAAAAGTTGCCGACTGGGCAACTCACAAACAGACACATGCTGGTAAATTACAAAGCATTCATTTAGCCGTGAGGCTTTGTAATTCAGTTAGAGCATATCAGATTTGTATTGTAATGCAAGTCGAATGTTTTAGCAACTCTCTTTTGAGACAGCGTGTGTCAGTCAAGAAAGGGAGTTTTTATTATGACAAAATCAACAAATTTTAATTACTATGAAGCAGATAACGTATATGGAGCCTTATTTTTCCAGTTCCCTAAGGTATTAATGTATGGCGAGCAATACAAGCATTTAAGCAATGACGCTAAATTAGCCTATATGGTACTAAAAGACCGATTAGAGTATTCTTTGCGCAATAACTGGGTTGATAGTGAAGGACACGTCTACTTTATCTTTACCAATCAAGAACTAATGGACTTGTTCAATTGTTCAAAGGGAAAAGTCATCAAAATAAAAGCAGAGCTGGAATCAATCGGATTACTCGTTCAGAAACAAATGGGCTTTAACCCGAAAACTAAGAAAAATGAACCGAATCGCTTATATCTGTCCAAGCTCGATGTGAAAGCAACCGATGTCTATTTACGCGGCGAATTTGGTCAAAAAAGCTCTCAAACCCTTGCTACGAGCGGAAGTTCAAAAAATGAACTTCCGCGGGAGACCGTTGAAACCCTTGCTACGAGCGGAAGTTCAAAAAATGAACTTCCGCATAAGTTCGTTGACGACACCCCTCAAACCCTTGCTACGAGCGGAAGTTCAAAAAATGGACTTAATCTATATAAAGAACCTAAAGAAAAAGATAAAGATAGATACAATATAGATACTCAAAAGTTGGACTTTTCCACAGCTCATTTCTCACCAGCAGAACTAGAAAAGCAAAACCATGATCTCGTGAGCCATGCTAATGACTTCTTAACTGATGAAGACAGTGGCTTACCCGTTTTCTTAGAACCAGAAGCTGTGCAATTACTTAGCTTCTGGTGTCGAACCCCGCAACAAATGCGCCGTTTCATTGGCATTATCTTAAATGCTAAGTACCGAGTTGAGAAGGATCACAAAGATATTGGGGTTCTAATCCCGCTTGACGACGAAGAACTTAAACCTTTGATGACTAGAGCCTTGAGACGCTACTTTAACGTTCTGAGAAGTAATGAGAAGCATATCAAAAACGTTGAAAACTACTTGTATGGCACCATGCAAAACCTATTTGGCGTTTGGTGGAATAAACAAGCGGCTAGAGAATATGCGGCCAAGCACCCCGAAGAACAGAACACTGACAATGAGCGTTCTTGAAATTAAACGGCATATAAGCTCATATAAGCCGTTTTAAGTGTTACATGCATAATTATATTAAAACTACTTTAAAATTGCTTAGAAGCAGAAATAGGAGCCTTGAGTAGTTGAACAGGCGATGACTGATCTAGAAAAATGGAAAAGGAGCTTTTTAAATGACCAAACCAAGCAAAGAAGTCGAAAAAATAGAGCAATTGTTGGCTGACCCCTGGGCAATCGACATTCAAGAAATTTGGGAGCAAGCAGCACATAATCCAGATCCTGATAAGCGCAAGTTGTTTGACGCGGTACACACTTACCTCTTAGATAAACGCCAAGAGAAAATTATCAACGAAAAGCATTTCGTGATTTAACATGAGTGAGCTAAAGAGATACATCATCGTGGCTGGGATAAACGGTGCTGGTAAAAGCACTTTATATCGCGCGAGACCCGAATTATTTACTCACTCCAAACGATTAAATGCCGATGAAATCCTACAAAAAATGGGTGGCGATTGGCATAAAGATCGTGATAACTTTAGGGCAATGCGCGAAGAAATAAAACAACTCCATGCGGCTTTAGATACCGGGCAAAGTATTCATGTTGAAACAACCTTAGCTGGGCAAGGAAAGGCACAATTAAATTTAATCGAGCGGGCTCACCAAAATGGTTTTGAGGTCACGCTTTTATACGTGGCATTAAAAAACGAAAGAGTAGCAATTAATCGGGTTCATGAACGGGTCAAAAAAGGTGGGCACGGAGTACCAGATGAAATTGTTAAAAAACGCTATAATCAATCAAATCATAATTTAGCAATAGTTGCATTCAAAGCTGATAATGTCGTGATTTACGATAATAGCCAAAAATTTGTATCAGTTTACAGACGAGAGCATGACCAAGTGATCAAAAATAATTTGCGTAATTTTCCTTGGATAAATCCAAAAATTACCTTTGAATCAGCTATACAGAAACAACTAAATGAATTTGGTAAAAATAATCCAGATTTAAAAATTAGAAATCCCATGAATGATTCAGAAAATAAAAACGATCGGCCTAGTTATTAGGTTGATCGTTTTTGAGTTTATTCGGTTTATGGGCATTAACGTAATCGGCAAATATTTTTAAAAGCTCTTCGGTTTGTTCAACCGAAAGGTTATCAGCTTGAAAGTATTTTTCTAGCAAAGCCCCTTTTTGAATTAATCGGCGAGAACGGGCTTTGCGGTCTTGTCGGCTTTCATAGTATTTAGATTGCCGTAATTTAAAATCTTCCCGCTCAATTTTTTGTTTTAAACGCGCTTGTTGCTCGACTAGTTTTTCATATTGATTAGACATGGAATTTCCCCATCTCGTATGGCTAATGATCTACGGACTTTACCT
>NZ_RHNY01000027.1 GCF_003946345.1 Levilactobacillus tongjiangensis
TTGGCATACGAAAATCCCTCCGTCATTGTCAGATGAATTATATTATTTCATCTGACAACCACAGAGGGATCATAACAATGTTGATTACCAGACTTTTTATTTATTTTCGAGAACGAATGGTCGTTCGCTTTTCAAACTGCCTAATCTCTAGCAGACTGGACAGACGACCTATTTTAACTGCTTAACGACTCGCGCTGGGTTACCCGCTACGACGACGTTATCGCCGAATGACTTGGTAACCACACTACCGGCGCCGACAATCACGTTATTACCCAGCGTGACGCCCGGACAGATGATGGCGCCACCGCCGACCCAGACATCATCCCCCAGCGTGACGGGTTTGCCAATACCCATGGCCCCGTTACGCCGCAGTTCCGGTTCAGCCGGATGGTTAACGGAATAAATCTGAACTTTTGGTCCCAACAGGCAGTGCTTGCCAATGTGAATGGGACCCACGTCCAGCATGACACAGTCATAGTTGGCAAAAAAATCGTCGTCGACATAAATATTGTAGCCATAGTCACACCGAAATGTGGGATGTACACTCACCGAATCCCCGGTGGCACCGAATAGCTTTCGAATCAATCGTTCGCTCTCCTCGGGATCACTTTCCCCGAGCGCATTAAACGCCTCCACCTGTTGCCGAGCGGCATCCCGCTGGGCAACCAGTTCAGCATCATAAACATCAAACAATTCACCGGTAACCATTTTTTCTTGTTCTGTCTTAGCCATAATTTACCTCCATCTTTAGCCAGTTTTATTAGATTATTATTGTTACAAATCACCCAGACACCTGAGACGTCCATCCGTCTCGATACTGAGGAAAAACTCTTTCCTCCACCACCTACTACTTATCTGTGTGGAGCTGAAGGCAGCCAGGGGTGACGCTGTGTCGATGTTCTTAGTCGACGTTTTGGGTCGGCTTAGAACATGGGGCGAGCTTGAAAACACACGGGTTCGGTGTGGTTTCAAGTCGAGCGAGAAGCCTGTACTTCGGCTGAAGCGACCCCACAGCGTCACCCCTGGCGGCCGTAGGCGGCTATGGTGTCCATCCACTTAAACTTCATAACACCATCCCCATACCACCAGTCAAACAATTAAGCCGAGAGTAAGCGGCTATCCACCCGACACACCAGTTTGGAGCCGGAGGCAGCCAGGAGTGGCGCTGTGTCGATGTTCTTAGTCGACGTTTTTGGTCGGCTTAGAACATGGGGCGAGCTTGGAAACACACGGGTTGGGTGTGGTTTCAAGTCGAGCGAGAAGCCCGTTTCTCAGGCTGAAGCGACCCCACAGCGCCACTCCTGGCAGCCGCAGGCGGTCTCCACACCAATCCGTGGAAAGAAAAATGGCCAAGACCGCTCTCGGCGACCCCGACCATTTCTTACGATAGAAATTCTAAGTTTACTTAATGAAAGCCTTGTTCATGTTAACCATGGTAGCAAAGTCTTCCATTTGTTCTTCAGTCAAAGCGAATGAGAGCATGGTATGGTGACCACCACCAGCTTGCATCCAAGCTAAGGCACCCTTTTCAAGACCAACCTTTGGCGTCCAGAGTTGCTTAGCAACTGGGAGCTTAGGCGTGTCAGCTTCAGCCTTGTGAGCGTCAACGGCGTAGCTGATCATCTTGAAGCCATCACGGAAGTCAGCAACGGTCACATCAATGGCGTCACCTTCTGAACCAGAGAATACCAGGCGGGCAGGGTCAGCCTTGCCACCGATATCCAATGGGTGAACTTCAACACGAGGCTTGTCGGAAGCGATTGAAGGGTCGACTTCCAACATATGTGAACCCAGGATGGCTTCGTGGCCCTTCCGTAAGTCCAACGTGTAGTCTTCCATGAAGGCCGTTTGCTTGTTGTGGGACATGATTTTCATGACACGGCCCAAAGCAGCGGTCTTCCAGTCACCTTCGGCACCGAAGCCGTAACCGTCACGAATTAATAATTGTGCGGCTAAACCAGGTAATTGTTCCATACCCCAGAGGTCTTCGAAGTTCGTGGTAAAGGCAGTGTAACCACCCTTTTCCAAGAAACTCTTGATACCAAGGTATTGCTTCAATTGAACACGAACTGAGTGCTTGTACTTGTCAGCATCGTTGTCGCCTTGAACCATTTCGTACTTGCTTTCCAAGTCAGCGTATTCCTTGTCGACATCAGCGTCTTTGACCTTGCTGATTTCTTCAACCAAGTCACCGATACCGTAGTAGTCAACGGTCCAGCCCATTTGGATCTGTGCTTGAACTTTGTCACCTTCAGTAACGGCAACGTTACGCATGGTGTCACCGAAACGAGCAACCTTAACCTTGAAGCTTTCGTTGTAAGCAACTGCAACGTCTTCCCATGAACCGATCTTAGCTTGGACTTCTTCATCGCCCCAGTAGCCGTAAACGATCTTGTTGTTCATACCTAAACGCGCGTTGATGTAAGCATATTCGCGGTCACCATGAGCACTTTGGTTCAAGTTCATGTAATCAAAGTCGATGTCAGCGTATGGAATGTTGTTCAGGTATTGGGTAGCCAAGTGAAGTAATGGCTTTTGTAACAGTTCAGTCCCACGGATCCAGTTCTTGGCTGGGGAGAACGTGTGCATCCAAGTAATCACACCGGCAACTTTGTCGTTGTAGTTAACTTCCTTCATGAAGGAAGTGATGCTTTCGGCAGTCGTCATAACATCCTTGAAGACAACCTTGTAAGGTAACTTGCCGCTGGCGTTTAACTTGTCAGCGATGTCTTGTGCATCTTTAGCAACGGACTTTAATTGTTCTTCACCATAAAGGTGTTGTGAACCGGTAACGAACCAAAATTCATAATCTGGTACTGATAACATAAGAAACACTCCTTTAATATAGTAGTAATTTTATTTTTATAGTTGGATAACAGTTTTATTGTCGTGCAGCATGTTCCTTGGACTTAGCATTGTTTTGGCCGTAGTAGGCGTTGGCGCCATGCTTTCTGAGGTAATGCTTGTCCAACAGGTACTGTGGCAATTCCAAGTTCTTCTTAGTCAATTGCATCGAGTGGTAATCCTCTTCCGCAACGACTTCCAAGACCTTAGCGTTGTACACAGCCTTAGCTGGGGTTGGGCCCCAAGCGAAGGGACCGTGTTGACTAACCAGCGCTGCTGGCACGGCTTCGTAGTCGAGGCCACGTTCATTGAAGGTCTTCACGATGGTTTCACCCGTGTAGCCTTCGTAGTCTTCTTCGATTTCAGCTTTCGTCAACGCATCAGCGGCTGGCACATCGCCGTAGAACGTATCCGCATGCGTCGTGTTCATAGCTGGGACGTCCATGTTGGCGCCAGCAAATGAAACTGCCCAAGGTGAATGCGTGTGCACGATGCCCCCAATGTTGGGGAACTTGTTGTAAAGTACGGTATGCGTTGGAGTGTCGCTGGAAGGGTTCATCTCTCCTTCAACCACTTCACCGTCGAGGTTTACAACGACCATGTCACTAGGCTTTAGCTTGTCGTAATCAACACCGGATGGCTTGATGACGAACAGACCCTTGTCCCGGTCGATACCGGAAACATTGCCCCAAGTAAAGGTAACTAACCCTAATTTAGGCAGTTGCATGTTGGCTTCGTAAACCTCTTGCTTCAAATCTTCTAACATTCAAGTAACCTCTCTCTCTTAGTCACTGATGGCATCGCCGGCGGCAGCTTCCACTGACAATCCACTTTGATACTTGCCGATAAACTTACGGTAGCCCTTAACCCCTTCAGGTTCGGGACTTAACGTCATGCTCTCTGGGTTAGTGAAGACATCTTGATCCAAGAAATCTTCCAAGCTTTCGCCGGTGTTCCGTTGGGCAAAGGCGGCTAAAACTGCCATCCCCCAAGGACCACCCTCACCAGCCGTGCTCATGACCGTGATGGGAATGTTTAAGGCATTCGCCAGGGCCTGTTGGCCGATAACTGGCGTCCGGAATAAACCACCCTGCGCAATCATCACATCAGTTTGCACGTGTTCCTCATTAACTAAGATGTCCATTCCGATTTGGAGTGGTGCAAACGCAGCGTAGAGTTGCGTCAACATGAAGTTAGGTAAGGAGAAATGGCTGTTTGGCGTCCGGACAAATAATGGCCGGCCCGCTTGGATCTTGGTAATGTTTTCACCAGATTGGTAGCTGTAGTTGACTAAGCCACCGGCATCCGCGTCAGCCTTGGTTGAAGCCAAGAATAACGTTTCGTATAACCGGTCAGGCTTCAAATCAATTCCCAGCCGGTTGGCAAATTCACCAAAGATGTTAGCCCAGGCGTTAATATCTGAAGAACAGTTATTCACGTGGACCATGGCAACTGGTGAACCGTCTGGCGTCATCACGATATCAATGTCGCGATAAACCTTGGATAGTGGCTTGTCTAAGACGTTCATTGAGAACGCAGACGTTCCAACGGAGATGTTCCCAGTCCGTTGACGAACACTGTTCGTGCCGACCATCCCGGTACCAGCATCCCCTTCAGGTGGTGCCATGACGCTACCAGCTTCCAAATTGCCACTGGCATCCAATAACTTGGCACCTTCAGCCGTCAAACTACCGGCCGTCTTACCAGCTGGTAAGATGTCAGGCAAGATGTCGGCTAACTGCCAAGGATATTGCTTAACATTTTCCAGGTTGTTGAATTTATCCAACATGTCCTGGTTGTACGTACCAGTCTTTTCGTCAATTGGGAACATCCCGGAGGCGTCACCCACACCCAGGACCTTTTTCCCAGATAACTTCCAGGTCACATAACCAGCCAGCGTGGTAAAGAAGTCGACGTTAGCCACGTGATCTTCGTGATTAAGGATAGCTTGGTAGAGGTGTGCGATACTCCAACGTTGTGGAATATTGAAATCAAACAACTTGGTCAATTCATCAGCTGACTGACCCGTAATGTTGTTCCGCCACGTCCGGAAAGGTACCAACAAGTCGTCGTTTTTATCAAAGGCCAGGTACCCGTGCATCATGGCACTGATCCCGATAGCATTGATGTGCTTCAAACTTGCGTGATACTTACTTTGAACGTCAGCGGCCATTTGCGTGTAGCTTTGCTGAATCCCCGACCAAACTTCTTCAAGCGGGTAGGTCCAAACACCGTCTTCATAACGGTTTTCCCAAACGTAGCTGCCTGATGCGATGGTATTAAAATCATCGGTCACCAGCACTGCCTTGATTCGGGTTGAACCTAATTCAATTCCTAATGAAACTTTGCCCGCTTCAACAGCTTGAGCCGTTTCAACTAAGTTCATTTAACTTTACCTCCCGGTTTTTATCATCGTGATAGTGCGTAAATTAATTGCTTTCAACAGTTTCTTCAGCGTTTTTCTTACCGTGGTTAGTTCCACGAGCTTCGATTTCTTCAAGTGAGTGACCACGCGTTTCTGGAACACAGAAGCGAATGAACAGAACACCGAAGACACAGATGAGACCAAAGACAGCGAAAACAGCTTCTTGTGACATTGATGCGGTCATGATTGGGAACAATAACCCAACGGCCCATGAACCGATCCAGTTGAAGGATGAAGCCAAACCTGATGCCCGGCCCCGAACAGCTAATGGGAAGACTTCCCCAACCAGAACCCAGGTCAACGGTGCCCAAGTGAATGAGTAGAAGGCCACGTAGATGGATAGGAAGAAGACAATCATCATTGGACTAGCGTTTGGCACGATCCAGTTGATAACTGCTGGTAATAGGAAGGACAAAGCCATAACCGTCCCACCTAAGGTCAATAACGTCCGCCGATTGAACTTTTCGGCGATCCAGATGTAGAGCAATGACCCGATAACCAACAGAACCCCTTGGACGATTGGCCACATCAGAGCAGAACTTGCAGCGCTCCCAGTTGCCTTTTCAACGATCAATGGAATGTAGTAGAAGATGGCGTTGGCACCTTGGAATTGCTGGAAGGCAGCCACACCGACACCGGCGATAACCAGGTAACGGTACTTGCTGTTGAACAGTGTTGCCCAAGACGTCTTTTCCATTGAGTTCTTTTCAGTAGCAGCAGTTTCTTGAATGGCTTTAACTTCGCCTTCAACTTCTTCAGGCTTCCGAACGAAGGACAGCACTTGGCGCGCTTCGTCTAACCGGTTGGCCTTGATCAAGAAACGTGGTGATTCTGGTAACTTCAATACCCCGGCAAAGAGGATGATGGCTGGCACGGAAGCCAACCCTAACATCAACCGCCACGAGATATTTTCTGGTAAATCCTTTAAAACGAAGTCAATCACGTAAGAGATCAACATCCCAGAAACAATCATGGTTTGATTGATTCCGGAAAGGCTCCCCCGCAAGTGTGCGGGTGCCATTTCTGACATGTAAGCGGGAACCAAGGCTGAAGCAGCCCCAACGGCTAACCCCAAGAAGATCCGCATCCCAATCAGGTAGAACGTCCCGTTGTTAGGTGAGAACCCACAAAGAATGGACCCGATGGCAAAGATCAATGAGGACATCAGGATCATCCGCCGCCGACCTAACTTGTCGGCCAGTTGACCGGCAATAGCGGCACCGAAGATGGCACCGAACATCACGGCTGAAGTCACCCAACCAATCAATGAAGCATTTGTTAAATTCCAGTCGGTCTTCAGGAATGGTAAGGCCCCGGTCATAACACCGATGTCATAACCGAACAAGATACCCCCGAATGACCCGAAGAAGAAGATAAATTTGCTAGAAACTGATTTTTTCTTATCCAAAATTCTTTCCTCCTGTTTCACGGTTTTTATCAATAATTGCTATCTAACTAAATTGCTGCTTAACGGCCCTGCCAATCCCGTGCGTGAAGTTTGCCGGCTTGCTGTAAATATCACGAGATTGTGAACCGCTTTCATTTGTTAACAAATACAGTTTATTATATTTGTACGCATAAATCAACAAAAACTTTTGTTATTCGGATTAATCGTACGAGTCGATGTTGATATAACGCGGTTTCTACCATTAAAAAAGTTGTAAGCGTTATCGAAAAACGTTAAACTAAGCGCTTACTAATCAGCCATTAAAACGGTTTATTTTGCGTAAACTCACCATTTCTACACAAAAAAAGAAGACGATTTCACGAACAAGTCGCCAAATCGTCCTCACTAATCAATCACGAGCCATTAATTAGACAAGTTTGTTTAATTTTGGTTAATCCGGACTAATCTTGAGCCGATTTTCCAGGTTTCCCTGCTGAATGTCGAATAATTAATTGGGGGTCGTATGTGATAGATTGCACATCCTGTTTATCCAAGAGTTTTAGCATCATCTTGGCTGCATCCTGACCCATGATTTCCTTTTCGTGGCTCAGCGTCGTCAAGCTAGGGCTCAGGTATTGGGCCATCTGGTAATTATCGAAGCCCACGACGGAGACGTCTTCGGGAATCCGCAGCCCCTGGCTCTTCAGGTAGGCCTGCACTCGAATCGCCAGTTGGTCGTTATAACAGGCAATAGCAGTGGGTCGGTCCTCAGTCGCCAGGTACGAATCGATCCGGTTAGTAATCTTGGTAAAGTCATCACCGGATTGGTACATAATCAGGTTACTCTTATAGGAAATCTCTGGATGTTGCTGGTACGCCTGGACGAACCCGTTCATCCGGTGGACCCCTTGAATATCATCCACTTGGAAGATCCCAGCAATACTCTCATGACCGAGTTCCAACAAGTAGTCAATGATCCGACGCTCCCCTCCCACGTCATCCGTGGTCACTGCCGGAAAGTCCAACTGGGGGTAACTCGCGTTGATAAACAGGACCGGAATCCCGTCGTCTTTGATTTCTTGGTAGAGGTCCATGTTGGGGTTAGGCAAAGCACTTTGTGTCGGTTCAATGATCAGTCCGGCTACTTTCCCATTCAACATGTTGATCAGGTTCTTACGTTCTTTTTGATGGTCATTATGGGTGTTCCCCAGTAACAACGAATAGCCACTGTCGGAGATGACCTGGTCAATGCCGTAGATGATCCGGGGGAAAATGTAATCCGCAAAGTGGGTCGTGATGACCCCAATCATGTTACTGTCGCTCTCGGTCGTCCAGTCCTTATGCCAGTCCTGAACGAACATGCCACCACCCTGAATCCGGTAAATGAAGTGCTCGGTCTCTAAGTCCCCGACTGCCCGGCGTACGGTATAGCGGGAAACGTTGAACTGCTCCATCATTTCAGTTTCAGTTGGCAGTTTATGATCAATTTGATATTGGCCTGAAAGAATGGCCTCTTTCAGGGCATCTTTAACCTTTTGATATTTATTTTCCATGTTTTCTCTCCATCACTCATTCGGTCGGGCCAGCAACTCGCACCTGACAAGTCGAATGAATTTTCCCTAAATTCCTGACGAACACAGTAGTTATTGCCCGCCGTCGATTTATTTGTAAATTTGTTTGGTTATTGTTAGCATAGCAAACTTATTTCTTTTTTCCAACGGACAAGACTGACATTCTTGCATTATCTTGCCAAATTTTCGCTAAATTGCCATCGTTCGCCTAATTCAACCAATTGACCACGCAAAAAGACGTGTGACCGAACACTGCAGCCCACGACTCATCATTAGTTCTCTTTCTAAGTTCGAAAACCGTTATCACGTCAAGAATATTAAGGTATTATAGACTCAAAATTAGTCCCAGCCACCTGCGGCCGTCAGAGATTCCGCCTGCTGTGGGGAACGCCTGCGGCCTGAAAAGCGGTCCTTCGGCTCGGTTTGAAGTCTGGAACCCCACCAGTCTCCAAACACGTCCCACGCTGTAAGCCGAAAATCGGCTAACACCGTCGACACAGCTGGCTCCACCTCTGACCCCCTCCGGTTAAACAGGTTCTTGGAAACTATGCTAGTTTAAATACCATAATGACAGCACTTACTCACTATGTCTGACTAAACTACAATACCCAATCCTTGTTGTATCAAACATATAGTGGGTATTTAAGTGTCTTCAACCTTTAGTACTCTATTGGATTCCCTTGCGCGTCTAGTTGCTTGATCACTCGCGCGGGATTTCCGGCCAACACGACGTTATCGCCAAAGGATTTGGTGACAACTGAACCGCCACCAACAACCACGTTATCACCTAAAGTGACACCAGGCAGGATAGTCGCGTTGCCCCCGATCCAAGCGTTGTTGCCGATTTTGACAGGTTGTCCAACACCTAACCAGGACGTCCGATCGGCCACGTTGAGCGGATGGGCCGCCGTGTAGATTTGCACCCGTGGCGCCAAGAGAGCGTTATTCCCAATCGTAATGTCACAGGTATCTAACAGGATACAATCAAAGTTTGCAAAGAAGTTATCGCCCACGTGAATGTTGTACCCATAATCACAGACGAACCGCGGCCGAACCTCTACGTTCTGACCCACTGACCCAAACAACCGTTGTACCAACGCCGTTTGTCGCGCCTTGTCCCGAAATGGAATCGTCGTTAACTCCTCGTACAAATCACGCGCGGCCAACCGCTCCTCGACCAGTTGCTCATCATTGACGTCGTAAAGCTCCTCCGCCATCATTTTATCGTACTCTGATTGTCCCACAGTCTGCCATCCCATTTCTTAAAAGTTGATGCGTTAATCGTAGCATGGCTTGAAACCGATTTCAATATAATTTATATGGTCGTGTTATTAGATAAGACAATTATCCGTATAAATAAAGGCTTGGGATAAATTTCCAAGCCTTTTCCCGTATTCCCATTTATCTTACTGCACCGTGTCTTGCAGCAGCTAGCGCGCGCCTGCTACAGATATTGTGCGGTCACGGAACGCGGTGCCGTTATTAAACCACTAACGGGGCCCTCATAGAGAACCTCACCGCCCTTACTCCCACCATCTGGACCAATATCAATGATCCAATCGGCACTGCGAATCACGTCGAGATTATGTTCAATCACGATTACCGTATTTCCCCGGTCTACCAGCCGATTAATAATTTCAATCAAATTGCTAGTATCTGAAGCGTGAAGTCCGGTCGTCGGTTCATCCAAAATATACAGGTTACCCCGCTTATTAAGCTCCTTGGCAATCTTCAGACGTTGCCCCTCACCACCGGAAATTGTATTCAGGGGTTGCCCAAGTGCTAAATAGCCTAGCCCCACGTTCAACACTTGTTTCAATTTAGGGGCGACCTTGGTTCCCGCAAAGAACGTGGCCGCCTCTTCAATCGTCATTGCTAAAATCTCGACAATGTTTTTCCCCTGGTACTGATAGGTCAAAACTTGGGGATCAAACCGACCACCATGACAGGTCTCACATTCGACAGTGGCATTTTCCATAAAGGAAAGATTGAGCTCCAAGACACCCTTGCCACCACAGGTCGGGCAAGCTCCTTTGGAGTTGTAGCTAAACAGGCTATCACTCACGTCATTGGCCGTGGCCAACAACTTGCGAATCTCATTCATAACACTTAAATAAGTTGCCGGATTAGCCCGACTATTGGTACGAATCGGACGCTGTGTTAGCCGAATGGCCTCGGGATGGTCAGCAGCAAATACCTGATCAACTAGCGTACTCTTACCAGAGCCAGCAACTCCCGTGACCACCGTAAACAATCCCGCTGGCACTCGTAAGACGGCATCTTGTAAGTTATGCAGCCGGCTCGGCGCGCTAGTTATAAAGTCTTGCGGCTGACGGGGGTGCGCATTGACTGGTAATTGCTGTAACAGGTACTTCCCGGTCAACGTTTCACTCGTCAGTAATGCCTGATAACTCCCCGTGAAGGTAATTTCACCCCCATGGATACCAGCTCGCGGCCCCACGTCGACCACATAATCGGCAACCTTAATGACGTCCGGATCATGTTCCACGACCAACACCGTATTGCCCTTATCCCGGAGTTTCTGCAATAACGTATTCAACCGATGAACGTCGCGCGGGTGTAGCCACGTGCTCGGCTCATCCAAAATATAGAGCAGCCCTGTCAGACTATTGGCCAGATAGCGGACCGTCTTAACCCGTTGTGATTCTCCACCGGATAACGTGGTCGTTTCACGCGTTAGCGTCAAGTAATCAAGGCCAACGTCGACTAGACCCTGTACCCGTTCCTGAATACCCGCTAAAAGGCCAGCCATTCGTTCGTCGGTAAAACTTGCCAACGTCGTCTGAAGATCGTTTAACTGTAGCGCCAGAAGGTCCGCAATATTGTTCCCCTGAATCTTCGAGGCCAACACTTCGGGCCGGTAGCGCGTGCCGTGACAGGTGGGACATGGCACCATCGTCGCAAACTTCGAAATTTTCTTGCGGGCGCCATCGCTACTTCCTTGTCCCGTCTTCAGGTTCTGCCGGTAAAACTGACGTTCAATGCCTTCAAAGGTGGTATTGAATGTCGTCCCCTTGTAAACCACGGTGACGTCCCGTTCACCGTTCATTAGTGTTTCAAACTCATCAGCTGTGTAATCAACCAACGGCTTGTTCACGTCAAACAAACCAGTTGCCTTCATGACCTCATCGTAAAAACTATTCACGCCGTGTCCTGGCAACTGAACTGCCCCCTCGGCGAGTGACTTCTGGCGGTCAACCGCCACGTCACGTTTTAAAACATAAGTTTTACCGACACCCTCACAGTCGGGACACATCCCCGCCGGATCGTTAAAAGAAAAAGCATTACTGGCGTCGCCATAACGGGGCTCACCAAACCGGGAAAAAAGAATTCGGAGCAGTGGATTAATATCACTCACGGTTCCCAATGTCGACCGGACATTCCCACCCAGTGGTTTTTGATCAATCACAATGGCAGTCGCAAGGTTATTGACCTCATCCACATCCGGTCGCTGATAATGTGGAAGATAGAGCCGCGTGAAGCTATCATATGTACTGTTGAGTTGACGGCCAGCTTCTTGGGCGATAGTGTCAAACACGATGGATGACTTACCCGACCCTGAGACACCAGTGAAAACAGTCAGTTGGTTCTTTGGAATTTTCAGACTCACATTTTTCAGATTATTCTCGCGGTCATTGATGATTTCAATAAATTCTGGTTCAGTCATGGAAACCTCCAGTCGTAGGCTTAAGTAACAGATGGGTTTCTAGATTACCATACTTCAGGGGGTGTCCCAAGTAAGGCGCCTTACTCTTTTGATCCAAGCTTTGAAATCATCATTAGACCACCAAACCAACAAAAAAACCGGGGACTTTAGCCCGGTCTTCCTGATACTTAACCACCTTGTATCGCGGTTGGTTCACTACTTTGATTCTCACGAATGACTGCCATAAAGGCATCACCGTATTTTTCCAATTTACTTTCTCCCACACCTTTAACCGTTAAGAAGGCGGCTTCGGTGGTTGGCAGAACCTCGCACATTGCGTGCAAAGCCTTGTCGGAGAAGATCACAAATGGTGGCACGTGCTGTTCCTCAGCCAGGTTTCGCCGCAACTCACGAAGCTTGCCAAAGAGCGCATCATCCTCTGGTGCCAACCGTTTGGCCTGACGTGCCATCTTACGAAAGACCTGTGTTTCGCCTTTTAAGACGCCCACACCTTTACTCGTCACTTGTAAGGTCGGGTACTGACCACCCACGCTAGCTAAGTAACCCGCCGCCGTGAGAAAATCAATCAATTCCCCCACCGTTTTTTGCCGCTGATTACGCATGATCCCGTAAGTCGGCACGTCCTCAAGATGATTCTCCCGAATCCGCTGGTTATGCGCGCCAGCTAAAACTTGGGCCACAATCCCCTTGCCGTAGCGAGACCGCAACCGAACCACACAGGAAAGCACCTTTTGAGCATCCGTGGTGACATCTTGGGCTTCCCGGTCATCACGACAATTGCTACAACGGCCGCAGGGCTCAGACTCTTCCCCAAAGTAGCGCAGAATGAACTGCTGCAAGCAATTCTGAGTATTAGCGTACTGATTCATAATCTGTAATTTTCGATAGGAGCGCAATCGATGTTGTTCATCCATTTCAGACTGGTCGATGAAGAACCGCTGAATTTGCAGATCAGAGGCGCGGTACAGCAGGATGGCTTCACTAGGAAGACCGTCTCGCCCGGCCCGACCAGCTTCTTGGTAGTAGGCTTCCAGAGTGCCGGGCACCTGTGCGTGAATAACAAACCGAACGTTACTCTTATCGATTCCCATCCCAAAAGCATTGGTCGCCACCATTACCTGAACCCGGTCGTACAGGAAGTCTTCCTGATTCTGACGGCGTTCATCATCTGGCAACCCCGCGTGATAGGCTGCGGCTTGAATGTGCTGACCGGTCAGCATCTTCGTCAACCGCGTAACTTCCTTACGCGTGCTGGCATAGATGATGCCCGTCTCACCCTGATTCACCTTGAGGTAATCCAGAATATAGCGATCGGTGTCTTGGTCTTTGACCACCGTTAAATCTAAGTTATCCCGTGCAAAGCCAGTATTGACCTCGTTATTAGGATTGATTTTAAGCTGTTGGCAAATATCCGTCGCCACTTGTTCCGTAGCGGTCGCCGTAAGTGCTAAGACTTGTGGTTGTGTCGGTAATTGCTCAATTGCCGTACTCAACGCCAGATAACTGGGCCGAAAATCATGACCCCACTGTGAAATACAGTGTGCCTCATCAACCGCCAGCAAATCAATTGGTAGCTGGGCTAGAGCATTGACAAATGCCGCCGAGTCCAGACGTTCAGGCGCCACGTAGAGCAATTTGTAGTCCCCACCATGTAACGCTGCCAATCTTTCCTGAATATCCGGCCATTCTAGTGAGCTGTTAATGAAGGTGGCTGGAATGCCACTATCATTGAGAGCGTCTACTTGATCCTTCATCAGGGAAATCAGGGGCGATACCACCACCGTAATACCATCAAAGAGCATTGCCGGAATCTGATAACACAGGGACTTCCCACCACCAGTTGGCATGATGGCCAGGCTATTGTCTCCCGCCAAGACGTGCTCAATCACTGCACGTTGGCCCGGCCGAAATTCATCGTAGCCAAAGACCGTTTTTAAAACTTTTTGCGCTGCCGCTAAATCCATCATGACCTGCTCCTTAAGTATTCAATGTTTCCATTCTACTGGCATTCCCAGTCCATGACAACCGAACAGGACTCCTTTTTTAATTCACAATCTCAGTGGTAGATAGTTGACAGGTCGCACATATTCGCTTATAGTAAATTAAATCGTACGCAATTGAATTGGAGGGATGCTTATGGCCGAAGAGGATATAACCTTAGCCAATCAGCTCTGCTTCTCGGTTTATCACGCCAGCAGACTTTTTACACGTTTTTTTCAACAAGCTTTACAGCCGTTTGAACTCACTTATCCCCAGTACCTCGTTTTGCTAAGTCTGTGGGAAAATGATCGACAACCACTTCACCGACTAGGAGAACAACTTGATTTTGGAAGCAATACACTCACCCCGCTTCTTCGGCGCATGGAGCAGCGGGGCTGGTTAACTCGGCAATTGCCTCCTAGTGATCGACGTCAACTGATTATCGCCTTAACTGATAAGGGCCGTGAAACTCGCGGGCCCATTTTGGGCGCGGTGCAACAGTGTGTCCGTCAACAAGGTTTTCGTCGAGAACAGTACCAACAAGCATTGGTCATCAATCAGGCTTTAGTCAATAAGTTAGAAAAAATGTTAGACTAACATTTTTTCATCATCCCT
Organism: Levilactobacillus tongjiangensis; assembly: GCF_003946345.1. GTDB lineage: Bacteria > Bacillota > Bacilli > Lactobacillales > Lactobacillaceae > Levilactobacillus > Levilactobacillus tongjiangensis. The sequence continues at coordinate 14,511 of NZ_RHNY01000027.1, forward strand.
ACCAATCGTCCGCGATTAAAATTGAAAACGGCACTAACATCTATGCTAGTGGTGACGTATTGGCTAAGCGAGTCCCCAAGTTAACACCTACGGCTACCTTTGAATCCAACTACATCGCCCAACAGATCTTGGGAAGTACCGACCCAATCACCTACCCAGCCATCCCCCAAGTCCTTTTCAGTCTGCCCCGCTTGGCACAAGTTGGCATTACCATTGATGAAGCGAACGCCGAACCAGATGGCTACCAACAACATACGATTGCCTTTGGCCAGCTCATGGCCTATGGCTACCAGAATGAACCGGATGCCGACTTGCGCGTTGTGTTAAACAACCAAAATCAACTGGTCGGCGCTGCCGTCTACGGCATGGATGCCCCAGACCTAATTAATGCGTTGGTCATGATTATTGACCAACGTTTAACGGCCGCAGATCTTCAACACATGATTTTTGCGTTCCCAACTCCCATTCAAGGCATCATTGACACCCTGCTCCCATTTCTGGTCCAGCATGAAGAAGTCACTGCCCCAGCAACCATGGAAGCCTAATAGCTGCATCCCAAGTCTTGGAGAAACCTCCAGGACTTTTTTTCTGCTAACGATTTTCTCCCGTATAGTAGGCAACCTTCACTACCAAGTTGCCACTATCACCCTGACTTAGCCCACGTGTCATACTAAGAATAACGATGAATCATCACGTTTAAGGGGGGACAGAAAATGCGGATGCCCATTAAAATTTATAACGTGACCGTGGTGGTACTGGCGCTGGTGTCGATTGTCCTTGCCATTTTAGACTTTTCCAACGTTATTCAGCTAACGGCTGCTCCCTGGCTAGCGGTCGACAACTTGATTCTGGGGTTCTTTACGGTGGATTACGTCGTTCGGTTCTGGCGGGCTCCTCATAAGTGGCTATTCTTCCGGCAAAATATCTTCGATTTTCTGGCCATTATTCCCCTGACCACTCTATTTACTTTTTTCCGACTAGCCCGAATCACCCGTCTCTTTCGCCTGGTACGTCTGTTTCGCTTCGTTCGATTAATTGGTTTCATCGGTAAGCTTCGTCACGTATTAAAGCGATTCTTAAAGACTAACGGGTTCGTTTACTTGCTGTGGGCCTGCATGGCGATTCTCATCCTGGCTGCCACACTCTACGCCTATGCTGAACGGGTTTCTTGGGGTGAAGCGCTCTGGTGGGCCATCGCCACCACCACAACGGTGGGTTACGGCGACGTTGCTCCCCGCACAATCGTCGGTAAATGTGCGGCCACCCTGCTCATGTTGGTCGGCATTGGTTTTATCGGGGCGTTGACCAGCACCATCACCACCTACTTTGCCAACCGTGAATCGGCTACGGATGCTCGCGAACTCGCTGAAAAGCTAGACACCATCGAACAACAGAATCGGGACTTAAAGGCAGCTATCCAGGAACTTAGACGAGAACAATCTCATGAATGAGAGAGACTTGCGTAACCACTTCAATTTACCGGACCATGAATGATATAATATTGGGTAAAAGGAGTGCTGCATTCATGAAAAAAAGAATTAAAGGCTCATGTACCACGATTTTAGTTGGTAAAAAAGCCTCTTTAGATGGTTCAACAATTATTTCTCGGAACGATGACGGTCACGAGGCCCTTGACCCCGAAAAATTCGTCGTTGTTAACCCTGCAGACCAACCACGGGACTACAAGGCTGTTATCAGTGGCGTTGAAGTGAAACTCCCTGACAATCCTTTACGTTATACGTCCATCCCTAACTCTATCTTGACGAATGGTATCTGGCCAGCTGCCGGCATCAACAGCGACAACGTTGCAATGTCTGCCACTGAAACCATCACCACAAACTCACGGGTCTTAGGTATTGATCCTTACGTTGACGGCGGTATCGGTGAAGAAGACCTGGTTACCCTGGTTCTCCCTTACATCCACAGCGCACGCGAAGGGGTTGAACGCCTCGGTAGCTTGCTCGAACAATACGGGACCTACGAACCAAACGGAATCGGCTTCTCTGACAATAATGAAATCTGGTGGTTAGAAACCATCGGTGGTCACCACTGGGCTGCTAAGCGGATTCCAGACGATGCCTACGTTGTTGCCCCTAACCGGATGAACATCGACAGCTTTGACTTCGATGCCGAGGACACCATGAGCTCCAGCGACCTGCAAGACATGATCGCCAAGTACTCCTTAAACCCCGACTTCAATGAAGTTAACTTGCGCCACATCTTTGGCAGTGCCACTATCAAGGACACGGTCTACAACAACCCCCGTGCTTGGTTTGGCCAAAAGTACTTCAACCCAGAAATTGAACAAGACCCTCAAGGTCAAGACCTACCATTCATCTGCCACGCGAACCGGAAGATTTCTATTGAAGACGTCAAGTTCGTGTTGAGTTCTCACTTTGAAAACACGAAGTATGACGTTTACGGTGACGGTTCAGAAAGTGACAAGACGAAGTTCCGGCCAATCGGTATCAACCGGAACCACGATGTTCACATCTTGCAGATCCGGAACAACGTGCCTGACAGCATTGCCGGGATTCACTGGTTGGCCTTTGGTGCCAACACGTTCAACACGGTCGTTCCTTTCTACGCCAACGTTGACGACACCCCAGCTGCCTACAAGGATGCTGATGGCACCTTCAACATGAACCATATGTACTGGTTAAGCTGCACCACTGCCCTCTTGGGTGACACAGACTACGACCTGTACGAAGACTTCCGGAACACCTTTGCCTTAGAAGCAATGTCTGCCTACCGTAAGATTCAAAACGACACTGACGCTGCCATTGAAAATGGTGCCGACGTTGCAACCTTAAAGGCTGCTAACGAAAAGCTGTCCGACGAATCCTTCACGCGTCAGACTAAGCTGCTGGGTGACATGGTCACCTTTGGTTCTGAACACATGAAGTTACGTTACAACTTAAACGACTAATCATCTTTCTAATCAGTCGGTACCTGCGAGCACAATCGCTGGTACCGACTTTTTTTGCTTTAAATCCAGTTTCGGCGTAGGGCCTGTCGAAACACCTGAATGGCCAGCTGGGCATTTAATTCCTGTTTGGTCATGGCACTGGATCTTCCGGCCAGATTCGGTTCATATCTGGTCGTTGACTGCTGGGACGCACGCGCTGCGCTTCCTTGTTCGTCACTAATCGTCATGATTAGGCTCCTCTCCATGGCACACCGTTCTCCATTTATCTAACCTTACTTGCCTTACCCCATGGCTGTATAGCCCTTTCTCCTAGCAAATAATTCGATACTAAGCTAGACGCTCGCCACCACCATCTTTCTAGGCTCACAAATATTTAAATTCATATCCCCGACGAGCTTTTCAATATTGCTTACCAACCACTGACGTATACAAAAAGGGATTGAGACAAACGCCTCAATCCCTCTCTTATATTTCTGAAACGCGTGCCAATAGGTAGCCAATCACCTACCGTTCCACTCGATTCAGTCTGATTCAAGTTTATTTAACCGTTTCAGCAATTGCTGCGTTAACGGCATCCTTTTCGGCTTCCACTAAGTCAACCCGAGTTGCCACGATCTTAGTATCCATGGTGATCTCACGCGTTAAGCCTGGTGTGTTGACCTTAGGTTCGAAGAAGGCCTTGAACTCGGCCAAGCGTGGTGCGGTGTGGAAGATTCCGGACGTCACCGTAATGTACGTACTGAATTCCATGTCCCCACCAACGGTATCTTCCAACCATTGCCAGTCGTTTCGCAACCAATCCCAAGCAGCTTGTTGCCCGTCATCGTTGCTCAGCACACCCCGGTACCAAGCCCGTAAGTCTTGTGGCTTGATGGTCTCAGCATCTTCGAACTTAGCAATGATTTTGGCAATCAAACTAGCATCCGGCGTACTGGTCAAAGCGGCACTGAGGTCAGCCTTGTAGCTAGCGTCGGACGTCTGACGATAAGCCGTCAGCAACTTTTCAAATAAGTCGGCACTGCCGTAGTTCTTCACCTCATTGCGCAGAACCAGGACCCGAATATCGGCCGACAATGCGGCTAAGTTGGCAGCATTCTGCGTGAACAAGTCGTGCGCATCGGCGATTGCCTTAGGATTCTTGGCATAAAGTGCCGCACTCAAGACGTATGGCCGGGTCAACTGGTCATCGTTTGATTCCCCAGACTTAGGCAACCAACCTAAACGGGTAACTTGTTGCGCACTCAATTTGTCATAGAAGGCCCGCAGGTTCTGTTCCTCGCTTGAACCTGGTTGAACGAACTTTAACAGGTTGTGAGCAACGGTGTACAGGGCCGTGTTGACCGGCGTCGACGTACTGTCCGCAAACCGTGGCAACAGTGGCACAACGCTTGCGTAAGAAATCTGCCGACCATCAGCCAGCAAACGTAAGTCCTGTAATAACTGTAACTGAGCAATGGCATTTAGCTCAGCAAAGTTGGCCAAAATGTCCTGTAACAGGGTGTCGTCATACTTCACGATGAAGTGAGAATTGTTCCCAACGTTCAAACGGAAGGGTTCCCCACTAGCTGAACGCAGGGCGTCATAGTCCCCAAGAGTGACTGTCTTGTCGGTCAATAATTCGGGTGCAGCCTCGTAGTTGCTGTTCAAAGGAATCTGCCATTGACGACCGGCGTCCTTGCCATCCCCAATGAAGAATTGTTCCTGGGTCAACGTCAATTTACCAGCGACCACACTAGCAGAAACAACTGGATAACCAGGTTGTTCCAGCCAAGAATTCATGATGGCACCAACGTCCATGCCAGAAGCTTGGCCCAAAGCGGCCCAAAGATCGGCCCCCTTGGCATTGCCAAATTTATGTGCATCGAAGTAGGCCTTCAAGCCCTTCCGTAAGGCGTCGTCACCAATCAGAGCGCGAACCATGACTAGCATCCGGGCACCCTTAGCGTACACAATGGCACTGTCAAAGATGGCGTCGATTTCGGCTGGGTCTTCCACTTGAACGTGAACAGATTGAACACCGTCCGTGGCATCCCGTTGGAGCGCCATTGGGGCTTCACCCGTTTGGAAGGCTTCCCAGATGTGCCAGTCAGGTTGAATGGCATCAATCGCCACGTATTCCATCATGTTCGCAAAACTTTCGTTCAACCAGAGGTCATCCCACCACTTCATCGTTACCAGGTCACCGAACCATTGGTGAGCCAGTTCGTGGGCGATAACCGTTGCCACGCGTTGCTTCATGTCTAAGGCCGTGTTGTCTGGATCAAGGACCAGGTAAGCTTCCCGGTAAGTGACCAGTCCCCAGTTTTCCATCGCACCGGCAGAGAAGTCAGGTAAGGCTAACTGCCATGAGTGTGGAAGTGGGTAAGGTGTTTGATAGAAATCTTCATAGAATTCAATTGACCGCTTGGCAATGTCTAAGGCAAAGTCCAACTCGTTCGCTTGGTGAGCCTTGGTTGCGAAGACGCCGACCTTAACACCACTCTTGGTGGTCGTCAGTTTGCTTTGTAGGTCACCAAAGGCAAAGGCAATCAGATAAGTCGACATCCGCACGGTCGTGTCAAAGTAGTGCACGCCGTTTTCAGTCTTCACTTCTGGCATGTTGCTGATGATCGTTTCACCAGCGTGTTCATCAAACTTGATAGCTAGGTCAAAGGTCGCCTTGGCTTCAGGTTCATCCACGCTAGGAAAGGCTTGTCGGGCAGCCGTAGTCTCGAACTGCGTCCCGATGATCTGCTTCTTCTCGCCGTTAACTTCGTAGTAAGAAGGATAAATGCCCATCATACTGTCGGTCAAAGGAGCACTATAGTCAATCGCCAGGGTCGTGTCGCCGGTCTTGCTCAAGTCGATCCGAATAGCTTCATTAGCATCGTCCGTCTTAAACGGTACCGCAACCCCATCAGTCTTGACGGCACTGATGGTCATGTACTTTTGGTGAATCGCGATGGATTGGGTCTTGGCGTCCCCGGTAATGGTGGACGTTCCCTTGATCTGTTTCGTTTCCCGGTTGATATCGATAAAAATATCGTAGTGACTGGGTTGGAATGTTTCATAAAAATGTGTGAGTTCTGCCATGATTTTCTCCTTAAAATTTAAGAATAATCCCATTATACGACAAACCAGTAGTCGACGCCACGAATGACCCCGTTAAGTTTAAGAGCGGGCAAACCGACGACTGTTAACTTCCCACGAAATCGGCTGAACCGTTTTTAACTTGAATCCTCAACTCTTTCTCGGTTAGCCCCCTACACAACACCTAACGTCAACGGTAATTAAAAAAGTACAACCGATATTGGTTGTACTTTTTCCTCAAGCAGTAAAACGTCACATTGTGTCATGCCACTCATATATAATCTGAATATAGTGATTGTCTACTCTCATGCAATAAAACCAGACAATTCGAAAAAAAGAGGAGCGCTATTTATGAAGAATACTAGATTAATCAAGTTTGTAACTATGTTAGGTCTCGGGGTTAGTTTGCTAGGTATTGGCTCTGTTACGGCAAATGCTTCAAGCAAGCCATATATTGGTAGTTTCTCATCACGTAAGATTACATATCATATCGATTCAACTTCCAAGCATTGGAAGGATAATTGGAAAGGTGCTATCAAGTTATGGAACGATTTACATGTCGTCAAATTACGCGCTGCGAAAAAGGCATCAAATGCTGAAATTCGCTTGACGACGAAAAAATATATTAAAGGGGGGATTGACTTTAGTACCCGTTTAAGTGGTTCTCAAGGCAGGGGTGGTCTTTTTTATTCAAAAATCGCATTAAATCGTCATGTATTTGCCAAATTTTATCCAACGGAAAAGCAAAAAGAACAAATGGCTTTACGCAGCGTAGGTGTTGCCATTGGTTTAGACTACAGCGATGACCCTACCAGCGCCCTAGCGCTTGCTTCCAAACCATCTGCTCAAGATAAGGCTAACTTGAAACTTGCCTACAAGGGTATTAAGTAAACACTAAGCAATTAATTATTAAAGGATTACTCGTAAGCACGGGTAATCCTTTTTAGACTAATACGCTATACAAGCTGTTGGTAATCTTCCTGATTGGCAAGATTAGCACCCAAAAACCATTGATTTCAGTATCAAGTTCATCAACAAATGTTCATTAATTCAACCGAAGCTTTGAGTATGTATCGTCATAACCACCGTTAGCTTTAATCAGTTTACGATACGTTGCTCTAGGTGCTACTGACAATTCGAACCGTTTTTCTTGTTCAAACCAACGAGATAACATCTTACACTGTGCCCCTGCTTCATAGTAACGGATAACTTCATTCTTTCGAGCACCAACGTACAAGGTCTGAAGCTGTTGACCTTGACCCATATATTCACTAATCTCCAACCCACCATTTAAACTCTTCCCCGTTCCACCTCGAAGATTCCTATGCTTCACACTTAGGAAAAAAGCCATTAAGTCTAAGAACGGGCAAGCCCCCAACCGTTACCGTCTCATAGACCTGAAAAATCAGTGGCCACTTTCCTTCAACCACGTCTCAACTTCCTGACCAGTAATGGTACCAGTAAAGCGGTGAGCGGGTTCCCACTGAACTGCTGGATAGTCTGCGCGTAACGTCTTGGCAGCCTTCGTGATGGCCGTTGACCCGGACGTACAGAATTGCCAAACCTGCTTGCCACGCAGGACGTCCGTTTCCACCAACGTGTTGATCACGTGCGGCACCTGCCCCCACCAGAGCGGTGAGCCCAAATAGATGGTATCCGCCTCACGTAACGCAATCATGTCCGGCGTCTGAATGGCTGGTCGCGACGTCTCATCGGCCGTTTCTAAAGAAGTCCGACTGGTAACATCGTTATAGTCTAAATCAGCGGTCGTATACGGTTGCTGAGCATTCAGCTGAAGTAACTTGGCCCCAGTGACTGCCGCAATCTTCTGAGCAACGGCTTGGGTGTGTCCAGTATTTGAAAAATATAAGATAACTTGTTTGTGCATGGTAAAACCCTCCTAGTGTGGGATTTTTTTCGCTACGCCTTTATCGTACACCAAATTAAAAAACGTGCGCCAAAGGACGTTTGGCTGGCGAGCATTACCGTCGTTAGGGCAATTGACCTAACGGGGTTAAATAGAACCAGCCATCCTTTGACGCACGTTTCAACCATATAGCAACTAATCAAACCGATTACAGATCCAAAAATACCTCACTAGCCGAGTACTGCGTTGCGTGCCCGCTCAGCTTCGTTCGCGCCCCTTCATACGTGCAATGGAGCACACCGGAACGTGCCGAAGCCTGGTAGGCCAGGATTTGTTTCTTCTGCAGCTTCTTCGCCCAGTATGGCACGATGTGACAGTGACCACTCCCACAGACGGGATCCTCGGGGACGGCTAACTTTGGTGCAAACGACCGGGAAACACAGTCATACTGACCATCACCAGCTGCCGTAACGTTCTGCAATAGCCCATCCAAGTGACTCAGCTTATCCATATCCGGGGTCATCTTGGCCACCTGCTGGGCACTGTCAAACACACACAACAGGTCACGGCCCAAGTAGGCCTCAGTCGGTGCCACGCCAAAAGCATCAGTCATGGCAGCCGTTACGGGAACTGATTTGAGTTCATAAGATGGGAAGTCCATCTCGTACAAGTCGCCCCGTTTGGTAACCGTCAAGTCCCCGCTCTGGGTTGCAAAGGTCACCGTCGCCTGAGTCGGCGCACCGTATTTAAACACCAGGAAACCAGTAGCCAAGGTCGCATGACCACAGAGGTCGATCTCACCACCCGGTGTGAACCACCGCAACTGATACTTGTCCGGCGTCTCCTTCACAGCAAACGCCGTCTCAGACAGCTTATTTTCCATGGCAATTTTTTGCATCATTTCATCTGCTGGAAACTTATCCAGAAACAAAACCGCTGCCGGATTACCTTTAAATACCTCATCGGTAAATGCATCGACCACATAACTCTTAAGCATGTAACTCCTCCATTCACGAAACGTCACGGCCCATTACCTTGTCAGGCCTTTAAGGTAAGCGTACAGTGAATGTATCCATTCGTAAAGCGACTATTAGTACTTGAACTATGAAAGGAATTGATTTGTCATGCATCGCCTACTGGCCTTTCAAAAAGTGGTTGAACTTGGTAATTTCACCAAGGCGGCGGCCGCGCTAGGATACACACAGTCGGCTATCAGCCACATGGTGGCGACCCTGGAAGCCGACTTTAAAATCAAACTCCTATACCGTTCCCGCACCGGTGTACGTTTAACCTTAGAGGGACAACAACTCTACCCCTTCCTGCAACGAACACTCAGACAGTATCAGGCCATGTCAGACAAGGCCCAGGAAATTAATGGGCTGGGCTCTGGCACCATCCGCATCGGCACGATTTCTAGCATCTCTGCCCACTGGCTTCCTAAACTCATCAAGGCATTTCAGGAACGCTACCCCCGGGTTGAATTTGTGTTGCTTCAAGGTGACTACTCCTCCATCCCCGAGTGGGTGCGGACTGGTGAGGTCGACTTTGGGTTTGTCACACCGGACGCGCTGACCAACACCCCCGTCACCTTCCTTAAATCCGGCCGTTTGCTGGCGATTCTGCCACCCCACCACCGCTTAGTCGGTCAGTCGACCGTCAGCCTGACGGATCTCGCCAGCGAGCCATTTCTGGCCTTAGAGGAGGGCGCCTACAGTGAACCCCTCACGGCCTTTGCTGAACAGGGGTTTCACCCCCACATCAAAATGCGGGTCCACGACGACTATTCCATCCTGTCGATGGTAGAGCTGGGAATGGGCGTCAGCATTCTCCCCGAACTCGTCCTCACCAAGACCGCCCATGACGTGGTCACCCGTCCCCTGAAACCGAATCTCACGCGGAAAATTGGTATCGTTAGTCAGGATGCAGCTGCCCTACCAATTGCCAGTAAGACCTTCATTGACTTCATACTGACCCACGTGGCCGAGCTACCTTAAACAGATTAATGACCTAGATTTGGTCACATAAAAAGGGTGTGAGATTTTTCTCACACCCTTCATTATTTGTCTTACTTCAAGCCTTGAATGTACGCTTGCGCAGCAGTCTGATCAACCACGTTGGAACCGTACGGATCATTCGTCAACCGGTTGATATAAGCTTCAGAAATACCGCCCAAGTCCACGTAGAACGCCTTCTTGCCAACCTTGACCGTCATCCGGTACATGCCAGGGTCCAAGTTATAGTTGTCAAAGGCTTGGAAAACATGGCCCAATGAAACGGTCAATCGATACTCAGTCTTCTTGTCGACCCGCACCTTCTTCGCGCCGAAGCCCTTCAAAGGTTTCGCTAAGTAATACGTGTAGGTACTTGCGCCCCGGGTAAACTTCTTGATTTTCACCGACTGCGCGTAGTGGTCGTACTGAATGCGGCCCGACTTCTTAGCCTGATAGTTGGTGTAGTAGTTCAGGTAGTTGTCCGCGGTCACAATGATAAACGGATTGTTCTGCCGGTCACTGTCGTAGTAAGACTGCAGGTTCTTCGCCTGGAGAGTCGGCAGATTCATGATCCCTTTATAGGAAAATGCCGTGGACTTCTGATACGGCAACAATCGGGTCTTGTTCTTAGAATCAAGCACAAAGTTGCAGTTCTCATTCGTTACGCCAAAAGCCTTAAAGGCCTTGCGCTGATTAGCCTTCGTCAAGTCCGCAATGTTGACTGAGAACCGGCTGGGGAACTTAGGATTCAACGTATACTTGCTGCCCCGAACGATAGCATCCTTGGGCAAAGTCACCGTCTTCTTACCGCCAATTGATACTTTTGTTGCTCGTGAAAGTTGGTAGACACTGAGGCCACTATCCAGCTCAGTCGGTACCTGGCCGTTGTCGTCCGCTTGCATCAACGCGTTCAAGTTTTTAACCCCGACCCGATCAAATTCACGATCGACTTTACGACTGGTCTTGGTGACCTTTTCCTGTTTAGTCTGCAGTCGTGTTAAAGTCTTGCGCGTCCTGTTACTCATGGCTGAAGCGTTAGTCATCGTGAGACTCCCCACTAACGCACCCAATAACATGAGAGTGGTAGCACCCCTACCGCTAATTTTGAACATTTAATTACCCCCTAAGATATTGTTCCATTTAAGTATAGCGCTAGTTGGCCGATTTATCCTAAGGAAAATAAAGGTTCTATGATATTTGGTGTTGATAGAGAAATCTATCAACACCAATTTTTTGTATAATAAAAGGGGCACACTGCCCC
>NZ_RHNY01000028.1 GCF_003946345.1 Levilactobacillus tongjiangensis
GGGGCAGTGTGCCCCTTTTATTATACAAAAAATTGGTGTTGATAGATTTCTCTATCAACACCAAATATCATAGAACCATTTAAAAGGCGTCTGACCACGGTCAGACGCCTTTTTGCATTCATATGATTCGCTCATTCCAAGCCAGTAACCACTTGAAGCGTCGCGGAGTAGTAGTTCTTTCGCGGAACCCTTTTAGGCAGTTGCTTGGCCGTTCTATTCTTTAAAGACGTCTTTTTCATCGTCTTGGCCGCAAAGTGGACAGGGGCCACAAACGCCGCATTACTGTAGTTATTTACTGCCCGACCGCCCAAGGTGTAGACTGCCTGAATCTTCTTTTTTTGATTAAAGAACCGCAATTGCTTATTTAACGCATTTTTGGTCACCTTGTCATGCTTCAACTTATACGTTTGGGCAAGTCGCCAAGGAACCCGACAAGCATTATAGCCAACTTGATTATCCGTTCCGGATTCAATGCTGTACGGCGCGACGGCCTTCAATTTAAGGCTCTTACCCGTAGCCAAGATGAAGTCTGGGAACAAACCAGTCTTATGACGAGCACTCAACTTCTTAATAGCTGTCTGGCTGCGACTAGCTATCTTAGTCCAGGTACTATCTTTCGTGTATTTGGCAAATGTCTTGAAGTACCCGGTCGTTAAATCTGAGGGCCGCAACTTACTCCGATCATAGCTGCTAGTCGCCCAATTACCCATGGTTGGCAAATAGGTAGTTGGATTGAGTTCTTTTTGTTTGATTGTAGTCAATAATTTCTTCGCTACCTGTTTATAATTTATTTGCTTACTCCCCCACTGCTTATCCGCTAAGATCAGGGCATACGCAATGTCTAAGTCACCATCCGTCGCACTATTTTTCTGCGACCCTTGACTGGTCATCTTTCCCGACCGTTTAGTCTGTTGCCACTGCATCAAAGGCAGCTTACTGGAAACACGGTGCGCACGATAGTACTTGTACATCTGATTAAAGGTTGTCCGTGTATTAGCCCCCTTCTTCGCTGCTAAAACCGTGGCTAACATACCGTAACCTTGGCCTTCAGATAGTGCCGTGGTGCTGCCTGAACCACCATTGGACTTCACGTATTTTTGAGTTTTACCACCTACGTATATTTTCTTCCACTGGTTGTATTGTATGACTGCCTGACTGGTTTTCGCCTGAGCAGGCAACGGCTGTCCTAGCGTTAGCCCCCAAGCTAAACCACTTAACAGGACAACCCCCAACGTTTTAAGTAACCATCGTTGTTTTCGCATCCATTTCGACTTCCTTTCCTCAACCACATTACATCTAAATTATAGCGTTTTCAGTGATAGTTTGTCGTAACAAATGAACCATTCTTGAACGATTGACCCCATCAAAAAAGTCGTCCCATTGAACAGGGACGACTCACTAATTAATCTGTAAAGATTTCTTTCGCAATATTGAAAGCAGACCAGGCTTTAGGCCAACCAACGTAGAATGAAAGGTGCGTAATGACTTCGGCAATCTCGTCTTTGGTGATGCCATTACCTTTGCCAATCTTTAAATGTGCTGGTAATTGTTCAAAATTCCCGGCAGAAATCAACGCTGAAATCGTAATCAGGCTTCGTTGGTTAGCCGACAATTTGTCTTCCCGTGACCACACTTGTCCGAATAGGACATCATCGTTTAATTCCGCAAATTTAGGGGCAAAGTCACCCAAGTTATCGCGTCCTGCAGTTTGTTTCTTAGCCATCTAACAGACCTCCTAGTCTAAGGCATCGTAAGTCTTATCATCAACTGGTTCTAACCATTCTGGCGTGCCAGCCGTAATAGCGATGTGACTAAACCAGCTGTCCTTTGTCGCCCCATGCCAATGCTTAACACCATCCTTGGTAACCACGACATCACCCGCCTTTAAGCGACGTGCTGGCTGACCAGCTTCTTGATACCAACCTTCACCACCGGTAACCAATAGGATTTGGAAGCCATCATGATGGATGTGCCAGTTATTTCGACAGCCAGGTTCAAAGGTAACGTTCCCAACGCCAACGCTCACGTCTGGATCATTAACTAGCCCTTGTAAGTAGCTCTGACCCACGAAAAAGTCTTGATAAGCCACGTTCTTGTCGCCTGCTGGAAAAATTACACCATTTTTGATATCTTCATTTTTTGCCAATTTAAAACATCCTTTCTAATCCTGAAATCTCTGTAAGTAGTCATGGAAACTTTCTGAATCATCAATCGTATGAGCGGTCTTGCCATCATACCAGTCGATTTTGTGTCCCAAGACTTTTAAATGCATCTGTTGTTCCGCAATCTCAGCTTCAGCGTTGTCCTTAACTCGTTGTAACAGTTGCCGCCGTTCAGCAATCGTTGTATCGCCTTCGGCACGCAACTTGACGTACCGTTTTAAGTCATTGAGTTGCATCCCGGTCCCCTTTAAATGCAGGATAAATCCAACCCAACGAATGTCCTCCTCAACGTAGTAGCGAACACCATTGTCATCGCGCTGGGAAAGAATCAATCCCTGATCCTCATAGTAGCGTAACGTATACGTAGATAAACCCACTAACTTTGAAAATTCGCCAATTCGATAACGTTTGTCAGCCAACTTCAACACCTCCGTTAATTGCTTACAAGACTTAGTAAACACCTTAGAGTGCACTCTAAGGCAAGCAGAAAATAGCAAAAAAGGTCGATAAACTTTATCGACCCCCTAATCTAATCAATGTTAAATTGCGCAATCGCCAACGCCATTGTCTGTTCAAAACGTTGATTGACCTTGCGCTGGGAAAGGTTCAGGAATCCCCCGATTTCCTGCATAATAAATCCAAACAAGACTGACCGGTACAATGTTGATTCAACCAGTCCCGTATCTCCAGCTTCATCAAGGTGTAAGCTCCGAAACATTTGTTGGTACAGATCGACCAACGCCTTGTGAGTCCGCGTTAGTTGATGTAAATCATTCGGATTCATGAGCAGAGGGGCCAGGTGTTGTTGCTGATTACAGCTTTGCCGAAACTCTTGGGCAAAGACCATCAACGCTTCTTTACCTGAAACGCCTACTAAGCGACGCATTAACCGATCTTCAATTTCCTTAACAAACTGTAAACCGACTTGATCCAACAAGTCATTCAAGCTCTCAACATAGTTATAGAGCGATTGTGGCCGCACTTCCAGTGCAGCTGCCAATGCCCGAATGGTTAAATGGTCGACCCCCTCTTCAGCAATCATCAAATTAGCCCGATCAATTACCTTTTCATGCGATAAAGTCCGTCGTTTCACCATAGTGTGTACCCCTCTCCAGCCTCTTTTCGCTATTATACATTGAAACGGTTTCAAAATAAACTGATGTATGTAGTTTATTTTCTTTAAATATCAGTATATAATATGACTTAATTAATGAGGGCCAGTGTGCTCCCCAAATAAAGAGGCTTATATCAATGACTGACAACAATAATCATGCTTATAATCGGGTGGGCCTCATGGTCACCCTCATGTTCGGAACTTTCTGTACTGCACTAACCACGAACATGTTGGTTACCGCCTACCCGACCCTGATGAACCGCTTCGCAATTTCTAGTGCCACCGTTCAATGGCTAACCACCGGCTTTCTGCTGGTCATGGGGATCATGATTCCCATCAGTGCGTGGCTAATTAACAACTATAGTCTGCGAACAATTTATTTAACCGCCCTCAGTTTCTTTTTAGTTGGACTAGTTATCAGTTACACGGCCAGTAGCTTTGGGCTAATTCTGTTGGGACGATTAATTCAAGCAATTGGTGTAGGTATCACCTTTCCTACTATTCAGACCGTCCTACTCGTCACTTTCCCTGCCGACAAACGGGGGGCCATGATGGGCCTCGGTGGAATCGTCATTGGGTTAGCACCTGCTCTAGGCCCAACTGTCTCCGGCTGGATTCTGGATAATGCTAGTTGGCGTGATCTATTTGGCGTCATGATTCCGCCCGTTATTT
The DNA here is from genome assembly GCF_003946345.1 of Levilactobacillus tongjiangensis. Lineage (GTDB taxonomy): Bacteria > Bacillota > Bacilli > Lactobacillales > Lactobacillaceae > Levilactobacillus > Levilactobacillus tongjiangensis. Next base: position 3,949 of record NZ_RHNY01000028.1, read on the forward strand.
TAGTTCTTGCCCTCTCACTTTTCTTTGTGCGACCAGTCATCCCCATTAAAAAATCATCAATTGATAAATTTGCAATTCTCTTATCAACGGTTGGGTTTGGGAGCCTCCTCTATGGCTTTTCAGAGGTTGGCGAAAATGGTTGGGGCTCAGTAACCGTCATTGGCGGTACTCTGATCGGCTTAATTTTTATCGGCTGGTTTGCCTACCACGAATGGCCACAGGCTCACCCCTTCTTAAACGTCCGTTTGCTAAAAATACCTTCATTTACGATTGCCTCCTTCATCACCGCACTTTCCAATACGGCCATGATTGGGATTCAAGTCGTACTTCCTATGTATCTTCAACAGGTTCGGGGCCTATCACCCTTTCACTCTGGACTAATGATTCTACCTGGTGCCTTAATTTATGGTATTGTCAGCCTGATCAGCGGCACGCTCTACGACCGGATGGGTGGCCGTCGTTTAGCTCTAATTGGCACCTTTCTTTTAACGTTGGGTACCCTGCCATTCGCCTTTCTCACCCGTAGCACGCCTTACAGTTACGTTATCAGTGAGTACACGATTCTGATGATTGGGGTCGCTCTGGTAACAATGCCAATTACGGCAGCCAGTTCTATCGACCTTCAAGGCATTCAGCTCAGCCACGGTACGGCCGTTAACAGTACCATGCGGCAGGTAATGACTTCGATGGGGACCGCTATTCTGGGAAGCGTCCTGGCTAACGTGACCGCCAATCATTTACCTGTCCAGGCATTACGCCACACAGCACCACTCCTTTACCAAAGTGAAAGTTACCAAGCTGCCATGACCGGCTTTCACGCGGCCTTCCTGGTTGCAACGGCATTCGGCATTCTTGACTTTATCTTTGCCTGTTTCTTAAAGCCTCGCCAACAGGAGGTAATCGCATGATTTTAATTCTACTATTCGTTGGAATCTTCGTGTTCATTGGTGGCTTATTACTCATGCCCACCAAGGCAACTCGCTTGATTACTGGTGCTATTGGTTTGCTCTTACTGAGCACCATGGCCATCCTGATGATTGGCAACGACAACTGGCACTGGGGAATGCATCAAACCACGACCACGTCGACAGTCAACATCAGGTCGATGTCCCCCGATAAACGCTTGGGACTGCTGGTCTATCAACCTATCCGTCAATCTAAGGACGAACGGGTCTACGTTTACAAAGATGCTAACGCCGCCCAACAGCACACCACAGCTAGCTTAAAGATTAGCAACCATGTATCCTTTAAATCAACGAAGCAGGCCCAACTGACGACCAAACGTACTTATTGGGCATACAACCAGCATTGGCAATGGTTATTCAAGTGGACCGGCAGCCGTCATAAGTTGATTCGCCGCCAAAATACGTTTGTTCTGCCCGAAACATGGACGACGCTGAGTTCTGCTCAAGCCAAGTGGCTATCAACCGCGGTTAAAACCAAGGAGGCCGCAGCAAAGCTCAAACTACAAAAACAGGTTGCCGTAGCGTTCAAAGCTGCCTTGGCCCAGCAACCCACGATGACCTCGCAACAGCAGCAAGCCTTAAAGAAAAAATTGACCGACCAAGCGCGACTTGTAGCTGACCAACACTTGACTCAAAATCTAGCAAAATTAGTGAAGGGCGCCCGTTCACAACCGGTTCGCTAATTCCTAAATTGTACCCGAACCCGATAATCTGCTAACGGCTTTGTAAGGCCGTCGACCAAACGGTATCATTTAGCAAGACGCTTGTTGGACACTACTACTAATATAGAGTGGGTTCTCTGTCATCAACCTATTCATTGCCTACAATTAGCCTGCCACTCATTCTAGTTCAGCCTCGCTTCAATCATTTCATAAATATACTTCTACCAGCCCGCGACTCGTTCACGGGCTTTTTGTTTTAGCGTCCTACGCCTTTTGAAGGCTAGTTAACCAACTGTAGCAAGCCCAGTTCTCGCTCTAAATGACTTGGTCATTTACCAAATTATCCGGCTAGAAAACAGCCTATCAAACCGCTTCATAGCAACATCAGTGGTTACGATTTCTTTATTTTAACAATCGAATCACCTTAAAAATCTGCTGTTACTTTTTTTGGCTTTTCAACGCCGTAATTCTTTTCTCACGATCACACCGTTATTTCCAATTGCGATTATAGTAAAAATAAAGCGGTGGAAGAATTGTCAAACAGATTTGTTTTGTGAAGCGTACTGTTGTTGTGATTGCAACATCGTCAAGGACGACAACAATTCATGAACGTTAATTGGAGGAGGATTACGATGAGAAGAAAGATTACCACTGCCGTGATTGGTGTTCTAATAGCCATTACTATCGTCATTCTCGGTGGTCTCAGTGCTGGTGGCATCACTGCTCATGCGGGAAGTGTCACGGTATCTGGTCTGGATGGTAGCAACGCAACCATTACGGATTCCAACGGAACACCCATCCCTAATGGAAGTGACCTAAGCAAATGGAATAACTATACGATTGACTACAACTGGAGTATCCCAGACGGAGAAGTCATCAAGGATGGCGATACTGCTACCGTAACGTTCCCACACAGTGCTGTTGGCCGACGAGATGTTACTTTTCCGCTATACGACGATAACGGCCAAAAGATTGGGACGTTTAGCATCAAGGAAGGTGAAAGTACAGGAACTATCACGTTCAATGATGCCTTGTCCAATACCACGAAGGATCGTAAGGGAAATCTACAGTTTTACGTAAAAGGAAGTACGACAGAAGATAACACGAATCTTGATTGGGGAATCAATAAAGTCGGCTGGGTTGCTGAGCGAAATCCAGATGGCTCACCAGCCAAGTTGACTTGGAATATTGCCTTCAATCCCACCAGTTCAAGTATGGGACAGGCCGTTGTGACCGACAGTCTCGGCCCCGGTCAGGAGTACGTTCCTGGTAGCGTTCATGCCCAAACGGGTAGTTACGACAGCAATGGTTTCTTCACCAGTGATGGCGGATCTATCACGCCAGCCATCAACGTCATGGGCAGCGTCTTAACCTTTACCTTTAGTGATGTCAAGACTGCTGTCAACATGACGTATCAGACGACCCCCTCAGTTTCAGGGACTGGGGGAACCTGGAAAAATAACGCTTCACTGAACGGGAAAAACGTCAGTGCTCGCATTGTCTGGGGCGGTAGCGGAACCGGTAATGGTAATGGCGACGACCAACAAACTGGCGAAGTTATTCTGAAAAAGACAGCCAAAACTAACGGTGAGGTCCTAGCAGGTGCCGTTTATGATTTGCAAGATACCAATGGTAAAGTCATTAAGGCGAACTTAGTGACTGATACCGAAGGGCTCATCAAATGTGACGGTCTCGCTGCCGGCAATTATCAATTTGTTGAGGTGACCCCACCCGCCGGATTTGAATTAAGCAAGGAACCCATTCCATTTACCATCACTGACGGGCAAACAGCGGCAGTGATGGTCACGGCAACCGATGTCCGAGAAAATTCCAGCTCTGAAGGTGGCGGTACACCGGAAAACCCTGGTGGTGGCGGTGGCAACACCGAAACACCAACGAATCCCGGAACGGAGACGCCAACTAACCCTGAAACGCCTCAAGAGCCTCAGAAGCCCCAAAAGCCTGAAAAACCAACGAAACCTAATAAACCAGTCAAGCCGACTAAACCAACCGGCCCAACGACCCACAAACCGGGGACAAGTAGTCCAAGTAATCAACAGACCGTCGCTGGTGGTAGTGGTGCCTACACGACTACGACTGGTCACAACCAGCCATCTGGTGGATTTGTCGGCGCTAACAGTGGTAGCGGTGTTGGCAGCACCCCACATAGTGGTACTGCCGCCGGTACCTACGTCGGTCAAACATTACCTCAAACTGGTGAACGTTCAACCCAAGGTTACACTTGGTTAGGTATCTTGCTGCTCGCTATTACAGGACTTGGTGCCACCGATTGGAAGTTAGAACACAAAAACTAGATTGGATACTGCTTTTAAAGAAAGTCCGTACAATCGCTCTGATTGCACGGACTTTCTTTCCGAATTCATTATCTGCTGTGCTCTAAAGCACCAGCAACCTGACCAACCACTTTAGCCGCCAAATGATTAGCCTCTGCGACTGCCATTAGCAATGGTTGTCCAGCCGCAAGAGCGGCCAGTAGCCCCCCGCAGTGACTGTCTCCAGCACCAATGGTATTAATCACTCGCGCAACATCCCCGATCACCCGCGTGCCCTGTCCCTGGTCAACAACGTAGGCACCTTCCGCGCCCAACGTTACCACGACTGGTTCCCCCGTTAGACGATGGATACGCTGCGCAACGACTTGATAACTCGTTTCCCCCGCCATCAAACAACTTGCCTCCGTCGCATTACAGTGCACAATCGTTCCTGGGACGAATAAAGCTTCTAACACTGCCGGCTGTAAATATTGACTTCGTGGGGACGCATCAAACAGGACCTTGGCACCAACCTTACGATGACGGAAAGCATTTAAGATGATTTCGGCAGCCCCCAATTCTTCTAATTCATAACCAGAAATGTAGAAGTAATCGTAGCTGCTTAGATCGACCGATTGAAACCAGCGTTCACACCACAGCTGCTCAATTCCGTTAACCGTTAAAAAGGTTCGCTCGCCATCCGCCTCAACTAATGAAATATCCCAGCCATTATCAGCCCGGTCATCCCTGACCAGCAGTGGAATCTTTCGGTCAGCCAGTGTTTGTTCAACAATGCTGGCATAAGTTCCTCGCCCAACCGGTGCCAGTAGATCAGCAGCCGCCCCCTGATATGTCAGAGCACGTTGAACATTGAAAGCCGAACCACCAACCTGTGTCGCTTCCAGATTGCCAGTAACATCTTCCCCTGACTGCGGCAATCGATTAAGTCCCACAACAATATCAACGTAGGCTGCACCAATCACTAATGTTCGTTTTGCCATTTTTAAAGCGCCTCACCCTCACTTACACGGCCAACTGGTTTGAGCAATAACATGCAAATAACTGCCGCAATACCAGCGACAAAGACCCCTAGACTATTATCTCGGAAAATCCCGTGAGCAAACGGCCCATTCCAAATTGCATTGTTCGTAAACAGAAAACCAGTGACAACTGCAATGACCCAAGATGTAATGCCCTTCCAGTTATACTTGTTCTGAGAACCATTTTCTAACAAGCTAACATCGTACCCTTGACGTCGATACATCACACTATCACACAGAAAGACGGCGACCCAGGCCGCTAAACAAGTTCCTAAGAATCCCAAGAACAGTTCAAAATTAGCTAAAAAGTTCCCTGAAATAAAAAGCACATAAATGGGAATCAATACCACAATTGCCCCATGGATCACTAGGGAAGCTTGCTGTGACACCTTGATACCAACCGTTGCCAAGTTGATTCGCGCAGAACGAAGACTAATAATACATTGTGGAATCAAGCCACCGGCAGCGACTAAGAAGTAAATCACGGAAATCCATGATGGTAAGGCATCGTTCATCACATCAATAGGATTTGAGGCCGTCGCCAATGAAGGTTCCACAGTGCTCAGTAGTACCCCACCCCACATCAAAACAAAGAGGGGAATGGCGCCACCTAGTGTCGTATTCCAAAAGGTTGCTGACTGACTCGCTTGTGGCTTCACGTAAGCACCCCAGTCGGCAGCAGCCATGGACCAACTGATTCCTGACCCCGCTGCTACAATTGAAACGGCTGGCCAAAACCCTCCTAACCACTGACCACTAGGAGCTGCAAGGGCTGCCTGCCAATCGGCCTTCATTAAAAATAAAATTAAGATGACGAGTGTCAACAACCCAAAAATCCAGGATAACCAGGTTTGAATCTTGGCTAAGACAGCTTCACGCAATAATCCTGATAAAATAACTAGTCCCGCAAAAATAGCCAAGGCAATCGCTACAGTCACACTATTTTTAGCGATATGTAAAATCTTAAACAAGGAGACTAGCAACAACGTTCCTGTAATCACGTTGATGGCTAACCAGCCCACCATATTGAACCACGCGATGGCGTTCGGTATCTTGTTCCCATGAGTCCCATAGGCAGCCCGGGAAAGTTTAAAGGTGGTAATTCCCTCCCTTTTTCCCAAGGTCGCGACCCAGCCTGGGAAGACAAACGATAGCCCCCCCACCAATGACGCCAGTGTTGCCTGGAAAAAGGATAAGTGAAAGCTAACGATCATCGCCCCAAACACAATCCCCATAATCCCAATGTTAGCGGCAAACCAATTATAGAAAAGCTTTCCCGGCGTCAGTGTTTTCTCTTCATCCGACACCTTAATAACATCTTCATTCACAAAAAAATCTCCCCTTAAATTAATGTCCTATTTCTAAAAGATTGCATTGGCACGACGTAGTCTAGCAACCGATGCTCTGGATTCTCTTCATCAATCAATGTAAGCCATTCTGGTAAAATGCTATGATACCCATTCTTTGCTCCACAGATTGCGGTAGCCATCGCACCAATCGTATCGGTGTCACCACCCAAATTGGCGCAGAACAGGGCACACGTCTGAACGTCACGAGTGTAATAGGCAATCGCCACAGCTGCGGGGACCGACTCACTAATTGCGGTTCCCGTGCCCACGGTTTCATAAATCAACCGAGCAAATCGCTCAGAATCATGGGCATTCTCCCACGCTAATCGCAGGCCTAATTGCAGACGAGCCGCGACGGAAGCTGACCAAGTCGGTACGCCATAATCTTTAGCTGCAGCGCTTGCAGTCATTGCAAACGCCACAATGTCGTCCCAGTCCAAATCATCCATTGCTGCCGTAACTGCCCCCGCCACCATCGCTGCTCCAGCAAAAGCCACATCTGATGAATGAGTCACTTGCGTCACAGCACATACCATGTCTACCAGCTTTTGGCAATGCCGCGTATCAAACAATGCGCCAATTGGTGCAATTCGCATGGCACAACCATTCGTTAACGCACTGGCCGTCACAAGATGCGCGTCCGCACCAGCTTTGAGGGCCAGTAGTGCTGCCTTAGAACTCGGGCCCAAGATATTGTGATCAAATGCATCGATAGCATCCGCCCACCGCAAGAGATGCTTCCCGAAAACTGCAGTCTCCGGTACCCAGTCACTCTCCATCAAGGCCTCTAAAATAACTAAGGCCTGACTCGTATCATCTGTGTACTGACCCCTCGTAAAATTGACGGCTACTTCATTACTGGTCGGACCGTCTAAAAAGGTTGTGATGGGCCCACCAAAATACTGTTGGATTTGTTCAACTGGCCAGAGTTCTCCTGGCATCCCCATAGCATCACCAATCGCTTGGCCGTACAAAACACCCTTCAGTTTATCTGTTTGACTTTGCATATTTTCACCTCGCACTTAGCTGATGTGATGATTGTCCAGATTTCTAATATAACTGACTCTACAGCAGATGTCTAAATTAATGTCTTATAAATTTCATCATATAAATCTTATGCTTTTTGAGCATTACTTTGTACATAAAAAGCGGTGATTCAGTCGCCTGAATCACCGCTCTATTCATCAATTAATCAAATTCTTCATATTTATTCGGGTCTTGGCCCTCTAACCAGCCAGCGACTCGTGACAGCTGACTGATAGCTTACACTTCATCCGTTGTTAATCGAAAATCAAAGATTGCCAGCTTACCCTATTCCCTAGCAAAGTGAATTATTCAACCCCTACTTGGCGTTCACGATGGCGTCTAATAACCCGATTCAAAATAATGGCTAATACTAACGAAATGGCCCCAAAAGCAGCCGCACCCCAACTAATCCGCTTAAGTCCCACCACTCCCAGTAAACCAGAGGCAGTTGCTGAACCTAACGAAATACCAAAGTTAAAGAAGATTGAGTTTAACGAAGACGCAAGCACCGTGGACTGGGGATATTCTTGTTCTGCTAAATTTAAGAAATGAATCTGAATCGGTGAATTGAGTAGCGTCACGAGCAAGGTCAACACTAACAGGAAGGCCATCCCCAGAAGCTGACTACCTAAAGCAAATGGCAACAGTAGGAGCAAGACAATGTCAGCCACATAAAACCTCGGCATGATCCGTAACCCATTCCGTTCAGCCAACATCCCCGAGAAACGGTTACATAGAATACTCATAATACCAATCAGAAACAACAACCAGTTGAGGCTAGCCGTGCTAAAGCCCATCGCTTGCGTCAATAACGGGCGAATGTACGTGTAGTAAGCGTACATCATTGCAGCAGTAAATAGGACCAACGCAATCCCGACGTAGACCCGACTATCTTTCAACAGAACCAACTGGTTCTTGATGCTCCCCTGGACCTGTTCAACCTGACGTGGAAGCAGCCATCCCAGTAAGAGGCAAGTGATGGCACTGATCACCGAAATTAAATAAAAAGCGTCATGCCAACTGTATGCCGTACTGATAGCCGTTCCCAACGGTACCCCAAACACCGAGGCAATACTAAAACCAGCAAAAATCCAGGACACTAGGCTGGCCCGCTTATTACGAGGTGCGATGGCACTGGCAAAGGTCATAATCAATGAAATTATAGCACCAGCCACCATCGCAGCAATGATTCTGGAAATCAACAGCATTGTAAAGTTAACAGCCAAGCCACTTAACGTATTCCCAATCAAGAAGATCACCATGAGGGTCATGAGGGTTTTATAGCGGCTAAAGCGACTCGTCAGAATGGTAATAAACGGTGTGCTAACCGCGTACACTGTCGCGAAGATCGTCACTAAATAGCCAACGGTGGCTTCAGCAATTTGATATTCCTTAGCAATGTCAGAGAGTACCCCGACCACAATGAATTCGTTACAGCCCAACATAAAGGCCACTAAGACAAACACGATAGCTTGCCAGCGATACTTATTCACAATCCTTTTCCTCCGGTCCTAAAATTACAGTTACTTCCGTTATCTTCATTTTCTACGTTTGACGATCGTGTGATTCAAGACCAACGCCACAATCATTGATGCGCCAGCAAAAATGGCTGCCGTTGGTCCTAAATGTTGGAGGCTACCACGGGCTAACGTCAGCGACCCTGCCGCCGACCCCAATGAGATACCAACGTTATAAAAAATCGCGTTCAACGACGACGCCAATACCTTGGCCTGCGGGTAGTCCGCCTCAGCCACATCCAAAAATAGAATCTGCAGTGGGGAACCCAATAAGGTTAGCAACAAGGTCAACGCTAAGAAGACGCCGAACCCAACCACAGCTTGGCTTAACGTCAATGGCATTAGTAATAGCAATACCAGTGTGACCAAATAAATGTGGGGCATCCACTTCAACCCATTATTATCGGCTAACGTTCCCGACAACCGATTGCCAAAAATACTCATGATCCCTAAGGCAAACAGTAACCAATTCAACGTCTGCGTACTGAACCCCATTCCCGTTGTCAGTAGCGGCCGAATGTAGGTGTAATAAGCGTACAGAGTCCCCGCCGAGAGCGTGATCAGCGTGACTCCCCAATAGATACGAGCATCCGTCAATAAAACTAGTTGCTCTTTAATGGTTCCAGGTACTTGTTGCACGTGCTTAGGTAACAGCCAAGCCAGTACCAAACACGTCAACAGGCTCAGTAATGAGATCAGATGAAAGGCATCATGCCAGCTAGTTGCTGTACTGATCGCCGTTCCAACGGGAACCCCAATAACGGAAGCAATGCTAAAGCCTGCTGAGATCCACGAAATCAATACGGCCCGCTTCCCCCGCGGTGCCACATCATTGGCAAAAGCGATGACTAGTGACTCCAGCGACCCCGCCACAACGGCCGTCATCATTCGTGAAATCAACAGCATAGTAAAACTCGTGGCAAATCCACTCCAAGTATTTCCAATCAGAAAGACAATCATCAGTGTCATGAAGACCCGGTAGCGATTGAAGCGACTGGTTAAAATCGTAATGATTGGCGTACTAATGGCAAAGACCGTGGCAAACAGCGTCACCAACAGACCAACCGTTGCCACCGTGACCTTGAGGGAGGACGCAATGTCCGAGAGCACACCCACCACAATAAATTCATTACACCCTAACATAAATGAAACCAAGACAAACGCGGTGGCTTGCCAACGATACTTTGTCATCCTATCCTCTTCCCTTCGCCTTTATTTTCGAGACGCGTATCCTCCTAGGTTACACTATCCACCACAAAATTGCCACGCGAACACTTGCCGCTTCAGTATCGAAAAAGTGCTGATAGAGTCCGCCATTTCGGTTCCTACCAGCACTACTTATTTAACGTTAAAAACTTAAGGATAGCTTGTCTGCTTCAAGTCCAGTGGCAAGCTTACGGTACCGCTGGATTAGTCTAAATTAGACGTACTCCAGAGGTCAGATTGCACAGTCGTACGGCGGCCGGTAAAGCGAGAAGACACACCGGTTAGCCAGCAGTAGTGAAGTACCAATGAACCCGATCACCCCGCTGCACCCGTGTGCTATTGGCTGACTGATCAACATACTTGCCATTGACCGTGAACTTCCAGCCGCTGCCAACCTTCACATCATTTTGAGCAAGGCCGTGGATGCTGCTGACGTACACGGCAGCACCCCCCTGGTATCCGACCTTTAACTTCGAAGCTTGGAGTACTGAAAAGGCCGTCGACTTACTGGTAATTTTCAGATTGCCCTGATAAAAACGCTTTTTATAACCGGTAACCGTCAAGTGAACCTGATCAGTCGCTTGACTGGTCTTAGTTGAGCTCGGCTTTTTCTTAGCCACCGTTGCTGTCTGATTCATCGTGGTTTTCTGATTGCCAGCTGCATGACGCGTGGTTGGCGTTTTGGCCGATACGCTTTGACTACCAACTTGTTGGCTAGCCCGCACCGAAGAAGCCGAGGTCCCGGCTTTCACTGTCTTAGCCACGGACTGCTGCCGACGTTTAGATTGACGACTAGCCCGGACCGAACTACTAGCTAACGAGGAATCATGGGTTCCCACCGGCGCAGCCAACGGGGTCTGTCCTTGCTGACGCTGTTGCATGGCTAACGCTGTGCTCATTGTGAGGATAGTGAGCACGACCGCCACCATGATTCCCACCTTTTTTTTCATGCTACTCGCTCCCTATTACCAGATTATTTAAACGTATAAATCAACTTATTCGTATACTTACCGTGATGATAGGCACTATTGGCCAGACTAACTTGACCACTTGCCAGAACGCTATCCATTGCCCCACTGACCGTTCCTTTAGCCGTCACATAGGCGTTCATCGCTTTCAATGGTGTGGCCTGCTGACCACGCTTGATAGCTGTGTGATTAATCAACGAAAAAGCCGTTTTGTTCGTGGCTAAACCAACAATAGCCTCCGCCGTAGAGTTGGCGTTGGCAAAGTTCTTACCGTTATAACTGTACCCAAACGCCCCACTCTTGTAAACCGCCTTCTTTAGATAACCGCGCCCGTTTTTTGTGGCCGCTTTCACTAACTTGCACTGGCTCTTCCCCATGGTCAGAGCGTTCACGGCGACGGCAGTGGTATCACTATCGACACTAGCAACCGTATTATTGTACGCCCACCCGTGGTTTAATTGCTGACTCTGAGCAATGTGATTGCTCAGAGATGTCTTAGAAAACTTAGCCTTGCTAGGGCGCTTAAAAGTCTTATTTGAGGAAAGGGCAATCAACGCCTGACTTTGAACATTCACCGTCTGTTTGGTCAGCGACTTCTTGTACAACGTCGTGACTAGGTTGACCTTTTTCTTCGTCCCGCCCGCCTGATAGGCCTTGGGATTGACCCCCATTGCCTGCAAACCAATGATGGCGTTTGCTAAGACGGCTGGGTCACTTTTGCTCGAAACAATCAGATTTTTCTTAACTAATTTTTTCTGAGCCGTCGTAAATTTATACCCCTGTTTCTTCAGTCCCAATAAGAAGTCTGAGTAACCGGAAGCTGCACCAGTTGTTGGGTAGGCTGCTTTGCTAAAGATTTTAGCTTTGCTAGAAACGCCATCCCGGTTCTGCTTCATCATTTTTTTGGCCGCCGTGTAAAGCGCTTTTTGGTTATTCTTTTGCGACGTTTTGGATGCAACCTTAATCGTTGCTGCGTCTACGTTCATTGCGGGCATTGCTGTACTGAAAACCATCACCGTCGCTAACACAATTGTCACTAACTTATCTTTACTCATCGAGTCGTTCTCCTTCAAATTAGTCTGTATTTTGTCATTAACCGTTTCATCATTGTTTGCCACGGTCGGTAGAGGAACAGTAAACTCACCACGTTAGTCACCGCGTGAAAACTATCGAATACCGCGCTCGATGCAAACGACACTAATAAGCTGGCAGGCCGCACCGGTCGGACGTATGCCAACGCATACCACAGGTCCATGATCCAACCGAACCAGAAGCCCCAAAGTGCGCCCCATACCACCAACACGCCCACTTTATTTCGCAGGGAGGTGCGGCCCAACAATCCGGTGGTGACTCCCATCAGGCCCCAGGCCAACATTTGCCACGGCGTCCAAGGCCCCTGACCGAGAAAGAGATTGGACACCAACGCCATCATTGAACCACTCACAAACCCCAGTTCAGGCCCCAGTGCAATGGCACTGACAATCACCACAAAACTAGTCAGTTGAACGTTTGGGATTGCCGCGAAGGGTATTCGCCCCAGGACGCCGAGCGCAATCATGATTGCTAAAAACACCAGGAGCCGGGTCTGCATGTGACGATGCTCAAAGTGCCAATAAGCCGGCACTAAACTACAGGCTAAACAAGCCCCGCTAAGGAGCAAGTAATGACGACCCTTTAAAGCTAACAGCCCCGCCAGTAATCCCAGCATGACTATCAGTCCTAATAGCCAGGAACGATTACGTTCCCACCAATTAACCTTGATCATTTGCCCCACCTTTCCGCTCCACATCCGTGCTAAATAAGGCCTGTTGCAGCCATTGTCGCAGCAGCCGACTAACCGCTGTAGTGGCCATAAAGTTTGTCGTGAAAAATTTTCGAGCAGGCTGCACGGGTGTCAGTTGTCCATCAAACATAAACGTGCCGTGGGTTGCAAACTGCGCGCTGAATTCAACATCATGACTGGCCATAACAATGGTTACTCCCGCTGCGCGATATGTTTCTAACAGCCGGCCAACTACTTGCTTAGTGGCTGGGTCTAAGCCCTTCGTGGGCTCATCAAGCAGCAACAAGCGTGGTCGCGTAATCAAGGCTAGCCCCAGCCCCACCAACTGTTGCTGCCCGCCACTCAAGTCGAAAACATTTTGATCAGCCACCGCTGTTAGCTGTAATTTAGCCAACCAATCCGTGACTGCTGTGGCGTTGACGGGTTCATTTCCTAACTGTGACTGGGCCGTCAGTTCTTCGCGCACCGTCAGTCCGGTGAATTGATCGATTGGATGTTGTGACAGCAAGCCGACCTGCCGAATCAACACGCTATTTTTCATTTTCCAAATAATCTGCTTACCCAGCCGTACCTTGCCATGCTGTGGCTTTCGTAATCCCGCGAGCACGCTCAGCAAGGTGGACTTCCCCGCCCCATTCTTGCCAAGGATTGCCACCCAGATTCCAGTAGCAAAAGTGATGTCGATGGTCCGCAACGTGGGGGCTTGCTGATCGTAATGAAACGACACGCCGGCCACCGTCAGTAAGGGGGCGCCAAATGTCTTGACGGACAAGGTGGACGACCGTAGCTTAAACAATACATCTTGCTGGCTCAACATTCGTCGACCAGTGGCAACGGTTAATGGCAACTGGTTACCGGTCAGATGCTGCTGCACAAAGAAATTGGGAATCGCCGGCACAAAACTGGCTAACTCATCGTGCTGGCTCATCAACCGCAGTCCGGTTGCCACCGATTCAGCTGCTAAGAGGGCACCGTCTTCCATGATTACCAACCGATTAGCTAATGGCAGGATGCGGTCCAGTCGGTGCTCACTCATCACAATGGTTATTCCCAGTTCCCGATGAACCTGCTGCAACACGTTCAAAAAGTTCTGGGCTGTCGTGGGATCAAGCTGGGCTGTCGGTTCATCTAATAGCAGAATGGCGGGATGAAGAACTAAGACTGATGCCAAATTAACGAGCTGTAACTGCCCACCCGACAGCTGCTGCAACGGTGTATGTAAAATCTGATCTAAGCCTAGAAAATTGGCGATTTCAGCAATTCTTCCGGGCATACCACTTGCCGAAACACCAACGTTTTCGAGTGAAAAAGCAAGTTCCTCAATCACAGTTGCCATGACTGGCTGAACTACCGGATCTTGGGCCACCACTCCAATGGTTTGGGCACTTTCAGTGGCACTTAACTTCTGAATGGACCGTCCCTGATACTGGACAGTCCCAGTAAGATCGCCGGCTGGAACCAGCTCCGGCTTTAGTTGGCGTAGCAGCGTTGTCTTCCCACTTCCAGTGGCACCCACAATCACCATGAAATCGTCGCTAGCAATGTGCAAGTCAACACCATCTAGCGCCGGCCTATTGGCTGCCGGATAGGTGAACGTCACCTGTTTCAGGCTCATTAGTTCTGACATAATCGATAAAGTCCTTCCCCAATGAGTGGCAAGCCAACTACCAAACTAGCTACACCCGCCACCCACCAATCCGTCGCTAATACGCCTGGTAAGCTGTATATATTCGGCGTGACACCCCACCCGTGAACACGTAGGCCCAGGATCACCACAAACATTCCACCCGCCACCAGCGTAAATGATGTATCCGCCAACCGCCAGCGATAGTGTTGGTACTGGCTACGATGCCGACCACCGTAGCCCCGGGCCTCCATCAAAATGGCGGTCTCCATGGCTCGTGAAATGCTTCCCAACAAGAGGACCCGGAGCAAGTTGCCAGTCTCGGTTAACCGATGCCGCCACGGTCCCGCCGTTACCACCAATCCCCGCGTTCGCTGGAGGAGTAACAGCCGCCGAAATTGCTGGATAAAGAGGTTCACGAACCGAATCGCTAGTGTCAACAACATTGCCAGCCTCGGTGCTACTGGATTTAAGAGGGCTCTTAACTGACTCGCCGTCACGCAACCATTAAACAGGACAAAGGCCATAACCATCCCCCCTAGTGATAGGGCCATGGTGGCGCCGTACAGGACGCCGACTCGTGAGACCTCCCAGTGCCAAGTTCCCAGGGTAAACTGCCACCAACTAACTCCTGCGCGATTCAGCAGGATATTCAAGAACAGGATCAGGCCCATCAATGACAGCACCGAACGAACGACCCGCCAAACTGCCCGGCCGCCAAAATACCAGCAGCACAACCCACACAATCCTAAAAAGAATAGACCGGTTATCAAAATATGATTAAAAAGTAGTAATCCCGTAAATAGTTCACCAAAGTATAGAACCAGGGCTAGCGGGTGACACTGTCCCAGAAACTGGCTTGACTGAGTTTCTATCAACTGCATGCTAATCCCCCCTCATTTCAGCACGCCCAGAACGCACTATATCTAGTGGTGAATTTGGAAACTAAATACTATAGAGTGTGTTTTGAACTAAACGTCTGTTAAAAATTATACCAGCCTTCACTCACCCCTGATTAGGCCACAATCTATAAACTGGGGCCTTGACAGTCTAAAAATCCCGCCATCACGGTAACCGTGACGACGGGATTATTTACTTGCTGATTGTCCGGATAATCTGATCTGAAATGAGTTTTAGACCTTCCGGTAGCGACGCAAGCCCACCACGTTGAGAATCGTTAAGATAACCAAAAAAGTCAGTAATACTAAGATGTCCCAGCCTTCATTAAAGATAGAGGTACCGCGCATAATGATGTCGGTAACGGCATCCCCAGAGTACTTCAACGGAATGACGTAGGAAATATCTTTGACCCAGTTGGCCATCGAATCCAACGGGATGATACCCGAGAAGAATATCTGTGGAATCACGACCAGTGGAATGAACTGCATCATTTGGAACTCAGAGTTAGCGAACGTTGAGAGCAGAATCCCGAAGGCCAGTGCGACCAGTGCCAGAATCAAGTTGATCACAACGACGCTGGCAATGTTCCCCACCACTTCGATGCCTAACAGCCAAACAGTTACCAATACAATGACAATTGTTTGAATAACCGCTAAAATCCCATAACTTAACATGTAACCAAAGACAATGGAAGACCGTTTAACGGGTGTGGCCAACAACCGGTCTAGCGTGCCCGTCGTCCGTTCCTTCAACAACGCCATCCCAGAAATCAGGAAGACGAAGAAGAAGACAAAGAAGCCCATCAAAATTGGGAGCATCTTGGCAAAGTAACCGGTGTTCTTATCGCCGTAAACGTAGTGATTGGTGATCTTGGGCGTCCTTTGACTGGTACTCTTGGTCGCCGCCGTTGTTGATGTAGACTTCGTTGACGCAGTCTTTTTAGCGGCCGCTGTGGCTCCTGCAGTTTGAGGTGAGGCATTCGTCACAGCCTGTTGCTTTTGCATAGCCTGTAGCTGCGCTTGCAACTTAGCCATCCCGGTCGTGCTCTTCTTCAGAGCGGACTTCAACTGGTCAATACTAGTCGCCATCACTGCACTCTTAAATGCCATTTTAACGACCGCCGTCTTACTAGAATCGGTATTGGCATACGTCAAATCATAATTGTTGCCATTTTTCTTAATGATGGCATCGATTTTTTCGTCCTGCAGGGCCCGCTTGGCGTCGGCCTTGGTAGCGTACGTCTTAACATCGACGTGTTTGATGGCGCCCATTTCTTTATTTAACCTCTGAGTCACGGCGACTGTTCCTACGTTAACGTTCGTGGTTGAGTTGGTATTGAAGATAACACTCATTAACAACATCACTAGGATGGGGGCAACAAACATCAGCGCTAACGTCCGTTTGTCCCGGAACAGTTCCTTCAGCACTCGGTTCATAATTCCAATCGTTCTCATTATTCAACACCCTCTGCCTTTAAGAATACGTCTTCAATCGTGTTCACTTCGTACTGCTGCTTCAGAGCAGCCGGTGTATCAAACGCCATGACTTCACCGCCCAGTAATAAGGCTACGCGGTCCACCAATTCAGCTTCATCCATCACGTGGGTCGTAATCAGAATACTGCGGCCCTCATCACGAATGCTGCCTAGCTCTGCCCAAATTTGTCGCCGCAGTGCGGGGTCGATTCCAACCGTTGGTTCATCCAAGATCAGTAACTCTGGATTACCCAACAAAGCGATTGCTAAGGATAACCGCCGCATCATCCCACCAGAGTAGCCGGCAACCCGCTTGTCCAAATCATTGGACAAATCAACTACTTGAGCAGCGTGCGCCACTTCTTTCTCCATGTCAGCCTTAGCAATGCCCTTCATCAAACCGTAAAATTTTAAATTCTCACGACCTGATAAGGCTTCATACAAAGCGTCAGTTTGTGCCATGTACCCGATTCGTCCCAATAACTGCCGGTTAGGCATGACGGTATCGAAAACCTTGGCGGAGCCGCCACTGGCTACTTCCATACCTAACGCCACTTTGATGACGGTCGACTTGCCGGCCCCTGAAGGACCAATCAAGCCAATGATTTCACCTTTATTTAAAGTTGGTAGATTGTAAAATTTAAGTTGAACATATTAGTGGACAGAAAAACCCATAAAGGTCTTTAATGGTGTCACCACAA
>NZ_RHNY01000029.1 GCF_003946345.1 Levilactobacillus tongjiangensis
AATCTATCGGAGTTCTGCAAGAATTACAAATCAGCAGAGAGATCAAGTAAAAAGAGTTTTGCATAAGCAAGGGTATCGGGGGAGAATTAGTAGTATTCGATATACTCGGGTAAATTATAAGTATTCCTTTAAAGTATCCGTTAAATATCAGGGAAATGTCGGTAAGTTTTTGGTTAATACAAAGAATGAGACAGTTGAATTCAAGGGAATGGCCTAGACATGATTTCAGTGAATTTCACAAAGCACCTTTCCCCAATTAAAGCCAATCTGCGACCTATACCACTTCTTTTTTGGATAAGTTCACAATCGAAAAATAACGGAATGTGGAAGTACCAGGGCGAATGGTGGTTACTTGGGATAAGGCTGATTATGTAAAGTAAAAATTGGTATATAAAAAAGAGGTCTCCAGTGTTATGCTGGAAGCCTCTTTTTTGTAAATGAATGGATGAAACTTTATTTGTTATCCTAAAAATGATAGTTCACTTTGAGAAAAATGTAAATAATCAAAAAAGCCACCAAAGAAGTTGTGTGCTGAGGGTAACTTTGAGTGGCTTTTCCAAAGACGAGGACGTTCCGAAGGATTGGAACTTTTACATCATAGCATTTATAAATTATTGTAGCAATTAAAAAATAAAATATGGATAGCCAGTCGTAGGCTATCCATATTTTATGCACGTTCAGACTATCTCATAGAAGAACAATTGAATATTAACATATTAAATCTAGTCTGGTCAATTTAAAAACTAGCCTTAGAAAGGCAAAAATTAGTTTGACTTTACTGGAATTATAAGCTATTATACTTAAAGTGATTTCTTTAAAGTTGGTTTTTATTCTTCCTTCTTTGAAGATTGGACGCTCCTTCAAGCAGGGCGTCCTTTTTTGTTACAAATATTTCATTGACATTGTTTTTTTACTACATATAGGTTATAATTGTTTTTGCATAGATGAATTCTTGATTTCTTCCCTTCCGCTGACCTGTTGAAGGGTTTTTTTTATGGACTTTTTTACAAATGTGAATTTTTTGTGAACTTTTTAAAATTTTCTTTTGGCATAGTCAGTAACGTATGTTATAATTGCCGTTAGCAAGAATGATTGTGGACATTTACATAATGTTTTTGCTAAAAAAGAAATTATTAGGAGGTTTTCATCTATGCGTTCATCATTCGCAAAGTCTATTTATGTTGGCGCTGCAGTGTTAGGTTTAGCTGGTCTTTCAGCTGTTACTACCACTACTGCAAGTGCTAAGAGCTATGCAACTGCAGGCTCATATACCGCCCTTACTAAGGGTCAAAATGTTTTGGTAAATGGTACTAATGCCATTTACTCAAAGCCAGGTACTGTTAAGGGTGCTAAGGTCGTTGCTTCTAAGAAGACAGTTGCTAAGTTAGCTGCTTCAAAGAAGTCCAACGACACTTTCTATGCATACGGCACTAAGACCACTAACCGTGGTTCCGTATACTACAAGATCGTTACTATGGACAAGAAGTACCGTGGTTACATCTACGGTGGTAAGACTGCTGGTACATTTGCCGGTGGTATCAAGACTACTGATACTATGACTAAGGCAGCTGTTCCTTCACAAACTACAGTTTACTTTGCAAATCCTGGTACTGCTAATGTTACTTGGACTGCTCCAAAGAACACTGATATTAACGCAAAGAAGAACGTTGTTAATACGACTCCATTTGCTGGTGATAAGTTAACGATTACTGATGCAGCTACTAAGACAAAAGAAGGTAGCTTATACTACTACGTTAAAGATGCTACTCATCCTTCAGTTAGTGGCTGGATTTATAGTGGCGCCGTTACTACTGATTCATCAGTTGCTTACAACCAAGCATCCGATGTTAAGGTTAACCTTGTAGCCACTGATGGTACTACTGTTAAGAGTACTGTTCTTCAAAACCTAAAGGCTAACAATGACACTAACTCCGCATCTACTGATACTGCAAAAGTTAAGGGTACTGCCGTTGGTGTTGATGCTTTAGATCAAGCTAAGAAGGCTGACTGGAACAATAGTGTATTGAAGGGTACTGGTTACACTGTTGGTGATCTTACCACAAACACAATTAACCAAGCCGCTTTGTTAAATGCTAAGAGTGGTGATACAGTTACTGTTTATGTAACTAAGGGTAAGGAAGTTGGTATGAAGATTCAATTACTTCAAACTACCAGCGACCCTACTCATAACACTGCTTTAGTTCCTTCAACTAATACTACTGCTGCTACTGCGGCTTTGAGTACTGCTGCTGATACTGTAGTTACTGTTCCATCATTAACTACCCCATTCGCAGGCGCTGATGGTGCTGCCTTCACTGCTCAGAATGTTATTGATTACTTGACTAAGGCTAATGCTGCAACCTTGTACACTGATAACTATGATAAGACTACTAAGGCTCAAGACAAGACATCAAGTGATGATGTCTTGGCTAAGTCAGGTACTTACACTGAATACAAGCTTGTAAGTTCTCGTGATGGTAATTATTCTAGTGACAGTTCTGCTGTAGGTATCTACACCGCTACTGTTAAGACTGGTATTTCTCCAGTTCACAACCAAAAGACTACGACTACTCCAGGTTCTTCATTCGAATAATTAAAGCTTGTTCGATTAGAAATGGTTTAGTTTAAAAAAAGGGTTACTTCAAATTTTTGAAGTAGCCCTTTTTGTATTAACAAATATTGTTTGAGTGTATTAAAATGGTTCTTTGTCAACGGGTGTTGATGGAGAGTTTATTAAGTACATATACTCCAATAATATCTCCAAAAAATCCTCCCAGTTTAATGCTGGAGGATTTTTTGGAGATATTAAATGTGACTATTTTAAAAGTGTTTTCCCTGCATATTAACAGGTTCAGACAATGTAGGCTTAACCTTTTTGCGTGGCATGTTTTCCTTGTGACGCTTATACAGCAAGTAGAAGCATGTACCGGCAATGATCAATAAGGCTGGCCATGACGTAACAATCTTCCAGACGTCTATTAGCATCATGATTCCTATGATCCACCATATCCACTGTGTGAAGAATTTGTAGCCTGCCCATATAACTATGAGTGTTAGCAGTAAAAGCATTGCGAGCGCCTCCTAATATAATTTAATCACCTCGGTCATTTATGGCCGAGTAGTTCACGAGAATACAACGCCTAATACTTTGATGCCAGTCTCTTTATCAACCTTTATATTAGGATACTGTGGGTTTAATGATACCAGCGTAGCCTCACCATCAACTACTGACAGCTTTTTCAGATAAGCACAGCCGTCCATAACTGCCGCGATGATCTGACCATCACGGTAATCGTCTTCCTTTTTGACGAAGACAACTTGCTTGTCCTGGTAGACAGGCTCCATTGAGTGGCCGTTGATCTGGAAGGCATAGTCATAATTTCTGGGGACAGGCTTATGCACGGTTACAGTGAATGGCTTAGTAGAATCATCAAGGAACTCACCCACACCAGCAGAGAGGACACCGCTGGCCGTAATTTCTAAGGTGTCATCGTCTTTAGGGAACTTGATGACGTTAGAATTAACATTTAGTGTCAAGCGACTCTTGGCAAAATCAAATACTTCTTGCTGCTTGCTATAAGGCAATCCTTGCATTAATTGAGCGGTTTGCTTAATTAGATTATTTTCAAACCTATCTCCGTCAGTTATCTGGCCAATGCTGACACCAAATAAATCTGACATTTTTTGAAGTGCTCCCATGCGGGGCGTCTTTAGGTTTGTTTCCCAATTTGAAACTGATTGTTTAGATACTCCTAATTTATCAGCTAGTTGAGATTGAGACCAGCCCATTTTAGACCGAAGAACTTTTATTTGACTTGAAATTTTGTTTTCTGGTTTCATAATTAATTACTTCCTATCTATAACGGTGACTAAAGTATAACATAATGTTATATAAAATCAACTTTTAGTTTTAAAAAGTTATACAAAGTTATTGACTATAACTTAAAGTTGACCCATACTTATATTTGTAATCAAGAAAGGAGGAACGACATGCAGGTCACTAAATTTAGAATATCTTTAAAAGCAGCAAGAATTAACGCCGGTCTTAGTCAGAGTCAAGTAGCTGAATGGTTTGGACACTATTTTGGAAAAAAAGTATCACGACAATGGGTATCATATTTAGAAGCTAATCCTGACGATATTGCACCTGGATACGGTAAAGCATTTGCGGAGTTGTATCAAGTGCCTATTGATATGATTAATTTTGCCCCTGAGTCAACTTTAAGTTATACATCTGAAAGGAATGATCCACATGAATGAAGTTTACCTGCTAGTTGGCTTTCCAGCCTTCTGGCTAACAGTAATTGTGTTGATTGCCTCAGCTGGTTATCAGCTACGTAAGTCAGTGGTACATGCTGGCGGATGGAAAGCATGGGCAATGGATTTCTTCGGATTGGAGGAAAGCAAATGAAATTATGGCACAAAAAAAGAGTCCCAGGGGACAACCCAGAACTCGAGGATAAATTACATTTATCCTATTTCTATAACTTCAATTCTACTCCAGACGGGCGGTGGTTGCAATGGTATTAGGCGGAACTACGGCAGAATATGACCGAAAATTTGCTACGCCTGTGATCACGCACATTAACCAGACTGACGAGGACCAGTCAGCACTAGAGCATAATTCTCGCGTTGAGGCGCTGGAAACATTTGCAGCAGATTTACGTAATTGTTTGGAACACACCACTGACAAAAAGTATAAGCAGTATTTGGCGGTTAAGATTGACCGCACTAATCAGCGACTAGAACAGTTACGAACGGAGGAATAAGCATGAATCTATATGAACTTGAGGGCAACTTATTGCATGTCGTTGAACTAGCCAATAGTGCCAAACCAGAAGATCAGCAGCTGTTTGCTGACACAATTGAGAGCTTGCAAGACAGCATCGCTGACAAAGCAATTGGCTACGGCAAAGTTATTAATCAGCTGGTAGCTGATAAAAAGCAACTTGCAGATAAAATTAAACACGATCAAGAGCGAATGCGTGCGTTGTCCAACAATATTAGTCGGCTGAAATTGGCATTACAACACGGAATGGAAACAGCAGGCAAGGACAAAATCAAAGATATTGACCTGTCTATTTGGATTCAAAATAACCCCGTTAGCGTTGCTGTGACGGACGATAAACTTATTCCTGGTGAATTTACTGAGGTAGAAAAGAAACTGAATAAAACGGCCATTAAACAGGCACTCAATGATGGTGAAGATGTTCCTGGTGCCAAGCTGGTACAGACGCGGTCAATTCGAATTAAGTAGGAGGAACAAATGAAAACAATTACTGCCAAAGAGCTGAATAGAACTTCAAACTGGCGAATCATTTTATATGCCAAGCCAGGGACAGGCAAGACAAGTTCAGCTAAGTTTTTAAAAGGAAAGACACGTATTTTAGACCTTGATAATTCAGCTAAGGTTCTTGATGGATTAAGCAACATCACAATTGATCAGTTAGATAGAAGCCGACCAGAAGAAGATATGCTGGAGTTTTTAAAATCGGCTAAACAACGAATCAATGGATTTGACAATTTAATCATTGATAACATCTCAAGTTTTGAGAAAGACTGGTTCGTAGAAAAAGGTCGCGGTAGCCACAACGGAATTTCTAACGAGTTACAAGATTATTCACAGTGGACAAACTATTTTTCGCGAATCATGACAGAAATTTACACCCTGCCTGTCAATGTGTTAATCACTGCTTGGGAAACCAGCCGACAAATCACATCAGCAAATGGTCAACAATTCAATCAGTACGCGCCTGAGATTCGTACAAGCGTTATGGACGGTCTGCTAGGTCTGTGCGACGTTGTTGGACGCTTAACAGTCAACCCTAAGACGGGTAATCGTGGTGTGATCCTACAAGGTGACGATTCGATATATGCCAAAAACAGATTGGATAATCGCCAAGCTTGCCCAATCAATGAATTATTTAGTTTTGGTGGTGACAATGATGACAAAATTAATTGATATTACGGGTAAGAAATTCGGAAGGCTGACAGCAGTTTGCATTGATAATTCTCAACGTCCTAAAGGATCTACCCGTGCTTATTGGAGATTTAAATGTGACTGCGGAAATGTCACTTATGCTTCAGGAATCGATGTTCGAAAGGGGAAAATACAATCTTGTGGCTGTCTACACGATGAACTCGTTAGTAAAAGGTTTAGAAAACACGGTCATTCAAATACGAAACTTTATTTTGTTTGGGAGTCTATGAAGCAAAGATGTTTCAACCCGAATAATAAAAGCTTTTCCGATTATGGCGGTCGAGGTGTATCTATCTGTAATCAATGGAAAAATAGTTTTTATGCTTTTGAAAGATGGTCTATTCAAAATGGATATGAAGGCGGAAAATCCATTGATCGAATTGATGTAGATGGTAATTATTGCCCATCTAATTGCCGTTGGACTGATTGGAAAACCCAGGCCAACAATAGGCGTAAACGAAATTCTCCAGTGACTAATAGATTACGGGCAGACAATATCAGCGGTGTACGTGGTGTTTCTTTTGATAAAAGCAAAAATAAATGGGTCGCTAAAATGATGTATCGAAACCGAATCATATTGGATAGGTCATTTACAAGCTATGAGGAAGCAGTGAAAGAACGTCACCTTGCAGAAATCCGGTGTCAAAAAAATGCCATTTAAATTGTTTGATTATCAACAACGAATTGTGGATGAAACTCGCCAAAAAATTGGCCAAGGCAATAATGGAGTACTAATTGTTTCCCCACCAGGTAGTGGGAAATCAGTTATTATAGCTGAAATTGCGAGATTAACAGTTTCAAAGGGTGGCAGAATTTTGTTCTTCGTTCACCGTCAAGAATTAGTTAACCAGATCGTAAAATCATTTCAAAAGCAAGATGTTGATTTGATGAATTGCACAATCATGACAGTGGGCAAAGTTGCTAATCGATTAGATTGCTTGCCTAAACCAAGCTTAATTATTTGCGATGAATCGCAACATAGTCGGGCGAAAACATATTTAAAAATTTTTAAATACTATTCGGATGTTCCTAGGCTTGGATTCTCAGGCAGTCCGTGGCGAATGAACGGAGCAGGGTTTGACGATATTTATTCTGCTATGGTCAAAGGCCCCACGGTTAAGTGGTTAATTGAACACAAAAAACTAAGCCCATATAAATACTACAGTGTGACATTGTTTAATGACGAAAAGCTAAAGAAATCAAGCACTGGCGATTATACCAATCAATCTATTAATGATTCAGCAAAGCCCACTCTGTATGGCGATATTGTTAAAACTTGGATGGATAAAGCATTTGGACAGCGAACCATTGTTTATGCTCATGACACTCAACATAGCAAACAAATTGCGGATGAATTTAGAAAAGCTGGTATCAGTGCAAAACATTGTGATTCTAAAACTCCTAGTGACGAAAGAAAACGTATTATGAGGGATTTTAGAAAGGGAAAGATCACTGTTCTATGTAACTTTGGATTGGTTGATGAAGGATATGACGTCAAAGAGTGTACGTGTTGTGTAATCGCACGGCCAACTGAAAGTTTGGTATTTGATATTCAAGCAACAATGCGTTGTATGCGATATTTGCCAAATAAAATGGCCACTATCATTGATCATGCGGCTAACTATTCGCGTTTTGGGTTGCCAGATACACCTCGGAAGTGGAGTTTAACTGGTCGGCCTAAAAAGAAAGGCAACAACACATCTGCTTTGCCGATAAGAACGTGTCCACACTGCTGGGCAGTAATCCCGGCACAATGTAAAGTCTGCCCACAATGTGGCGAAGAAATACCAATCGACAATGAGGGTATGGATACGCAAGACAATGTGGAACTTGAAAAAGTTGGCGAATTTAAAATGACGACTGACTACCAAAATAATCAGTATGGCAAGATGCAACCAGACGATGCCGATAATGTGGAGGATTTATACAAAATAGCCAAAGCTCGCGGTTATAAGCCAGGCTGGGCTTACATGAATGCTAAAAGAATGGGAATGCTGGGTTAAGTGTATACATGAATTTAATCAAGTTAAATAAAGGAGAAAATAACTAATGTCATTAATTACAACGAACTACGCAAACAACGAACATCAGGACTATTCCGTATTACCAACAGGTGTTTACGAAATGATTATCAAATCGGCACAGGAAAAGGCAACTCCCAATGGTGCTGAATCTCTACAAATTGATTTGGTCGTACGTAATGATCTTGACGCAGTCCCAGCGCTTGCTAAAACAAATGCTAAGTATCACAACCGACACGTATTTATGGATAACTGGAAGCGTAAAGCTACTCACCAGTATGACTTAGACAGCTTCCAATACATTCTTGAGGCTGTTCAGATTCCCGAAGGAACTCCAATTAACAGCATTCAGGATTTAGTCAATGCTTTGGCTAATAAATCAGCCAAGGTATATGTGAAGAAGGCTAAAGATAACTACCAAGGCGAAGAGCGAGAAGTGAACCAAGTAGCACCATGGAACTTTAACAAGAGCGATTACCCACAGGTACAACATACATGGAAGGAACAATCCAACAGGGAGAATCCATTTGCTAACAATCAGTCCACGCCAGCACCTCAGATTAATGAAGCTGATTTACCATTTTAGGAGGATAAATCGTGAATTATGAAAATATACCCAATGAGTTACGGTCCCTGAAACAATGGGGCTTGTTCCAAAAGATATGGCAGCCAGAGCGCAACAAATACACCAAAATACCTCATAACGCGCTCAATGGCGGTGCTGGAAAAAGCAATGACCCAAGTACATGGGTAGACTTTAAAACAGCCTTAGAAGCGCTTAAAACGTATCAAATGGATGGCTTAGCTTTCTTCTTTGCTAACGGTTACGTTGGCCTTGATATTGATCATATTGGCGATGAATTAGACAAGTTCCGGTCTGGTGACTATCAGGAAAACACGGTTTCCCAGGCTATCACTATGACAAAGTCATATATGGAAGTCAGCATTTCAGGTTCGGGTATTCATGCGATTTTTAAAGGTAAAATTCCTGGCACTCGCAGGCGTAAAGGCAATGTATAAATGTACGATTCTGGTCGTTTCTTTGCACTAACTGGCAACACCATTGGTCAGTATCAAAGGGAAGTAAACGTCGTTACCACAGATGTTATGAAGCTGATGTATCACAAGTATTTTGGTGAAGATAATGTGGTTACGATTAATAATCACAATCCAATAAAGCCCAATGATTTAGACGTTGATGAAGTCATTAAACGTGCAGAAATGTCTCGTACCGGTGACCGATTCAAGGTATTTATGAACGGTGGATGGGAAGGGTTTTATCCTTCACAATCTGAAGCAGATTTAGCATTTGCCAATGACTTGGCCTTCTGGACTGGTCGCGATTTTAACAAGATGGATCAAATATTCAGAACTTCAAATTTGTTTAGACCAAAGTATGATGAAAAACACGGTAAAACAACTTATGGTGTGGCCTTGCTAAATAAGGCTATCAATGAAGCTCATGAGACGTTTGATCCAAGACGTATGCCATTACGCAAATATCAATTTAACTTTGCTAAGGATGAAGATAAGCAAGCAGAAACGCCCCCAAGAAGTTGGGATGATACAGGTAATGCAGACCGGTTTATGGATACGTTTGGAAAACTTGTCAAATACTCATACATTGATAAATGCTGGTATTGCTACAACGGTGGTTATTGGGAGACAGATAACGAAGGTAAAGTAGCACAATACATTGATATGACAGTTGATAACATGCGCAACGAAAAGCTTCATGTGTCTGCTGATGTAGACCCTGAAAAAGCCAAAGAAGCCTGGGATAAGTTTTTAAAGAAAACAAGAAGCAACAGTTCAAAAAAAGCTATTCTAAGTGAAATCCAACATCGAGTGCCAGTTTTGCATGGCGAATTTGATCAAGATAAAACGCTGCTGAATACGTCAAATGGCTATGTTGATCTGTCATCAGGAATCTTGCACGAGCACGACATTAAAAAAATGTTTAGCCAGCAGGCTGACGTTGATTATACCGACAACATCGACTGCCCGGAGTGGAGTGAGTTCTTAGATCAGATTTTCGATAATGACCAAGAACTAATTCATTACATTCAAAAGGCTGTTGGATATTCTGCCACTGGTAGTATCAAAGAACAAGTTATGTTTATTCTTTATGGAAATGGCCGCAACGGTAAATCTATTTTTATAGATACCATCTCGGATATTTTGGGAACTTATGCTAAGTCAATGCAGGCTGATTCTATCATGGTTCGTCAAAGCAGTTCCGGTGCCAATTCAGATATTGCTCGTTTAGAGAGTGCACGCTTGGTGACTTCGAGTGAACCTAATGAGGGCGTTCGATTAGATGAAGGTCTAGTTAAACAGCTAACGGGTGGAGACAAAGTCACAGCAAGGTATTTGTATGGTAAGGAATTCGAATTTAAACCACAGTTTAAGCTGTGGCTAGCAACTAACCACAAGCCGATTATACGAGGCACAGATGATGGTATCTGGCGGCGATTAATGCTGATCCCGTTCAAGGTTCAAATTCCGATAGATAAAGTTGACAAGGACTTAAAGTATAAGCTTCAACGCGAGTCAATTGGAATTTTAAACTGGATCGTAGAAGGCGCCTTAATGTGGCAAAGAGAGGGATTGAACCCACCAACTAGTGTGACTAATGCTAGTCGACAATATCGTGAAGAAATGGATGTTATCAGTTTGTTTGTGGATGATTGCTGCGAAACAGGTGACATTTATAGAGCTCCAGCTGGCGAGATATTTAAGAAGTATCAAGCATGGGCTAATGAAAATTCAGAATACTCAATGAGCAAACAGAAATTTGGTCGGGAAATGCGACAGAAGTTTGAATATAAGCAAAGCAATGGTCGATTTTATTTAGGATTAAAAATTAGAGATGATCCTAGATTGAATTGGGTAAAATAATCTTTTTGGACGGATGGACGGATAAGTGGACAGATAACGGACGGATGATTTATAAGCCAAAACCCTTGTGGCTCTAAGTATTATTACTCCTTTTATTACTATGGACGGATAAATATATAAAAGTATTATATAAAAAGTAAAAAATATATATAAGAGAAAGAGTTTATTTTGATTTATCCGTCCACATGGCAAAAAATAGTCTTTGTTCTTACAGCCACAATGGATACAGCGACTTAATCATCCGTCCATTTATCCGTCCATCTTTAATAATTATTGGAGGTGTGACCATTAAATCAGAACATGAGATTCAAAATGAAATTTTACTAGAACTATCAAAAAGTGGCACAACCGTATGTCGAAGTAATGCTGGAAAAATTAAAACTAAAGATGGTCGAACAATTGCCCTATTTCCTAAAGGCTGGCCTGATATTACTGGATTCCGTCATTCGGATGGAAAGATGATATTAATTGAGTGTAAAAACGATCGTGGACGGTTGCGTAAAGACCAGCAACAGTTTGAAAAGTTTATTAGCCAATACCCAGTTATATATGGTGTTGCACGATCAGTTGATGATGCGTTAGCAATTGTTGATAAGGAGTAGAGATTATGTCATCAAACAAGAAAATGGCGGCTGAAATTAGAGCGGCTTACGCCAATTATGGCGACGATCCAGATAAGTGGCCGGAAAATGTTAAAAAGGAGGTCCGCGGTCAAACTGAAGAACAGTACACAGCTGAAAATAAGATTCTACGTCACCTGATTCTCCACGGATACACCAACAAATATATTTCACAAGAACGGTCCAAGACACCGGATTATATACGGCAATTGCGTGGAAGAATGCTAAGACGTGAAGAATTAAATTATCAAGCCACACCAGATGAATTAACACAGCTAAAATACAACGTTAAACATATGAATCGGCCTAACAACCAAGGAGTAGCTAGTGTTATGGGTCGCGACAAGGATTGGGTGCGCTGCATGCGAGAGAAGCTACGGGAGGTAGAAAATGAAGCACGGCGATAAGGTGTATTACCACCGGCGCCATCACGTAAAGCAATCAGCCACATGGCTATGCTGGATTGTTCGTGGCAATAGCCGATCGGCAATGATGAAAGTTAAAGGCAGCCATAGGCATATTGAAGTGGCACCGAGTGATGTTGAGATTGGGAGGACGAATGATGACACACGAACAGATCGAGTATCGAAAATACGTGATGCAAGGCATGGCAAGCTATGGCGGCGATGTGGCACAGGCGTTAGTGTGGTGCGGCAATCACTTTACCATGCTGAGCGATAGCCAACGCAACGCGATTAATAAGTTGTCAGCTAAGGAACGCAACCAGGTTATTCATGAGCTGACGATGTTTATGTAGGAGGACGTATGGATAAAACACGCGACGGAATGAACGGTAACCAACGTATGTTGCTTAGCTATCTGGAGGCGCTGGTGCCGAAAGACGATGTATTGATGGGGATAGCCGAGTTTCAATCCAGATTAAGCGAGCACAGCGTGCCTAAGGAAGTTTACATTGCTTTGGGTATGCTGAGTAATGTGGAGATTACTAACGTGCTACACGAGCTTACACGGCCATTTTAGACAGCAAAAAAGGGCCACTTACCGGCAGCCCTTACCCCAAATTGGCTATTTAAATTAACTCTTACTCCGCGGCCAACGAACGAAATATTATGCCATTAACATTAAAGCAAACTTAAAATAAGCTTAAGATGGAGGAATGATGGGTGAAACGATCGACGATTAGAACGGTAGAGGATCTATTAAGAGACTATCCAGAAATTGATAAATATATCGAGGATCGAGAAAAAGAACTACGATATCCGATGACTCAGGACGACGAAAACATTGGAGGAGGACGTTCCCAGTCGTTGCGTAACGAACGAGCATTAACAATGCTAATCACAATTGATGAGGACCGACGTCTTAACACTTTAAAAAGGCAACGTGAAGTGATTGATGATTGCTTAGATGGTGTCGGTGAAGATACACAGGTGATAATTGGTGAACTGTACTTTCGCAAGCGACCACAATACACGGTTGATGGCTTAGTGGTAAATCATTTGGTCCATTGTAGTCGGCGAAGCGCATATCGACTAAAAAAAGAATTTATATCGAAGTGTGCGAAAAGGTTCGGACTTTATGATTTAGATTAATTTGGCACTATTATGGCACTTTTGACCCCTAATTTGGGTGTAAATTGGTACCATAAGCGATTGATGAAATGGGCGTGCATAGCTCAACGGCAGAGCAAAGAAGATACGGGTTCGACTCCCGTTGCACGTATTGTGATTAAGGACCTTTAACTCAGTTGGTTAGAGTAGACGGCTCATAACCGTTCGGTCGTAGGTTCGAGTCCTACATGGTCCATTGGTCAGCAACCACGGTATGGCGCAATACCAAAATGCGAGTTCTATACGCTAAGCTAAAAGCGTAAGTCGACGGTGGTTGAAACGTGGCTAAAAATAGAAAAAGTCCACGTCAGGAGGTTCATTACCGCGTGTGGTTCGATTCCACACCAATCACATACACGGTCGTCTCTAACGAGGCGGCCTTTTAATTTGGAGGAATGGTAATGAGAAACTATCAGCGGGACAACTTAATATTCGGCCTGCTGATGGTGCTACTCATTATCGTGTTGGGAGTGTGGCTGCATGCGACACACTGAGTATGGCTACGTTAGCCCAGTAGAAGATTATTGCTATCATGACTTAGAGCGCTGGCTGGCTGATAAGAAGAAGCGGGGGAATGGATATCCCATGATGATGAAGCATTGCAATTGGGGTGGCTGCAACAAGGTAGTTCCAAAGGACCAATCGTTCTGTGATAAACATGAAGCAATGAACGAGCAACGTAAGGCTGATTACAAAGCTAGTTTAAACCATCGGGGCCAAACAAGTATTGGCAGGCAAGTACGCAAAGACCATCAGGCTTATTACAATCGCGTTAGACGCGATAAAGAAGCCAATACGTTCTATCATACCAAACAATGGCGGAACGTCAGAGATTACGTCTATGCGCGTGATATGGCAACATGCCAAGTTTGCGGCAATGCGGTAACCAACCGTAAGATTGTTGACCACATTCATCCGTTAAAAATTAGCGGTGAAGAACGGCTTAGTCAAGACAACTTGTGGACGCTGTGCTATCGCTGCCACAATATCAAAACTAACCTTGAAATGAACATTGCTGCCAAAGATAACGGGAATGCGATTTTAAAACACGCAAAACGAGAATGGTGGCAGAAAATTATTAGTGAGCGGTTCAAATAGCCCCCCCCACCGCCGTTTAGGAAAGGAGCGATCACAACATAGTGGCTTCCTTTTTACGCGAGCAATTTTGAAAACTTTTTTTGAGGTGCCCTAATAGATCGTTAATTAGCAGTGTTAAGGCATTTTACATACATAAAATCACTAAAAACTGGTAGCTATGTGCACCCTAACTAAGATATGGAGGTGATTTAGTTGAAAATTAAAGATTTGCCTGATTCGCCGCCAAAATATATGGAAGGGATTGCCCGATATATGTGGCGTAGGATAGTGCCAATGCTAAAGGATAACTCGTTTGCTAACGAGATGGATAAAACGCTAGTTGAGGCGTTATGTGATAACTATTTTGTATTGCGAAGTAGTGCCAAGAGCATTAGCGAACATGGTGCCCAGTTCGAAGTGTTTGACTATTCCACCGATAGAAAAGGCAAAGTAATTCATAAAGAATTGAAGGCTATCAAGAAAAATCCCGCAGTTGACAGCCTAGATAAGGCAACAAAGAATATTCGGGCGATAAGTTCAGAGCTTGGGTTGACCCCACAGAGTCGTGCTGAGCTATTAAAGCTTGGTGACCCTGATGATGATGACGAAGATAGCCCGTTTGGAGGTGATGATGACGGCGAGTTCTAAAGTGCAGCAGTTTGATTTTAGCCAACGGGGAGTGGAGGTTGATTCTGTATTTCGGAAATTAGATAATGAAGGCTATTTTGACGAAATCTGGAAGGCTTACCGTGACCCAGCTACTGCCTATGCTTATCTGGTACTTAGTGGTAAACAAATGGCAGGGCGAAAAATGAAATTGGCCCTATTTCGTCATCTGAATGACTTGAAACGGAGCTTCTATGACGATGCTTTCAACTATGAATATGACTTGAAACAATGTCATCACATTCTTGACTATGCTAAGGTTTGCCCGGATGTAGAATCTGGTAATCCCATGCCGTTAATGGTTTGGCAGCAAGCTATTTTGTGTTTGCTGCAAGGATGGCGGAACGAGAGTGGCGAGAAGCGCTTTACCTACGCACTAATTTCGGTGGCGCGGACCAACGGGAAGACGTATCTAATGAATATTCTGCTAACTTATGGCTATTTAATCGAAGCCGGCAGTCGCAAGAATCTGGACTTTGCTTATTCTGGGACGACCGAACAAATTAGTAAGAAGGGGTTTCGCTATTTAGGCAGTACCATTGATTACCTTGCTGAAAGCCAACCGTATTTTAGAAAGCGAATTAAAGCAAAGTTTTAGAAGGATGTTAAATCAATAAGGTTAAACCCACAAGAACAGCGAGCTAAGGAAACTATTAGGTTTTAGAAGGATGTTAAATCAATAAGGTTAAACCCCAAGTTTAACCATGAAAGTATTTCTGATGAGTTTTAGAAGGATGTTAAATGGCCACTAGGGTATACCCTAGTGGCCTTTTTTGATTCTGTGCTATACTAGGAATTACAAATGTTCATTAGAACTGTCCAAAAGGAAGTGCTGACAATGGCTAAAATTGGTTATGCTCGTGTGAGTTCCAAAGAGCAACATTTAGATCGACAGCTAGCGGCCTTAAAAGGCGTTGATAAATTATTTACGGATAAATTAAGTGGAGCTAACACTAATCGGCCAGAACTGCAAAAAATGCTCGCCTATGTTCGCGAGGGTGATATTGTCCTGGTCACTGAATTAGATCGCTTAGGCCGAAACAACCAGGACTTAAATAAGATCATGAACACCATTCAAAATAAGGGGGCCACCCTAGATGTGTTAAACTTGCCGTCCATGACAGGGATTGCGGATCCTAATTTACGCCAGGTCATGACGAATCTCATTATTGAACTGTATAAATATCAAGCTGAAAGCGAACGTAAGCGGATCATTGAACGGCAGCAACAAGGGATTGCCCTCGCTAAACAGCAGGGTAAATATCATGGTCGGAAACCTCAATATGCCGAAGATGATCCCCGTTTACTACATGCTTTTAAACTTTACCAGACGGGCATGAGTGATGTAGATGTTGCCCGTAATACCGGGATTAAACGGACAACCTTTATCAGATACCGAAAGAAATTCGATGTGCATTGAACCGGTTTACATGAGATAATCAGAATAGATTAGAAGCCCTGAAACAGGCGTAAAATAACAAATGCTTAAAAATGATGCTACTGGAAGTTGGTCGCATCTTTAATTAGTATTTAAATTAAAAATTAGAATCTAAAGGAGAACTTATATAATGACAATACACAAGAATCCTTTAGTTAAGCCCTTTGTCAAATGGGCTGGGGGAAAGCGACAATTATTACCAGAGATAAAACGTTATTTGCCGTCAAAAATTAAAAATTATTACGAACCATTCGTGGGAGGGGGCGCTGTTTTTTTGGATATGGTAGATTGTAAAATTTAAGTTGAACATATTAGTGGACAGAAAAACCCATAAAGGTCTTTAATGGTGTCACCACAA
>NZ_RHNY01000003.1 GCF_003946345.1 Levilactobacillus tongjiangensis
TTTTTCCAGGCTTCAAACCGAGCCGAAGGACCGCTTTTCAGGCCGCAGGCGTTCCCCACAGCAGGCGGAATCTCTGAGCACCGCAGGTGGCTGAGTGAGACTAATTTTAAGTCTATAACGTCTGATTATTCTTGGTTCGATAATGGCTTTCGAACTTTCAACCTTTAATTCACTACAAAACGCACGGACACCAGCTAATCTTAGCGGTGTCCGTGCGTTTTTGTAGTGAAAATCGATTACTGTTTTCTCAAAAAGGGGGTGACAAATTCCAACTGAGTTTCGTTAGTAAGAGTAAGGACTAAATTTCCGAGATATCCATGGCGTTGATCCGACCGTGGCGGCGCGCGTAGAACAAGATGGCCATACCTGAGAATACCAAAGCAATCAGCAGGAGCACGCCTATTTCTGTTAGGGCGGAGTCTCCGATCATCAGCGTTTCACGCAACCCCGCGACTGAATAACTCATTGGCAACCAGGGATGAATGGCCTTGAAGAAACCGTTGGTCAACTGG
This sequence comes from Levilactobacillus tongjiangensis, assembly GCF_003946345.1. Taxonomy (GTDB): domain Bacteria; phylum Bacillota; class Bacilli; order Lactobacillales; family Lactobacillaceae; genus Levilactobacillus; species Levilactobacillus tongjiangensis. The sequence goes on from NZ_RHNY01000003.1 coordinate 513, forward strand.
AGGGGGTAGGTGCCAGCCGACCCGCCTAACTGGAGGACCAGGAGGACCATGCTAAAGAAGGCCCCTGGTTTACCAAAGACAAGATTCAGCCAGTAGACGATACTCATGAACGCGGCTCCGGTGATGACTAGCATCAGGAACGTTGCCCACGGGTGGATGGGGGCTAGACCATCAATGGCTGCCATGAGTCCTGTCATGAAGAGGGCTTCACCTAGAACAAAGGCACTCATGATGGACGCTTTGCCTAGCCACCAACGCCAACCGCTCCGGGGGTATTTACGTGGGGTGTACATGTCAAACATCAGGTTGAAGGCTAATGCGCCTACAAAGAGGGAGACTGACATCATATACGGGGCCATCCCCGTTCCGTTGTCTGGGGCGTCGTCGTGGTCACTGTGCTGGGTGGTGGTTGGCTTAGCAAATTGACGGTAGGTCAACCGGGACGGGTGCACGGCTGCCTTACGCCCCGCAGTGTTGAGTGATTTGGCCAGCTTCGCATTGCCCGCAGTGACCTTGGTAGCTCCGGTCGTGGCTTGACCCGCACCAGTTGCCAGTTTTTGCGCCCCCGCGGAGACTTGACCACTACCGTTAGCGACCGTTTGCAGGGCCACCGTCAATTGGGGCCCGCCGGTAGCCAACTTGGTGAGACCGCTGTTTAGCGTGGTCGCCCCGTCTGCCAATTGGGTGACGCCAGCGGTTAGGCGAGGGGTCTGGCCATTGAGTGTGGTGAGACCGGACGCGACTGAAGTAGCACCGTTGGTGAGGGTGGCATTTTGCGCGGTTAATTTTTGACTACCGTCTGTGAGTTGGGTGGCACCAGCCGCTAATTTAGCCGTACCAGTCGTCAGTTTCGAACCACTGCGATTCAGCTTCGCCGTCCCCGTGGCCAGGCTAGTTGCGCCGGTGGCAAGGTTAGCCGTGCCAGTGGCTAGGACGGGGGTTTGCTGGTGTAAGGTTTGGAGGCCATTATCCAGGCTGGTGAGGGCAGTGTTGGCCTTCTGCAAGCCAGTCGTCAGCGACTGGGCGTTGGTGGTCAGGGTGGTGATACCGGTAGTTAGTGCATCCTGCGCGCTAGTGGCCGTGGCCAGTGACTTTTGCAGCTGGACTGCGGCAGTATCGGTGTCCAGGTCGGTCAAATCACTGCTGAGTTGTTGGGCGGCCTTTTGTGCAGCACCAACAGAACTGCTAGTGCTGTCGTCAGCCGCTTTTAGCATGGCGGCCTTCTGCGAGGCGGTTAACCCTTGCGCATTAGCGGTGCTGGCTAATTTGGATTGGAGAGCACCGCTGTCCGTGTCTGCCAGAGTGGTTAGCGCGGCTTCAAGGGCGGTGGCGTCGGTTTTGACCGTTGCGGAGCTTTGGGAACTAGTGGCCAATTTTTCGGTAGCTTGCTTGAGGGCGGCCTGTTGTTCTTGCGACGTTTTCAATCCGGCTTGGACCTTCTGTAGACCGCTAGTGAGGGCGGCGGATCCGGTGGTGAGCTGGTCAAAATTGGTTGCCAGTTGCTGACTACCATCTGCTAATTGCCCCACACTGGTATCGAGCGTCTGGGTGCTGCCCGCTAGTTTTGTTAGATTACCCTTAAGCTGTTGGGCACCAGTGTTGGCAGTGTGTACACCAGCGACGTAGGTTTGCGTGCCGTTCTGCACGGTATGACTGCCCCGTGTGAGTTGGCCACTGGCAGCGTTGAGTTTGCTGGCGCCTTGCGTGTAGGCGGCCACTCCGGATGCTAAACGCTCGCTACCAGTCTTGAGTTGGCCGATACCACTTACGAGTTGGTGGGATTGGCTGAGTAACTGGTCGAGGCCGGTGCTGATTTTTTGACTGCCGGCTTGGGCCTGTTTTACGCCTGTGACGTAGGCGTCTAATTTGGTCGTGATGGTCGTTTCACCGTTGGTCAATTTGACGTTGCTGGTAGCTAAATTGTTGAGGCCCTGGGTAATTTTGCGGTCGGCACTGGTGAGCTGCTGGCTCCCGGTGGCCAGTTTGTGACTGCCAGTTCCGGCGGTCGAGAGCCCCGTGCTGAGGTGCTTAATGCTGGTAAAGAGGGTCTTGGCGTAGCTTTGGGTGACCACATCGCCGACGGACTGAGCGGCAGTTTTGGCAGCCGTGGTGGTCATTTTAGCGGCGGTGAAATTGTGGCCGGCACTGGTTTCATAGTGCAGGACCATCTTGTGTGGTGCCCGTTGCATCAAGGTGGTGGCGTTGTGCGAGAAGTTTTTAGGGACAGTAATGACCATGTAGTATTTCCCGTGTTGCAGACCGTGCTTGGCGGTGGCTTCACTGGCAACTGGGGTGAATTTCATGGCATCGGAGTCCGCTAAATTGTGAACCAGGCTTTGACCGGCAGCGAGGTGTTGCCCCTGATAGGTGACGGGGTGGTCCTGATTGACGACGGCAACGGGAAGGTCAGCAAGCTTGCCGTAGGGGTCCCACATGGATTTTAAAAAGGTGACTGCGTAGATTGATGGGATCAACATGATCACAATCAATACAATTAATAACAGTTTATGTTTAATTAAATAACGCCATTCGGCTCGAATCATCGGTAACTCCCCCCTGAACTGTGGTATGCTGTGAGCAAATATTTTATGCCTCACGTGTGGTTAAAGGATAAGGACTTGGGAACCAGCCGTCCACAACAAAAAGGGGCAACCTGAGGAGTAAACCACACTTCTGCCACATCTGGGGTCTAACTGGAGGGATACCATGACTGATCGACGCGTTATCAGAACTAACCAAGCACTGCGAGCGGCGTTTAGAAAGTTGGCGCAGCAGTATCGTTTTCGTGAGCTGACGGTGCAGCAGTTGACGGATGAGGCCAATATTAACCGCAAGACGTTTTACCTGCACTATGACTCGATCGATGACTTGGCGGATAGTTTTACGGCGGAGATTGCGGACCAATTGTTAGAGTTGCTACTGCGAGAACCGGCTAATCATGATCCGTTGCACCATCCAGGGGTCTGGTTTGACCGGCTGGACGCCTTCTTTGAGGAGGCCCCGACCTTCTACACGTTCATTCTAAATTCGGATGAGTATAGTTTTCTTTCGCGGCGGGTCAAATACCGAGTAGCAGCGGGGTTAGCGGCTAGTTTTGAAACGGACTACGGTCTGAATACGACGGATGCCAAACTCGCTGTGACCTTTTTGATCGACAATAGCCTCACCTTATTTCGGTTGTACATCACTGGTCAGTTAGACTTGTCAGTAGCGGCATTTCGCGAGCGCATCGTGACGCTTAATCTTCGGGGGATGCAGGGGTTCTTGGCGGAAGTTAAGGGCTAAAAGAAAAAGGTATGAAAACGATTACACAGATGGTATACTATCCCTAAATTAGTAAGTACGGGAAAACTATTATGGGGGTAATGATTATGCGTGGAAATTGGTGGCGTTTTATAATGATTGTTGTTGGAGTGTCGTTATTTAGTTTGATGGCAACGAACGAAATGCATGATGATGTTACAGCTAAGGCGGCTGACGTGACGGTTAGCTTTGATATTTATACGCAAGAAATGAATGATCCGGAAGACAAAGTGGCTGGTGGCTCAACTAGCGTAACCCTCCCGGAGGAAGATGTAGCCAGCTTGACTTACGGTGACGCATTTAAGCTAGCTAAAGATCAGGTAGGGTACGATTTTAGTGGGATGTTTGAGACCCTTTTTGGGGCTGTGAATAATGTTTTAACACCAGAAGAAGCTCTCGGACAGTTGACTCTTCAGTCAGGAATGACGGATTTGAGTCAAAGTCAGGTTGACGATGTAATTACGAAATATCAAGAAGCGTTTAAAAATTCATCAATAAGTTGGGAGACTTATCAGAAACGGTTGGCTCAGAATATCACCCCGCAACGCATAGGGGATAGTAATGATTATGAAGGGGAAGCCTTTTATGTGCCACTAGTTGAGAATGACGTTACCAACACCATCAATTACGTTCTTCCAGATGGTAAGACAGCAGCCAAGAGCCGACAAGTAACGGGCTACGCCGGCATGGCGGCTGTCACGATTAAAAGTCCGTCCGTTCCGGGATACGTTCCTAGTCAGTCGCAGGTGGCATTGAAGTTTACCAAGGCGGGAACTTACACGACAACGGTCAACTATGCTAAACCCAGTGTGGCTGACCAGGCGACGTTGACTGCAGACCCAACCGCAACGGTTACTGCGGGTGAAAGCGTGACGGCCGATACGTTTAACGCGCAGGCCACGAATGCGGATGGCGCAAGGATTCCGGTCAGCTTAGATTTGTCTCAAGCAAAGTTGAAAACACCGGGGACCTATTCTGTAGTCTTGACGGCGGCCAATGCCAAAAAACTGACGGTCACCCTGAAGGTTGTGGCGGCGCCCCAGGCAGTCGTGGCTAAGTAGCAGGCCGTTTATGGTAGCAAGACGTTGTACCTTTACCGCAAGCCAACGTTTACGGTGAAAAATCGGGTCGCCAAGTACGTAAAAACTAAACGCATCGACCGGCCCATGTTTGTCGTGACTGGTTACGGTCGGTCTCAAGCGGGGCGTCTGCGTTATCAGGTCCGCGATGTCAATCAACGTAGTCGAACGGCGGGGAAGACTGGCTACATCACGGCTAAGACCGGCTACGTTACGAAAGTTTATTATCAGAGGAAAGTTCAACGACTGACAGTCATTGGCAAATCTGGACTGAATGCTTATCAGACAGTGAGTCTGACGGGGAAGGTTCGTCACTATGCGCAGGGAACCAAGCTTAAGGTGGTGGGTATCAGCCATCACAATTTGACGACGCGATTCGTCCTGGAAAATGGTCATTATGTGACAGCGAATAAGAAGTTAGTTATGGCAGTTGCAAAATAAAAAAGACGAATCTGGGAAAAATCTCAGATTCGTCTTTTTATATTTGAAAGAGTGCGTACCAGAAGCCTGCTAGTTTATTTCTGATAGATAAAGACCAACTGATCATTAGTTGACCGCTGGGCATCAAACGCCCAAGCGGGATGATCAAACGTGGTGACATCCTGGATAGCGGTCGCGTGGTGTTCCGCCAAGAACCGAACCATTTCGCCCCGCGCCATCTTAGCTAGTGTGGCCTTGGTCTTCACGTGACCGTCGACCAGACTGCCGAAAACGACCGTAACGAGTCGCTGCCCTGGCTGGAGGTAGGGTCGAATAGTCTTGGCGTATTCCTGTGAGGCTAAGTTAAGGATGGGCTCCGTGGGCGGTGTTGCAAGCGCCTGATAAAGGCGGTCGCCCCAGAACGTGTAGAGGGTCTTAGCACCCGCCACCTGAAGTCGTGACTGCATTTCTAAGCGGTAGGGCACGATGCCGTCGAACGGCCGGAGAATCCCGTAAAAGCCGGATAGGATGCGTAGGTTGTGGCGGATATAATCCAAGGCTGGTGCTGTAAATAAGTCCGGAGCCATGTACTGGTACTGAATGCCGGAGAACGCTAGGATGGCTGGGGTGAGCTGGTGGCTCAAGTCGAGCTTTTGTAGCCAATCATAGTTGGGTTGCGCGAGCTTATCGCTGCAATGCCAGAGAGCCTTGGCTTCCGCGTAGGATAATTGCCGGAGCGCTGACAGAATCTGTTGGGTTTGGGCTAGGTATTGGGGGGAGCCGTCACAACCAAACGTGTCCGTGTCGACCACCGTTTTTTTGGCGGGAGCAATGATTATTTTCATGGTGCCGGGACCTTCTTTCTCAAGCTGCTTGTCCCATTAGTATACCAATAATTGGCCGAAAAACGCCCCAGCACGGTAGGAATTTCCTAACTGTACTGGGGCGACCGTTTAAGTTTAAAGTTTAGGCTTCGTTGACTTGGCCGAGTTTACGGAAACTGGGAATCGTCAGCATGACCGTGAAACTGATCAGGTAGAGCACGGAGAGGAAGCCCATGACCACGACCAGACTGTAGTGGTCCATTAGAAAGCCGATGGCGACGGAGGAGAAGCCCCCGATGGCTCGACCAACGTTGACGATGACGTTGTTGGCCGTGGAACGAATTTCCGTTGGGTAGAGGCGACTGATGACGGCGCCGTACCCCCCGAACATACCGTTAGAGAAGAATCCGATAACGGCGCCAGCAAGAACCAATGTGAACTGGTTAAAGGCGAGCGTGATGCTGAAGACGGCGATGGCGCTGGCAATCAGGAAGATACCAAATGCCCGCCGGGGACCGAAGTAGTCGAGGATACTCCCAAACGTTAGCATTCCAATGCTCATGCCGACAATCGTGGCAATCATCCAAACGGACGAGCCAGCCACCGTCAAACCAAGTTTTTGCTGCATGATGGCAGGTAACCAGTTCATCAGGCCAAAGTAACCGGCAATCTGAACGATCACCATGACCATCAGCGCCAAGGTTTGGTACGCCAGTTGTGGTGTCTTGAACAGTGAACGAATCTGAACTGGTTGACGGTCGGCCTTGGGGGCACGTTTGGCGGCTAAGAATTCATCGCTTTCGTGCAGGTGTCGCCGAATGAAGTAGGTCAGGGCGACTGGAATCAGCCCAAAGACGAAGAGGGCTTGCCAACCCAGCGTGGGGATGATGAAGGCTGCGGCAACGGCGGCGAGAATTGCGCCTACCTGACCACCAATGGCAGCGAGGGAGGTCATCTTACCAATCTTGTTGTGCGCAAAGTTTTCGGCAATCAGCGCAATCCCAACGCCGTACTCACCACCGGCACCGATGCCGGCGATGAAGCGGAACAGGTAAATCAGGTGAATATTGCTAGCGAAGGCCATGGCTGCGGTAGCGAAGGCGAAAATGAAGATGGTGTGCGAGAAGATTTTGACGCGGCCAAAGCGGTCGGCCAAAATACCAAATAAAATACCACCCACTAGCATACCCAGGTTCGTGATCGATGAAATCAAGCCAGCTTGGGCACCGCTGATATGTAAATCGGCGATGATCGATGAAAGTGCGAAGGATAGAAACATAACGTCCATGTTTTCCAAGGCAAATCCTGCTGAAGTTGAAGCGATGGTCCACTTCTGGTGGGTGCTAAGCGCGCGGTCGTGCATAGTGTTCTCCATATTCAATTTCCTCCAAAATGAATGTTCTCTGACATTCGTTATTTTTGCCGGTTTCCCGGGGTGTTGTTAGTATTGTGCCATGATACTTGCGAAAAAGCAACCGTTCGGGCGTTTATTAATTTAATTATACGGCTTGACGTTTTTACCAGTCTAAGGTAAACTCAATCAAAATCAACTTTAACTTAGCCCTGTGAGACTAAAAAGGTGAACGGATGACCGCCCTCAGTGGAGATACTGGGGATGGTTAAAACCGGGTAGCCCGCTGCAGGCTACCCGGTTTTTTTGAGAGAAAGGTGGATTCGATGCGACCCGTTATTATTGCGTTAGATTTTCAAAATCAGTCCCAAGTTTTCCAGTTTCTCGATCAATTTCCACACCAGGACCAGCTAATGGTCAAGGTGGGCATGGAAATTTTCTACGACGCTGGTCCCCAGATTTTACGGGAGTTGCAAGCCCGCCAATTGCGCGTGTTCCTAGACCTCAAGCTCTACGACATTCCCCACACGGTCGAGCAGGCAATGGTTCAGCTTGGACGACAGGGCGTGGCCATGGTCACGGTTCATGCAGCCGGTGGGGCGACCATGATTGCTGCAGCTAAACGGGGCCTCCTTCGTGGGAGTGAACTAGCGGGCGTCCAGCCAGCCAGTTTATTGGCCATCACGCAGCTGACCTCCACCTCTGAAACCCAGATGCAAACGGAGCAGTTGGTCACAGTGGATCTGACCACTGCGGTCACCCATTTAGCTCAATTAGCGCACGCCAACGGGGCAGATGGTGTTATTTCTTCTGCTCTTGAAGACGCGCAAATCCACGCGGCCACGAGTCCCGACTTTCTTTGTATCAATCCCGGGATTCGACTCGCAACGGATGACCCCAACGACCAGCAACGGGTGGTGACCCCGGCCCAAGCGGCTGCGCTTGGTAGTGATGGGATCGTCGTAGGTCGGTCCATCACTCAGGCCAGTGATCCAGTCGCAGCGTACCAACAGATTTTACAAGAATGGGAGCGGAAATAATGATAATTGACCAGCAAATTGCAACGGACCTCTTAGACATTCAGGCGGTCACCTTGGCCCCTAACCACCCATTTCTGTGGGCTAGCGGCATGCAGGCTCCCATTTACACAGATAATCGTAAGACGATTGCGTACCCACAAGTGCGCGCAGAGATTGCGGATGGGTTAGCAGCATTGATCAGGGAGCAATATCCGGAAGCGACGGTGATCGGTGGAGTCGCGACGGCTGGGATCCCCCATGCGGCGCTAGTTGCGGACCGGTTAAACTTACCGATGAACTACGTGCGCGCTAAGCCTAAGGACCATGGTAAGGGCAAGCAAATTGAGGGGCAGACTTCCGCGGAAGAACGGGTCGTCTTGATCGATGATTTGATTTCAACCGGAGGCAGTGTCTTAGCGGCTGCCAAGGCCGTGCAAGCAGCGGGCGCCAAGGTGTTGGGGGTTGTCGCCATTTTCTCGTACGAGCTGCCAGATAGTGTGGTCAACTTTCAACAGGCTGGCCTAACGTTGACGCCATTGACCACGTATAGCGCCTTGATTGCCGTCGCGCGCCAACAGGGTGATATGACACCAGCCGAGTTTGCGTCACTGCAACAGTGGCGGGAAGATCCTTGGGCTTGGCCGAAGTCAGCTCAGTAATGTGTATACCAAGCTAAGGGGCACGTCTTCACGAGGACGTGCCCCTTTTAAAAAAATATTTTAAAAAAAACAGCTAATTCTGTGACGAAATGGGTTCTAATATTTAGCATTTGCTAATGAGATTGATTAGTGATTAACGTATAGGGAGGAAATAGGATTGGTGACGGTAATTTGGTAGGAATTGCTCACTTTTTCTGACATAGATGGGATATTAGCACTTATGAATAATTGTTATATCATCGTAACTATAATCACATGCTTATCATTATGCTAAATTAAGCGTTTTCAAACAAGTTCAAGTCTTGTAGTATTGGAGGGGAAGTTTGTACATAGTAGGAGGAGTTTTCATGAAGCAACTAACCTTTCAACACGTTAAACAGCGACTTATTCTAGTAACGGCAATTGTGGCTCTGGTTCTCGGAGGAACCGGTGTCACTTTACCAGCTTTTGCCAGTGATACTGCGACGCCGACCGTTTCAACGGCTACGCCAACTGGGAGTCAGACGCTGACCCAGGCTCAGTACCAGCACGCCACGGCCACATAACTGGCCGAAATGGTACGTTCTGGCAAAGTGACTAGCCAACAATTGATTCAGTTAGCTTTAGCCAAAGTTAAACAGGACAATCCGCAACTCAACGCGGTCCTGACCATGCGGGAGGACGCGGCGTATAGTGAAGCCGCAGCCTTAAAGGATACCGGCCAGCCATTCTACGGTGTACCAGTCTTGATCAAGGGTCTGGCGCAGGAATTGAAAGGTGAACCCGCCACGCAAGGGTTACCTTATTCTAGTAATCGGGTGGCGAGCTACACGAAGCCATTTGTCACCAAACTACAGAGCTTAGGCTTCATTGTGATCGGGCAGACGAACTATCCTGAATTGGGATTGACCAATATTACGGACTCGAAGCTGTACGGTGCCTCTAAGAATCCTTGGAACACGAGTGATAATCCTGGCGGTTCGTCTGGTGGGGCAGCAGCTAGTGTTGCCGATGATATGGTGCCACTGGCAACCGGGAACGATGCTGGTGGGTCACTGCGGATTCCTGCCTCCTGGTCGGGAGTCATTGGGTTGAAGCCGACTGCGGGGATGATTCAAGGTGATGGTGCAAGCAGCAGTATGGCCAGTTTTGCGGAAACTAAGAGCATGCAGGACACCCAGACGCTCTTTGACAACATGCTCAGCGGGAATGTGACCGCTGAGGCTGCACCGCAGGATTTGAAATCAGTAAAGATTGCTTACTCAACGAAGTCACCCGTGGGCACGCCGGTGAGCCAGGATGCTGTGAACGCGGTGATGCGCAGCGTTTCGTTCCTGAAGGCTCAAGGATTCAACGTGGAACAGGCAGACAGCCCAGTGGACGGTAAAGCGTTGATGCAGGCTTACTACAAGGGAGCCACGTCCAGTGGATTTGCGGCGAATTCGTTTGCCCGATCCGCCTTCAAACGGGACCTAGAGCCAGATGACGGTAGTATTATGACTTACGCGTTGTTCGAGGCTAGTAAGAAGCTGGCCGCGGATAGTCAGAATCAGGCAAGCTATCAGGCGGAAATTGCCACGGCCAAGCAGCAGATGGCCGACTTCCATCAAAAATATCCGTTGTACCTAACGCCAACCACGGCGACTACCGCGCCTAGCAACACCGATCCGGCCTACTTACCGGAATACGTTGAGAAGATGCGTAACATTTCTTCGTTAGACAGTCAGGATCAGATGCAATTAATTTACGATGCCTGGTTGCATGGCTTGAGCAAGTCGCCATTTACGCAATTGGCTAACATGACTGGGGAACCGGCCATCAGCTTGCCAACCTACGTTAGTGGGAATCAGATGCCATTGGGGATTCAGTTTGAAGCAGCTACGAGTCAGGACCGCTTGCTCTTGGCGATGGGCGATCTCTTTGAAAAGCAGGGTCAACTGAAGTTTCTGGACGATCAAAAGCAACCGGCCACGACTACGCCAACGCAACCCTCGACGCCAGCAAAGAAGCCAGCCGTCACAACAACAACGAGTCCCGATAAGTCCGCTACCGTACGCTTTCCAACTCAGATATATGCTAAAACAGCGGTTAACCTCTATAAGGACGCCAATTTGACGAAACGTGTTCGGCATTATCGCGCTAAGCCACGGACTAAGAGTACAACGTTCAAAGTGTTAGGCGTCGCTTACTCTAAGCATGGGACGTTGCGCTACCGGGTCAAGGGTGGTTACGTGACTGCCAATTCGAAGCTAGTAGCGGCACTTTACTACCAGAAGAACCCCGGGAAAGTTCGGGTCATCAGCCGAGGTGGTCTTTACGAGTATCAACACCTGGCGTTTAAGCAGAGTCAACGGGTTAAACACGTTAAGCAGGGGCACGTGTTAAAAATCAAGTCAATTAAGGTTCATGGTCAACGGACCCGGTTAGTGCTGACAAATGGTCACGTCATTACAGGAAACAAGCAATTTTTAATTATGAAGTAGTGAAATAACGTCGATACCATTGGTGTGTCGGCGTTTTTTACGGTCTGAAAATAGACAAAAAAACAGCCCTACGCAAAGCGTAGAGCTGTCAGTGGTGAGGTGCGGCGACCTTCGGAATGCTTGCGCACCGATCGCGTACCCCCACCTTGGTTTGGCACCAGGAGCTAGTATCGCACGTGGCAAGAATGAAGTCAAGGATATTTAAGGATTGTTTCATGTGAAACATCCTGGCATGATATCTCCCCAAAGCACTGGCCGTGTGCGATAATTGGAGAAAATAGTGCGGGGAGATGGTGTCAAATGGAGTTAACCACAACGGTGTGGACGGCGGCAACTTATCAGGAATTCTTACAAGACTTACGGGATTTGGGGGATGACCACTTCCGGGATCGGAGCGCAAAGATTGTAGCGACCGAGCGACCATTGTTGAGAATCCCAATGAAGACGCTGCGGTCACTTGGGGTGGCGATTAGTCAGGGGATGCCGCGTGATTTTTTAGCAGTAGCTGGGACAGAATATTATGAAGCGGTTATCGTTCAAGGGTATGTGCTGAGCCGACTGCCGCTGGATGTTGCTTACTTTACGAAGCCATGCGACGCTTACATTTCCAACGCGGACAACTGGTCGGTGTGTGATATGGTGATTCATTTTAAACAGGTCAAAGCGTTTCGAGCGGAGTTTTTGACCGTGATTCAACGTTACCTACAGTCTGACAATCCATGGTTTCAGCGGACCGGATTGGTGTTTCTCCTGAAATTCTATCTAACACCCGAATTCACTGAGGTTGCCCTACAATTAGCGGTGAGCGTAGACAGCGCCAACTATTACGTGCAGATGGGCCAGGCCTGGTTACTGGCTGCGGCCTTTCCTAATCAACAAGCCACAATCTACCAGCTGTTGCGGACGAAATTTTCTCTGCCAGTTGTGCAACGGACCGTTCAGAAGATTAAGTCGTTGCGACACACAACGGCGAACGAGAAGGCTACGTTAACGGCTTTGTTGGCTGAGAAACGGACTGAGGCGAAACGAAGGGGCGGTTAAGCTTGAAGACGTTACAAACGAAGTTAACTGAATTGTTTCAGGTGCCGCTGCTGGTGGTTCAGCTGTTGGCGGCGTGGTGTGTTGCCATTTTGGTGATCTGCCTGTGGCTACTTGCGACGCATTTTTTCAGCGTGAACGTGATTACGGCGTTTGGCCTGACCTGGCCGTCGGTGCTTCATGCGACGTGGAGCGGCTGTAAATTACTATTTTGGTATGGGGCCTTTTCACTGATTCCATGGCAGTGGTCGTTGGTAATACCAGTCATGTGGAATTTAGCATCGCTGACTGGTGCTGGTTTACAATTAGTTTTGGCCCTATTACAGGGGAATTTAGCGGTAGCCATCCTGCGCTTAGCCTTTATCTTGGGGCTGGGCGTTGCCACGTTTTATCTAGCGTTGGTGGCTCGTAAAACGCAGCTGGCAGCACCGTTAAGTGCCAACGCGGTCGGTTACTTGCGTCGTTGGTGGCAGGCACTGGCGACTAACCTCAGCTTAAATTGGCGGTGGTTAGCCGGTGGCTGGGCACTATACGTGTTGAGTTTAGCGATTTTTAATCCGGGCCATCTATTCTAAGACTTTCTAGGATGTCAGTTCTAACACCTCTTTTGTTTTCTAGCATTCAATTTGTTATTAATAATAAATTCTGATTAATAATAAAGTGCTGTAGTCTTTAGGCGACGGGGTTCTCTTACGCCCCTCAGAATTGATCTAATTGATAACCCGTTGAAAGGTTAGCGGGGTTAGTTTAGAATGAGAGTGGTTAGGGGACAGAACCTTTTTATCACTTGAAATCGGAGGAGCGACAGATGAACATGAAACGGATGGTCACCTTGCTATTAGCCACGGTGACGGTGTCAACGGCGGCAGTTACACTAGGGACGCAGCAGGTAGAAGCAGCGACGACCCGCTACACAATCAGGACTTTTCCCAAACGAATGCGGGGAACGTGGTATACCTATTCAGGGGGCAGGTATTACCGCGTTAAAATTACGGCCAAGAAAATCAGTGGTGCAGCGGGTACTTGGCATTTGCACCCTAAGAAGGTCACAACGACCACTAATTTTCGCAGTCGGCGGCATCTTAATTGGATCTATGGGACGACGTTTAAAATTGCAGGCGAAAAGTGGACGTGGACGTACGGTTGGACCCAGGGAGCTGGCGCAGGGGACTACTATCGTGGCGTTGCCCATCGACTCGATGGTAAGACGTATCACACGCTGCAATTGGCAAGTGGTGCCGAGGCTTGGACCGATGCGTACGCCTATCACAGCAAGCGAGCCGCGAAGAAGTATGCTAACCGTTTCTTTGGGAATGAGCGGCTTCGCGATGATTTTTAAATAATTTAGGAGACGATATATAGTGAAGTTGAAAAAAGTATTCATGTTAGTGGCATTATTAGCGGGGGTTGGAATTGGACTGGGAATGCTACAGTCACCAGTGTCAGCTAGTGCTAGTCGGGCGATTCCACGGGCCTACCGGGGACACTGGTATGGCAATCATACGACGTTTATCGTGAAAAAACATTCGGTGTATTCGAATTACAATGGTGCTAAAAATACCCTTAAGGGGAAGCGACTTTACGTCTCTATTGGGAAAAATGTTTGCACTTGGGGAGTTAGCGGTACCGATGCGGTGTTGTCGAACAAACGCGTCAAGCGGACGATCCATGGCAAACGTCAGTCCGTGTTGATGAACTTTGCGGACGATTACAAGCCCGCTGCACCCTACTCAGTCCGATACTTTACGCGGCACAAGTCGGACCGCAATAAGAAACTGATGGGTCACGTGAATTACAGATTTTAACTGAGGAGAGAGTGTGGTAAAAGACGGTTAGTCAATAAGCATTAACGTCGATAGACGAATAATCCTGGTCTTGGATTGTTTGTCTATTGGGGGTAAGCGGAGTTGACTGTCTTTTGTCGCACGTTTCAACTATATATGTTTGAAGCGTAGAAAGGGGGTGAGACAAAAGTCTCAACCCCTTTCTACTTACCGGTTTTCGAGCATTCATAAGTTGTATAATGAGAACGGTAGGTTTATTAGGAATACATATCCTTGGAGTGATTTTTTGAAAAAAATAGCACCAATTTTTGTAGCACTGGGCGCCGTTAGTTTTGGAATTCCGGCGTCATTGTTCAAAATTGCGCGGCGAGAGGGCGTCGTCAACGGACCGCTATTGTTCTGGTCCTTTCTCAGCGCAGTCATTATTCTAGGAATCATCCACGTTGCGCGGCGGCACTGGTTACGATATCAACACACTAATTGGAAACAAATCTTGTTGGTGATTGCGGCAGGCACGGCCTCTGGCTTTACCAATACATTCTACATACAGGCGTTAAAATTAGTGTCAGTAGCTGCAGCAGCAGTCATGTTGATGCAGGCAGTCTGGTTGTCAGTTTTGCTGGGCTCAATTATTCATCATCGGTGGCCATCGCGCTTACAGGTTTTAAGTATCGTGTTGGTTTTAATCGGCACGGTTTTGGCGGCTGGGCTCTTCCCGATTGAGGGGGCCTTATCACCGTTGGGATTGTTCTTTAGTTTCTTAGCGGCCTGTGCTTACGCTTGTACGATGCAGTTTACGGCCAGTCTGGGCAATAACTTAGATCCTTTAAGTAAGACTTGGCTACTGTGTGTGGGTGCTTTTCTCTTGATCTCCGTTGTTTGGGGCCCACAGATTGCAACGGCACCAGTTACTGGAGATACGATTAAATGGGGAATTTTGATTGCCCTCTTCTCGATGGTCTTTCCGTTGGTGGCCTATTCGATTTTTATGCAATATTTGGAATTGGGAATCGGTCCAATCCTGTCATCATTGGAACTACCATCGTCCATTGCGGTGGCCTTTATCTTATTAGGAGAAACGGTCAGCGGTTTACAGATGGTTGGCGTCGTGATTATTATCTCAGCGGTTATTCTGCCCAATGTTTGGGGAATGCGTCGCCGAGAAAAGTTGAATTAAATACTGCTTGAATAGAGATAAAGGGACTTCAGTGACAAACATGTCGCTGAGGCCCTTTATGTGACGTGCTAATTTCGTCCGAAAGACATGATACAAACCGTTGTAAATAGAGCAGCAAAGCACGAAATGAATTTAGCCAACTGCAATCTCCTCCTCCAAAAGGTGACCGGTTATTGAGGCCATCATAGCATGAATCAAAGGGAAGCGGGCAAGAATCGTTTTACCCGTTAAGTTGATTGGTGGGTAGGATGAGGTGCCACTGGTCAATCGAGGTGCGAGGCCATTTAGGCCTACGATTATTTCCGGGATAGAATCATCGTGAAAAGTAAAGGCACGTGGTATTCTGGAACTAGAAAAATTGCTGGAGGGATTTGTATGCAAGCACCCATTACATATTTAGCTTTTAAAACGCAGACAAGAGAGGCATTAGCCTTCTACACGACCGTGTTTCCCGATACGAAAGTCTTATCCGTAACGCCGTACCCGGATCGACCGGAGTTAGTCTTAAATAGTCAACTGGAGATGCATGGCATTACACTGGGCTTGTTTGATATGGGAGCCGATGAACAAGCTCCCATTGACTGGGGCACTTCACTTTACATTGAGTGTGATTCGGTTGAGGAATTTTGGCAGCTTTTTGATCAATTGGAGGAGGGTGGCAAGGTCTTAATGGGTCCCATGGCCATGGCAGGTTTTGAACAAGTCACTTGGGTGACCGACAAGTTTGGGGTGACCTGGCAGTTAGTTGCGCATTAAAAAAAGCGTCTGATTGAAGTCAATCAGACGCCCGCTCGGTCATTATTTAGTATGGACAACCGTCGTTGTTGCGCGGCTTTCTGCCGTTGCAGTTTTGGTTAAAGCCACACCGGCCACTGCGCCCATTAACAGGATCGCCAGGATGAATTTAAAAAGTTGTTTCATTACTTGCGCCTCCTTAGGATTTTCTAAGGTTTAGTTTACCACGACGAATCTACAATGGCGGTTATCCAGCTTAATCATCAGGACAAGCAAACCCGTCGTAGCCAGGTTAGGTTGCGGCGGGTTTATGCTAAGCATTAATCGCTCACACCATCATAGCCAATGAAGGTGTAGTATTTGGTGCCGCCAATGGTATACAGGCTATCAAAGGTGCCGGCAATTCCCTTGGTGGGGTTGCCAGTAGTATGTTGGGGTGTGTGTAGATTCTTTAGCGTCAGACAGTATTGATAAACTCCAGACTGACTGACCCGTTTAGTGTTAACGCCCCTTAAATTGTGGCTAAAGTATAGTTTGCGATAAGGATCGTTAAAGTTGGTTTTGGTGATTTTTGCAATGCTGTATGGTTTTTGGGCAAAACCCAAGCCAGAATTGGCTTTATTATCGTATTTGAGGACTTCAACGTAGCCGTCTGGCGTGATACGAAGACTGGTTGTATGTGGTTCAATCGGGCTCAACGCCGCCTTGGCGCCACCAATATATAAATCACCATGACTATAACCTGGCATGTAGATGGGAGCTTTAACCCGCTTGAAGCCGGCTAATTTATCCGTGGCCGTAATTGTGGCTTGCGGGTCGTAAGCGCCAGCACCAGGATCCATGGTGTAGCCGGCTTTGGCACTATTTAGGAGGGCAGGGTAACTGAGGCGGGCTAAGTATAGCTGAAGGCTAGGCACCAAATAGCTGCCTTTTTTCGTTGTCGTTAGATTACCCGCTACCGTGATTCCGGCGGGCAACGTTAGTTTTTGCATGATAGCTTGACCGGTCTTGTAAGTTGGCAGGTAGGCAACCTTTACTGTGATCGGTTTAGTTGTCTTGTAGTAGGCACTGAGGTTTAAGAAGTCGGTGCTGGCGGTGTAGTCTCCGACCTTAACCAGAGCACTGGGCTTTTCAGTTTGGGCTTTAGCCAAGAGGCCACCGCCTAATGCAACGGCACTAATTGCTAGCAGGCTAAGGCCAGTTTTAAGAACTTTTCTGAGGATGAAGACCGCTCCTTTCTGAGATAAACTGTTACCTCAATTATACCTTAGAATATGTGAAGAAAAATGGAAGAACTGGGATTTGTTTCATGTGGAACAGAAAGATAACCCGGGTTATACATGTTGACTATCAAGTGTCTAACCCAAGCAGTTAACCTGGGAAATGTTTTTCAAAATGTGTGTGAATGAAGCTACTATTCAGCTTATGAAAGACAGCGTTTTATATAGCTGAGTCCTGTCGGGTCATTTAGAATCCACCTAAATCAAGCATTACCAGGACTGATTGTGAGACAGTGCTAAAGGGTGTGGTTCTCGCAAGCGTCCGTTTTTTAACGGGCGTGGTTTACAAAGGCCTGGTCCTGCAAATATGAGTATCTCGGCTGGTACCAACAATCCTAATATGAAACGGTTTAGTCGGTATGGACATTTGAGCTAACTGAATAGTACTTAGCTTTAACGGGTTGGTTATTGATGGTAAGCAGCATAAATGGGGTCATTAAAGAGCTTCATCGCGAAAAAAGAGATTGGGATATTTTCCCAATCTCTTCATGCTTTTAAGGGTCCTCAGCTATTTCTTGTAGAAGGTGCCGAAGCTCTTAAAATGTGTCATCTTAGTATTTGTCGGGTAACGTAGAATCATTTTCCGTTTTCTAGATAAAGAGGCTACTTGGTAGGTGACGGATTCACCGTTGCTGTAGCCGCCAAGAAGGTACGTGTTAGTGGCAACTTTCGTGTGAATGAGGCTGAAAACAATGCCGTAACCAGCGGAGTTGGTCTTCAGTTTTTTCTTCTTTGAGTAAATGAGATTGATCAAGTGAGACTGGCCCTTGAACCGGGTCGTGTATTGGATACGATAATAATAATGGTTAGTGGTAGGATGCTTGAACTTGTGGTATTTAGTGTACCAGGTACCATGCATCTGCTTGGGTGTGCCGGCGTACCAGGTCGCAGCATTAGCGGTCTGTGGTGCACTGTACGTGAAAAAGATGAGACTAAAGCCTATGACAAGTAGGCTGAAGGTGAATTTGTGACGGGTCATAAGTCGTGATACCTCCTCTATATAGCCTAGTATAGGACTCCTGAGGGTGGGAACAAGGGACGGAAATAGGGACGTGGACAAGCGCTAACACATATAGCCAGTGTGCGGATTACAATTTACTTCCGCCCGTTTCATTCCGTGGAATCTGTTGTATAATAACGATGTAAGCGTTTTAAAAAGGAGGAAAACTTTTGAAAGCAGAAATTTCTTGGCTGGATGATCCACAGACCTTTCGGGTCAACCAGTTGCCAGCACATAGCGATCACCGTGGTTACGCCACAGCCGCTGAAGCTGCTGAAGCAAAGAGTAGTCTGGTTCAGAGCCTCGATGGTAGTTGGGGTTTTGCCTTCTCCAAGGATCCCCAACATCGGCCAGTGGGCTTCTATGAACCCGACTACGATCGGTCAGATTTCGATCGGTTAGCCGTTCCGGGCCACATTGAGCTCGCCGGTTACGGTCAAATTCAATACATTAACACAGCCTACCCTTGGGAAGGGAAGCACTACCGGCGTCCCGCCTACAGCATGGGCGCTGATCATCCTGAAAAGGGTATGTTTAGCACCGATCCTGAAAATACGGTTGGGTCTTACGTGAAGCACTTTACGCTCAATCCTGAACTCCGGCATCAACGGGTCAGCATCGAGTTTGATGGTGTGGAACAGGCCATGTACTTGTGGCTGAACGGTCACTTTATCGGGTACGCTGAGGATAGTTTCAGCCGCGCTGAATTTGATTTGACGCCTTACCTCCAAGATGGTGAGAATCTCTTGGCTGTTGAAGTCTTTAAGCACAGTACGGCCGCTTTCTTAGAAGACCAAGATATGTTTCGTTTTTCCGGTATCTTTCGTAGCGTGCGGTTAGTGGCTAAGCCCGCCCTGCATCTGGAAGATATGACGATTCGTGCTGGGGTAGACGATGCTTTCGTAACGGGAAACCTCAACGTGAAATTGGCGTTGTCCGCTGCCGACAAGCTGGCGGGTGCCGTTAAGGTCAGCCTGTTTGATGCCACTGGTAACGTTGTGTGGACGGATGATGCCGAAGCTGCTGATGAACTCACGGTACAAACGACCGTTAACCACGTACACCTGTGGAATCACCATGATCCGTACCTCTATCGGTTGGAAGTTACCCTATTGGATGCTGATAGTCAGGTTGTTGAAGTCGTGCCTTACCCGGTTGGTTTCCGCCGGATCGAAATGAAAGACAAGATTATGCAGCTGAACGGCGAACGTTTAATTCTAAACGGTGTTAACCGTCACGAATGGGACGCCCATCGGGGTCGCGCCGTGACCGCTGCCGATATGGCTCACGATATGCAGGTGTTCCACGACAATCACATCAACGCCGTGCGGACCTGTCACTATCCTGACCAAGATGATTGGTACTACTTATGTGACCAGAATGGAATCTACATGATGGCCGAAAATAACTTGGAAACCCACGGAACTTGGCAGAAGATGGGTGTCGTTGAACCATCTTACAACGTGCCTGGTAGCCTGCCACAATGGCAATTAGCTGTCCTGGACCGCGCCAAGAGCAACTATGAAATGTTTAAGAACCACGCGGCCGTTTTATTCTGGTCACTTGGAAATGAATCGTACGCGGGCGACGACATTGCGGCCATGGATAAGTTCTACCATGACGCTGACCCAACGCGTTTGACCCATTACGAGGGTGTTTGTCGGAACCGGGTCTACGAGGACCGGATTTCCGACATGGAAAGTATGATGTACGATCCGCCTCGTGAGATTGAAAAGTACCTGCAAAATGATCCCGACAAGCCATTTGTTAACTGTGAATATATGCATGATATGGGTAATTCCATTGGGGGCATGAACAGTTACATTGATTTGATCGATAAGTATCCAATGTATCAGGGGGGCTTTATCTGGGATTACATTGACCAGGCGCTCTGGACCAAGGATGAAGTGACCGGCCAACCCGTTCTCCGCTATGGTGGGGACTTTGATGACCGGCACGCTGATTACGAATTTTCCGGTGACGGCCTGCTCTTTGCGGACCGGACACCGAAGCCAGCACTGCAGGAGGTGGACTACTACTATGGCCAACACGACTAAACTAAACGTTATTTATGGCGACGTGACGCTGGGACTGAGCGGTCCTGGTTTCCACTATATCTTTGCCTACGACCGGGGCGGCCTGGAGTCGCTCGTTCGTTACGGCAAGGAATGGTTGTACCGGACACCGAAGCCAGCCTTCTGGCGGGCGACAACTGATAATGACCGTGGGAACGGGTTTTCCACGAGTTCCGCTGCTTGGTTAGGTGCCGATATGTTTAGCGCCTGCACTAAGATTGAGGTCGCCGTTAATGGTCAGTCGATTCCGCTGCCCATTGCGCCGGAAAACAACAAATATTCCGACCACGAAACGGCTGAGACTGTGGCCATCAAATTTACGTACACCACGACGACGGTGCCAGCCACCACAGTCACCGTTGAATACGTCGTTGATGGGACTGGTAAAATGACCATCAACACCCACTACCATGGGGCTGCCGGTTTACCAGAGCTGCCCGTTTTGGGATTACGCTTCGTGATGCCAACGGCGGCTACTGGTTTTGACTACCAAGGCCTTTCGGGTGAAACGTATCCCGACCGGTTGGCCGGTGGTCGGCCAGGGACTTACCACGTTGATGGGTTGCCAGTTACGCCATACATGGTGCCACAGGAATGTGGCATGCACATGGCCAATGACTGGGTGAAGGTTACTCGGGCCACGACGCAAAATAACGCCGACCCGGATCACCAACCTTTTAGTCTGACGGTCAGTCAAAACGGTCATCCGTTTGCCTTCAGCTGTCTGCCATACACGCCTGAGGAACTTGAAAATGCGACCCACATGGAAGAGTTACCAGTTGCTCGTCGTACAGTATTGACGGTGTACGGCGCTACCCGTGGTGTCGGTGGTATCGACAGTTGGGGAGCCGATGTTGAACCGCAATATCACGTTGCCGGGGATATCGACCATGATTTCAGTTTTGAAATCAACGGTACTATGGAAGCTTAAAATATTAACGAAAATGTATGTAAAGGGTAGCCAGAGATGTGTCGTCTCCGGCTACCCTTTTTGCTTGGCCGAGATTAGCGGTTAAATACCTTGATGACGCGGCTTTAAGTCGCGGGCAGTGGTCGACCGATTAGGTAATAACATATGCTATAATGACCAGCAGATAAGTTAATGGTGTAAAAGGGTCGTTCTCAATAATTAAGTTGTTCAATGGAGGGAATCGGATGGTTTTAGCAGCGGAGCCGTCACCTAAAGACAAACTGGTGACGCAACTGACGACGACCGGCCGACTTGCGTTACTCAAGCCAGATATTTTCGTCAAGGGCCGCCCGTTACTGGGAGGTCTGGTCGGGTAAAGTCAGTTCGGAGGTTCTGTTATGGATATTGTCTTTTTAGTTTTATTGCTTTTGATTGCTGTGGTGGGTGGCAACGTTTTAGGGAAACATTTTCCCCGGGTGCCGCAGCCTTTTTTCCTGATAGTTTTGGGTTTGTTATTCGCCTTTTTCCCGTTATATCGGGGATTTCAATTCAGTCCAGATGTGTTCACCTTTGCTATTATTGCGCCACTTATGTACGATGAGTCCAAAAATGTTTCACGGTACTGGGTGGGTCGCGGAATCGTAAACATCTTCTCCCTGGCCATTGTATTGGTTCTCCTAACGGTGCTGGTGGTTGGGACGGCGTTGCACTGGTTGTTCCCACTCTTTCCATTGAGTCTAGCGTTTGCACTGTGTGCTGTGGTCACGCCAACCGATGCGTCAGCGGTCAGCGCCATTGCGCCTGAGAGCAAGGAGTATCGAGTCCCTCAAACCATCCTGCAAAATGAATCGTTGTTTAACGATGCTTCCGGCATTGTGGCTTTCGATGTTGCGTTGACCGCGTATATTTCCGGCCAATTTGCGTTCAGTACAGCCATGCTGGATTTTGGCAAAGAGTTCTTGGGTGGACTGCTCTTCGGGGCAATCTTAGGATTGATCACTGCGGCGATTCGGCAACAGCTGATTCGGTGGGGTGACAATTCACCGTTGGTGTTGGTGACAATCGAATTGATTACGCCGTTTGTCCTCTACTACTTGGCAGACCAGATTGGTGTATCAGGCATTTTAGCCGTGGTAGCCGCCGGATTGATTCAGGGAGGCGAACGAGAACAGCTTCGGTTGACGTCGAGTCGGATGCAGATGTTAAGCGCGAACGTTTGGGAGATTATTAATGGCATGCTGTCCAGCCTAGTTTTCGTTCTGCTGGGAATCTCGTTGCCCAGGGTGCTCACTGCAATTTGGCACAATCAGCAGATTCCGTGGTGGGAATTAGTTCTGGCCGGTGTCTTGGTTTACGTTCTGAAATTTAGCTTGCGGCTATTGTGGTCGCGTTACTTTGTGTGGACCCATAAACCAAGCAAGCATCGTTGGTCGGACAGTTGGTTGATGGCCTTAAGTGGTGCCAACGGAACCATTACGTTAGCCCTGGCCTTTTCGCTACCAATGGTCGTCAATGGTCAGCCATTTGCTTTACGTGGGGCGCTGATTTTTACAGCCACAGTCGTGATTCTGCTAAGTCTGTTGGTACCCACGTTTGCGTTGCCAATTTTACTTAAGGCCGGGCCTACGCAAGGTGAATCCGCTCTGAAATGGAGCCGGCACATGCGGTTGACGGCGATTCATCAGTTAGAAGCCGAAACGGATCATCCTAGTGAGGCCCAAATTGTCTTGGATGCGCTACGTCAGCAATTTCAATGGCGCCAGGTACCGCACCGTCGGCAGCAACGGCAGTTATTCAAGCAGGCGGATATGGCCGAAGAGGCGCAGATTGCGGAACTATTGGCAGACCAAAAGATTAGTCAACGGGAGCAGGACTATTACCGGCGCTTCCTGCGTTACAGTCGGTTCACGGTTGACCAACGGTGGTGGAAAAATCTGGTCTTACGTATTTGGTTCAGCATGCACATGGGCCATGCTTATCATGATGTACAGACCGCCCAGGATACGTTTATGACTTCGCCGATAGTGATGGAACAAGTATATTGGCAAGATAAATTCGCTCAGCTGGGGAAGGATATTCGGGTCTTGGAAAATGAAGGTTATCAGGCAGCGATGGCCAAATTAACCATGGTGCAAACGGCGGCAAACCGGACGGCTAATGATGTGGTTAAACGCTATTATCATGAACGCCACCGCCGATTAGCGGCAGAGAAGCCAGATCCTACGATTATCTACCAACTATTTCTCGCGGCGTTTCACGCGGAGTACGAGTTGGTTCAAGCGGAATTGGCGGCGGGCCGGATGACGACCGACGTTGCGAATACCCTTCAGGAACAAATTATTTTTGATGAGATGAGTTATATTCAGAATCAATCGGCATTTTTAGCTTAAGCGCAATCGTTATAGAAACAGTAAATACCACCTGAGGCAGTTCGCTCGGGTGGTATTTTTAGGTTGATTCAACGGTGACCATGGCGATAGGTGTTTGCCGGGAGCTAACAACGAGTCCAAAAGCGTTGGTAGCAACCTTTTTAAGTAGGTCAACTTGATAATTTAGACAAATAATATAATATATCATCTAAATCGTTAAATTATGATATTCTATATTTACAGGAGCTGATAACATGATTGACCAAAAATCCCTGACCATTAAGTTGAATCACGTCATTTTGATTGAAGGGTTTCAAAAATTATCAATGAGTAAACTGGCGGCGGCCGTTAACGTTAGTCGGGCAAGTCTCTATTTATACTTTAAAAATAAAGACGATATTGTGCAGGCAGTCGTGGCCCGTCACTTGAAATTCATTGCCGAACATCCAGTACCCAAGCATTTTACGGTCACGTCGTTTTTGCCGATCTGGTTGGATTCATTACTCTTAATGGGGTCGACGACCACGACGTTTACAACTGACTTGCAGAAGGCCTATCCAGCGTTATACCAAGAATTTATGGGGGCCTATCGGGCCTACTTTGAGGGCTTAAAAGCCTACGTTGCGGCTGGGCAGCAGGCAGATTTTATTCTGGACGTTTTCTCGGCAGATTACGTGCTGTTCCAAGCGCAAGCGTTGGTTAGAACGGTTCTGGACCAGGTTCGAGCGGGCCAACTTTCGTTGAATCAGGCTGAAGATTACGTAGCCGCCACGCTTCATTTACAGTTGGCGGGTTTGCTGACGCCAAATAGTCAAGCCAAACTGGATGTGCAGCAGGTGGTCGGCTTTGAGCAGACCGTGTTGAAAGAATTTCGAGAAACTTATGCGTTGATTTCTTAAATAAAAGACTGATGATGACGGCTGCTAGCCCATTAGTGATCTACTATTATTAGATTATATTAATAAATATTATCGTGTCGACTATGTTTAATTGAAATGACTGGTTTATTCTATTGGCTGAAATATTTTATATATAGAACTATAATGGTTTGAAAACGAAAGTCTGTCTGTCAATAAAAAAGGGTTATTGTTTATCTTCCTGGTTAGGTATAATGGTTGTGTACAACTCATATTTGGATTATCTAAAATTCAAGTGGTTGTGCGAATACTTAATTTTAGGGGGATTTTCTTGAAAAAAATATTTCTTTTGGTACTGTTTGTATCAACAGGGGTCGGAATAGTTGGGGGCACAATTGATGGTCAATCTTCAAAAAAAAGTTATTCGGTCCCAAAGGTTCTACATGGACGTTGGGAAAACCGATGGAAATTTGTAAAAATTCCAGGACAATATATTTATTTTGACAAAGGAAGTATTCGTGCTGGAATGCGAAAGTATAAAGTGACATACGTTACTGGTAATCAGAACAAGGGTTTTAAGATACATCTTAAGGATAAATTTGCGGGGGTTAAGGTATTAAAAATTAAATATAAATTAAGGGAAATTGCTAGTCATGGAAATGTTAAATCGATTAGTCTCAGTACTCTGAAATATGAAACAGCTGATGCAATATACTATAAAGGTAATTTAAGAGATTATTCAGCCAGCAACTTTGTTAACTTGACTAAACCAAGGGGGTTTGATACGTCATTAACAGGATATACTAAACCGTATTCTCAAGTCTCCATAGGAGGAGACGAAAACTTTAGTACAGTATCTGAGAAGAATGGCTATTTTAAAATAAACTTTGCTGGTAGTTTGGATAATTATCTAGACGGTGACAAATTGGTAATATGGTCAAAGGGACCAAATTCTAGTAAGTCGTTTAAAAAAACGCTTACTATTAACTTTGATGATCCTCATGAGTCTATATATGGATAATGAAAATTAAATGCTAATGGAATTAGATTATAGTAGGTTTGTATTTGTGAAATGTATGTTTGCTTGCGTCTAGGTAAAAAATGTTAGTGATTGTGAAAAAATTATGTTACAGCTAAAGCTGCAAGTCCGCTGGTAAAGGGGCTTGTGGTTTTATTAGTATGACGAATTGTCAAATCAAGTGTAACGTTTGCCCAAAGAAGACTTCTGCTGGAGACTTCCAGCAGAAGTCCTCGAATGGTCGATTGTCCAAGTTCGTGTTCTTTGGAAAGTATTCACGGATTAAACCATTAGTGTTTTCGTTTGTTCCTCGTTGCTGTGGCGAATGAGGATCTGGAAAGCAAACTGGAAGATCAATTTCATTTATCAATTCATGATGTTTCGCAAACTCAGTTCCTCAATCAGGTGTAAGGGTCTTGACTCGCTTCAGAGCTACTTCTGCTAAAAGGTTGAGGATAGCTTGATAAACAAATTGTGAATTGATCTTGGGAACACGTTGAGACGGAAGAAAACTAGATTTACGATCTACTATGGTTAATAACGCGAAACGCCCTGTTTTTCCACGAACAGTATCTCCTTCCCAATGTCCAAAACGACTGCGATTCTCAACTGATAATGGTCGGTCGTGGATTGAAGTGGCGTCGTTAAAAAGTCCACGATGTTTGTTGACCGTCCCTTTAACCTTACGTATTTTCCTATGATGCCGTAGCTTACGCGCAATCCCACGATAAATCGTGTTGTAGCTAATAATACAGCTACTATTCTCGTGAGATAATCGGCCTGAAATCTGTTCAGGCAATCAATGATACTTGATAATGCATTTTATAACGAATTATCGAACTCCTGAGTCACTTAAAATTTTTGGACGGCGACTCTTGATTCGCTGCTGTTGGCAGGCCTTCTGTGCTTGTACCACCGAATACTTTTCATGCCCGTCATTGCGCTGGATTTCTCTTGAAATAGTAGCTTTAGAACACCCAATTTCGGCTGATATTTCTTGGTATGATCGTTTTAATCTCAGTCCAACAAGTATGATTTCACGGTCTTTTAAGTTAAGATGTCTATATAGGCTCATAGTCTGAGTTCTACTTGTAAGTGGTGTTGTGGTGATCCCATTTTACAAGGATTCAGACTATGAGTCTTCTTTTATGTCTTCTGACTACCGTTGCACTTCAATTGTAAATTCGTCATTCAAAAAGACAACAAAATTTGAATTCGAAATGATTATTTTAAGATAAAAGTGCGTGTGATGAAGAGCTTATGTCTATTTCAATATAGAAAAAATATGTAAGCAACTTTCCACTTGCCTTGAAGTACACATGAAGGTTTAACCTAAGGTCATTCAAGTTTAAGCGTTGTTTTGAAAAACAGACCATCAGCGTGTCTAAACGTTGGTGGAATCAGATAAAGGAGTCTTTATAATGCGTAAAAATGTCATGATTTTAGCAGCTAACGGCCAGATTGCTCGGTTAGTTGAAAGCCGAGTTCTAGCGAAAAAGGAATTTGCTGATGTTGATTTAACCCTATTCTTGCGGGATGCAAGTCGCTTACAAAGTTTGCAGGATAATCCCCGCGTGACCTTGGTTGAGGGGGACATTATCGATGAAACAGCCGTTAGTGCTGCCATGGCTGGACAAGACCTGGTCTTCGTAGCCGTCGTTGATTATGATCAACAAAATCGGTTGACCAAAAACGTGGTGGCGGCCATGCAAACGAACCACGTTTCCCGGGTGCTCTTCACTAACGTATTGGGCATCTACAATGAAGTTGGCGGTGAATTTGGCCGTTGGAATCTCGAGATGATTGGGGCTGGCATGGCACCTGCACGGCGGTCCGATGCTCTGTTGGCTGACTCAGGCTTAGACTACACGACGTTGCGGTTGCCGTGGTTGAATGACCGGGGCATTGCTTACACGGTAACGACCAAGGAGCAACCTTACAATGGGGTTTCGGGTTCTCGAGCCAGTGTGGCTGACGTGGTCTTGAAAATGATTGCCGATTCCACTCGCTACAGTCGTGATAGTATTGGCATGGCTGATCCCACAACCGAGGGTCAGAATCGTCCGGTTTATTAAACGGGTTTTAAGGAGTTGAATCAGGATGAATATTAAAGAAGCTAGTGAAAAGACGGGGGTCTCCTCTGCAGCAATTCGTTACTATGAAAAGGAGTCACTGATTCCGGCCATTGACCGAACCCCCGTGGGCAATCGGGACATTGATGACCGCATTATTCGCCGAATTCGGTTCGTGACTCAGATGCGGAGTGCGGGGATGAGTGTTGAGAATCTGCGACGTTACATCCAATTGTTTGACGCGCAGGAGGACAACGCTAAGGAACAAAAGGCGTTATTACAGGAACAATTGGCCGTTATGGAAGAAAAACGGGACGACCTGCAGGCGGCCATTGATCATCTGAATTACAAGCTCAATCACTTCTATGACCACATGGAAGCCACCGAAGAGGAGCTCCGAACCTTGGAACGAGAGCATGCCGATAAGGTTACTAAACAGACGGATGATGATGACCGGAAACGATATTAGCCATGATTCACCAAGGTGTGCATCCGACCTATGGCGTAGCATAGTTCAAGCTGTTAATTGTTCTTAAATAAGCTTGAGATTTTGTTTCAGATTTGTTCGAAGATGGAAGAAATTAATAAGCCGTTATTCTTGTGATTCAGCTAGTAGATGTATATACTGAGATATACGAAATGAGGTGCGGTTAAAAATGATGAAGTCATCTGTAAATGAACATATAATTGGTGAATTTGAAACCAGAAAAATTGGGAATTCTTTAGTCTTAACCGTTCCTAAAAAGGCCGGTATTGGCGAAAGAGAGAAGTATTTGTTGGTTAAAAAAGTCGATGGCTCCTTAGAGTATCGACCAGTGGAAAAAAACCCATGGTTAGCTGGTGAGTATGCGGATATTGACTTTGAGGCCTTGAACAAAGATTTAAGTGGGTTTGCTAATGATTCATCAACCGGGCAGGAGAACGTCGAATGGTAACTTTGAAGCAAGGTGATATCATTTTTATTGATGCAGAACCACACGCTGGTCATGAAGAAGGCAGCCACAATCCGCAAGATGGAAATATTCGACGGCCACTGGTCGTTATTTCAAACGATGCTTATAATGCCCAAACTAAGATGATTGTTGGTATGCCAGTTACTTCTAAGCTACTTACTGATCGACGGATTTTTTTGCCAATTGCTGACCCAACTAGTGGGGTTAAAGGGTCAATTATCACTTACATGATTCCTAATTATGACTATATAGCTAGGCACGCTGAGGTTGTTGGAAAAGTTACGTCAAGTGTGTTGGCGGACTTATTACAGCGCGCACATAGTATTTTTTAGATGTCATTACTATGCCAAATTTAGTTAGTATGAAACGAATTAAGGGTAGTTACCTATCGGGTGGCTACTTTTTTCGATATGGCGACGCTAAACGATCATACCTGAGCCCAGCGAATTAAGCCCGTGTAATTGGATGGGTGACAATTTATTTTTAAAAATTTTCAAAGTAAAGGGGTGACAAATGACGGTTGGATTTCGTTAGTAAGAGTAGGCGGTCCAATTAATTCCGAAAATCCCTTGCCTTCAGCCTACTCGAAGCTTGTATGCTAGAGGTAACACGTTAGATAAAGGAGATCTTTATATGGCAGCAGTGTTAATTGTCGATTATTCGTGGTCTGGAACTACCGCTAAAATGGCGGCGGCTTTACAGCAGGTAACGGGCGCCCAACTGGTTAATTTGACGGTGGCGCCAACCACTTTTGGGTCGGATATGTACGCGACGGCCGACATTGCCAATCAACAATTGGCGAGCGGACAGCTGCCCCAGTTGACTAATTCATTGCCTGATTTGAGTCAGTTTGACACTATTTTAGTTGGTGGGCCAGTTTGGTCAGCGAAGGTCTCGACACCGGTCCGGACTTTCCTTGGTAAGTTGAAAAATTATAAGGGAACCGTTGCGCCGTTTTATACGGATGCTGGTACTCCTGGTGGGTACGAGGCGGATTTTACCAAGCTATTGCCACATGCGACGGTTAAGCCGGGCATCGGCATGACCATCCAGGATCTTCAGCAGGCGGACGCGCAATTGACTACTTGGTGGGAACGGACGCTTTAAACAAGTGCTCCAGAAAATGTTAGCCAATGTGTAAAAGTGTTTGCCTTGAAGTGAACTTTAAGGTTTAAGCTAGGTTTATCAGTTAAAAATTGGAGGATGAATTTATGAAAACAGCCGTGTTCGTTGAACCGGGTAAAGTTGAAGCCCAAGAGTTGCTTAAGCCAGAGGTGAAAAAACCGACCGACGCCGTGTTGAAAATTGTGCGCGCGTGTGTCTGTGGGTCCGATTTGTGGTGGTACCGGGGCATCAATGATCGTCAAAAGAATACGCCGGTGGGTCACGAAGCTATCGGTATCGTTGAAAGCGTGGGAGCTGACGTCACCAATGTCCAACCCGGTGATTTTGTGATTGCGCCATTCACCCATGGATGTGGTCACTGTGCGGCTTGTTTGGCGGGCTTCGACGGTAACTGTGAGAACGCGCGGACCGATGATGAAATCGTTGGTTACCAAGGAGAATACTTACGTTTCAAGAACGCTGACTGGGCCTTGGTCAAGGTTCCTGGCCAACCAAGTGACTACTCCGACGCACAATTGAATGACTTGTTGACGTTGGCTGACGTGATGGCCACGGGGTACCACGCTGCTGCCACCGCTGAAGTTAAAGCTGGCGATACGGTCGTGGTGATGGGCGACGGTGCCGTGGGCCTGTGCGGCGTGATTGCTGCCAAATTGCGCGGAGCTAAGCGCATTATTGCCATGAGTCGCCACGCTGACCGTCAGGCGCTGGCACAAGAATTTGGCGCTACCGACATCGTCGCTGAACGAGGTGACGAGGCCGTTCAACGAGTCATGGCGTTGACCGATGGCGCCGGTGCGGATGCTGTCCTGGAATGTGTTGGGACGGCACAATCTGTTGACACGGCCGTGAAGGTTGGCCGGGCTGGGGCCATAGTTGGTCGTGTTGGGGTACCGCAGAAGGCAGAAATGAATACCAATAATCTGTTCTGGAAGAACATTGGTCTGCGCGGGGGGATTGCTTCCGTGACGACGTATGACCGGGCCGTGCTGTTGGATGCCGTCTTAAAGGGCGAAATTCATCCAGGCAAGGTCTTCACGAAGCGCTTTGACCTCGACCACGTGGCCGAAGCTTACGCTGCAATGGATAAGCGTGAGGCCATCAAGTCATTATTGGTGATTAGTGACTAATAAGCTGACGGGGCGGCAAAAAATGTTGCAATAATAGTGCGGAAAACTCACGATGACAGCTGGAGGAAAGGACTTCATTTAATTGTCATTGTGAGTTTTTGAAGTTGATAGTTGTTTTCAAATAGAAAAGCAAAGCTTAAACAAGAAAATCTATAATTCGTAGAAAGCTCTATTTCAGAAATATATGATATAATTGTGATATGGAGAAGATAGTGTTTCAATCTTATAAGCGTCCCAATGGGCACGATGAGTTTATAGAGTGGCTGAGAAAACTACCTAAAAAAGACAGAGCAAAATTATTACAAACAATTGCCAAGATTGAAGAAAACGGTTTGCTCCCAGCTCAGCGTTTGCAATGGGTTAAAAAAGTAGATTTTAATTTATACGAAATAAGAAGCAAAATTGGTTCTAATATTCAGCGAGCGTTGTATTTTCATATTGTGCAAGGTAAGTATGTAATTACGCATGGTTTTACAAAGAAAACGCAAAAAACACCAGAGCACGAATTACAACATGCTAAAGACTTGCGGAAGGAGTGGCTTGAAAATCATGAAAATTGATGACTTGATTCAAGAGGAGTTAAAAGATCCTGAATTTGCAGCGGCATATCGTGATGAGGGTGAACTCTTAGATACGGCCATGGCACTTTATCATGCTAGGGAATCTGCAGGATTAACGCAAGCCGAACTTGCTGAACGTGCTGCAACTACACAAGCCACTATTGCTCGAATTGAGCGTGGCGATAATGTTTCGTTTACTAAGTATGCGCAAATTGCGCATGCCCTGGGGAAAAAACTGAAAGTTAGTTTTGAATAAACTGATAATTCATGATTTAGTCAGGACTCAATTAGTAATTAAAATACTGGCTTATTAGTAAAAAGCACGCTGATTGGCGTGTTTTTTTACTGATTTTAATTATTAGGTTATTAGTTAGTAAATAGTAGTTGTTAATAACCCTAGAGTGTAAACGTCCGCAAAACCTGTTGTCGTTGAGCCAACGACTTTTTCTCAACTTGAGCGAAGTTGTGCCACTTAAAGTGCCAGAGCCGCGTTTTCAGGAAGGTCCCCCGGAACAGGAGCTTGGCAAGTGGTGCCCCAAATAGCAGGCGGTAAGCCCAATTGGGGGTGCTCATGGTCGTGATAATGTCGACCTTAGGTTGCTTGGTCAGTTTGGTCTGCATATTATCGGCCTGATAGAGCTGGCCCTTGGCATAGACCTTGTCGAGAAAGCCCTTAGTCATGGCTGGCATGACTTCCCACCAGACTGGGAACATGAAGATGATGCGGTCCGCGGCGAGCAAGCGTTGTTGGTAATCGGCAACTTGGGGGTCGATTGGCTGGCCCCGCCGCCAGTTACTCAGGTCGTCCGCGGACATCACGGGATTAAAACCGTCCGCGTGTAGGTCGATGAGATCGACATCGTTATTTTCCTGATGAAGTTGGGCAGTAACTTGTTTGAGGAGGGCTGCTAAAAAGGAACGGTGGTGTGGCACGTTGTCGCCAGCGGTGGCGGTGTATGGGTGATCAAAGATAATGACAGTTTTCATAGTTAAGACCTCGTTTTTAGTGAATAAAGAGAGTATAAGTGAGGGGGAGCCCCGCGGCATTAACATTTGTTAATTGCGCAGATTGAAGGAGGAGACCGTGATGGAAATACCCGCATATTTAGCCCAAAAGTTACCAGAAATTGGTGAGCACTGGTCGGAACTTCACGACCTGTTCATCTCTAAGTCAATCCCGGCAGACACGACTTTGGTGGCGGAGGGGGACGTTGCCACCGAACTCTTTATTGTGACGAACGGGGCCCTGCGTCTCTGGCATAATAGCGATGGGCGGGATATCACCTTGCAATTTTTCTTTGAAAATCAGGTCGTCTCGTCCTTTGAAAGCTTTTATCTAAATCAACCCAGTGGTTTTTCCATTGAGAGTTTTGAAGATACGCAGGTGTTAATTCTGCCAAAGGCGGCGTTTGATCAGATTCGGCAGCGTTATCCTACGATTGAACCAGCCATTACGCGTTTTATTTGCGAGCGGTTCATCGCCTATCGCAACATCTTTTTTGACCAAATACAGTACTCACCAGCGAAACGCTATCAGCAACTAGTTAACGATGAGCCGGAGATTCTGGAGCGCGTCCCGCTGCGGTTGGTGGCGTCGTACCTGGGGATGACGCCGGTATCGCTGAGTCGGATTCGTACGCGGCTAAAGGAAAAGTGATGTAATGAGTTCATCTTGGGTACCTCTTAGGAATAATCAAACCGAGCCGAAGGACCGCTTTTCAGGCCGTAGGCGTTCTCCACAGCAGGCGGAATCTCTGACAACCGCGGGTGGCCGGGTGAGACCAATTGTAAGTCTATGACGTCTGTCTATTCTTGACTTGATAACGATTTTCGAACTTTCAACTTTTAGTGATTAACTAAAAACAACAACCAACCCACGGATTCAGTATGCAGAATCTGTGGGTTGGTTGTTGTTTTAATAATGGTCTCGGACTGAGAAGATATAGAGGGTATCCTCTGAGACTTGATAAATTAAGTGATGCTCACTGGTAATTCGGCGAGACCATTTACCAGTCAACTCGAATTTTAGAGGTTCAGGTTTTCCAATTCCCGAAAAAGGATGACAATCAACGTCTTTGATTACACGGTTAATCCGTTTTATCATCGCCTTATTTCCCGTATCATGCCAATACATATAATCTGCCCAGGCATCATCGGACCAAGTTTTATTCATGATCGGTTTCCTCGATTAAAGGATGGTTTTCAAACTTTCCGGCTGAGAGCTGCTGGTTGCCGCGCTTGATTTTATCCATAAGATAAGAATTAGCAGTTATTTTTGCGGTTTCAATGAGCGAATCGTATTCTTCGACGGATAAGACAACAACATCATCTTTAGAATCCTTGGTAGTCACGATTAAAGGCTCTGAATCGTCGTTAACACTTTTTAGATGGGACTTTAAATTTTGACGAAAATTCGAGTAATTAACAGCTTGCAAGTTTATCCCTCCTCTTATGTACAACAAACTGTACAACTGACTCGTTCGAAAAACAATTGTTATGCCTCACTATCCTATGTTGCACTTGATTTGACAATTGAGGGAAAATATTTTCCAAATATCCCTTGCCTTGAAGTCCACATGAAGGTCTAAACTCCTAATCATTCACTTAAAGACGAGGAGTAAAAATAATATGGCAAAACAAAAACGATTTGACTGGATTCTGCTAGACAATTTGATCATCTTCACGGGGACGGTCAAAATTGCTCAGAATTTGGACTTAAATCAAGCTACCCTTTCTTGGGTCAGTAGCGCCTATTCCCTGACCTTTGGTGGGTTTTTGCTTTTGGGTGGCCGTGCCGGCGATTTATTTGGTCGGCGGCGTGTCTTCCAGATGGGACTCCTGATTTTCGGGTTGGGTTATTTGTTGGTCGGCAATTATTACGGCGCGGGCCTTTCAAGGCATCGGTTCCGCTATCCTGGCGCCCCGTTGGCTATTCTGACGGATACCTATGAAGGCGCTGAACGGACTAAGGCCATCGCCTATTATGGGGCTATGGCCGGCATCGGAACTAGCTGCCTCTGTCGCACGTTTCAGCTATATAACTTTA
Organism: Levilactobacillus tongjiangensis; assembly: GCF_003946345.1. Lineage (GTDB taxonomy): Bacteria > Bacillota > Bacilli > Lactobacillales > Lactobacillaceae > Levilactobacillus > Levilactobacillus tongjiangensis. The sequence continues at coordinate 34,759 of NZ_RHNY01000003.1, forward strand.
GAAATAGAAAACGGACCTAGAAATTTATTCCAGGTTCGTTTTTTGGGGAAAAAGGTCTTGCCTTGAAGTTACTGCAAGGGACTAGAGTAGGGACAATCAGTTATTTCAAAGGAGCGTTCACAATGAATGAAGAAATTTTAGCTCTTTATCGGGCGTACAGCCACGAGCTGAATGGCTCAAGGAATTACGGCAAGGAACCATGAAATACTTTGCTTCTATTGAGGAGCACGTTGACGCTCAGCCAACGGCTACGGGCTGGCACTTGGTGGGACAAAATCGGGTGACGGCTAGCATTCATGGTGGTGGCAAATATGCCTGGCCACTGAATACCGAGATGGTGATTGAACGGGTTGCCGGTAAATGGCAGATTATGAGTGCTGTTGTTACAACTTATTAGTTAAAAAGAGAGTGCGATAAAAGGCGGTTAGTCAATGAGCATTAGCGTCGATAGCCGAATAATCCCGGTCTTGGATTGTTTGGCTATCGGGGTTAAGCGGAATTGACTGCCTTTTGTCGCACGTTTCGACCATTTACGTTCGGAGCACAAAAAAGGGCTTGAGACTGTTGTCCCAAACCCTTAGTAGCTAACTAGATAAATTGAATCAGTGACATCAGGACGGGAACCACGATAATGAATAACACGGTACTCGTCGTGACGATGTTGGTGGCGTATTCCACGTCACCGTGGGCCTCGTTAGCAAGGATTGGCAGTACCGCTAACATTGGCGTAGCGGATTGAACAATCAACGTTTGCGTGGCCAGGGTTGGGAAGTTGGCCCCCAGGTGACCAGCAGCCAGCAAGACGGCTACCATCAAAATAGGGGATAGAACGAACCGGCCCAGCAGGGCAACGATGGTGTCACGGTCAAAGTGAATACTCTTCAAACCGGCGTCGGCCAAGACAATCCCGATGTAGACCAGGGATAGCGGCGTTACCAGGTTCCCCACGTAGGTCAGTGTCGAGTTGATGAAGCTGACCTTTAGGACGGGGATGTTGAGCAGTAGGAAGACCAACGCTACCAGGAAACCAACCAGTGGCATGGGAATAACTTTCTTCCAGTCGATGTGGTTGTGGTGCTTTTCCTTGGGCTTGGTTGGGTCGTCATTTGAAATCAGGAAGACTCCGAATGCCCAGGTCGAGACGGTGTTCACGATATAGTAGACCAGGAAGTAGGTCATACTCTTATCACCAAACAGCGCGATGTTCAGCGGCAACCCAATGAAGATGGTGTTGGCGTTAACGATGGCGTTGATGAAGATTCCTTTACGACCGGGTTTAACGTGCATGATCCGGACCAGACCGAACGCAATCAGGTAGCCGATGATGACGGCGATAAACGCGTAACCCAGGTAACCGGAGAAGGAGACCAATTGGCCCCGCGTCAGGCGACTCAGCACCGAAACGAAGATGGATGCTGGCAGTGCGATATTCTTAATAAACTTTGAAATAGTCCCGCCGAACTTATCGTCGAACCAGCCTTGGCGGCGTAACACGAAACCAAGAATCATGATTAAGACAACGACGAGGACGCTTTGAATCGAATTCCATAAAACAGCCACGAGAGACGTCCTTCTTTCAAATAATGTTTTTATGTTGTGACGGTGGGTCGCTTACAGCCAACAGGGGCAACACAGTATTGCCCCTGTTGGCTGTAAGCTAAGTCACCAATTAGTGTTGGCTATGACAGGTGACGGTGACTTAGTGGGTGGTTGATAATTGATTGTGGATGGTAACCATTTGAACAGAGCGGGTACTGTTCTGACTTTAGCGATATTAACCGCCAGTATGAGCCGGAGGATGCCAGGAACCGCGCAGTGTCGATGTCCTTAGCCGGTGATTATCCGGCTTAGGACATGGGCCGAGCTTGGAAACTCACGGGTTAGGTGAGGTTTCAAGTCGCCCTGGAGACTCGTGATTTGTCGAGGCTTCAGGGTTGCCCCACAGCGCGGTCCCTGGCAGCCGCAGGCGGGCAACCACCACTCCAACTAGATGTTCTTGTATTCAGGAACCCACTTCATGTCAGCAACAGCTTGCTTGGCATCAGCAATTGGTTCCTTGTTGAGCTTCTGGTCAAGCACGCTTTGTGCCACGATTTCAGCCAATTTTTGTGAGAAACTGGTCAGCTGTGAAACGGGAGGTAAGACGGCAGCACCTGGTTGTGACGTGTCGACGATGCCACCTAAGGCGTGGCAAGCAGCGGACAGCGTTTCGCCGTTCAGGACCTTAGCCGTGGCAGCAATCAGACCGAAGCCTAATCCAGGGTACATCAAGGCGTTGTTGCCTTGGCCGATATGGTAAGTGGTTCCCTTGTAGTCAACGTCCTTAGCGGGAATTCCCGTGGCGATGAGGGCCCGACCATCCGTCCATTTAACCAAGTCTTCGGCAGTTGCTTCGGCCAGCTTGGTGGGGTTGGACAGTGGGAAGATGATTGGGCGGTCGGTGTGGGCAGCCATGTCCTTCACGATTTCTTCAGTGAAAGTACCAGGTTGTGTCGAAGTCCCAATCATGACCGTTGGGTGGACCGTCTTAACGACAGCAGCCAGGCTAGTCAGCTCGTCGGCATTATCAAATTCAGAACGATCACGCGTGAAATCGCGTTGGGCAGCGGTCAGGTCAGGGGTGTCGTTGAACAACAACCCTTGCTTGTCGACGGCGTAGAAGTGCTTCCGGGCTTCGTCTTCTGACAGGCCAGCGCGCTTTAACTCGTCTAAAATTTGGTTGGCGATTCCCATCCCAGCGGTACCGGCACCAAACGTTAAGAACTTTTGGTCCTTGATGTCTTCTTTGGAAATGTTCAGGGCGCCGAGAATTCCGGCCAGGACGACCATCCCAGTACCTTGGATGTCATCGTTAAAGGTGGCAAATTTATCTTTGTACTTGTCGAGAATGACTTGGGCGTTGGAGCGACCAAAATCTTCCCAGTGTAAGAGTGATTCAGGGAATAGCTTCTGTTCTGCGGTGACGAATTGATCGATGACGTCGTAGTATTGATCGCCATAGACCCGTTTGTGGTGGTTCCCTAAGTACAGGGGATCATCCAGTAAAGTTTGGTTGTTGGTGCCGGCATCAATGCTGACGGGGAGCACTTGGGCGGGGTCGATTCCAGCAGCGGCGGTGTAAACCATCAGCTTACCAACGGCGATATCTACACCGTTAACGCCCCAGTCACCCATCCCCAGGATCCCTTCGGCGTCGGTAACCACGACCAAGCGAATGTCCCGGTCGCCCGCAGCGTTCTTCAGTGAAGCTTCAATGTCAGCTGGATCATCAATTGAAATGAACGCCGCGTTTTGCGGGTCGGTGAAGAGGTGGCTGTATTGTTCAATGGAGTCGGCCACCGTTGGATCGTAGACGATGGGCATGAATTCAACGACGTGTTCGTCCATCAAACGGAAGAACAACGTCCGGTTTTCATTGAATAAGTTCATCAGGAACAACCGCTTTTCCAGGTTGTTTGGTTTGCTTTGGAATTGAGCGTAGGCTTGCGTAGCCTGTTCGTCCAGCGTTTGAACGTGACTTGGTAGGGTACCGACGAGTCCTAAGGCGTGGCGTTCTTCCTTAGTAAAGGCCGTACCTTTGTTTAAAAATGGGTTATTTAAGATTTCATCTGCAGTTTTCATTGATAGATTCCTCCAGTTCATAATTAACTTTACGAGACATACTATAAATGGTGACTAATTCTATAGTCAAATGTAGCACCTATTATAAATTTATTTTATAATAGGTGGATAAACGGTGATTTGAAGGTGATTCTAAATGAATATGAAGGACCTAGCCTATTTTAATCGGCTAATTCAAGAAAAAAACTTTTCAAAGGTGGCACTGGACTTTGGCGTGACCCAACCAACAGTCACGATGGCTATTAAGCGGTTAGAGACGGCATTCAAAACGAAACTCGTTGTGCGGGACCGCGTACACAATAAATTAGACGTGACCGCCAGCGGGCAACAACTAGCAGTTCACGCAGCCGCAATTTTGGGGGAACTAGACATTGCCCACCAAGAATTGGCCCACTTGGCGCAAGAACAGACGGTGCTGGGATTACCACCCATCATTGAAAACTATTACTTTCCGAAGGTGGCGGCTCAGTTACAGGCACAGGGGATGCTCGAAAATATTCGGACACTGGAGGGCGGCTCAGTTTGGTTGCGCAACGCGTTAAAGGATGGTCAGGCAGACCTAGCCTTGCTGGGTTCTGCAGAACCGTTAGCCTACCAAACACTCGTGGCTGAAGAGTTTGACCGGCAACCGTTTAACATTTTTGTGTCGGCGCACCACCCATTGGCCAATCGTAAACGCATCTACTTTAGTGAGTTGAAACGAGAAAAATTTGTGTTATTTACCAGTAGTTTTGTTCACAACACGGCGTTTAATAAGTTGACGCGCCGCAATCATTTTCGACCGGATGTGGTGTTCCGTGCCAGCGATACGCACGTTATTATGAATCTGGTGGCAGAAAATGTCGGTGTCACCTTTCTAACCGATATCGTGGACCAACACCGTGATGACGTGGTCCGGCTAGAGTTGTTGGACGACGAACAGCCCGAGTTTATCACCAGTATTGTCTCGCGGACCTCCCACGTGTTAACGCCAGCCCAGGAAACGGTGCTGCGGATTATGCGGGAGACTTTGGAGGATTAGGCCGGGTGTCGTTTTTGAGTGGAATTAGCTGTTCTACACTCAGTAATTAGCAAAGCCCCTGAGAATTATCTTCTCGGGGGCTTTTACGATGGTATTTATTAAATTCCTGGTGCAATCAAACACCACAGTCGTTCAAACCGGTCGGTATAATCGTCATCAAACCAGACTTCTTTGAAATTGGGTAAGGCAAAGACGGCAAAAGCTGACAGAATGGCATTGGCTTGTTCGTGATGGGGGTCTTGGTAACCCATGATGGTGTCAATCTGGCTAGCAGCTTCCTGTAGAACCTGTTTGAGCGCCCGGGGGTCGTTGTCAATATAGGTTGTGTTGAGGGCAAACATGCTGGGGTTTTGCCGGTAGGCGTTTCGCTTGGCGTTGGCGAAGCCCCACAGCCAGTCATGGAGCTGTTGTTGCCGACTGACGGTCTGAGAGACTGAGATTTTCGCAATGATATTTCGATGAAACCAGTCCTGGGCGACAGCCTGCCAGAGGCCCTGCTTATCGTCAAAGTAGCGGTAAATGGTGGCATGAGTGATGCCTAAACTGTCTGCCACTTGCGTGAGAGAGACGGTCGCTGAATGCGTCTGGGTAATTAGCTGGCCAGCCGCGTCAATAATGGCTTCGCGGGTTGTTTTCGTCATGGGTTAGGCCTCCTTATCTGTTTTTCTGTAGTGTAACATGAAATGACCAAAAGTAACAATAATTGAATTTTGTAATTTATCTGGTATACTGGCCTTAATAAATGACAGAACAAAAAACGTTACTTTGAAGGAGACTGACCAATGAAAGCTGCCCAATTAACCACCTATGCGAAAGATTTTCAGTTAACCGTCACCACGTTACCCGTTCCAGAAATTGCTGCCGATGAGGTGTTAGTCAAAGTGAAGGCTGCCGCCGTTAACCCCTTAGATCAGCTGATTGGTTCCGGGAGCTTACGGGTGTTGTACGGGTATGCCCGTCCCGTAACGATGGGCAACGAGATTGCTGGAACTGTTGAGCGGTTGGGTTCAGCCGTGACCGACTTTCAGGTTGGAGATGCGGTCTACGCTCGGTTAATTATTGCTAAGCTAGGTGGCTTCGCGGAGTACGTGGCGGTCCCTGCGCGTGCATTGGCAGCGATGCCCAGTGGTTTGAGTTTTGATCAGGCCGTGGCGGTGCCACTGACTGGATTGACGGCGTATCAGGCATTGCACGAAAAGTTGAAATTACCTGCTGGTGCGACCGTCTTTATCCCTGGCGGTTCGGGGTCCTTTGGTCAATTGGCGATTCCATTAGCTAAGGCGGCGGGGCTAAAAGTTATCGTGAGTGGTAATGCCCGTTCCAAACAGGCCTGCCTAGACTTAGGTGCAGACCGTTACTTGGATTATCGTGAGGAAGATTACTGGGAAGTCTTACACGACGTGGATGCGGTGATTGATACGTTGGGGGCACAAGAAATCCCCCACGAATTGGCCATCCTGAAGCGTGGCGGGCAATTGCTTTCGTTGAAGGCGGGTCCTAACCGGTTGTTTGGCCAAACGGGTGGTTTCCGTTGGTGGCAACGGGTGCTCGTCTCATTGGCCGGCTTGAAGATTGACCGGATGGCCCAGAAACAGGGCGTTACGTATCAATTTCTCTTTGTACGGCCGGATGGTCAACAGCTAGAGACTGTGACCAAGCTGGTTGAACAACTTCACATCGTCCCAGCCGTGGACATTCAGGTGTACGGGTTGGACGATGTGAATGCTGCGATTCAGGCAATGAGAACCGGTAAACACCGCGGGAAAGTCATCTTGCGGCTCGATTAGGTTTTACGGGGCCCCATAATTTTGGTATGCTAGCAGAAGTCGTTTCAAAATTTTAGCCTCATCCAGATTACGAGGCTTGAAGGAAAGTGAGCCGCTGTGCTAGCCATGTATTTACGGGGCTTACTCTTAAGTATTGCCCTGGTGTCGTCTATCGGCATGCAAAATTTATTTCTATTTAACAATGCCATCAATCAAAAATTATCGCGCGCGTGGCCGGTGACCATCATGATCTGGATTGCCGACACAGCTCTAACGCTGGCGGCTTTCTTCGGGATGGGGGCCATCATTAGCTCCCACGAACTGTTTAAATTAATTATCATGTTCTTGGGTGGTTTGTTAGTTATCTGGATTGGGTTTGGTATCTTGCGGTCGGCTGCGAGTTTCAAACTAGAGAGTGCGAATACGCCGTTACCCATGAAAAAGTCGTTGGTGAACGCTTGGGTCGTGACCTGGGCCAATCCGCAGGCGCTAATCGATACCAGCTTGATGTTTGGGGCCTTGCGGGGTTCACTGACTGATAGCCAGGTGACACCATTCATTACGGGAGTTATTTCCGCAACCGCTATCTGGTTCTTTGGAATCACGTTGTTACTGGGACTGCTCAAGGAACGGTTGCCGCAGAAGTTCTTGTTGTGGGTGAACATTCTGTCTGGAGTCATCGTGATGGGCTACGGTTGTTATCTGCTGTGGCAGGCGGCAATGATGGTTATTTAAAAGAAAATTTTGGTGGTATGCAGTCAATTCTCGAGTATTTTTGGGTGATTGCTATCAGGCTAAATGTATCTAAATACAAAAAAAGAGTGACGGTCGTGGATATTTCCAGGACCGCCACTTCTTTTGGCTAGTTCGCCAACTTAGTTACTGGCACCACTACTAGCGGCAGCTGCCATTCGCTTGACGTAGTCGATGGCAATGACTAGGCCCACGAGCAGAAGTTCCTGTTCGTCGTCGATGATGGTGATCTCATACTTGTCGCCAACACTGAACCACCGTTTGGTCACGCGTCCCACGACGGTGCCTTGCTGGGATACTTCAAAATTCATATCCCAAAAGTCACCGGTAACGGTGAGACCGGCTGCTGTCAGCTCATAGCGTGGCTTCAGTAGCGTCAGGCCTTTTTGAATAGTCGCTACCTGCTGGCCACCAATTTCCAAGAAAAATTTGGGTAGCCAACTAAGTGGTTTCTTGGTGACACTGGCTACGACGCGTTCGTTACGGTCGAGAATGTCAAAGTGTTTGGGAATTTGAAAGACGCTGCCAACGACTTGGTACACGGGTTGCTCACGTTCGTTGAGGACTGAAAACTTTTCTCGTAGCGAGAAGACCCGTTGATTTAAGAACAATTTGTGCATCGGTATTACCTCCAGGATTTATGGGATTAGGTGGTTATTAGGGTAGATGCTAGCATTAATTTTACATAAATAGGCAGTCCGGCATCGCTGTTGGCGACACATGACTGCCTAACTGAAGTCTTATTCTTCACGTGGTCGAAAGGGGATGACGTTATCCTTGCGTTGCCCCTGCTGCATCTCAGTGAAGACCTCGTTCATAAATCGGTCGAACTCTTCTTGTGAGTCGGGAGCGTCTAGGTCGAGGTCATCGAATGCACTGGTTTTGTAGATTTGATGGGACTTGGCGTATTGGATGATTTGATCCAATGCCGTCTGATTGGTTTGATAGGCGTAGAGAATGTGGGTGAGCTCAAGGTCATCAATGTACTCTTGCAGACTGTCCGCATTCACGTCGTTTTTAACTGATTTGAACTCGTCGTTGGGCACCAGTGAAATGTTGCGGTTGACCAGTGTGAGGTAGGTGACTTCACCCACGCTCTCAACTTCCCGCAAGTCGGCTAGCTTGATGACGAGGGTGTTGCGCTGGTCGCTCGCAATGTTCTTCACCATTAGCTTGACGGTGGCTGACGGCTTCAACAGGTGGGGCCCCTGGTCCTCATCACCGTGGGCATCAACGTCGGCTAGTGTCATTTTTAAAAAGGCAGCCCGGTCTGCTCGCGATAGGTGCAGCTTCTCCTGCATCGTTTGGATGACTAAGGCCAGGATGGCACTGTAGGCTTCAGGGTCGGCGTAGGTATCGGCTGCCGGCGTGACGTCGAGCCAGGCCCCGTCGTCGTCATCTAGACCAGCTTGAAACAATAGGCGATCGTTCTTCATGATTTCCCTCCCAAATGAGTACTCGTGGCCTCATTATACCGTTAAGGGGCGCAAGTTCATAGGTGAAAATGTAATCGCTGTCAGATATTTTCCAAGTGTTTCACATGAAACATTAAAGGAGAATTGCCAAACCGACAATGATAAATAAAACTGGTGAGAGCCTGGCGCCGAAGCGAGCAAAGAAATAGCTAGCTGGGGCCGATTTGGCTAGGTAATAGCTGATGGTCAACCAACCACCAATCATGACTAGAAAGATTAAACTGACCGCTCCAAACGCTGGCAAGGTGAGCTTACTAAAGTAGGGGATGTAAATACTGAGATTGTCCCCACCGTTGCCGACGGTCAATGACCAGACGACTGGTAGACTGACGGCACGGGTCAACAGGGATTTTAGCCCGCCGGTGTCACGGTGTCGTAACCAATTGCGGAGGCCCATGGTTCCCAGCAACAGGGGAATCACCCCCAGCCAGCGCGTCCAGTGGACCACATTAAAATGCACGACACCGCGACTGATGATCCACGCTGCCAGCATGAGGGTGATGATTCCTAGATACTGGCCAATAATTACGGAGCGGCGTTGTTGGGGCGTCTTGGCTGCTAGCCAAAGTAATAGGAGTACGATTAAGTCATCGGTATCCGTGACGAAGAAAATCCCGATGGCGGTGAAGATAAACGATAGTGACATGCGCCAATCCATCCTTCTCTAGAGGGTATGTTCTATCATACACTAATTGGGGGAAGTAGTACTATACTGGCCGCTTCCGGCCGCCAGGGAGGGTGCCTGCTGTGGGGACTGCTTCCGGCCTGAGGAGCGGTCCTCCAGCGCGACTTGAAATCACGCCAAGCCCGCGTGTTTCCAAGCTCGTCCCGTGGCCTAGACTCGGTCAGCCCGCCGAGTTAACGCCACCGACACAGCCGCCACCCTCCCTGGCGACCTCCGTTTACGGTAGTGAGTGAGGCTTCTGGCGGTGAGATGTGTATGATGGAAAAGAGAGCGTATTTTGTCTGGTAGAAGATAATTCAGACGGATAATTTGTTGGCCGCCTCTGATGGCCAGGGAGGGTGCCTGCTGTGGGGACTGCTTCCGGCCTGAGGAGCGGTCCTCCAGCGCGACTTGAAACCACGCTAAGTCCGCGTGTTTCCAAGGTCGTCCCGTGGCCTAGACTCGGTCAGCCCACCGAGTTAACGCCACCGACACAGCTGCCCCCCTCCCTGGCGACCTCCGGCTACGGTGGTGGGGCGAGTTTTTGTTGGTGGCTTGTGTACGAGTGATAGACTGAAACTTTGATATGAAATTGTCGTCCAGATGTTTTAGAGATAAGTCGGAGATTGATGAAATTTGAGATTTCTCACGAAGGCTGAGAAGCCCGTTTCTCAGGCTGAAGCGTCCCCACAGCAGGCCCCACTCCCGTCCGCCGGAGTGCGATGCCAACTGCTTCGACCACAAAAAAACACGCATCCCAGTGAACAGGGGATGCGTGCGAATTTAGTTGGTTAACTTTAATCGGCAGGGGCAGGTTGGTTCTTGAAGACCAACTTCTTGGAGACGAAGAAGTTCAGAACTAACGCGATGATGTGGCCGATGACCTTCGTGATGGTCTTGTTGGCGCCAATTACGGAAATTCCTAACCATAACAGTAGCGTTTCAATCAAGAAGGTAATGACACGGGTCATGTAGAACGTTCCCATTTCCTTCATTGGCTTGTTTGACTTGTGCTTGAACACAAATTGACGATCCAACCAGAAGGAAACTTGAACACTGATCAGCCAGTCAATGAAGTTGGCCAATTGATATTCGATACCCATTGTGTGGTAGAACAGGTAAAACAAAGTGATGTTGATAACCACTGAGACGGCACCGAATAAGAGGTAACGGGAAATTTGACCTTGAACTTTGTCTTCGACCTTTTTGAGTTCGGCGGCGTGTTCGTTTTCCGTTTCGGTTAACTCAGCTTCGTATTCCGACTCGGTAGTCGGATATTCATGATGACGTAATGGGGCCATAATCAATAAGAACCTTTCCGTAACGTTTTTTTAGCTGGGTCAACCGGCCGAGAAGCTTTCATCGGTTCACCTGAGTCATGAAAACGTGTAATTAAGATGCTATCTTAATTATAACGTTTCTCACTCTCAGTGCAATGGAACTTGTCCGTCAATTCGACTGAATTAATCGCCAACGTAGGCGTGCGTATAGTCTGCGCTACCGTTAAATTTATTGTAGACGACACCCTTTATCTTGGGGCTGACCAGAGTTCCGGTTCGACCCTCGTAGAGTGGGGTGACGGCTTGATCCTTGGCAGCTGTTTGGGCAGCCTTGACTAAATCAGTGTAACGGGCAGTGGACTTCAATGCATCACGACCTTCGGAGGCGTTCAGTGCTTGGTCGTAGGTCTTACTGTCGTAGTCGCCCATGTTGGAGTTGTTGGTCGATTCCAGAATCTGTAAGGATTGGATGGGATCGGCGTAGTCCATGCTCCAGCTGGTCAGGTTAAGCTGGAAGTTTCCCTTGGAAACGTTGCTGAGCATGGAGGTAAATGGCATGGCTTGTACGTGGACCTTCAAACCGAGCTTGCTACTCAGGGCACTTTGGATAAATTCAGCCATGTTTTGACTGGCATCATCGTCTCCGCAGGTGATCGTCACGCTGGCGGATTTTTTGCCCAATTGCTTCAGTGCTTGTTGGTACAGCTTCTTCGCGAGAGTAGGGTTGTAATCGACCGTGTTCTTCACCTTAGCATCGGCCGTAAAGTCGTTGCCAGTCTTAGGATTCTTCAACATGTTCTTGATGGCAAAGGTTTTGGCAGGCTGGGATCCGTTCTTCAAGACCTTGGTGGTCAACTGTTGGCGGTTGATGGCCAGTGAAATGGCGGTTCGTAAATCGCGGTTAGCGGCAACCTTGTCTTTTTGGTTGTACTGAATGAAGCCAATCCGACCTTGTGAAATGGACTTTAAGTCCGGATTGTTTTTGTTTTGGGTGGTTTGTTCACCATCGAGGGTGACGGCGTCCAACTTCTTGGATTGGTAAAGGTTGTAGGACGTGGTGCTCGACTTGATGACCTTGTAAGAAATCCGCTTCAGCTTGACTGATTTGGCAGCAGCATACGTGGCGTTCTTCTTTAAAGTCCACGTATCGCTCGTTCCGTTCCAGTTGGTTAGAACGAACGGCCCGTTGTAAACAGTGGTGGCAGCAGACGAACCGTACTTCTTACCATACTTGTCGACGGCCTTTTGGTTCAGTGGGTAGTAGGTCGTGCTGGCTAACATCTTCTTGAAGTAGGCGGCCGGCTGACTTAACGTGATCTTAAGTTGGTACTTACCGACTGCCTTGACTCCCAACGTTGCGGGTGCTTTCTTGCCGGCTGCGATGGCGTTCGCATTTTTAATGTTAGCGAATTGGTAGGTGAACTCCGACTTAGATTTCGGGTTCAGCGTCCGCTCCCAGGAATAAACGAAGTCCTGTGCCGTTACCGGTTGACCGTTGCTCCATTTGCCATCATGCCGTAGGTTAATGGTGTACTGGTGGCCGTTATCACTAACGGTCGTCTTGGTAGCCAGCGCATTCTCAGCTTCGCTATTGGCATTGAGCCGGTAAAGCCCTTCGCCAACTTGGCTGAGGGCGTTGCTGGAAACGCTATCGGTAATCTTGGCAACGTCGAGACTGGTAATGGGCGCCGTCTGATATAGGTTCAGGTCCTGGGAAACGGCGGTCTTCGTTGATTTCGAGTGAGCGGTGATGGCGAAGATGCCACCAACTAAGATAATTCCGCTACAAAGTAATAAGGCTTTCTTGTGGTTGCGTAAACTCATGATGTATTCCTCCAGATTTTTTAGTCGTGGTTGTTAGAAATAACACTGAGTTTTGCCATCGTTTGAACATAGGTGAAGCCCCCTTGGTTAAATGTATACAAAAAACCGTCCTCAACAGCCAATGTGTTAAGGACGGTTTTAACCGCGGTGCCACCTTAATTAGACGGGTCCCGAAAAAGAGACCGCGCCCCTCTCCACAGGAAACTAACATTTCCCTGACAACTGACGTATGTCGCACGTCTTCCCGTACTACGAAATGATTCGGGGAAGCCCTCGGTGGTCCATTTAACTACCTGCGTTCGGTCGTACTCTCAGCAACGACGACTCTCTTTACGTGCACGATAATCTTGATCTCCACTTCAATGGTTTGTTTCGGACGATTTATTGAATTGAGGCTAGTTTACCGCTGGGAAAATGATGTGTCAACTAGGAAATTCAAAAAGATTGCGTTTGATTAATTATTAATAATTATTTATTAGTAACAAGCTCATAACTACCATCGAGTAGTTGGAAGAGACTGTGAGCGTCGGTAGCTTGATTCAAAATGATGCTGATCCAATGTTCCTTATTCATGTGGTAGCCAGCTAAGTAGCCTGGTTTGTCACGCAGGATGCTGGCTAGTTCGGGGTCAACTTTAACGTCGAGAATATCAAGCTCGTCGGTTCCCGGGAGCCCCAACTTACTCTGAGAGACGTTCATGATGAGACCGAACCACTTACCCTGCCGATTTTTGAGAACAGCATATTTCGGAAAACTTTTGAACGGATAGACCGGGGTGATTCCAAAATTATCTTCGGTGTAAGTGAAAATATCTTGTCGTGTGACCATGTACGGATCCTCCTATGGCGTGCTGTAACTACCTTTAGTGTACGGCTAATCATAGGGGGATACAATGAGACTGGTGACGACTGATGCGGTGAACTGGTTGTGCTAGCTATTGCCAGACATTTCGGGCATACTGGGTGAACCGATTGACGATTTCTAGTTTCCGGAAACCAGGTGGCCTGACGTAGGTCTCGGTAGCAACTACTAGTCGCCAACTGCTCAAAAAAGCGTGCAAAGTTTCCCATCACAGGTAACGGTGCACGCTAGCTCGCTAATTTATTTTTTCGAAGGCTTCGGCGTCTTATCCACGAGGCCACTCTTCAAAGCCGCACCAATGGCGGGAATTTGACCCAAGTCGGCGATGTGATCATTGGGAACAACGACCACGTTGGCAGGGGATTTGGCCAGGTCACTGAAGGCGGAAATTGATTGGTTTTCGAAAAATTCTTTCGTGGCGGACTCCAGACTGGAATTGACCGTATCAATCCGGTATTTTTCAGCATCGGCACGGGTTCTAGTGGCGGTCGCTTCCGCGGTGGCCGTGGCCATGAGGGCGTCGTTCTTAGCCTTAGTGGTCAGTTCGATGGACTTGGCTTCCCCTTCAGCCTTGGCAATGGCGGCCACCCGTTCACGGTCGGCCGTTAATTGCTTGTCCATGGCGGACTGGATGGCCTTAGAAGGCGTTAATTCGTCAATGTTGGTCCGATCGACGTTGATACCGTATGTGTCGGTTAAATCACCAATGGCGGTGGCCAATTCTTGGTTGATTTTGGCAGTTGAGCCTAAGGCTTCGTTCAATTCCATGCGGCCAATAATGTCTCGTAAGTGGCCACGAACCAGTTGGGCCATGGATTCAACGGAGTCGGTGTTTTCATATTGGTATTTCACGGAATTAGTGACGTGATAGTTCAACGTCAGGCTAGCGGAGACATCCGCGTTATCCTTGGTGATGACGGAGTAGTTGGGTAGAGCCAATGGCGTCATGGCCAGGTTGACCGTCCGAATCTTCTGGATACCAGGAATGTAGAAATGAATTCCTGAAGTGACGCTGTGCTTGTATTTCCCCAACGTTTCAACTAAACCTTCGTTATTTTGACGAACAATCCGAATCCCAAGCATACTAATTCCCCCTAGATTTTTTTGAGCGTTAAGATGTTACCGTTACTTTCGGTAATGGTATAGCTAGCCGTTCGGTCCGGCTTTTCTGGCGCCTCGAGCAGGTAGCGATAGTAAATTCCCGCCACTAAGACTAAGCCAGATTTGGCATCTAATTCCTTGCCGGATAACGAGCGACCAATGAGCTGGCGTTGCTCCCAAGTCCCGTGTGGTGCCGCCCGGGAGAGCAATTGAACAATGTAGGCGTTGATGCTCCGACTATCGGCGTCCGCTGCCAATGATAAACGTTGAAAGAGATCCTCATCCATGCGTAATAGAAACCGTTTTTGTTTTTCCTTAGCCATAATAATGCCCTCCCTTGTGATAGCTTAATGATATCACTTTGATATTGCAATAACAATTGTTAAGTTGTTACGGAGAAGGTTAGGTCGCGGACAGAAAAAACCGGTGGATCCGTCTCTCGTACGGATTCACCGGTTCGATTAAACCAACGCTTTATTTGCCAGGAACGTAGCTATCATCAATGACCAGAACAGGCTTGATGGTCTTCCCAGAAACGGAGTCAGCGTTGGCTTCGTTGATTTGACTGAACTTGTAGAACTTTTCGGTCTTATCGAAGTCAAATTGCCCCAACTTGTAGAATTCAATCAGACGAGGAATATCAACTTGAGGAATTGAGTCACCCATGTTGACCCCAACAACCTTCTTATCGTTGACACAGAGGTCGTTCCAGGTATCCAGGTCGATGTGGTGGTTCGTCACAGCGATTGCGGCGGAAGTCCCACCTTGTGCCAGAGCGCTGATGGAGTTACTGATAACAGCGGCAACCCCAGTGGTATCAACGGCGTAGTTGACGCCATAGCCACCAGTCAAGTCTTGAACGGCTTTGACAACGTCGTCAACCTTGCTGCTGTTGATCACGTCAGTTGCACCGAGTTCTTTAGCTAATTCCAAACGGGAGTCCACGATGTCAATGGCAATGACTTTGGTGCAACCAGAGATCCGGCCAGCCATCATGGCAGCCAACCCAACGGCACCAGTCCCAAAGACGGCAATCGTGTCACCAGGCTTTGGCTTCAAAGTGTTCAGAACAGTTCCTGAACCAGTAACGTAGCCACAGCCCAGAGGTCCGAGCTTCCGCAGGTCTAAATCTTTGTCGACCTTAACGGCGTTCCGTTCACGAACAACCGTGGTTGAGGTAAAGGAGCTTTGGTCGAACATGTCGGCAACGTTATGGCCGGCTTCGGTGAAGTGGGCGCTCCCATCTGGACGAACACCGGATAGGTTATTTGCCGCGTAATTTTCACATTGGGTTGGGATACCCTTCAGGCAACTCTTACAGTTACCACAACCATAGAAACTCAGGACAACGTGGTCGCCTGGCTTGAATTGGGTAACTTCTGGGCCAACTTTTTCAACGATACCGGAACCTTCGTGACCTAACACGATAGGGTAGTCGATGACGGCAACCCCAGTCCGTAGAGCCTCATCGGAGTGGCAGATCCCACTGGCAACCATGTGAACCTGAATGTCGTCGGGACCCATATCGGCCAGTTCAACGTCATCACGAATATCAAAATCAGCATTTTGCTTATCAACAACTGCAGCTTGAATCTTCATAATTGGCACCTCGTTTTATTAGATATGTGTTTGTTTTTACAATGTTCATTATCACACAATGAGATTAAAAAGCAAACGCTTTCATTAATCGTTTCATGCCAAATATCCGTGTGTAAACTTGGCATGACTAACGTTCTTGATAATTAAAATTGTATTAGAAAACTTTAAAATAATTGTTTAATCAGTCACGTTCATAGAAAAACGATAACCCGAAAGTGGCTTATCGTTTTTCAACGGGTATTAACCTTGGGCTTTCTCTGGGTGGCCTTGCAGGTAGATTACATGGGTGTTCAGGAACTCTTCGATCCCGTGCTTCCCGTCATCACCGCCAATGCCAGATTCCTTCCAGCCGGAGTGGGAGCCGTTCATGGCTTCAAAGTTGAACCGGTTGATGTAGGTTTCGCCATCTTCTAGCTCACGAGAAGCGCGCATAACATTGTCGATGTTCTCAGTGAAGATGGAAGAGGTCAGACCAAAGTCACTGTCGTTGGCCATTTCAATGGCGTCATCCAACGTCTTAAAGGTCAAGACTGGCAGAACGGGGCCAAAAATTTCATCTTGGACGATTTCAGAGTCTTGCTTAACACCACTGATAACCGTTGGTTCAAAGTAGAAGCCCTTGGCAATCTTGACGACGTGGCCACCGGTTTCCAGTTTGCCACCGGCCGCAACGGCCCGGTCAACCATGCCAGATACTTTGTCCAGTGCGGCTTGGTTAATCAGCGGGCCCATGCCAATGTCTTCGTGAGCCATTGGATCGCCAACGGTGACTGCGGCCATCTTCTGTGCCAGTTCTTTCGTGAATTTGTCAGCAATGCTTTCCTGAACGTAGACTCGTTCACAGTTGTTGCAAAGCTGTCCGTTGTTATCGACCCGAGAATCGATGATCGATTGTACGGCCAAATCGATGTCGGCGTCCTTGCAAACAATCGCTGGCGCCTTGCCACCAAGTTCCAGGGAAACTTTGGCCATGTGGGTCGCTGCCGCTGCCATGACCCGCTTCCCGGAGTTGACGGAACCAGTCAAACTAATGATGCCGATCTTCTTGTTCTTGGAAAGTTCATCACCAATGACGGCCCCAGGACCGGTAACGATGTTAACAACACCCTTAGGAATGCCAACCTTTTCACAGATTTTACCAAATTCCAGTCCTAGGTTTGGTGTATCGGAACTAGGCTTCATGACAATGGTGTTCCCAGTTACCAAAGCTGGTCCCATCTTCCGCGCAATCAGGAAGAATGGGAAGTTCCAAGGCAAGATGCCAGCAGCGACGCCAATGGGTTGCTTGTCGATCATGATACTTTCGTTGGCGTTGTCGGATTGTAGAATTTCACCTTCGTAAGTTCGTGAAGCACTAGCCATGTAATCAAAGTAGTCAGCTGAGAAGAGAATTTCGGTGGTAGCTAAAGACTTGATTTTACCTTGTTCTTCCTGGAGCATTTCAATCAGGTGATCGGCTTCCTGCCGGATTTCTGCAGCAACGTCGTGCAGATATTGCCCACGGGTTGCGGCGGGAACTTTCTTCCAGGACTTCTGAGCTTCATAAGCGGCATCGATAGCCGCACGCGTTTCCTCTAATGTTGCACTAGGAACCGTAGAAATTGGTGCGCCAGTAGCGGGGTTGATCACGGTAATGAGATTGCCAGATGAAGAATCCTTGAATTCGCCATTGATGTACATTTGATAATGCTTTAAAGCAACAGAATTTTGAGCCATAGTAGGTCGTCCTTTCCCCAAATCAATAGACAGACTAACTTGATCCACAACACGTCATTGAATGACATTTATAAATGGCATGGTTAACACCAATCAATCATTTATAGGTGTTGAAATCAATACAATGTTAACGATTGAGCAATCGAGGATACTAATATATTACTGATATATCCGATTACTCGCCTACGTTATAACGCATTTATAGGAAGAATGCAAAATTATTCACAAGACAAGGCGACCACAAAATCTGGTGAGCTCTGCCGATCTTACTGCGCGTAGCGGTCGAAAATTTGATAATAGACTTGTTAAACTCAATGAAGAATTCAGTGGTCAAGGGTCTGCTTAGGACCGTTAATCGTTGATTTTTAAGAGTTAGAGGCATTAAAAAAGACTGAATCAACGAGAATTCAGTCTCATAAGAATCATTTTTGTAAAAAGTTGGGATGATTTTGTAGAAAACCTGCAGCACCGGCCCCAAGATTACCTCAGTTTCTGTCATGCGGTGTTCCTCCTCAGGTTAATTTCCTGGACCGTACAAATTGAGGATGACCACACCGGCAACAACCAGTACAATTCCTAAAACGCTTGCCTGATTAATTGGTTCATGCCAATAAGTCATGGAGATAAACGTAGTGATGACGATGCCAATTCCAGCCCAGATGGCGTAGGCAACGTTTAGATCGATGTTCTTCATCGCTAATGATAAGAAATAGAAGCATAGTGCATAGGCCCCTAATGCACCCAGGGCAGGAACGAAGCGGGTAAAGCCGGCTGCTGCCTTGAGTAAGTTTGTTCCAACAAGTTCTCCCATAATTGCAATGCCTAAGTACATGTACGGCATGGTGAACACCTCCTCATGTTTCGTGTGAAACCCAACTGTAAGATTTACCCTAACAGTTCACTAACGTTGGGGCAATTAAAAGCGCTTACAAATTCAAAAGCTGGTTAACTAACTAAGAAAAGACGACAGCGGGGGACCGGGGCAAAAGTCCCGGCCCCCTGCTAAAGATGGTCCTACTTGATTTTTTCGTTCGTGATGGCTTCGATGTCCGCTTTGGCAATCTTGGCCATGTGTTTCTTCAAATGTTTGACGTCGGTTTTATTTGTAATAAAACCAGACTCAACTAGACTGTAATCAATGCCCCGCTTACGCAGAACGTTACAGTTCCGAAGGTTCGTTCGGAAACTATAGCCATTGTAAGCGCGGTTTAAGCCAACGTATTTTTTGATGACTTTAGCCAGACGCTTATCACGAGCCGTTGGGTGCTTCTTGTGAATGATCACGTGACCCCCATGACCGGCTGGTGCATCTAAGTGGAACATGATAACGGTCGTTTTCTTATTAATCTTGTAGGAACCCTTGTGGTGATACAAGGTATCACTCACCAAGTTTTTCTTGGGATTATAGAAAGTGATTTCACTGTTTTTAACTTCCTTGGCATACTTTCGTAATTGTGGCAGCATGTGCTTCCGCAGGAAAGCTGCTTCGGTGGTGCCATTACCGCGAGCACCGGGATCGCCGGCACCGTGGCCCATGACAATCAGGTAATGTTTCTTGGCCTTAGTCTTGGGCTTAGTTTTAGTCGTGGTTGTTTTGGTAGCCGCGCTGGCGGTGGTTGTGGTCGTCGTTGCTAGCGTTAGTGGTAACAGTAACATGAGCCCCGCAACGAGACCGAAAGTCCATTTTTTCATATGTAGATTCGCTCCCTTAAAAGTGTTAAGGATGATGAGTCTTTAACTGCATTAAGCATACGCTAAATCCGCGAAAACGGGTAGACCTTTTTCCAAATTCGGCGAGAATATTTGATTGCTGCACCATTCAATCATCCAATTAATTGTTGATTGCGGTTTTCATTAGAGAATCAGGGTGCGATGCGCGTTCATCGCCTGGTATAATTAACATAATATTGTTTGGAGAGGGATGGACGCGTGTGGATGAGCAACGGGTCGTACAGATTATTCAACAGGTACCGGAATTGATGACCATTTTAAAAGTGATTGATCGTTGTCATCTGCGGCAGGGGGCCCTGGCAGCGGGCAGCATTCGTAACACGGTCTGGCAAGTGCTAAGTCACCAGCCCGTTCAGCTGATGAGTGACGTGGATGTTGTCTTTTTTGATCCGGACCGACCAGCTAGTGATGATTTGAAAATCTATGACCACTTAGTTCAGGTGGCTCCCCAGTTTAACTGGCAGGTTAAAAATGAAGTGTACATGGCGCATTACAATTTTGCGGATACGCCGGAGTTTACGTCAGTAGCGGACGCCATCGGCCACTTTGTTGAAGCCCCCACTTGTGTCGGGGCATATTTGGCAGATGGTGAGGTGAAGCTGATTGCACCACACGGGGTGACGGATCTCCTAGCGTTGCGGTGTCGGCCGATTCCCTTCTATCAACAGGATCAGCAGCATTTGGCCATTTTTCGTGAGCGCATGGCGAAAAAGCAATGGCAGCAGCGTTGGCCGCAATTACAGATTAGCGAAAAATAGAAATTAAAAACGACCATCAGATAATTCTGGTGGTCGTTTTTAATCTGCCTGGCGTGGGTCCATTAGCATAGAAAAACGCCGCAGCTATATCTAAATGATAGCGGCGACGTTTAGTTTAGAAATTAGTTTTCGATGGATTCTGGTTCAGCTGACGCTTCGGCTGGGGCGGTTTGCTTTTGAACGGCACCCAGGATGGCGCGGGCGATAGGCCCAACGATTAAAAGCTGTAAAGGTAAAGCCATGAAGAGGTTAAAGATCCAGGTGTGCAAGTAGGTCAGGAAGAAGTTACCACCAAAGTTTTGGGTAACGACCATCCCGAAGAGGGACATCAGGGTAACCATCCCGGCCACCATCATTACAGAAATGGTGAGGGCGATACGAATCTGCTTCTTTTTCATGTAATCGTTAATGATAAAGTGGAAAAAGATGTATTTAACACCGGGGCCAATGATTCCCAAGTCGCAGATTGCGGCGACAATCAGGGCCAGTGGATAGCCAGTCAGGACTTCACGAATGAAGTGATGTGAAAATCCATCGGCTAGGGCGATGTTGTAGCCAGCCATGACTAAGACCATGAGGCCTGCCATGACGGCAGTGAAAAGTAGTTCTTCTTTAAAATTTTTAGGCATTGTGTTGCTCCTCGTTTGAATTTCCCACGAGGTGCTAGCATACCACGTTTAATTTCACGGCGTAAGGATTATTTTTGAAATGGGACAATGTTTTCGAGAAAAACGCCAGCGTAGGTGTTACACGATTATAAATATCATTTATTGTGACTGAGTAATCGAAAATGGAAGAGACTAGTCTTCTTCAGCTGAATCCGTGGTGGTTTCTGCGGACTTATCCTTTGTTGGTAGCAGTCGTTCCATAATCTGATTAAAGTAATCAGATGCATAACCAATTAAGAAAATCCCCAGCAACATGGAACCGTAGAGTTGTCCTACGAACAGGGCCCAGTGATGGACGGGAACGTTGGTAATAATCAACATGGTCGTTCCCCAAGCAATCAGCCAAGCGGGCACAATCGTAAATTTCATAATCGTCCCTTGTAGGAATAACACGATGAACGTCAGGAGGCCAAACATGATGGCGCTCGGCCACAGCTGACCCATGCCTGGCACCTGGAGCAGGCGAAAGGCGATTAAGCCCCAAGCAATCCCCAAGGCAAGCTCACTAAGATATTCCAAATCTTATCTTTAGGGAAACCAGCGCCAAAAAAGTAGGAAACTGCAACGAAAGCGGCGGAGCCCATCCAGAGGGAAAAGCTGCCCATGACGACGCTATAAACAAGGGTGAACAATCCCACCCCAATTGAATCCAACCAGACTTTTTTACTAATTTTCATACGGAATCCCCTTTACTAATTAAACGCTTACACAGCTATTGTAATCAACAGTTTAAAGGATTCAGTTGATGGGCGCAAGGACTTTAGGTAAAACGTTATAACAAATATTTAAAATACCCAGAAATTGATAAAAATTTGGAAATGTACGCTAGTTGCTGTCAATTTTTTCTAAAAGATTAGCTACTTTGGATTTAGAGTCAAGCTAGTGACAACCGTTTCTGTCGGCGGTTGCATAAAGATTATCGTAATGGTCTTTACCAATCGTGTACAGAACGTTTGCAAATACAACACAATCCCTTGCTAATATCAATTCTTGTGATAAGCGCTGAACACTAATAATAACTATAAGCAGGGAGAAATAACATGCAAAGCTCAATTGTCAAGACTCTTAGCCTAGCCGGGGTCACACTATCATTAATGGGAGCGGGCGTTCCCAGTGTTGTTGCCGCAGCTGATGCCAATACTGCTGGCCAACCAACGGAACAAACGACACCTAAGCCTGGTGACAAAGACAAACCAGCTACGGGAACTGATACTGGTAAGCCGGTGACGCCACCGGTTACTACGCCAGCTAAGCCTAAGCCACAACCAATCAACCCCATTCCAACTGAATCATTGGGGAAATACTTGTTATCCGATCAATCTAAGGAAGCTGACCTTAAGCAACACCTAATTGCCTTCCATAAGACTAAAAACACGCGTGACATTGGTGGCTATCAGACGGCCGATGGTAAGTGGCAAATTAAGCCAAACAGTTTGTTACGTTCAGATGCGTTGAACAACTTGGACGCAGACGATATTAAGTTGTTTACGGACAAGTACCGGGTCAAGCAAGTTGTTGATTTCAGAACGCCTGGTCAAGCTTCAGGCAAGGGGACGGATAAGGTTATTCCTGGTGCCCCCAACACCAATTTATCAGTGCTGGGCGCGCACGCCTACGCTGATGGCCAAGGCGACGGTGCCTTCTACGTCCAACGTTTAGAATTTGGCTACCCAGCGGTTATGGGTTATCGTCAATTCTTGAACATGGTATTGAAGAATGAAGGCGGCGCATTCCTATACCACTGTACTTCAGGGAAAGACCGAACTGGGATTGCGACCGTTCTGCTGATGTCGATCTTTGGGATGGACAAGCAAACAATGGTCAATGACTTCATGCTCTCACAATACACGGGACGGACTGTGAAGATCGAATGGATCTCAGAATACTTCCGTGAAATTGAACAAAACTACGGCTCTCTTCAAAAATACATCAACGACGTTCTGGGCTTCACACCAGCCCAACAGGAACAACTGAAGGCGAAGTATCTGATCTCAACTGATGGCAAGAATACGCCATACGTGGATAAGACGGCGGTTAAGCCAACTCCGGCTCCAACTCCAACTCCAGCGCCAACAGCGCCAGTCACGCCAGCTAAGCCAGATAAGAAGCCAGAAACGGCAACGCCAGTTAAGCCAACGCCAGCCAAGCCTATTCATGGTGGCGCAGCTGACAAGCCTGTAAAGGGCAAGAAGGTCAAAATTCTTTCAACCAAGAAGTTGCATACGAAATTTACGTACAAGTTGAAGGCAAACAAAAAATGGTTTAAGGATGCCCTGTTAGCCAAGGTCTTTGGTAAGGGTCACACCCCTAAGCACTCTGCTAAGAAATGGCAGCTAACTAAGATTGAACATGTAAAAATCTCAGGTAAGAAGTACGCTTACTACCAAGTGAAAGATCACCAAGGTCATACAGCTTGGATTCTGAAGGCGCACGTGGTTAAAGTGCATAAATAGGTTAATAGATAAAGCAAAGGACCGGGCAAGTGCCCGGTCCTTTATGCGTTGAAACACTGAATTCTAACGTTTAAAAATCATTGCGCCGTAACTTTCATTTCCGGTGTAGTTGCCATGTAGAATAAGGAAATGTTTCCACGTTCTTTCAAAGTTAGGTGATGACCTTGGGACGATTCATGGTAAGCTGTTCTTGCATCAAGACGAAGACCTCTTTCATTGTTTGTGTGAGAACTCCAATGATACCTGAGATTTACGTCTTGGTGTATTTATTTTGTCCTAAATTCTAAGTGGCTAACTTGATTATAAAATTCGCCTAAAATTTAATAATCTACTTACTCAGCTTAAACAATTTTGTCTGATATTTAACATCCGCATGATTACTTAACCCACTAACTTTAACCGTATAAGCGTGGTTGACTTTCACCTTGCTCAGTGCTGGCTGGTAGGAAATACTGGTCTTAAACCAGCCATAGCCGGTCGCATCATTGTAGTTGGTCACATGGGTCACCTTAATCTTCTTATGCGTCGTATTATCAGTGACCTTGACGACTGGCTTGCTGGCCTTTTCTCCCGTCCCAATGCTGTATGAAAGCGACCAGACACCGCCCTCAACGGCATTGATTGGGAAAACACCGGCCTTAGGATAAGCAACTTCCTTAGCTAATCCAGCTTTAGGATCAAAGGCCCGGCATTTGGCGCCGCCCTCAAATACCTTGAGATCATTGTAAATACCGGCTTGACCGACACCAATTTCAATCGTGTTGCCTAGCAACCATTCGCGGTGACCGGGAACGTAGTCAGACTGTCCTGAATCTACCAGATAATTCAAAACGTTGTCATAGGGCTTAACCACGCCCTCACCAATATTGCTATAACCCGTGGCATCGACGCCCCGATTCCAAGCCGTCTTTGAAACGTATCCGGGCCGCTTGATACCCGTCAATTCATGTGCCAGCCCTTCATCCGCAGCGGCCATCGTGGCAGCACCATACTGCGCATCCTCATTCCACTGGGGATTAGCTTCAATTGTATTCAGGCCATACATTTGCCGGTAAAAGTTAACGGATTTGACCGTAGCGTTGATGTACTTTTGGCTCAGCTTGCCCGGTTTAAATGACTTCTTCAATGATGGCTTTTGCGCGTACATCCCCTTGGTGCTGTTAGAGATGCCTTTCAGCTGTTGCCGATAACCTTTGATGGTTGCCCGTTCCTGGGTGGTAAAGGCCTTCTTTTCGGTCGGTTCCTTAGCCTTGGTTTTCGCCGCCGCCGGTTGGAAACCTAATGCGCCACCAAACGTGACGGCCAAGAGGCCAAGCATAAGGGTGGTTGTTTTTTTCATGATGTGACTCCCTTTCTGTATGTATAACCTTAATCATACACGAGGGGCATGACACAATATGTCATTGAGCAACTTGTTCGTAAAATTTTCCGTGTGACTTATCGGCTAGCTAAGACACTCGTTGCGGCGTATGGTTCACATACACTTTTTGTTTTGGAAGATTTAACTAACGTGACGTTCAACACCGAGGACCTGCCTAAGTCCCTACGAAACAGCCATCGTTCCTGGTCTTTTTTCCAACTAGAGTCTTTCTTAACATATAAGGCTCAGGCCATTCAGAGTATCGTGGTGAAGGTCAATCCGGCCTTCACCTCACAACGCTGTCCCAAGTGTGGATTGGTTGAGAAGGCCAACCGGCATCACGATACTCATGAATATTGGTGTGCCCAATGCCAATATCGTTGTAACGATGACCGATTAGGAGCCATGAATATTGCAATGCTCGGCCAAGATTGGTTGAACTGTATCAAACATCCAAAGATTAAGAAGCTAACAACTATTGGGTGGATCCTGATAGTTAAACGGGTGACCGTCAATTACCCGGTGATGTTGCCACTATGAGTAGGAGTGCCTAACGGTTATGTTGGACTACTGTGTTGCAAGACACGTGAGCGACAAGCCTCTGAATTCATTCAGGGGTAATTGACCTCGTAATTATTCAAAAAACAGGATATTTTAACGCATCAATAAGACGTACTGCAATTTGAGCGTCCCAGCTTGTGCGCTACCAGTCAGATTGGTATTAATGGCATATTCTGAGGCGTTAGCGGCACGCAGCTGCTTTTCTAGGGTCCGGACCAGGCTGACCCCTAGTTGCCCCTTACCGGTCGTTTCGATAGCTAATTTGCCATGCTGTGGGTCGGCCAGCCGATTGAGATGGTGAACAGTCGGCTGATTGATCAGTGTTAAGTCGCGAGCGTTCAAGTTTTTCAGTTTGAGCGTTTTGATGACATCTTTGATGGTGTAATCAGCGAGGCGGTCATTGCCGGACGAGTAGTAATTGAGAATCATGGACAGCTGATTATTCAGCGGGTAACCGTCATGTTGGAGCCGTTGGTAGATAAAGCGGTCAAATTGGCCGCGGTCGTTAAAACTTACGGGTGAAGCCAACTTCAAGCCGTCATTTTTAACGGTTTCGCGGTAATAGCTGCCATCTTGTAAGTAGCCCCGCCAGACCCAACCAGCCGCACGACGATTGCCGCTAACGACGTAATAGTAGTGGGCGGTCGTGTTACCGTGGCTGAACCAGGCTTCGCGATTGACGTGCCAGGATGTATGTGGATAGTTACGTAGATTATGTAATTTACGGGTGTGCGTGTTGTTCCAGAGATAGTGCGTGGCGGCATTACGGTTGTGAAAGACCTGTGTGTAAGGCAAGTTATGACTTCTGTTTAACTGATAGCTACTTGCCTTAGCCGTTGTGACACCACTTAAGCAGATGCTGAGAATTCCCAACGTCAGGGTCAAACCGAACTTTTTCATAAAATCCCCTCCCAAGTCAGTATACCAGTTTGGCTAACCAATTTAAGGGCGAATTGGTACAGATCATTATGAGTTGCTTCGGCCAGCCAGACCCGGTATAGTTGGGCTTAACTTAAGATGACACTAGGGGTGCCAAGTGGCTGAGATGGTGAATGCCAATCCCTTTGAACCTGTTGAGTTAGTGCTCGCGAAGGAAAGTGTGCGGTTGGTTGGGGAAAGCCCTGGGCCCTCGTTTTGCGGTGAGTAAAACGGGGGTCCTTTTGGGTAAAAAAACTGGGGAGTGAGTTAGATGTCTAAGAAAGTTTATCCTATGACGTTAACGGCCATGTTAGTGGCATTAGGCGTGATTGGCGGCAGTTTGTTTTCATTTTCAATCGGGGTTGCCAAGGTGGCACCCGTGCAACATTTGATCAATTTAGTATCGGGCGTGTTATTGGGCCCGTGGTGGGCGGTCGCTCAAGCTTTTCTCACCTCGTTGATTCGTAATCTCATGGGTACGGGAACGGTTCTGGCCTTTCCAGGAAGTATGATTGGGGCCTTTCTCAGCGGCTGGTTATTTCGGCTGACCGGCAAGCTGGTGGCGGGATTATTGGGTGAGATGGTGGGTTCCGGAATCTTGGGCGCCTTAGTGGCTTACCCAGTGGCCGCGTGGTTAATGGGAACGACCGGAGCCGTCTGGTTGTTTTTACCGAGCTTCTTCATGAGCGCGATGGTGGGGGCGTTAGTGGGTTACGTCCTCTTGAAGAGTATGTGGTCAACCGTGATTGCGCCGCAGTTGACGAAACTGCGGGGTAAATAAAAAGACGCTCAAAAAACGGCGTCTAAGTGATTTCTATATCTTATTTTAATAACGCATGGCTGGCACGAGCATCGTATTTTAGGTGGGTAGCTTTGCTGGTGACGTGCTTGAAATGCTGGCCTGACTTACGTTTCCCGTATTTCTGTAAGGTGAGTTTCTTTCCGTCACGGCTAACTTTGGTGTAAGACCAGGATTTTTCTAGCGTGTCATACGCGCGTAGCCGATAAACGCCGTGGCTCTGGCGATAGACTAGGTGATTTCCCCCGTAATCGTGCCCACCAAAGTCAGTCATCACGAATAGCCACTTCTTGGTTAAGATCATGGCATTGGTTGAAACCTCGGTGTCGTGACCGCTGTGGTGGGATCGGTGCTGTGTCCAAGATCCCCTGAGCGCTTTAGGCGTCCCAGCCGTCCACTTTGACTTAGCTTGCGCAGTCGTGGTTCCCCAACCAAGACAGCCAAACAGACCCGCCGAGACAGCGATACTTGTTACAAATTTATTCATGTAAATCCCCTCCGATGGGAACAAGTATAGCAAATATTCGAGAGTGAGACAAAAGGCTGTTAGTCAATGAGCATTAACGTCGCTAGACGAATAATCCCGGTCTTGGATGGTTTTCCTAGCGGGGGTAAGCGGAGTTGATTGTCCTTTATCGCACGTTTTGGCTAGATATATTTGAAGCACAAAAAGTCTTGAGATTTTTGTCCCAGACTATTTAATTTGGATTTTCTGGTTTTCAATCTCTGAAAAAAGCTTTAAACTTTCAGCAGGAGGTTTTTCCTGTGAAAGAACAAGCAACCTTGTCACGTAAGACAATCTTACTAATGGCAGTGGTGACTGGGGTCATCGTAGCCAATCTAAACTTTATTCAACCCATTGAAAACTTGATTGCGGCGGACTTTGATTTATCGAAGGCTGTGGTGGGGATGCTGGCCATGGTGACTCAATTAGGGTATGCGTTTGGCCTGTTACTCATCGTTCCGTTGGGAGACATTTTCAACCGGTATCACCTGATTCAGTTCATGATGGGTCTATCGATTCTATCGTTACTCTTAGCATTTTGGTCGCCGAATGCAGGTGTTTTTGCGGTTGCCACCGCTTTGGTGGGAATTACATCGGTTGCCCCGCAGATTATCATTCCGTATGCGGGTTACCTGGCACCGTCCCTGCAGCGGGGCAAGGTGTTGGGCATCGTCTTGAGCGGACTTTTGTCGGGGATTCTATTGTCACGGTCGTTTAGTGGGCTCCTAGGCAGTGTCATGCCTTGGAAAAATATTTACTTAGTGGCGGCAGCAATCGATTTGGTATTTCTGGCGATTGTTCACTATCAGCTGCCACACGATGCCCGGGGGCACCAAAATCTGCGGTACTGGCCGGTGATTCGGATGTTGCCGAAGTTATTTACGACCCAAAAAGCATTGCGCGGGGCTGCCATCAATGGTTTCTGCCTCTTTGGCATGTCCAATGTGCTCTGGTCGACGCTGGCGTTCTACTTAGCAGCTCAGTATCATCTGGGTAGTAACGTGGCTGGTTTGCTAGGCTTACTTGGAGTCGCGGGAGTGATTGCCGCGCCCATGATCGGAACGCTGGTCGATCAACGTTCGCCTCGGTTGACCGTGGGCCTGGGGATGGTTTTTTCCGGCGTTGCTTTTGGTATCTTTTGGCTGGTTGGTCACTGGTTGCTGGGCTTGATCGTCGGCATTGTGTTGCTCGACTTGGGAACGCAGTTTAGCCAGGTTTCTTGCCAAGCAATTGTGCAGTCCTTGAACCGTCAGGAGAGTAGTCGGAATAATTCAGTCTTCATGTTTAGTTACTTTTTGGGTGGCTCAATTGGCACGCTGGCGGCAACTTGGGCCTGGAGTCACGCGGGCTGGAATGGTGTCTGTGGCGTTGCCGTAGTCTTCTTAGTGTTAGCAGTGCTCAGTCATTTTGTCATTGGCGAACCAGAGAAATTAGCAACGGATTAGGCAAATTTAACTAAAGGTTGAAAGTTCAAGAGCCGTTATCAAGCCAAGAATCGTAAGGAATTGTAGACTTAAAACTGGTCTTACCCAGCCACCTGCGGCAGTCAGAGATTCCGCCTGCTGTGGGGAACGCCTGCGGCCTGAAAAGCGGTCCTTCGGCTCGGTTTGAAGCCTGGAAAAACCGCCAGTCTCCAAACGCGTCCCACGCTGTAAGCCGAAAATCGGCTAACACCGTCGACACAGCTGGCTCCATCTCTGACCACCTCCGGTTAAACGGGTTCTTGGAAACTAATTTAGATTAAACACCTGAATAACAGCACTTACTCAATATTATTGGCGCTGCACTGGGTAGCCGAGAGTGAGTCAAATTTGGACTCAGCCGTGGAATTTTCAAGTGGTTTTCTTGAAAATGGCGACTTGAAGACGTGTTTTGCGGCTTCAAGCGAGGGGCAAGACCGCCCTTTGGCTTGTCCCGTCCTTCCCACCGCGTTCCAGTCCAAATTTGGCGAACGGTAAGGCGGCAATTATCCGCTATGTCTGACCAAATCAAAACCCTTGTTGTATCAGGCATAGTGGGTATTTCAGTGCTTTTAACCTTTAGAATTTTAACTTGAAGAGGTAGGGAATCGTCTGGTAGGTAATGCCGGACGATTTTTTTGTGTTCAGAGTTGACACCGTGTCACTCCCATGATACCATCCTTAATGGTGACACGGTGTCACTTATCCTGAAAGGAGTCTTAACAGTGCCTTCATCGACATTTAAAAATTTAGCATCAGATAAGCAAAAACGCATCATGTCGGCTTTGCTAACGGAATTTTCCAATCACAATCTAGCAGACGCGCAGGTTGCCAGAATTGTGAAGACTGCGGGGATTGCCCGGGGGGCCTTCTACAAATACTTTGATGATTTAACGGATGCCTATCAAACCTTATACCGACAAGCCATGCAGGAAATTCATCGCGATTTCAGTTCGCAAGGGGTGACACCGTTTTCTGAGGAGTCGTACTATCAAGCAGTGACGGCGTTTGTGGATCATTTCAGTGGCGGTCAGTACGATCAGCTGATTAAACGGCACTATGGGGAAAACGAAAGTCTCCTGCCGGAGGCACCAATTCCCGCTGATTTACCGGTGGTGGCCTGGGCAGCAATGACGCTGAGCCACGCGACAATCAAGGAAATCATGCTGGTTCCGGCGAACCGGGATGCCGCGTTGGATCGTTTCCGTCAAGCCTTACAACGTTTAGGAGATTAGGAGGAACGCCCGTGTTTTTAGCATTAAGAGAAATTCGCCACGAAAAGCTGCGGTATGGCTTAATCGTTGGCATGATCGTTCTGGTCACGTATCTGGTATTTGTATTGAGCGGTCTAGCTTACGGCCTCGCCCAGCAAAATACGCAAGCGTTAGATACTTGGAATGCGAGCAAGATTGCACTCAACAGTGATGCCAACGATAGCTTGTCGCAGTCATTGATTACGAAGCAGACGACCGATAAACTAAGTCTGACCAAGCATGAAGCCTACGTCGGTCAAGCGGGGGTGGTGGCCAAGGCCAAGGGGCAGGCCAAATTATCGGCTCAGTTTCTGGGGATTCAAGAAAACCAGTTTATCTACCATAGATTAACGACGGTCGCTGGTCATAAGCCGACCACCAACCATCAGATTTTAGTGGACGATAGTTTTAAGGACAATGGTTATCGGTTGGGTGATCAGGTGACTTTGAATTCGCTGACTGGGAAGTATCAGATTGTCGGTTTTACCCACAATGCTAAGCTCAGTGTGGCTCCCGTCGTATACGGGACGTTGCCGACTTGGCGAGCCTTGGCCCACGTAACGTCCGCTTACCAAGCCGGGGGAATCGTGTCGGAGCGGTCGACCTTTAAGGGGGCCGACAGTAGTTTGCGGACACTGAGTCTCAGCCAGTTCATTAATAAGTTACCCGGTTATTCCGCGCAAAACATGACGTTTAGTTTTATGATTGGTTTTCTGATGATTATTGCCATGGTGGTGATTGCCGTCTTCCTCTACATCTTAACGATGCAGAAGTTGCCGAACTACGCGGTGTTGCGGGCACAGGGGATTCCAGCGAAGGTACTGGTTACCACGACGATCACACAGGCCTTGCTGCTAGTCGTGGGTGGGTTGCTGATTGGGGCCGGGTTAACAGCTTTGACCGTATCAGTCTTGCCGTTCGGCGTACCACTGGCCTTTAACGTGCCGCTGTTGGTGGGGGTGACGGGTGGTATCCTGCTAACTGGGGTGATTGGCGCTTTGATTCCCGTCCGCATTATTTTGCACGTTGACCCCGTCAGCGTGATTGGAGGTTAAGAATGATGCCAACTTTAGCTTTGAAAAATGTGAATAAAACCTTTGGTCACGACACCAACGAGGTTCAAGTCCTGACTAACGTTAACTTTGAAGCCGTTGCTGGTGAAGTTAGCTTGGTGATTGGGCCGTCGGGTTCTGGTAAGAGTACTTTTCTGACGATTGCTGGTGGGATTCAGACGCCAACGTCGGGGGAGGTATTGGTTGAAGATCGGTCGCTGCTGGCTTTGACGGGGAAGGCCAGGGATGCCTTTCGTCTGAATCAGATTGGCTTCATTCTCCAAGCGTACAATTTGGTGCCATACCTGACAGTTGCGGATCAGTTTACACTGGTCGATCGGGTTAAAAAGCAGGGTAACCTGTCAGCCACAGAACTCGCAACCCTATTGGAACAACTGGGGATTGCAGAATTAATCCAGCAGTATCCCGGGGAACTCTCTGGTGGTCAAACTCAGCGGGTGGCGATTGCGCGGGCACTGTACCAGAATCCTGAAATTATTTTGGCGGACGAACCGACGGCCGCTCTGGATAGTGATCGCGTTAAGGTCGTAGGTGGCTTATTACACGACCTGGCTAAGCAACATCATAAGGCCATTGTCGTGGTGACGCATGATTTACGGCTGCAGGAGTTTGCGGACAAAACGTATACGATTATGGATGGTCACATGACTTTGTCCTAAAAAATAAAAATATTTTTAATCGGTTGTGCTAGTTTTTATGAAAAGTTTAGAAAAATTGGTCTAGTTTTTTGGAAAAGGGTTGCCTGTGGGGGCGGCCCTTTTTCATGTTTTCACGTCCTTTAATTGGTATAGACTAATTGTTTGGAATAACCGAAACTGGCTGTTAAGAATGCTCAACACGTCACGAAAGAAAGCGTTTACAAGGAAACGTGTAAGCGCTATAGTGTATTTGCTGATTATTTATGAAGGGTGAGGACGATTAACATGAATCGACATTTAAGTACTTTTTTCATATTCACATTCGGAGCGTTAGGTGGCCTGCTATTTGGGTTTGATACCGGGATTATTTCGGGGGCTTCACCATTAATCGAACACAACTTTAGTTTAAACATTGCCCAGACGGGATTCATTACCTCGTCCGTCCTGATTGGGTCTTCAGTCGGGGCACTGGGAGTTGGTCCATTGGCTGACCGGTATGGCCGGAAGCGGTTGTTGATTCTGGCAGCTATCATGTTCTTGCTGGGGTCATCACTGTCCATGGTCGCCGTTGGTTTCTGGTCCATGGTCATTGCCCGGATTATCTTGGGCTTGGCCGTTGGGTCTGCGTCAGCTTTAACACCAGCTTACTTGGCCGAATTGGCTCCCGCAGAGCGGCGGGGTTCGTTGGGAACGTTATTCCAACTGATGATCACCTTAGGGATTCTGTTGGCTTACGTTTCTAACCTGGGCTTCTTGCACCATAACCTGCTAGGTGTCCGTGACTGGCGGTGGATGTTGGGGTCAGCTTTGATTCCAGCCGCACTGCTGTTGATTGGTGGCTTGTTATTGCCTGAATCACCACGGTTCTTGGCTGAACAGGGTAAAAATGATGAAGCCTTAAGTGTTTTAAAAATGTTACGTAAAAGTAGTGGTGACGATCCTAAGAAGGAATTGGCTGACATCCAAGTCGTTGCCAACCAACCTAAGGGTGGCCTGAAGGAACTCTTCACAGTTGCTCGGCCGGCCGTTGTCGTTGCCGTCGGTATTATGTTGCTCCAACAGTTAGTTGGGATTAACTCTGTGATTTACTTCTTACCACAAGTGTTCATCAAGGGGTTCGGTTTCCCTGAAGGTAGTGCCATCTGGATTTCGGTTGGGATTGGGATTGTGAACTTTGTCGTGACCGTCCTGGCAACGTTTATTATGGACAAATTCAATCGGAAGACCTTCCTGATGTTTGGGTCGATCGTTATGGCAGTCTCATTGGGTATACTTGCGGTGATGAACTTCACCATGAATGTTCAGACTGCAGCCGTACCAACCATGATTTTGATTGCAATTTACATCTTCGGGTTCGCCATTTCTTGGGGACCAATTGCCTGGGTTACCATTGGTGAAATTTTCCCATTGAGTGTACGGGGAATCGGTTCCTCCATCGGGTCCGCTGCCAACTGGATTGGGAACTTCTTAGTTTCGCAATTCTTCCTGGTTATGCTGGCTTACTTCCACAACAATGTTGGGGGCCCATTCGCAGTCTTTGCCGTCTTTGCGGTTCTTTCCATGTTCTTCGTTCACTACTTGGTTCCAGAAACACGGGGCAAGTCACTGGAAGAAATCGAAATGGAATTACGGCACAACGATAAGCAAGCTGAAATGTCAGATAAATAAATTGTAGAAGAGTGGGACAAAAGGCGGTTAGTTAATGAGCATTAACGTCGACAGACGAATAATCTCGGTCTTGGATGGCTTGTCTATCGGGGTTAAGCGGAGTTGACTGCCTGTTGTCACACGTTTCGACTATTTACGTTTGGAGCACAATAAGGGTTTGGGACAAAAGTCCCAAACCCTTATTGTGGTTAGTCGGTGACATGGAAATCTGATATGACAGTCTTTGTAATTAGTTGATGAGGGTAGCCTAGTGCGGCAATGGCGTCTGTCTAACGCATTTTGAAATGGTTGACTGCTGCTATCCCAACTGGGCTAGTTGTGTGGTGAGTTCCTGACGGAGGGCTTGTTTAACGACAGCTGGTGCCAGTGTTAGCTGGGCTTCGTGCCCCAGGTAGAGACACCACCGGGCGAAGTCATTCAGCTGCTGTGGCTGGGTAACATCCACGGTACATTCGAGCTTGGCCGTTTGCTGAAAGGGGTCCAAAAACTGGAGTACTGCCGTGGGATGGGGATGTTGCCGAAACTGTTGAATGGCCGTGGCGCGGAGAAATAATGTGACGTTTGGTTTAGGACGCGCGGCTTTGATGGCGGCTGTAATTACTTGTGGATCCAACGTCTGAGCCTGGGTGACCGGTGTAATCTCACGAATAGCCGTCACGGCGATTTCTCGAAAGTGTTGGGTCGTTAGGTCCCAGGCGTCGACGTACCAGGCATCCTGGCGACTGTAGACGTGTCGGACCCAAATCGTGCAAGTGGCATCTGCCAGTTGGAATTGCAACTGTCGGTTGGTAAGGCACGCGTTGAGCAAGGTCTTGAGCATGGCTGGCGCAAAGTCGGTGAGCTCGGTCAGTTTGGTATTGGCGGGGTTGGTGTGACTGAAGACCAGCAGCTCTTGTAGTGTCAGGAGGTCATCCTGCTGCGTCTGGGAGGCAATTGCCACGAGCTTTTCGGTCAGTGTATTACGGTTCTGCAGGTAGGGCAACTGGGTGTTCAAGGTTGCCAGGAAGCTCACGAACAGGGCCTTGAGCTCCTCACTGTTAAATTGGACGGCCGGAAGCAGTTGATTCTGCATGACCGCGTATCCGCCATCGCGGCCGACATTTGCCGTTAGTGGCATGCCGAGTTCCTGGATATTATTTAGGTCGCGGATGACTGTACTGCGCGAAACGTGAAAGTGGGTCATCAGTTCACGAATCGTAAAGAACTGGCGATTATTGATATAACGCATCATTGTATTGACCCGAGCCGTTTTATTCATGAATTTTCCCCTAATGGTGTCAGTTTTTGAAACTATTAATTCGTATACTGAGTCTATCATCTTAAGGAGGCCACGACAATATGGCAAATTACACGATTGAAACGAAACCAGCATTCACTGTTTTAGGGTTAGACAAGGTCTTAACGGGCGGGTTCCCAGAAATGGGCCAACAGAAGCAAGACTTCTGGCAAAAAATTAACGCCGACCACGCGCTGGACCAACTGACTGGTATCAACGACTATCCATTCGCTGTCAACGAAGCCATTAATGGTGAATTTCACTACTATGCCGGTCGACAGGTTGCTGCTGACACGCAGGCGACGGCTGGGCAACGGTTGATTGAATTTCCTGCGGGGAAATACCTGGTGATCACCGGTACGGCTACGGATCAAATGAGCCTGTACAATTCCCTGGAAGGCCCAGCCTTCGGTGAAATTTTGCCACAGCTGGATGATTACGCCTACGTAGGTGGGCCTAACACGTCTTACGTGACGGGGACGGATGCTAATGGTGTTCACGGTGAGATGCTGGTTCCTTTGGTCGAGAAGTAGGCTAGGGAGGCTGAACCGATGAAACACGAATGGCGTAAGGCTGAAAAAGCCTGGTATCTGCCGAAAGAACCGCAAGTATTGACGTTGCCCAAGCTGAATTTCGTGACGATTACGGGGGCGGGAGATCCGAATCAACCAGCTTTCGGTGAGCACGTGGCGGCGCTCTATCCGGTTGCGTATGACTTGCGGATGGCACTGAAGCGCGGTGAGTTGGGCGAGCCTTACGAGTATACCGTCTATCCGTTAGAGGGGGTGTGGTCCACCAGTGATGGTTCACGGGGAACCACTCTCAACAAGGCAGCGCTGACGTATAAAATTATGCTACGTCAGCCCGACCGCCTGACTGCGGATGATTTTGCTCAGGCGCTCGCGCGGGTTCAACAGAAGAAAGACAATCCTTGGCTGTCGCAGGTGAAGTGGGAAACATACACGGAAGGGTTAGTCGTACAAACCATTCATCACGGGGCGTTTGACGATGAACCCGTAACCTTTGCGAAGTTACAGGCGGTGTTAAAAGAACGAGATTATCGTGTTATCCCCACGATGGGAGACTATTGGCACCGAGAAATTTATCTCACTGATCCACGGCGGACGGCACCAGAGAAGGCGAAAACGGTGTTGCGATACCGCGTCGAGCAGGTCACAGAGTAGTGATTGGTTAGTCAATTACGATACTAAAAAAGCCACCCAACCGGGTGGCTTTTTAGTAATACCAATCGTTTCAACTAGGGTAGTTATGTGCAGTGGTTGACTGCTAAAGCTATCCGGGTTAGCAAAGATTATTCAGCGTCGTAAGCAGCTTGGAAGATCTTGATAATGTCTTCCTTCGTCCCCTTACGAGGGTTAGAGAAGGCGTTACCGTCTTTCAATGCGTTTTCGGCCATCAGTTCGAAGTCTTCAGGCTTAGCCCCGATTTCCTTGATGGACTTAGGAATACCAACGTCTTGTGACATTTGCTTCATGGCCTTGATAGCCAATTCGGCAGCGTCGCGGGTTGATAAGCCGTCCGTGTTTTCACCCATGATCTTAGCTAGTTCGGCAAAGCGTTCTGGGCAAGCGATGATGTTGTATTCTTCTACGTATGGCAGAAGCAGGGCACAGCAGACACCATGAGGGGCGTCGTATTGGCCACCAAGTTGGTGAGCCATGGCGTGAACGTAACCCAAGTTGGCGTTGTTAAAGGCCATCCCGGCTAACATTTCAGCTTCGACCATCTTGGTCCGGGCATCCAGGTTGTGACCGTTAGCAACGGCTTCACGTAAGGAAGTTTCGATTAACTTGATGGCTTCGATACATTGTGAGTCGGTGATTGGGTTGTGGTCCACGGAAACGTATGGTTCGATTGATTGAACGAAGGCATCCATCCCAGTAGCGGCAGTTAAGCCCTTGGGAACGTCCAACATCAAGGTTGGGTCGTTGAAGGAAACTAGCGGAATGTTCCGCCATGAAACAACCACGAACTTCAAGTGGGTTTCTTCGTTCGTGATAACGGCGTGACGGGTCAATTCTGAACCGGTCCCGGCAGTCGTATTCACGGCGATCAGTGGTGGTAAAGCCTTATCGAGCGTTTCGATCCCAGCTAACTTGGTGATGTCGTCACCGTTAGTTAAGATGATTCCGGCACCTTTACCAGTATCATGGGCAGAGCCCCCACCAACAGTAATGATGGAGTCCGCACCGGATTCTTCATAAAGTTTTTTAACTTCTTTAATGTTACGGATCTTAGGGTTGGGTTCAACGTTGTTGTAAACAACGTAGTCCACACCGGCGGCCTTTAGTGAGGCC
Source organism: Levilactobacillus tongjiangensis (assembly GCF_003946345.1). Taxonomy (GTDB): domain Bacteria; phylum Bacillota; class Bacilli; order Lactobacillales; family Lactobacillaceae; genus Levilactobacillus; species Levilactobacillus tongjiangensis. The sequence continues at coordinate 71,879 of NZ_RHNY01000003.1, forward strand.
AACGTTTGTTGAACGGCACCGCCTTCAAGTCCTTCAAGGAACTTATCAGTAACGATAACGGGCTTCTTCATGCCAAGAGTCTTTGCACGATCACCAATCTTGTTAATAACGCCAGGGCCAAAAAAGTTGACACTGGGCATCAAAAAATCATAACTACGTTCAGCCATAAAGCAAATGCCTTCTTTCAGAAGTTTTGAAAATCATTAATATCAATTTCACAAGGTAATTATAACCGAAATACTTACAGTTGACAACCGGTTTGCTAAAAAGATTGTTAATTTGTTTACAAAACGTCGTCAACCTTGATGTTAAGGCTTTTCAGTTAACAGCTAAAATTAAACTGTCTGATTTCAAGTTAACCACCCTGATTATGAAAATTATGATGGATTTCACGAACACCCGCAGTTTAGCGAATAAATCCCTACCCTTAAGACCGGCATCTAATGAAAAGAAAAATATTAATCATGTGATTTATATTTTGCGTTAGCCATTGTAGTTATTGACTAGATAGCTTAAAATTAACTTATTGAGATATCATTTATACATAGAAAAGTTTTATGCGGAGGTAAGATAATATGAAAGTGAGAAAACACTGGCTCATTGCAATTGTGGCACTGTTAGCCATTGGTGGTTTGGCTGGGTGTTCATCCGGTGTGAACGACCAAGCTAAAAATGCTGATCAAGCAAGTTCAAGCAACTCATCCAATGCCAAGACGGCGAAGGACGAGTCCATCTTGAAGGACGCCCAAGAATTAAACGCGGATGGTAAGTACAAGAAGTCCAACCAAAAATTGAGCACCATTGACCTGGCTGACTTAAACAAGAAGGGCTTTGGCACGTTGAAGACGGAATTTTTCAACCTACAAAAGAGTAACGATAAGTTCTTGTTGAAGAAGAGTCAGTCCGGTAGTAAGACCACTACGACGAACAATGGTGGGTCAACAACGTCTAATGCCACGCCAACGACCAACAATAGCTTTGATAGCTATGGGAAGTTCACGGGGGATTACTACTTCTACAACGATGATGATGGTGACCGGCAACAATCCAGTCTGACCATTAATTCTGACGGTACTGTGATTCAAAACAACAACGATGGTTCCGCCTTCCACGGTTCAGCTACTGTGAAGAGTTCCGGTGAGAGGGGCGTGTTGTCCTACGATGTAACATCAGACACGAACGATACCAAGAGTATTAATGCTAACGTTGAAGTTGATGTCGTTTGGAGTAACGGAGAACACGAAACCTACTATGGCTACATGTCATACGATGGTGATTCCGTGCTGACTGATGGTAAGAGTTACGATGGCGACCTGGTCAACGAAGTTTGGGTTCACTATTAAAGATTAATAATTAAGCGATGCACGGGGATTCTCTAATAACTGAGGACTTACCGTGCATTTTTTAATCAGTTTGAAGGGAGTCCCTTATGAAAAAATGGGTATTAATGGGTCTAAGCATGATGGCCGTCGTGGTCTTGGTAAGCGGCTGTCAAAAAAAGGCGACCAATAGTGGCAAGGAGTCAGCGAACCGGGCGACCCGGTCAAGCACGAAGTCGAAGTCATCCAGCAAACGAACGGGTAGGCCTGTCAGCAAACAGCAAGCGACACCAGGTAAAACCAAACAGTCATCGCCGTTTAAGCCAATCGTGACGCAAACCATGGGCCGCTTAAAGGGTCAGAATGCCGTCTACGTTCAACAGATTGGGCACGATGCCTATCAGTGGCACGTTAAGTCGCAGAAGGCCGCGAGTGATATCAAACTGTTTATCCTAGCCACTGTGTATCAACAGGTTCAGGCGGGTAAGTTTAATTTAACTGCCACTTACACGTTAAAGGATGGTGACAAGGTTGGGGGGACCGGGAGCCTACAGGGGATGGCAGCTGGCACTACCTTGACGAACCAGGAACTATTGAAGTATATGATGACGGTGAGCGACAACACGGCTACCAACGTGGTGATTCGTGAGGTTGGCGGCTTTGATGCTGTTAATCGCGAAATTAAGCGTCTGGGGGCCACACAGACGGTTCTCCAGCGAAAGATGATGGATCAAAAATCGTTGGCAGCAGGCAAAGATAACATGACTTCTGCCCGTGACTTGGGGCAATTGTTAGCGAAGTTGTGGCAACACCAGTTGATTTCAAAATCGGCCGATATGGCGATGCTGAAGTTAATGGCGGCCAATACCAATCACAGTAAGCTCCCCAAGTTGATTCCAAGTGATCGACAAGTTTATAACAAGACAGGTGAGTTTGATACTTACGGGGTTGAAAACGATGCCGCAATCTTTGCGAAGGGTAAACGGGCGGTCGTCGTTGTGGCTTTGTCACAGGGAGGTCCGTTGGCCGAACAGGTTGCGGCCATGAACCAGTTGGGTAAACAGGTCGATGCGGCTACCTTTAAATAAAGGGCTTAGGCAATTCGAAGATTGTTGCACAGTTGGTTAAAGAACTCGCTATAATAAGGGTTAAGTGCTTAATTTTAATGGGGTAAGAAGGGGTACAGATGAAAGACATAGATGCCCACCGTCAAGCTGAACAGGCGGTATGGGCTGAACGTCAGCAACAAGAGTTACAGAAGCTTTACGGGGCCCAACGCCACTTGTATTTAAACGTGGTGGCCTACGTATTGATTTCGGTGATCGAGTTTTACTTGGCCATTGTGGGCCATTCACAGACCTTGCGTGCGGATGCCTTTAATAATCTGTCCGGGATTATCTCGACCGTCCTCTTATTAGTCGGCATCTACATTGCCCGGGATATTCACGATGATGATTTGATGGGCCAGCCGCTGCCTGAGGAAGATGGTAATGGTAGCCAACGTTTACAACTGACTCGGTTTCACTATGAAACGGTCTTCACGATGATTACTGGAATCGTCATGATTGCGATTGCAGCCAGTGTTATCTATGGTGGGGTTCGGGGGTTGATGACTCCTGCAACTCAGGAAGTACCGAAGGCTATTACCCTAGTGGGTGCCGGGATTGCGACCGCAATTATGGTCGGTGTCTGGTGGTTGAACAAGCGGGCTGGTCGGAAATTACAAAACGCTGCGTTGACTGCGGCTGCCCAGGATAGTTTAAGTGATGCGGTTACCAGTTTAGGAACGATGTTAGCCATTGGCGGCGCCTTATGGTTTAAGGTTAGCTGGCTTGATGGCGTGGCCAGCATTTTGGTGGGTATCTACATTCTGATGGCTGGCGTCCGGATCTTTCGGGAAAGCAGTTTGAATTTGGCAGACTACTTTGATCCAGAAGTAGAAGATAAGTTCCGTCAAGCCGTTAATGAGTTTGCGGCGGTTCAAGAGGTGGCGGAACTCAAGGCCCATTACAATGGGAACGTGGTTACCTTAGATTTGGTGATTGTCGTGGATCCTCACATGGAAGTTCGGGACAGTTATCAGTTGGGTGAAGAAATTGAGGCACGGATGCGCCGCCAATTTGGGATTGTCGATACTGATGTGATGGCGATTCCTAGCAATTGAGTAGATTTTAACCAGAAAAAGGGAATTCAGATTGTTGTCTGAATTCCCTTTTTAATTATTAAACTATTATTAATAATTAAAAGCTAACGCTATGGCTAGTAACTGAATTCAGTCAGTCACAAGGACGCCGAATTGATGGTTACTAAAAAGTGCCTACTACCCAAAATAGCAGGTATCAATTAAAATAGGTAAAAAGACAAGGAGGTCTTCTCGTGAAGAAGTCGTATAACAATGGGGTTGAAGCAACGTTGGGCGTCATCAGTGGTAAGTGGAAACCGCAACTACTTTGCTATCTTGGCCAGCGGCCCCAGCGGACGTGTGATCTTCGCCAGAACCTCCCGGCCATTTCACAGAAGGTCTTGACCCAACAGCTGCGGGAGCTGGAGCGGGATGGCATCATTTCTCGCCAAATTTCTGGTGACCGGGCACCGTTTAAAGTGACGTATGCTCTGACTGAGCTGGGTCATTCGCTGGGAGAAATTCTGGTACAGATGTCGTTGTGGGGCGAGCAGCGGGCAAATCAGGTTCCCGACATGGAAGTCACTCACGACCATGAAGGCTTCACCCAACTTTTACAAAATTCTTGAGGAGGCACTTTTAAGTGCCTTCTTTTTTTATGGTCGGATGACGGTTATGCTGAATTCTGTTGAGGAGGTGGCTAATGAAATCGACCATAAAAGGACTTAACACGATGCAGGCTACGGTGACGCAGCCCACCCAATGGCACCTGTTGCTGGTACTTGCAACGGGACCGCGGACGTCATTGGCGTTGTGGCAAGCGGTTCCGTGGCAACAGAAATGGCAGTGTTTAAGCGCGTTGGCTCGACTTCAACGCCACCAACTCGTGATGTTTCACATGAAACATCACTGTTGGACGTTGACCGCTGCCGGTGAGACGTTGCGGCCCGTTCTGCGTGCCATTCAAAAATGTTCAGAAGTGAAGGGAGAAAATCCAAATGACGTATAATTTTATGCAACCATACACGTTTGCCAATGGTTTAACCTTAAAGAATCGCGTGGTCATGTCACCCACGACCACGATGTCTAGTTTTTACAATGGTCGGGTAACTAACGATGAAATTGCTTTTTATGGTGCCCGTTCCGGCGGTCTGGGTCTGATTATCGGTGAAGTAGCCAACGTGATTGCCAGCGGTAAAGGTTTTGAAGGAGAGCTGTCAATTGCTGATGATAGCGATATTGCTGGTTTGAGCGAGTTAGCCCACGCTATGAAACGCAATGGTACCAAAGCAATTCTTCAGATATTCCATGCTGGTCGAAAGTCAAACGACAGTATTCTACGGGGCGAGCAACCCGTTAGTGCCAGTGCCATTGCAGCGGCCTACCCTGCCGATTCTCAGGAACCCCGGGCACTGACTGCCGCTGAAATTGATGAGATCATCGTCGCTTTTGGCGCGGCAACTCGTCGGGCCATTGCCGCTGGGTTTGATGGTGTGGAGCTTCACGGGGCGAACACTTACTTGTTGCAACAGTTCTTTTCTCCCAACTCTAACCGGCGGACGGACAAGTGGGGCGGCGACCGCGAGGCACGGATGGGCTTTGCTAAGGCCGTTATCGCGAGCGCCCATGCAGCCATTATAGAAAATGCTGATCGACCATTTTTGCTGGGGTACCGTTTCTCTCCAGAAGAAATTGAAACACCAGGGATTCGTTTGGCTGACAGTTTAGCTTTTGTGGACATGTTAGCGGAAACGACAGTCGACTACGTTCACGTGTCGATGGGGTCAGCCCATCGGACGTCCTTGAACGATAAGATGGATCACGAGCCAATTCTGACCAAGGTCGTTCAGCAATTGGCGGGTCGTAAGCCACTGATTGGTGTGGGTTCGGTTGAAACACCGGCCGATGCGGATGCCGTTTTAGCAATGGGCACTGATTTGGTTGCCATGGGCCGTGAAATGATTCGTGAACCGGAGTGGGTAGAGAAGGTTGCGGCCGGCGACGAAGCCAACATTCGTTACCAGTTAGCACCGAGTGAAATGTCGGCGCTTAAGATTCCACGTGCCATGCAGGATTACCTAAAGGGCGCCTTCTATTCGGTCATGCACTTTACGGATGATCCCGCTACGGTTGAGGATTATCAGAATCAAGCAGCCCCCATGGAAGGGTTCGAAAAGAAGCTATAAGTTCCAACAAAATTATTGCTAAAAATCAGGTAAAATGGGCGTCTAGGATGAGAGTTCCTAGACGCTCTTTGTGTCGGTTAGTTCGTTATCCGGACTTGACCAGAGCCACTCGAAATCGTCAGTGGGTGGGCACCGGGCAGACTGGCCTGTTGATTATTGCCAGCCCGCTTATGTCCGTTTAATTTAAACTGACCAGTCTTAACACTGACCTGCAGCCCGGCCGTCTTGAAATGGGTCAACGTGGTGGTCCCGTTTTGTTTGCGGAGCTGACCACCCGCAGTAACGGTGAGGTGGTCAGCGTTGGTCGTACCATTCTTGTGGTCGATGGCTAGTCGTTTAGTGGTCAGATCATTGAGCTGTAAGGTGCCGTTGAGTTGGTGGATGGTCATGTTGGTAAACGCCGCAGGTTCAGCGACGGTGAGGGTGATGACGGCCGACTTGCCCAACTCAATATGGTGGTCCCTGGCAGATTTTTGAAGCAGCGTCAGGTGGTTATCTTTGGTGGTCACGGCAAATTGTTGTGGCGCAACGTTGGTCAGGGTTAGTCGGTTGACTCGTCCGCATTTGATGATGACCTTCGCTGTGCGGACCGCAATATTTAGGCTTTGTGGCCGTTTTGTTAGTTGGTGTTGTTGGGTCTTGAGTGGTGTGATGGTCAGGGAATTGACGTCAATTCTTTGATGATGAGTTGTGGCCCAGATGACGGTGCCACCTAAGACAACGGCGAGAACGATAAGCATAATTAGAATACTGAACAGTAATTTTTTCATGAGCTACTCCTTTTTGAATGAACGTATATAATATTCATTCATTTTTGATTAATAAAAATAACCGTTGGGGGTTATTTTAAAATAACTGAGAGGATACCATCGATTAAGTCGTTTAGTAGTTGATAGTAGTCATCTGTTTGAATTTCACTCTGATGGAAGTCCACGACGGTCAAGGCGTTAAACAGACTGATAATTCGGTCCTTGGTGAGACCATCCTTTATTAGGCCACGTTCTAGCCATCGATCGATCAACCGCATCAAGGTGGCGTAGACGAGGCTCTCCTCAACAGCATTTTGATTGGTTTGCGCAATCAAAGCGTTGAGCTTGGCATTGTTAAACCACTCCTGAAGAATTTGATTGCCGTCTGATAGTTGGAAAATTTGTTCAACGACGGTGTGGACCAAGTCGGCTGGTTGCGCGTTCAGGTCGAGCCGATTCATAATTTCAGTTTTGATTTGTTCATTTTCGTGGTTATAAACCTGAACAAAAATATCGGCCTTGGAGTCGTAAAAGTTATAAAAGGTACCAACCGCGACATTAGCTAGCTGGGCAATATCGGCGATACTGGTATGTTTGAAACCTTGTGAGATAAACAGGTCATGGGCCGCCGTAAATAAGCGTTGCTGTTTTGGTTCCACCACTAGAACCCTCCCTTTCTTTTCGAATGAATATTATCTCAATTCATTCAGTTTGTCAATTCATTCGTTGATTATTCCAGGTCGAAGTGGCGTGTTTGGCGTACAAAAAGGGTTTGAGACTTCTGTCCCAAACCCTTCTTAAAATCCGAATGAGTTGTCACCTAATTAGTAGTCGAGTCGGTTAGCTGAGTGGCCTGTAGCTGGGCATCGTAGTGCCGAACCGTTGGCATTAGTAGCATCGTGAGGCCACACAGCAGGGAGCCCATGCTTCCAATAATGAACAATTTTTCAACACCGATGACGTCGGCCAGGGGCCCCGCAAAGATGAGGCCCAGAGGTCCAGCAATACTGGTGATTGAATTCATCACGCCTAGGACACGGCCCAGATGTTCTGGAAGGAAGCTTTGCTGAATCATAGCCATCATGAGGGTGCTAAAGAACGGTGTGGCCATACCAGCTAGGGCGTTAAGAATCACGAACAAAATAAAACCGCGTTGGGTACCTGGTAGAAACCCACTGGCCCCAAACGTCAGCCCCATGGCCAACATTGACCAGAGGATCGGTTTCATGCGATTACGCCAATTACCGAATATGCCGATGATCGTCCCACCGGCTAACATACCAACCGAGTACACGACCTCAATCAAACCAGCTTGCCCTACGGTACCGTGGAAGTAGCCCATGGTCATTAGCGGGTACAGGCTGGCGGCAGGCATAAACATCAAGGTGAAGGCGGCGCCAATCAGCGTGAACGCCCATAACCCAGGTGTATTTCTGAGCTTATCCAGGCCGAATTTTGCGTCGGTCAGGAGGTGAACGGGTTCATCAATTACCGGATGTTCGGGAATGCTGACAAACAGTAACAGGGCAATCCCAATGACCGCCCCCACGACGTCGAGCAGAATCAAAAAATTAATGGGTACGATGGCAAAGAGAAAGGCGCCTAACGCTGGTGCAATAATCATGTTGGCGGATTGCACCATTCCCAGCTGACCGTTGATCTTCGTCAACTCCTCGGTCGGCACCATAGTGGGTAGAATCGACTGAATCGTTGGCATTTGAAAGGTCTGAGCAATGGCCCGCACGAGTAGGGAAATAAAGATTAACCAGAGCGGGAAGGTATCCTGAAGCGTGCCGACTACTGAAAGAATAATGGCAAAGATTGCGGCAATAATATCCGGGACGATCAACAGGCCCTTCTTATTGAGGCGGTCGACGAAGGGACCGACAAACGGACTGAGTAAGGCCATTGGCAACATCCCAAGTAGTGTGGCCAGACTGAGCACAGTCGCTGAACCCGTTTGCTTGGTGAGGTACCAGATAATGGCGTACTGGACGACCATGCTAGTAATACCGGACAAGAATTGACTGGTTAAAAACAAATAAATATTGCGCCGCCAATGCGGCAACAGTGAAGTCTCCAAGGTCAGGCCTCCTTTATAAAAATATGCTTAATACCCACACAGGCTTATTATATTAACAAATTAGTAAAGGGGGTGCAAGAAGAACGAATCGTAAAAAATAGCGATATTGTAACGGTCAATTGCCAGTAGCTTGGGTGGTTGAATAGATCAGTTTCAGGTCGGAAATCATCAATATTACTAGCCAGGCGGGCACCAAAAAAGCCACCAGTAACATCGAAGTTAGCGGTGACTTTCATTTGGGTTAATTCTAGTTGGTTGATGTTAGTGGAAATCGGTAAATCTAGGAAGACTGGTTTAACTTTTGTTCCCGAATATTAGAGGGGACAAAGAAATCTGATTCATGATTCTTAACGATAGCAGCGTAGTGGTCAACCTTGTAGTTGATGGTCTCCAGGTGCTTCTTAAGTTCATCAATCTCAGTTAAGGTGCGTTCTTGCTGGGCTTTGACCATTTCGTAGCGTTCGGTAACGGTGCATTCACCCTCTTGGACAAGGTCCAAGTAATGCTGGATGCGTTCTACCGGCATCCCGGTCTTGCGGAAGCAAACAATGATGTTTAGCCATTCAAGGTCAACGTCATTGAAGACCCGGTTGTTGTTTTCATCACGCTGCACGTAGGGTAACATGCCATGATCGTGGTAATAACGGATACTATAAGTAGAAATTCCCATCTTTTGGGCAACTTCGTGGATGGTGTAAGACATCGGGTCTCCTCCTAAATAGTTAGTGTTCGACTAACTCTAAGTAATACCAATCATCTTACGCGTTCATGAATTAAACTGCAACAATTTGTGCTTCATAAGTGCTGAAACGACGGGAATCGTGGCTGTAAACCGCCTATTTAGATAAATTGGTTGCCTTCTACCCGCTCTAATGCGGTACACTCAATGGAGAAATGAGGGGGTGAGCGGTGTGAAACAGTACAATGTTCAGGTGCATGGCGCAGACTTCGTCCCAGAGTTGCCATGGTCAGCGGATTCAACTGATAGCGTGCGCGCCTTAGTGGCCAATGATCAACGAGACTTGTTGGTGTTGGATGACGATGAGGATCTGATGGAAATTGTGCCACAGGCAACTCCAGAAGTTGTGATGCAAAGACTGGAACGAACGCCGTTTGACCGCCTGTTTTCTCAAATGACAAGTGCAAATGAAGAACCGGGGGATGCCGCGACGCAAGCCAGTTGGTACTTATTACTAGATGTTGCGGCGTTGAGTCACGCGGACCTCCTGAGCACGGCGGCCGCGCTAGTGGGCTTGACGGTTGCCCCGGATTCCCCCGCCGCCCTGGCGGCAGCCCAGCAGGCTTTCTGTTGGTTATGGCAAACCCAAGTGACCGCGCATCAGTTGCTTCAACCGCAAGGAGTACCAGTTCTCCAACGCTTACTACGACAGCTGCGGGAGCCAATGGCTGTGGCTGAATTTCAAGAACCAGAGAGTTGTGGGCAACGGAGCCGCCGTCTGGTTCATGAAGTCTTGGCATTGGATCACCAACGAGTGAATGTCCTGCGGCTACCAGCTTCCTGGCAACTTATTCGCTTGGCGGTTATTGAACGACAACGTTTAGTAACCACAACTAATCATGACTGAATTTATAATGTCACCCGACCAATGTTGGGTGACATTTTTTTGTAGCTAAACTATACACGAATTTAATTACGAATTTTATATAAATAGTTCGTGAATATAAATAAAATAGATAGACAGGCACCTAAAAATCACGTATGATTAGCCATAAATACGAATTTGACAGTTATCAGCCTTTGCAAATGGTCGGTGGCTGTCTGAGATTGTTGACATAGTAACTGGCACAGCAGTGGACACATAGGGGGGAACGGATATGCATTGGTTAGCTGATCTGTTAGCGGCCATCGGCGTTGTTTTGAACGGTATTCCACAGGGAATCATGGCCATGTCATTAGGATTTGCCATTTTTCCGACCATGTTTTCTTTTATTTTTGCTTCCGCGGTCAACGGGGCCTTTGGCGCCGTTGCACCGCTATCGTTTCAGGCGGAGTCGTTAGCACTGACCGGTAAATTGGGCCGGAACCTACGTGAACGAACATCCATTATTTTGGGTGGTTCAATCATCATGTTACTGATTGGGGTCACGGGAACACTGACTAAGATCGTTGCGATTTTGGGGAATAATATTATGGCAGGAATGATGGCTGGTGTTGGGATCATGCTAGCCAAGATTGCTTTGGGAATGGCAAAGGATGAACGATTGACGGGTTGGTTATCCGTTGGTCTGGCGGCCATCACTTATCTGGTAACCAAGGACCTGGTATGGACCATCGTGATTTCCGTCGTAGGGTCTAGCTTGGCGGCGGTATTTATCGAACATTACCGGGCTGAGTTGCCGGAACATGTGACGGCACGGCGCTTCATCTTCACGAAGCCGACCATCAGCCTGCGGGTAGTTCGTGGCGCGTTGAGTCTGGCTTGCCTGAACATTGGCGCCAACATTTCGTACGGCCTGATCACCGGTCAAATGACCGGGCAGAAACCCAATCCAGTCGACCTGAACCTGTTAACGGGGACGCAGGCGTTGGCGGATATGGGAACTAGTCTGTTGGGCGGGGCGCCAGTAGAAGCCATTATTTCCGCGACGGCCAGTGCACCGGAACCGGTCGTTGCCGGCGTCATGATGATGTTGATCATGGCGGCCATTTTAGCAATTGGCTGGTTACCGAAGTTGGGTAAATACGTGCCGAGTGCGTCGATTGCGGGCTTTCTGTTTATTTTGGGAACCGTCGTGATTTTTCCAGAGAATGCGACTGCGGCCTTGCATGGAGCAGATGGGACTGTTGCAGCAATTACGCTCGTGGTGACGGCGGTAGCCGATCCGTTTGCCGGCTTGTTATCGGGAGCCGCGTTGAAATTTATTCTGCCGCTCATTGGACTGGGGGTCTAGGAACGTATGGAAACGTATGAACTAAAAGTGGGGCCGTTAACGCGGCAGTTACCAATTGTCCCAATCAGTGACGAATTGGCCATCGCTTCGTTTGTGCTGTTGGGTGATGCTGAGCTAACGGACTATGCCGCTCGGGCTTTGGCTAAACAGGTGCCAGCTGATTTCGACTATTTGGTCACAATGGAAAGCAAGGGGATTCCACTGGCTCAGGAACTAAGTCGGGTGACGGCGCACCCGCAGTTCGTTGTTTTACGGAAGTCAGAGAAGGATTATATGCGTGACCCATTGAAGGTGCCAGTGACGGCCATTACGACCAGTGCACCCCAAGAATTGGTATTAGATGGTGCCGATGCAGACCGCTTGGCCAATAAGCGAGTCGTGATTGTTGATGATGTTATCAGTAGTGGCGGTTCTTTGACCGCCGCTCAGGCCCTGATTGAAAAGGCTGGGGCCACGGTGGTTGGGCAGGTAGCGGTGCTGGCCGAAGGAGACGCAGCCGCCCGGACTGACATCCAGTACTTAGCAAAACTACCATTATTTCCTTTATAGAAAGCGATTATGCCAGCGTTGTGAATGATTTATTCACAACGCTTTTTTGTCGTTACTTCGGACAGATTGGAGCAGTTGAGAAACGACAAATCAAGAGCTGAACTTGCGTCAAATCAAGCTTTGTCCCTGCAAAATAAAAACGTCTTGTCTTATTAACAATGTTGAACTATATTTAATTTAGTTAGTTTAATCAACAATTGTTTCGGAAAGCAGGGGAAGCGGATGAGCATTAAGAGATTGCTATTTGGTTTGGCCGGCGTCGTTTTAGGCGGTGCATTGCTAGCGGTGCCAGCTCAGGCTGATACGCTACCGACTCAGTATCAGGGGACTTGGTACGGCTACATTAGTTCTGAAAAGAGTCACCACGTTCGGCGGTATTACTTCAATCAGGTGACGATTAAGTCCAATCACATTAGTTACGACTATCAAAACACGATTAACCCCCGGTTTAAGAATTTAAAATGGACCTGGGGAGCTTCAGCGAAGGCATCTTACCGTGCTAAGGTTGATCGGAAAGGTCGCCAGATTTATCGGATCTTCACGGCTCGCACCGATGAGGATGCGCTGGGAAAGATTCGGTTGGGTAACGTTAAGGGTGTTGGTATTGACCGGACGGCGCTTATCTTGAACGTGGGGTACGAGAACCTCTACCTCTTCCGTCAGCCGACCCGTAGTCACGCCTGGGGTGAAGAGTACGAAGATTCGTTTGATATTTATGAGTGATCCAGAGAGGGTGTGAGTGGGGATGACACAAATGAAACGACATATTTTAGTAGGCGTGGTCAGTCTGGGACTCACGTTATTGGCCGGTGGGGTCACTGCTCAGGCGAAGAGCCAGTTACCTAAGAGTTATCAGGGAACTTGGTACGGGTACGTGTGCTCGGAAAAGGTGGATTACGTGAGAACGTACAACGTGGTTAAAGTGGGCTTTACCCGTAATCGGTTTGACTACGCGTACTTGAAAACGACTCACAGCGATCTCAGTCAGCTGGACTGGCAGTGGGAAGAACACACGCTAACGAGCTATAGTAAAAAGGTCAACAAGCACCATCAAACGTACTACACCATCTCCACGGCGGGGTTCGCTGACGACATCAATCGCATGCGGTTGGTCACGGTTAAGATTAATGGTCAACGGTTGCAGGCACTGAAGATGACGGCACAACCGGATACGCTCTATGCCTTCCGTCAGCCGTTACGGACGCACGCTTGGGGTTGGGATTTTGAAGACTTTGCGCCAACAGATGTCTAGAGAGGATACCTAATAATGAAGAAATTAATGTTCTTAGGGTTAGCCGCATTGGGACTAGCCTTGGCCAGCAGCGTACCAGCACAGGCGGCCAGTCAATCGGCCAAGTTGCCGGCAAGTTATCAGGGTGTGTGGTACGGGTACGTTGGTAAGACGAAGCAACATGGTAAAACTTACTATGAAGTCGATAAGATGACGATTACCAACACTCGGCTCACGGTTGCCGATATGTTTTCGTCGAACCAGAATTTAACGCATCAGAAGTGGCAATACAGTCTGGTTGTGCCACTAGTTATCACGAAAAAGGTTAACCAAAAGGGTCATGAACGCTACATTTTACGGGCCAATGCGGTTAAGTTTGACAGTTCAGGTTTGCCAACGTTGCGGCAAAAACGGGTCAAGGTCAATGGTAAAAAGACGACAGCGCTCTGGCTGCGGGCAGAGGGAGACAACACCTATGCCTTCAGACGACCGCTACGCACCCATTCATGGGGACCTGATAGCTACTTCAATTAAGGAGCGAATATGATGATCAAAGCAGGATTTAAAGGGATAGTCTTAGGGATTGCCAGTGTTGGTTTATTTCTAGTTGGGACCACGGCTCCTGTTCAGGCGGCCAGCAAAACGGTCAAACTGCCTAGTAGCCTCAAGGGAAGTTGGTACGGTTACTTAGGAAAAGACGAGAATGATTGGCATCGTTACGGCGTGGTCAAATTATCCTTGACCAAGAATTTTACGCTGCGGACTTATACGAGTAAGAAAAAGTCGCTCAAGCCACTTCGGTGGGAAATGACCACCAAGGTACCCGTTACGTATACCAAAAAGGCCAAAGGCGTTTATCGGCTCTATTCACGGAATAAGGCGGATCTGGATTCGCCAGTATTCGTCAGCCGGAAGCGGGTTAACGTAAAGGTGTTAGGAAAGAAGAAAATGGCGTTGAAACTGCGGATGAATGGCGAAAATGTCTATCTTTTCCGGCAGCCATTGCGGAGTCATGTTTGGACGTATAGCATTTAAACTGGTTGTTACTGCCGTCTCCGGTGGTCCGGGCTGACCCACGCTGTGGTGACCGCCTGCGGCCTGAGAAACGGTACTTCGGCTCGACTTGAAGCCGCGCCAAGTTCGAAGAGTCTCCAAGCTCGTCCCACGTCATCGATTGGTCAATTCTGTCAAGCGATGACGTTAACGCTGCGTGAGTCAGGCCGGACCATCTACAATTTCTGTTGATGAGTTAGCGTAACTTAGCTTTCGCGGTGCACTGTGGTCGTGTCGGATATGGCCGTTGGTTGTGGTGTGGATGGAGATAAACGTTTACTGCTCGTGGTTTGAGTGATTAGTAATCTCGCAAATGAACCAGTAGTAACGTCTGTAACCTGTTGATCCGTGTAGGATTGTTGGTCTATCGTAGCCGGAGGTTGCCGGGGCGGGGGCCGGCCGAGTCGGTGTTATCTGACCGGGTTTTTGGTCAGATAACACGGGACGAGCTTGGAGACCCGCAGGGGTTTTAGCGGGGCTTCAAGTCGAGCCGGAAGCCCGTACTTTGGCTGCAGGCGGTCCCCACAGCAGGCCCCCGCCCTGACGACCAGAGGCGGCCATTCACCGGATTTTTCCTTGATTCTTAAACCAAATACAAACTAAAAACAGGTTCCAACTACGCGCACTTCAAACGCCAGTTGGAACCTGTTTCTTCTATATTAATATGTTTATACAAGAGGGGGGAGTTAGAGACTGAGTCGAATCGTTTGGTAGTGGTCGGCGATTACTTGGCGATATAAGTCGTCTTGAAGTCGTAAGGTACACCGGCACCGTTGTACACGATGCTCTTGACGCTGCTACGTAACAGTTGTGATTTAGCAGCTTGGTACAGTGGAATCGTTCCTTGGTCGTTGATCAGCACCTTTTCAGCTTTGACCAGCTTGTTCCAACGCGTCGTTGGCTTGTTGCCATCTTGGTTTTCAGCTTCGTCGAGGAGCTTATCGAATTGGGTGTTCTTCCAACCAGTCGTGTTGTAGCTAGAGTTGGCTTCGAAGACGTCCAAGAAGTTGATTGGGTCGGCGAAGACAGATTGCCAGCCGGCTAAGGTCAGTTCGTAGTTCCCGTTGTTTTGTTGGGTAATCAATTGTACGTAAGGCACCGTCTTGATGGTGACCTTCACGTTTGGTAATTTTTCGAGAGAACTTTGAACAAATTCAGCGGTTTGCTTGCTGGTATCGGTGTCGGAAACGGACAGGGTCACGTCGAGCTTCTTGTCACCAGTTTGCTTCAAGCCTTTGGCTAACAGGCTCTTGGCTTGCTTCAAGTTGTAGGAAACGCCAGACTTCACGTAGGCCTCTTTGTTGAAGGCCTCACCAGTCTTAGGGTTGTTGCCCATGCCGGCTGGGACGAAGCCCTTGGAAGCAATGGAACCATCTTGCAGAACGTCGTTGACCAATTGGTTGCGGTCGATGGCTAAGGAGAGGGCCTTACGAACGTTGGTGTTCTTAAAGGCGGCAACTTTCTTTTGGTTCAAATCTAACCGTTGGGAACCAGTAGGGAGGCGTTTAACGAAGTCCTTACTGTTCTTGTTGTTCTTGATCTGTTGACCACTTAAGAGGGTTTCATCGGTCTTCTTAGCATTGTACAGGTTGTAGCTGGTCGTGGTGGATTCGGTCACTTGCTCGTTGATTTTATCCAGGTGAACGGCTTGCTTGTCCCAGTAAGTCTTGTTCTTAGCCAATGTCCAGGACTTGCCGGTTCCGTTCCACTTGGTCAAACGGAATGGGCCGTTGTAGACCGTGGTAGCGGAGCTAGTCCCATACTTCTTACCAAATTTATTGACGGCACTTTCGTTCAACGGGTAGAAGAGGGGCCAAGCCAGTAATTTCTTGAAGTAGGAAACGGGTTTAGTCAGTTGTACGGTCAGCTTGTATTTGCCATCGGCCTTGATACCTAAAGCACTGAGCGACTTCTTTCCCTTGTTGACGGCTTCAGCGTTCTTGACTTGGTAGAGGTAGAAGGCATCTTGTGAAGCGGTCTTGGGGTCCAACGTCCGTTGCCAGGAATAAACGAAATCTTTGGCGGTCACGGTGTCACCGTTGGACCACTTGGCACCCTTGCGCAGGTTGAAGGTGTAGGTCTTGCCGCCGTTAGTGACCTTGGTGCTCGTGGCCAGGGCGTTGGCAGGAACACCTTTACTGTTCAGGCGATAAAGCCCTTCTTGCGTGTTCTGCAAGACCGTGAAACTCAGGGTATCGGTAGCTTGGGCCAGATCAGAGGAGGCGAGTTCGGAAGACTCCGTCCAGTTCAACTCCTGTTTGGCGGCATACTTACCATTGGAACTACTACTGCTAGACTGGCTCCCACAACCGGCTAACGTCAATCCAATAACTGCTGCAACTGCTAAAACTGTTCCCTTTTTCTTCATCCCAAAACATCTCCTAAAATAAAAATCGTCCTTATGTAATCTCTACATAAGGACGATTTCACTCGCGGTGCCACCTTGTTTTATGGGGGACTCGCGCCCACCATCTCCGTAACTTCTGTTGCCAAAAGTCGGAAGCGGTAACGGGCTTCATGTCGAACAACCGGCTTGCACCAGCTGTTAGCTACCAGGCTCATCTTCGCTGCTCAGTTGTAAGCCACCTTTTCAGCTACCGGTGGTCTCTAGACTTAGCGTGAACAGCTACTCTTCCTGGTGATGCGTTCGTGTATTTCTAATATGCCTCTAATAATAGCGAGGGGGCTGTGCTTTGTCAACCGTTGAATTGAAATTAGTTAAAATCCGGTATTACAGTATTTATAAAGGGTCTATAGAAGGAACTTGGGTGAAGTGGTTGGGAAATTGTTTTGTGAACTCATGGAATACTCATAATTTATATGGAAATTAGCTATTAGCATAATTACTTAATAGGCGGTGGCATTTGGCGGTTTAACAGACTATGAACAAGGGGAGTGTTTGAGAAATTAGGCGTAAAAAATAGAGACTTATCTGCATCTGAATGGATGTCAGAATAAGTCTCTATATGATTTAAGGATGGATTACCCAGCGCAGTAAGGCACCGGTTTACTATAAAAATATCCCTGTGTCATCTGAGCATCGTACTGTTGGGCCAGGGCGACGTCATCTTCATTTTCAACGCCCTCGACGGTCAAGTCTAGCTGGTACATGTCGGCAATTTTACGCCAAGCTTTCAGGCTGTCCATGAGGTCTGCCTGCCGGTGCTGTAGCCGGAAGTTTTGCATGGCAAACTTGATGCTGTCCATAAACGGCAATGCTGCCTGAACCGCCGGACACCATTGGTTATCAGTGCCCACGTCATCTAGGCTCAATTGGATATGGAAGACCCGGTATAGTGGCACGTACCGGTGTAGCTCTTCCAGTGATGGCGTTTCCGTCAATTCAATGGTCAGGTGGAGATGCTTGATTGACTTTTTTAGATGGATCATGTGCCCAATAGTCTGGGGATCCGTAAATTGTTTGCGGTTTAGGTTAAATGAAATTTCGGGATTGTTGTGATGGTCCTTCAGGATGTTCGTAATCTCTTGATAGGATAAAGAGACTTGCTGGTCCATCGGTAGGGCCGTGAAATCAGTTGGTGTGACCCAGTAGTCGTGGCAGTACGAACGCAATAACAGTTCGTAGCCCGCTAATTTTTGTGTGACCGCGTTAATTTGCGGCTGAACGAAGAATCGATACATTTAGAATAAAACCCTCTTTCCCGTTGCACTCTAGGGCTAAACGGTAGAACCCAGTATACAACATTGCTAAATTTATTTACAGCCCAAACGGTATAAGTCGTCCCTTATTTTGTCCGTCAATTTACTCGAACTGTCCCCTCGTTTGCCCAAACGTGAGTTTTTTCACTGGCTATTTAGGCACTTACATAAGTTACATTACTTACAAAACTTTCGATATGTATATTAATGAGCAAAAGGACGATAATATGGAACTATCATATAGATTAATCATGGAGGCGACAAGAATGAGCGTGCTTAAAGCAGTTGAATCTACGTTCACAAACGCAGCAATTATTAGTTCCATTACTTCTACCATTTTCATTATCCTATTAGGGTTCTTCCTCCGTCGGCGGGGAACCTTCGGCGAAAACTTTGGGAAGGTTTTGACCAAAGTTGCCCTGAGTGTGGCTATCCCAGCTCTGGCCTTTAATTCATTCATGCAACCCATGGATGGCGATGCCTTCAAGCAAGGTATGGGCGTTTTAGTTTGGGGGATTGTGATTTATATTCTTTTGATTTTCGTTACCCCATTTATGTACCAACGTTACGTTAAGGGAGAACGTGAAGTCTTAGCTATCTTAACCACTTTCGGTTCAACCACTTTCTTCGGTATTCCTATCGTTGGGGCCGTTTACGGTGCCAAGGGTGTTATGTACAGTTCTATCTTCAACATTGGTTACCGGATCTTCCTTTACTCTTACGCCTACATCAAGATGTCTGGCTTGAAGATGGAAGGTAAGAACATCAAGAAGATGTTCGCCAACCCAATCGTTATCGCCACTTTCGTAGGTCTGTTCATGTGGCTCGGCCAACACTTGGTTCCTCAAGTAACGGTTCACGCCGCTATCAACGGGGTTCAACAAACTGGTATGACGACCGTGGCTTTCTACCGAATCGACCAAACGGCCCTTTGGATCTACAAGCCACTGACTTACTTAGCTAACTTGTCTTCACCATTAGCTTGGTTGGCAATTGGTGTTACTTTAGGATCAATTTCCTTCAAGGACGCTGCCGAGGACAAGACGCCTTGGTACTACGCCTTCAACAAGGTTATCATCGTCCCATTATTGAACCTGCTTCTACTTTGGGTGCTCGACATCACGGGTATCCTGCCACTGAGCTTCACGGCCGTTGCAACGATCGTTGTCATGATGGCAACGCCAACTGCCGCCGTTGCTTCCGCTTACGCTATTAGCTTTGACCGTGAAGCCGTTATGTCTTCCAACGCGTCCTTCATCTCGACCATCTGTGCCGTGGTAATGATGCCAATCTGGATCGCTATCTTGACGGTTATCAACGGTTTAGGTATTTTCCACTAGAAGTTTAATAAAAGAAAAGGAGTGCTTTTAAAATGGTAAAAATTACGTCCTACGGTGTTCGGCCAATTGAACGGCCTTACTTTGATGAATTAAACAAGTATGACTTTGAAATGACCTACGTTGAAGACCTCTTAACTCATGACAATGCCGAAGCATCTAAGGGTGCTGACGCTGTGTTGGTTCGTGGGAACTGTGTTGCCGACCGTCAGAACTTGGAAAAGTTTGCCAGCTGGGGCATCAAGTACGTTTTCACCCGTTCCGTTGGATTTAACCACATGGACCTGCAGGCTGCCGCTGATTTAGGCATCGAAATGGCTCGAGTACCAGCCTACTCCCCATACGCCGTTGCCGAATTAGCCTTTACCTTGGGCATGACCCTTTTCCGTCACGTAAACTTGGGCATTAGCCAAACGCGCCAAGCCGACTTCACTATTTCTCCAGCAATGTTCAGCAAGGAAATCCACACAGCCACCGTTGGTATCGTTGGTATCGGCCGGATCGGTTACACGGAAGCTAAGCTGTACAAGGCTTTAGGTGCCAAGGTTGTGGCTTACGATCCATACCCATCTGACGCTGCCAAGGAATTAGCCGAATTGATGGAACTGCCAGACTTGCTTAAGCAAAGTGACATTGTTTCCATTCACGTGCCTTACTTCCCAGGTAAGAACGAAAACTTGGTCGACGAAACCTTCGTTTCTCAAATGAAGAAGGGCGCCGTCTTGATCAACACCGCGCGTGGTGAATTGTCCAACATTCCAGCCATTCTAAAGGGCTTGAACGATGGTCAAATCGACGGTTACGGTGCCGACGTCGTGCAGGACGAAGTGAACATCTTAGGGAAGAAGTTCGACAGCGTTGACGCTGTGCCTAACCAAGAGGTCCAAGACCTGTTGCGGGCTAACCCTAAGGTGCTGATTACGCCACACGTTGGTTCTTACACGGAACCAGCTCTGCAAGACATGATCAGTATCAGTTACGATAATTTCCACGATATTTTGACGACTGGTGCTACTAAGAACGCCATTCACGCTAAATAAGCAATTACCATTAAACGGGTGCGGAGAATCTTCTTCCGCACCTTTTTTGGCGTTATTACGCGGTTTGATGCAGGTGGTGATTGCGTAACTAAACCAGTTACCCCTAAACGTATCCGGTTGAAAGGGGATTAACGACCACCGTTTCGACTGGCCTTAACAGTTGCCTAACGCAACCGATTTCAGTATATTAGGAGGAGTGAGGGGACATTGCTGATGAAGTTTTTCAAAAAACACCTGCCATTTTGGGCGATGGTGATTGCTATCATGACGTTAACGATTGGGGTTTCCGTGGCAACCACCGTTTTCCTGATTCACCGGGATACGGTGGCAGAGAATAAACAGGCCATTCAGAGCCGCATTCTTAAAATTGCCAAGTCGACCGCAAAGATGCCGGAAGTTCAACGCGTCATTGAATCATCCAACGCGGGGTCGTCTGCCCACCTACAGGCCTACATCAAGCCATTGGTCAAACGGGACGACGTGGACTTTATCGTGGTCATGAACCATGACCTGATTCGGCTGTCTCATCCACATAGTCAGGACGTGGGTCACCATTTTAGTTCGCTCAGAGATCCCGCGCCGGCCCTGCAAGGGCAGACGCGCTATTCTACTAAGCCTGGTGTACTGGGTCCCGAATACCGCGTCTTTTACCCGGTCAGAGCTCACGGCAAAATTATCGGGGTCGTCTGCGTGGGGGTTACGCAGCAGAACCTGAATCAACAACTCCAACATAAAACGCGGCCGATCCTCATTGGGGGTCTGCTCGGTTTATTGGTCGGTCTGGTACTTTCCGTTTTGCTCGGCATGTATTTGCGCTACTTATTACTCGGCATGGAACCCAGTGAAATTTCCGAGCAAACCGCCCAACAGGCGTTGATCGACAATTCGTTGCCTGAAGGCGTCATTGCTATCAACCGCGACGGTGTGGTCATCTCCGCTAATCACACGGCCCAATCCTTGTTCGGCCAAGAGTTGGTCGTGAACCAAGCCTTGCCAATGGACTTGCGGGAAATCCTTTTTACTGGCGCCGCAGTGACTCAGGCCGCCACCGGAGGCATCGAAGCCTCTTTTCGTGACAAGCAACTGTTGTTATCCACCAATGACTTGCTGGTCCGAGGCAAACAAATCGGTCAGGTTTGTCTGATTCGCGATATGTCCGAAATTTCCGGTCTGATCGATAAACTTGCTGGAACCGAACATTATGTTTCCTCATTACGGGGGCAGACGCATGAATTTATGAACCAACTCCAGGTGATCAACGGATTACTGGAGCTAGAAGAATACCCTCGCGCCCTAGAATTTGTGGGCCAGATTACCGATAATTATCATCATGATATTGGTTACGTCACGGATAAGATTAAGTGGCCGGCCATGATTGGCCTGATCCTGGGAAAGAGCAAGGAAGCTAAGGAGCAGGGGATCACGTTTAAGGTAGCTGAGGACGCCTCTGTGCCCCAGGCAACCTTTGACGGGAAGGTCGAGGTGCTATTACTCCGTATCGTCTCTAATCTGCTGGATAACGCGATTGGGGCCATTCGTCAACCCGATGACCAGAGCCTGATTAGTCTGAAATTAGTCCTGACCGGGTCCCAACTACAAATCGTGGTGAGTGATACCGGAAGTGGTATCGCACCCGATGTGCGTCAGCAGATGTTTACGCAGGGCTTCTCCACCAAGGGGCCTCATCGTGGGTACGGGATGGGCATCATTCATGCCGCTGTGACAGCGTTGCATGGGCAATTGACCATTACCGATAATCAGCCATATGGAACCGTTATGACCGTTTTAGTTGAAACCAAGGAAGCGTTGAAATGAAGATATTAATAATTGAAGATGATCCCATGGTCCGGCTGATCAATCACAAGTTTTTGGACCGCATTAGCCAGTTAGCCAGCGCTACGGTCACCGAGTGTGAGAGCGCGGTGGTGGCTTTAGACCTGGCAGATTTGGACGAATACGCCCTGATTTTACTGGACATGTATTTACCACAGGTGAGTGGGACCGAGTTCTTAGCGGAACTGTTGAAACGCCAGCTACATCCGCAGGTTATCATGATGACGGCCGCCAACGACCAGCAGACCCTAAAGGAAGCCGTCAACTATGGCGTTCTGGATTTCTTGATCAAGCCGTTTTCGTTTGACCGATTTGAACAGGCGATTGCGAAGTTCACTCGGCTACAGGTGGTCGATGACAAGCACACCGTCTCGCAGACAGACTTGGATAGCTTGTTTCAAGGAACGACGGCAACGCTACAACCGGAAACGAGCCGTGACTTGCCCAAGGGGTTAGCCAAGCTCTCCCTCCAACGGATTGTCCAGACGCTACGCCAATTTGATTCCGAGTTTTCCAATCAAGACGTTGCGGATCAGACGGGGTTATCCCGGGTGTCGACAAAAAAATACGTGGATTTTCTTACGGAAATTGGTTTCCTGGGTTCACGTATCGTGTATCAAAACAGCGGTCGCCCTTTAACCAAGTTTCGGGTCGATGGCCAGGGTGAGGCTACTTTAAACGAATATTTATCATGATTGAGACCGTAAACGGCCCCGCCACGTCACCAATGGTTGGTGATGTAACGGGGCCGTTTTTATCGCTAAAATATCGGTTAGCTGGTAGTCGTTAAATTCAGTTCATACGCCCGGCGGACACCGTTAGCGTTGACCAAGCCCCGGTACTGGTACCCCAGGTTAGTCGCTAGCGCCTGCATTTGTTGATTCATGGCGTGGGTGTCGACGCGAAAATTACGGACGCCGGTCTGGTAAGCCACACTTAGTAGATTCGAGAAGAAGTAGTGGCTGAGATGTTTGCCCGTGAAGCCAGCGCCGAGGGCGATGCGGTGAATCGTGGCGTAGGGGTCCGTGGTGTTGGCCCAAGCGCCGTCAATTTGATGATAGTTGGGGTCGTCACCGATAATTAACGCGGCGGTTCCGGCAATTTGACCGTCGACTAACAGAACCCAACTATTCTGCTGATCAATGTCGGTTGCAATGGCTGACTCGTTGGGATAACCGTCTTGCCACTGGGGACTGCCGCTGGCCTTTAGTTGGGCCTTGGCGTGCGCAATGATTGGCATGATGGCGGGAATATCGGCCGGTTGTGCTTGGCGAATGTAAATCAAACTCATGAGTAGTGCCTTCTCTCTAATATGTTTGGTGTTGGTGTAGTACGTGATTGACTAACTAATAAAAAAGCCACCCCGCGAGGTGACCTTCCGCTTTACCAGCCGCCAGCACATATCTGGCGGCCGCTCGGCTTACACAGTATTTGACGGTTAACTAATGTGCTATCAGTTAGTCATCATGAATGATGTACGTAAACCTTTTGCGGTGGTGATGCTAAACAGCCATTAAAGCTGGCGGAATCCCTGGCCTCCGGAGTACAACCAATTTAGTTTAGTAACCTGAATAGGTATCGATGGCATCACCGAGACTGCTCAGAGGCGCTTCAGTAAAGAGCCCCACCAGCAGACCCACAATGATAATAATGACAAGCAGTAAGCAGGATGCTAGAATCCAAGTATAAAGTGGGTCTAGCCGAGGTTGCGTCACGTCGCGAATAATTGTGAGGTAGTAGCCGAGAACCAGAACAGCAATGCTGGGCACGAAGATACTCGTTGCCAGAATGGCGTAGTGCAAGGCTAACGACCCCAGGTCAGTAATCGTGGCAGCGTTGATCACTAGGATGGCGGCAACCAGGAAAGCCACTAGGTTAATTGCGAGAATCGAACTCGTCGCACCAAAGAAGTGGTTGGTGAACTCGAAGAAATTCAGAGGCTGATGGGCGTTGATCAGACGACGTAAACCATAGGCCGCACCGACCACCAGCGCATACAGCGCGAAAACACAGATGAAGAAGTCCATCCGCACAGCGGTCATCAGCGAACCACCATTGATGGCGTTGCCGTCAGAACCAATCACGCGTAAGGCCACCGTGACAGCGTGTTGCATGAACATGGACAGAATAATCGTGTTTAAGAGGACTTCGAGGAAGACTGTCAGAACACCAAACCAGTGATTGGCATTTTCAACTGGTGACAGGGGATGTTTGAAAGATTCCCACCACCAAGAGAAGTAGTTGCGACTGGCCAAAGTACCTGTGGCTAGCGCTTGGCGTTGCGGTGTGGTGGTTGTGTCAGCTGCTGGGGTTGGTTCTGGTGCGACTGGGGCCGGTTCACTAGCTACTGGTTGGGCCAACTGGTACCCACAATTGGGGCAGAAGCTGGAGCCAGCGGGAAGGGCAGTCCCACAATTTGGACAAAAATTAGTTTCGTTGGACATTGGTGGACTCCTTTCCTAAAGCGTGAATGGGAACAGACGCAGCGCGTTTAACAGGTTCACTAGAATCGTGATCCCCAGGCCCACAACAATCTGTCCCAGCAAAGCGGCGTAGAGCTTATCAAAGCGGGGTGTCTTGATATTGTGAACCAGGCTGTAGATAAAGCTGGCGTTCAGAAGTAGAAAAACAGGAACCAAGAAGGACCGGCTTGCATCAATAAAAGTGCCATAGGTGCCATCTTGAAAGAAGCTGATCACTAACATCAGAATACTGACGACCACTGCGGGAGTTACCGTATGGCCAAACTGGTTCACGTATTCGAGGAAGCTATTGGATGTTTGGTCACGGTCTAATAGCCGACGCGCACCAAAACCAATCGCTACGACAACTAAAACAATCAACCCTTCTGAGAGGGCGGTAATCGCTGTGAAGCGTAGCGTGAGACCTGGAATTCGCTTGAGATACGCTGGATAATCACTAAACCAGTGAAGGTAGCGATTATCCATGGAGGCAATCATAGCCGTATTGACAATGACCATCAGGACTAGATTCAAAATGCCAAATAGATTGGTGCTTCCAGCGACTGGTTGTCCCGGCCGTTTCAAAGAAGTCCACCACCAGGAAATAAAGTTCGTAGTGGCGGGCGACGTTGTAGTTGCCATCCGCGTGGTCGTTGGAGTTGCTTCTGGCTCTACGGGGATGTCGGTTGCGGGTGCATTGCCGCTTAAGGCATACCCACATTGCGGGCAAAACTGTGTGTCCGCGTGTAGCGCGTGGCCACAGTTGGGACAGAATTTTTGTGGTTCGTTCATACGTGGCCTCCTGAATGAATGCTAGTCATCGTTATCGTGGTAGTCGCTGATCTTGGTTGCGGGTCCGATGGAGGAAATGACGTAGCCCAGATCAGAGCCATTAGAATCCTTAACGGTCGCAGTGTATTGCAAGACCTGAACGTGGGTGTAGTCGGCGTCCTCTAACCAGAAACCGTACTTCACGTTATATGTGACTAGGCTCGTGCCATTTGGACCAGGTTTAACGTCCTTAATGGTGGTGGTCATATCGGTAGAGTCGACGTCGGCATCGTTGGCGTACCCCTTGGCCATGGAGACTAACTCGGAGTAATCGGAGTTGCTACTGCCGTTAGTGAAGAAGTCAGCCAAATCGTCATCGTCCCCGTCAGTAGCATCGCTTAAATCACCTTCGTCGGTAATCCCGTCAACGGCTACGAATAAATTGCTAAAGAAGTCATCAGCGTCACTGTTAGAAATAACGTCAGGGTACTTCAAGTCGACACTGCCTTGATCATCACTGTCGCTCAGCTTGACCGTGTTGGTCGTTGCCTTACCGGCAGTCGAGGAGTATTGCGCGTAAACGGCCATGTCAGAGGTCCAAGGTTCATCCTTCAGACTGTAGGAACCGTTATTATCCGCGGTCCCGAGCTTCTTGCCGTTTAAGTAGATGGCAGAGCCGGGAACGGTGTTAAATGACAGGGAAATCGTCTTCAGCTCCAGATTGTAAGTCTTGCTGGTGGTGATGTGGTAGTCGCTACTGTTGGCCAGTTTGTGACCACCTACCGTACCAGAGGCTTCCAGGTGGTATTCACCGGGAACCATAGCGTCTAATTTCTTGGTATAGCCGTCAACACTAGCCGTGGCAATTTTCTTGCCATCCAGCTTGATGACGTTGCCAGAATGGTTGGTTTTGACGGTTGGGTAGACCGGACTCACGTTGATTTTGTAGCGGGGGAAAATCAGAAAATGATGGCCACTCTTTTCAAAGGTCATGGTGCCATCATCGCTGCGGCCGTTACTGTCCAAGGCCGACTTTAAATCACTCAGCGCTTGGCCGTGGTCGCTGTAATAACGGTTCACGGGTAGCAACGCCTGATTAGACAGCTTCAAATCAGAACTGGCGGTGGTGAAGTAAGGGGTCATATTCTTACCACTCTTAATGTGACTGATGGTCCGGTCTAACGTGGCCGAGCGGGAGTAGTGGGTGCCGCCCCAGATGAAGAAGCCGGCGACTGCTACGATGGCAACGGCAATGCCGCCCCATTTGAGTTTCTTTTTCTTGTCCCAGGGTTTGTGAGGCTTGCGTACTCGGGCAGGCTTAGCTGGTGCAGTAGTCTGCGTTGGTTGAACGGGTGTCGTCGGCTGGTCGACTGAAGCCTGACCAGTATTGAGGTTGTACCCACAGTTTTGGCAGAAGGTGTCCGTTGGCGCAACGGGCTGGCCACAGTTGGGACAGAAATGTGATTGGCCGCCGGGTTGATTATCTGCGGGAGCCATGAATGGTGTTAAATGCATGGGTTAAACCTCCAGAGTTAGTGTTGGGAATCGTGAACTAAAGCTTCACCATACAGGCAAAGTTGGCCGGGAGACATAGGTTCGGCCTGAATGGTGATGCGGGCAGCACCAGCGTAGCCCTTGGCTAAGAGTAGGGCGTAGAGGTGCTTCATCATGTCCTCCCAAGCGGCTTTAGCGCCAGCCCGGGGAGCAACGTCACTTTCGGCGAAAATCATGCCAACAGTCCGGTAACCCGTCGGAATTTCGGTGTCTTTAGTAATGATAAAGGTCTTGGTCTGAGCAACTTCGTCGGGCGTCAGTTCCAGGTCAAAGAGTGGGAACGATTGGTCAGCGGCGTGGGGAATCATGGCGTAGTCGTCAGCCGTGGTCAGCGTGGTCCCACACTTGAGGCAGAAGTTGGCGTCGGCACTATTTTGGTTGCCACAGTTGGAGCAAATACGGTAGTAAGTCTGTTTCATTGGGAGAATCTTCCTTTCGGGAGTGAGATTTAACGGTCAGTAACTTTGTCGAAGAGGCCAGTATCAGAGTTGTAAATGGCCAGGATGTCGTTTGCTTTATCGTAGCGGAACGTGTCCATGTGGTCACCGTCATCATCGTCGTAAACTTTAACCTGAATGACGTTGTCATGGGCTTGCGTGGTGGTGTAATCGTAGTCATCGATGTCGTCCATGTAGTCGGTGGCGTCGTAAATTTGATCAACGGCGTCTTGACCATCAGAGGATAGGTCGTCGTAGTCCGAGTATGTGCGACCGTTTCCTTGGTCATCACCATCTGAATCGTGGGTGTTGGTACCAGAGGTGTTGTCATCATTGGCTGTGGTCGTGGCACCAGTTGAATCGTCATTGGTATCGTTAGTGGTGTCCTTGGCAGTCTTGGCAGCCTTCACACTCAGGTTAACGTCCTTAGTCATATCACTGCTGGAAATCAGGTTGACCTTGACGCTCTTGTTGGATTGGCTACCAGAAAGCTTAAACGTATAGTGGCCAGGGAACAGTGGACCCGCCTTGTAGCTGTAGTGGTCATTCTTGGACGTGGCCAGGGCATCGCCGTTTGCTGTAATCGTGGCGTTGGCGACGTTGGTGGAAATGGTGGGATGCATGGTTGTGACCTTCAATTTGTAGACGGGGAAGAACAACATCGTATGGCCCGACTTGATCAAGGTAAACGTGTGATCAGCGGATTGCCCGTTCTTTTGCAGGTCCGTCCGCATGTTGGTAACGTAATCCTGATGGGTGCGCGCGTAGGTCAACAGAGGTTGCACGGTGTCACCCGTGATTTTCAGGTTAGGATTATCACTAACCAATAGTTTGGCGAGGTCGTTGCTTTGGTTATCACTGATCATATCGGTGATGTTCGCAATCTGCTTGTCCTTACCAGCCTGTTTGTTGTAGAACGAGGCCCCTAAAACGATAACGATAATGACCGCAATTCCAATGACAGCCCAGACACTGCGCTTGAACCACTTGGACTTCGGTTGCTTACCGGGTTTTGCGGTAGAATTCTTCCGCCGACGTCCCAACCGCTTCGCCTTGGTCTTTGGTTGTGCGGCAGCTTCGGTGGTTGTCTGGCGCAGGTCGTAGCCGCAATGCTCACAGAAAATGCTGTCAGCTGCGACTTCTTGATGACAATTAGGACATTTCTTCATAATTTCTCTCCTTAAAAAGTGGGTAGGTACGAAAAAAGGCTCTAGCCCCGCGTTCATGACAACCCTTCGCGTTAGCTGAAGCCGGTTCGAATAAATGACGTGATAATTATGTATGGTATTAAATGCACGAAAACTGAAAAAGTTGCGTATCGCACACGACCTAAATATTAAGTTTTTACCATATTGTTATTATACGCTAATGGAAGGTAAGTGGAATAACTATTTTCACAAATTAATTGACAAGTTGTGGACGAGAGGTTTACGATAACAAGATTGAAAATTGACTGATGGTCATTTTAGAAAGAAGGAATCTTTCGTGGTCAACGTTTTAAGCCGGGACCAAAAGTCCGCTAAGGCGCAACGGATTGCGGCCGCAGCCTGGCAATTGTTTTCTCAGTATAGTTTCAACGATATCTCGATGACCCAGCTGGCTGAAACGGCAGGGGTCGCCAAGGGAACGCTCTTTAATTACTATCAGACTAAGGAAAGCATCTTTATGACGGGACTACTGACCGGGTATCGGACGTATCTGGCGGATCTTACGCAAAGATTGGTGGCTCAGCCAGTGCACACGCCAGCGGAGCTTAAGGCGTGGCTACTTACCGAGACCCGGACGTTGATTACCGACCACAGTACGCTAGTTCGGCTGAACGCCTTGCGGGGCCCAGTATTAGAGGGCCACGCCGACCGACAACGTACGGAGCAGGACCGCCAAGCACTTTATACCGTAAATACCCAACTAGGGGCCGTCCTGGCACAGCAGGTTCCCGGTTTGTCGGTAGAAACTGCCGCTCATCTCTTTGTGATTCAGAGTGCCATCGTCAGTGGTCTCATGAATCTGGCCGGTCTCAATCAATTTGATCACCAGACTCTGTCGGCGGATTTTCCCGCTTTTCAAATCAATCTCGAAGCCGAGGCCTGCCGGGTCTTTGGCTATTACCTTGACGGCATCTTTCAGGAGGAAATTCATGGAACAATCTAACGTTCGTAATTTTGCTATCATTGCCCACATCGACCATGGTAAATCGACCCTGGCCGACCGCATCATGGAACAGACTCAGACCGTCAGTGACCGTGAAAGTAAGGCCCAGTTACTGGATGACCTGCAGGTTGAACAGGCTCACGGGGTGACCGTGAAGTCACGGACCGTGCGGAACTACTACCAGGCCGATGACGGTCAGGAGTATACGTACAACTTTATCGATACCCCAGGGCACGTCGATTTTACCTATGAAGTCTCCAAGAGCCTGGCTGCCAGTGACGGTGCACTGTTGCTGGTCGACGCCACTCAGGGCGTCCAGGCCCAAACGGTGGCCAACTTGCGTCTAGCTGAGGAAAACCACCTAACTGTGATTCCGGTGATCAATAAGATCGATGCAGCCGCGGCCGACGTTGACCGGACTGCCGAGCAGATTCGGGCGTTGTCACCAGACTTTGCCGACGGAGAAATGTTGAAAATATCCGCTAAGACAGGCCTCAACGTGCACGATGTCATGGAGGCCATTCATACGCGAATTCCAGCACCAGTGGGCGATGAGCAGCAGCCGCTAAAGGCGTTGGTCTTTGACTCCCAGTACGACGCCTTTAAGGGGATTATTGCCTACGTTCGGCTGGTCGATGGTGTGTTGAATGCCAACGATAAACTGACATTGATGGCAAATGAGCAGGCAGTCACCGCTAATGAAATTGGGATTTTTGCGCCGCAACGGGTGGCTACTAAAAGGCTACAGGCTGGCGATGTCGGGTACGTGGTGACTGGGCTGAAGGATCCGCAAGCTTTGCGCGTGGGGGACACGTTGACAACTAGCGCCAATCCCACTGCGACCGCCTTACCGGGGTATGAGCCATCACAATCCATGGTCTTCGCGGGATTCTATCCGCAAGGCGACCACTACCACGACTTACAACTAGCTGTGGAAAAGTTGGCCTTGAATGATACATCTTTTCACTACCGGCCAGAAAGTTCGGACGCCTTGGGAGCCGGGTTCCGCTGTGGGTTCTTAGGTATTTTCCACTTGCAGATCATTCGCGAGCGCCTGCACGATGAGTACGGGTTGGACGTCCTGACGACGGCACCTAACGTTACGTACCAGGTGCACTTGAAGAATACGGCGGACCCCGTGGTGGTGAATAATCCTATTAAATTCCCAGATTATTCGCAGATTGATTTCGTGGAGGAACCGTTGGCCACCGCGACCATTACAACTACTAGTGACAGTCTGAGCGACGTCATGAAATTAGCGACCCAACATCGCGGTGAGCTCCAGGATATGCGCAACCAGGGTGACCTGGTGGTCTTGGTCTATCAGCTGCCGTTCGCGGAAATCGCTTATGATTTTTTCAACGCGCTGAAGTCCGTGTCCCACGGGTACGCCACGTTGACGACGGCACTGGCGGGCTACGACATCGCTGACGTGGTCAAGATTGAAGTCCACGTCAACTACGCCAAAGTAGACGCCTTATCCTTTGTGGTTCACCGGGAGGATGCGCCCAAAGTGACCCAGGAATTGGTCCACAAGTTGAAGTTCGTGATTCCGCGTAAACTCTACCCCATGCCCGTTCAGGGAGTTGTGGAAGGGAAGGCGCTGTCTCGCGTAGACGTACCACCGTTGCGGAAGAACGCCGCGGTTAACGGAGAGAAGCGCAGCACTGCTAAGAAGCAAGCTCTGTTGCGGCGTCAAAGCGTGAACAAACGGCAGGCTGCCCACAGCGATATTGATTTGCCACAGGAAGTGTTTAATGCGGTTTTGGATTTAGAGAAGTAGACGTTAAACTAGTCAGACAATGATGAAAAATTCAAGTGGCTTTTTACTGGATAATTAAGTCTTGTTCTAAACATAAAAGAAGTCGCTGACCCACTTGGTCAGTGACTTTTTTAGGCAGAAATGTAACTCACGCTATTTGCAATTAGAGCGATGTCTTGCCTTAAAGCATCGGCATATCAACGCAAATAAATTAAAAATATAAAATCTACTATATAAAGTTTCTACATTAATTGATTAACGGCAGCAAATAGGCTATACTCGAGGCATCTTATAGGTAAAGGGGATTTTCAGATGACTGAAAAGAAAGAACCAATTCGAAATGCAGACCACACAGGTTGGATTGATGATGGCCCCCGGAACTACCAACGGGATCAGCAAAATCCCGATCTGTTAGTTCCACCCGCAACCGATCACGGTACTGTGGCAAACTTACGGTTTAGCTTTTCCGACGTACACATGCGATTGGAGGAAGGTGGCTGGACCCGTGAAGTTACTAATCGTGAGTTGCCCGCTTCCCACGACTTGGCTGGCGTGGATATGTGTTTGAAGCCCGGCGCGTACCGTGAAATGCATTGGCATCAACAGGCTGAATGGGCCATGATGTTGAAAGGAAATGCCCGTGTGACAGCCCTTAATGAAAAGGGCGAAAGCTTCATTGACGATATTGAAGCCGGTGACCTCTGGGATTTTGAGGCAGGAATTCCACACTCCATTCAAGCGTTAGATCAAGGGTGTGAATTTTTGCTCGTCTTTAGTGAACCAGACTTTTCCGAAAATAATACATTCTTATTGACTGACTGGTTAGCGCACACGCCTAAAGACATTATTGCGGCCAACTTTAAGGTTGATGAAGCGACGCTAAAGCCGTTACCAGATCATGAAAAATACATTTTTAATGGTAACGTCCCTGGACCTATCGATAGTGTGAAGAAGCCTGGAACCCCTATGCATACGCCATTAACGTTGCACATGAAAGATGTGCCAGCGAAGAAGTTTGAGGCGGGCAAGGTGTGGATCATTGATGAATCCGTCTTTCCAGCGGCCAAGACGATTTCTGCAGCAATTGTGGAGGTTGAACCAGGTGGCATGCGTGAATTACACTGGCATCCGAAGTCAGAGGAATGGGATTACTACATTCAGGGCCAAGCCAAGGTCGGCGTCTTTAATTCCAATACGTTAGCCCGTACGTTTAACTTTACGGCCGGGGATGTTGGCGTTATTCCCAAAGAAGCGGGTCATTACATTCAAAACATTGGCGATGAACCGCTGATTTTCATTGAATTGTTCAAGAACCCCGTTTATTCAGACGTTTCACTCAACAAGTGGCTGGCCATTTCACCATCACAAATGGTTGCCGACCACTTGAATCTGCCCGTTTCAACGGTTGAAAACTTTCCAACGGAAGAAGCAGCGGTCGTCTGGTATCGCGACGCTACAACACCGACGCAATCAGTGGCACCAAGTTCACCTGAGAAGAGCAGTGCCAGCGACGTTTTTAGTGAATAGAAGTGAATGCAGATGAATAGGTTTGATGTGATTGTGATTGGCGGTGGCGTTGGTGGCGCCGGCATCGCAGTAAAGGCCGCTTCACACGGACAATCCGTGGCCATCATTGAGCAACGTGATTGGGGTGGGGCAACCGTGACACGTGGCAGTACGCCCAAGAAGGTTCTGCTAGCTGGAACTGAAGCCCATCAGCAATTTCGTCAGCAAAATGGGGAAGCGGTCCCTCCAGTTAATTGGCAGCGGTTGGCGGCCCACCGGGATGCGGTGGTGAGTCAAACGCAGGAACGTTTCAAAACACGCTTTCAGACGGCGGGTATCCGGACGTTTGAAGGCCACGCGCAGTTCGTAAATGATCGCCAAATTCAGGTCAACGGTCAGTTGCTGACAGGGACGCACATTGTTCTGGCGACAGGCGCACGACCACGGGAACTTACCATTCCCGGCAGCCAATGGATTCAGCATTCAGGTAGTTTCTTTCGCTGTCACCAATTACCACAGCGACTCACCATTCTAGGAGCTGGCGTGATTGCTTTTGCGATTGCTGGCATCGCCAGTGAGGCGGGTGCTCAGGTAACATTGCTTCAACGAAACCACGTGGCTTTACGTGGGTATGATTCGGATTTTGTTGCTGAACTGCTGGCCAACTTGGCCCGGCAGAACGTCCGAGTTGTTTTTGACGATGGTTTGGCGGAGTTGACTCGTGAGTCGACAGGTATTCAAGTCCTGACGAAACAAGGCCTGCGTTGGCAAACGGATGCCGTTTACAGCGCATTGGGCCGCGTTCCTAACGTTGAAGATTTAAACCTACCAGCTGCTAACGTGATTACTACCACGCATGGCATTCAGGTGAATACGTACCTGCAGACGAATAATCCTCGCGTCTATGCTGTCGGGGATTGCGCGGCGACGGCGACGCCTAATCTGGCCAATTACGCCATTTATCAGGGAAAATATTTGGGCGACCTATTCACGGCTGCGCAGGCGTTCCCAATTACCTATCCGATGATGGCGAGTGCGGTTTTCAGCGCGCCCAGGTTGGCCCAGGTGGGGTGTTCAACGACTATCGCTCAGCAATCGCCCGCAACCTACGCGGTGGTTCGCCAGGATTTGAGCCAATGGCTGACCTACCAGCGTGATTACGACGAGTCGGCCCAGCTAAAATTAGTGGTTCACCGACAAAGTGGGCAGGTCGTTGGCGCAGAGGTAATCAGTCAGCAGGCAGATGTGTTGATCAATTATTTAGCCTTACTGATCCAACAAAAAATTACGCCTGAGCAACTGCATGACACGTTCTTTGCGTATCCGTCGGCCGCGGCTGATTTATACGGTATTTGGACGTAGACGTCGGTGCTGTCCGGCTCGACCGGACTTCCCCCAAGCGCTGATGATATAGTTGATGCAATTAGGTATAAACGACAACTGAGTAAGGTTAGAGATAGGAAGAGCGCCTGGGATTTATCATCCACAGGCGCTCTTTTTGATTTAGGATTGTTGTTTGACCTTAGAGTGATTAGTCCCCAAAGTAAGCCTGAACCGCTGCCAACATATCAGTGGTCTGTTGATTCAACAGGGGTGGTAGGTCATTTAGCGGGAAGTATTTCAGGTCGAGGGTTTCATCGGTGGCTGTTTCTAGCGTGTGGCCGCCAACTGGTTTGACTAGGTACAGTTGAGAAATGACCTGGGTGACGTCACCGTTGGGGTATTTGGTGAATCCTTGATCGAAGATCCCCAGCGATTTGACGAGTTCGACGTCGAGACCGGCGTCTTCCTTGTACTCCCGGACCATAGCTTGGTCGAACGTCTCACCGTATTCGAGGTAGCCACCTGGAAGACTCCAGTTGTGCGTGTCGGTCCGTAGGTTAAGCAGAACCTCATGCTGGTCGTTGGTGACGACCCCAGCTGCAGCGTTAAGAATCAACGGCTTATGGCCGACTAATTCGCGAATTTCTTTAATGTAATTTGCCAATCGTATCAAACCTACTTTCTACGTGAAGGTATCTTTAGTATACCGCTAAATGGTAAGCAAAGTTGGCCCGACAATGGTAGTAACGCTTCAAAAAGGACGATCCACGTGTCGCTGTTTAGCGAACGTGAATCGTCCTTTGTCATTACTTGTTTAACCGGTGATAGTTCTCGTCAAAGTATTTCCCGGCACGAATGTCGTCGGGCAGACTTGGATAAGGGGCTTCACTGATGACGTCTTCGTTATTTTGGCCAGCATCACCCATGTAAGTGATCTTAGCAAATTCAGGAACGACCAGTTTAGGGTAAGTATCGTACTTTTCCCGAGCGGCTTCCATCACGTCGATGTGTTCGTTTTGGTAGGTGACCGTGATTTCAGGGTGGTCTTGAACCCACTTAGGGAAGAAGATGGTCCCATTTAACTTGCCTTCGTTGGGCACGAAGTCCAAAGCGACGTCTGTTCCGGTTGGTTCGGTCCAGGCGATCTTGTAGATGCCAGGAACCAGCATCACAATGTTGGCCTCCTGGTCAGTGACCCAGCGGCCGGCGACCATGCCACCGTGAATGCGGTAATCAACGGTGTGGTCGTTCTTCGCGTACCATTCGTATTCCCAGCCATTATCGTAGGTGTAAATGAAGTGCGTCCCTAAAAAGTCATCCAGGGTTTTAAATTCTTTTGCCATAAGTCGGGTGCTCCTTTTAATTTCAGATTGGATTAGGCTCTATTCTGCCGGATTAAAACATGTAATTAATTACATGTTTTAATTTACTTGATTACTATAAATCGTTTGGCTAGCAGTGTCAACAATTTTGTCAGCCGTGTGGGTTCAGTTACTGATGATTTAAGCGATTGACGCTTGATGTTTACGCGGGGAACTGGTTCAATGAAGACACAAGTAATTTCACGAAAGTAAGGGGGATGGCAGCCATCGGCCAGCGTAATCGACTACAGTACATTATTTTGGGTCTATTGAACCAACGCCCCCAGACGGGCTATGACCTGACCAAGGCGTTTGAAAATGAAATCGGTGAGTTTTGGCAGGCCAAGCATAGCCAAATCTACCCCATGCTAAAGCGACTCGAAGCGGCAGGAGAGATTACCCATGAGGATACGGTGACTGGCGAAAAGCTGGCGAAAAAGCAATACTCACTGACGCCAGCGGGCCACGAGAAGTTGGTCGCCTGGGTCACGGAACCGTCGCCCGAGTTGACAGCCATTAAGGATGAATTCATTCTGAAGTTGTACTTTATCAAGACAGTTGATGATCCGCGGCTACAGCCAATGTTGCAGGAACAGGCGGCACTGCATCGCGCCCAACTAGCCCATCTGCGTCAGCGACAGACCACGGTGTTTCCAGATCAAGGGGCAATTGACCAGGCGTACGGGCATTATCTGATTTTAGACCATGCCATTGAACGTGAGGAGCACTACGTTGACTGGTTGGAGAAATACTTAGCCCACTAGGTTGATTATTAGCTAAAGGTTGAAAGTTCAAAAATCGTTATCAAGCCAAGAATCGTCAGGCGTTATAGACTTGAAATTAGTCCCACGCAGCCACCTTCGGTTAAACGAGTTCCTGGAAACTAAACTAGCTTTAGTGTCTGAATGTCAGTACTTACTCAATATTATTGGTGCTCCACCGGGTAGCCAAATTTGGCGAACGGTAAAGGCGGTAATTTCCCACTATGTCTGACTAAACCCCAGTACCCAATCCTTGCTGTATCAGGAATAGTGGGTATTGCAGTGCTTTCAACCTTTAGTAAGATAGTCTGGAGGTTGCCGATAGTTTTGTAATCATTAATAGGTGGTTTTAATAATAGCTAGTTTCGAGAGGGCTGGAATAATAATTCTAGTCCGTTTTTATAACCAATAATTCTTAGCTGAAATACAGGGCGGCAGGCAGATACTTTTAAGGTCAATACTGTATACTGGCTATGAATAGGAGGAGATTACATGCAAAAATGGGGAAAATGGTGGCTCGCCGCTTTGCTGGGGTTAGCCGCAATCGGCGCTAGCGGGGTCACGGCCCACGCGGCGACTAGCCAATACTTAACCGGGAATACGGGTTACGTGCGGACTAGAAAGGCCATGTACGTGGGTATTTATCAGAAGAAAAATGGCAAGTATCACCAGGTCAAGGTGAAGAAAAATACATTGCTGAACGCTGAGGGTACCATGTCAACGGGGGCGGCCAGCGGTGACGTGAAGACGACGGCCCTGTTCACCTATGGTGTGGTGAACTATGCGCGGGCTAATCAGCTGAAGTATAAGGAACGGGCCACGATTCCGTTTACCAAGGCAAATTTCAAACGGGTCAGCTTGAAGGCACCTATTCGCACGCAAATCTTTAAGGTTGGAAAAGGATACACTGCCAATAGTGACAACACCAATGCTGCACCCACGCCCGGCTTTTTCCTGACGCTGGATAACTACTTGCAGTACTATAGTAAGGCCCAGATGGCTAAAGATTCCGGACTCATGAGCCAACGCTGGGCGGTCACGAGTCAAAACTACAAGCCGACGCGTTCTGTGAAAGCGTCGAAGGTCACCGTGAAGGGCAACACGACTACGGTTGACTACGCTAAGGCATTGAAGGGACTGCCTAACAAAAAGGTCGGCAAGCACCATTACCGCCTGACGATTACAAATAAGAAGACGACTGGCAACTTGGGGATGCTGCCAATGGACGATGTTTTTGATCTGTACGGTACTTGGACCAACTACACCGTCAATGGTAAGCCCTACTTCTTTGGCGAGTTAGAATACGGTGACTAGGGGATTCACTCGCAAGTGCTGGCAGACGTTATTTATTGCCGGTAATCAGAAAATAAATGGGTTCAAGATTCCAAAATTTGAGAAGTTTTAAAATGCTACTGTAACTGCCATCGAGGCTGTTGCAGTAGCTTTTTTAAGCCCGTTTAAGTGAATAAGTCAAATTTAGCAGCATTCTCAACGAATTTTGAACTTTCACCAGTATTAGGGTGACAAATCTCTGGCGAATTTCGTTAGTAAAAGTATCAGGACGCTTCCTCGACCGACTGGTTAGAAATGACAGTTACTTTTAATACTCAGGTAATGATTAATAGTAAACGGTTGAGAGTCACCAACATTGATAATTAGAAATAACTGATGCTGAAATAGTCGACTAACGTAGCCGAAGGTTGCCAGGGTGGGTACCGGCTGTGTCGACGGTGTTGACGGGCGTTCTGTGGCCGTCTACAGCGTGGGGCGGGCATGGAGATTCGGTGGGCTGCCGAAGCTTCAAGCCGAGCTGGAGGACCGGTTCTCAGGCCGGAAGCGTCCCCCACAGCGGGTGCCCACCCTGGCGGCCGCAGGCGGCCATTCATTACAGCCATTTATCACAGCCCAACAAAAAGTTAGGTTGGGTAACTAATGAAGGGCCTAAACACTGGTCTGGCAGATAAAATCGATTATGATAGAGTCGACGGCAAAGGTTAACTTGACGGTTGTTAAGCAATAATCTTGTCAGTTGTTGGTAGGTTAGAAAAGGTAAGTGGGTAGTTAGATATGTGGATTATCAAGTTACCCAGTTTTAGGTATGCTGTACCTGTAAGCGGTTACAAGAATGTGTGCAATTATTTAAACTTTGGGGGAGGTTTTTATCATGAGTAAGCTTCAGTTGTGGAAACAGCGTTTCTTCTACGGATCAACTGACTTGGCCGGAAACTTGATTTGGCAAATCGTTGGCCTGTACCTGTTGTTCTACTACACGACGGTCATGGGAATTTCACCAGCCTTCGTGGGAACGTTGTTCTTAGTCGTTCGATTCATTGATGCCTTTGATGGTGTGGTCTATGGATTTTTAATCGACCACACGCATTCCAAGTATGGGAAGTCACGGCCATACTTCCTATGGTTCGGGATTCCATTAGGGATCTTGACCATGGCCCTGTTCTTTAATCCATCATTTGGTGGTAACAAGACGTTCCAATTAGTTTGGATCTCCGTTGTGTACACGCTGTTCAGCTTGGTCTACTCCGGTGCTAACACGCCAATTACGGCCATTCTACCTAGCCTGACGAAGGACCCTGACGAACGGACGAACTTAGCAAGTGCCCGGATGGTCATGACCAACATTGGGACCGCCGTTATTGGCGCAATTTCACTGCCAATGGTGGCCTTCCTGGGTGGTAAGAACGCCGAACGTGGTTGGTCGATCTGGGGTGTCATCATTGGGGCATTAATCATCGTGCTCTTCTTAGGTGCCTTCGCTAACCTGCGTGAACAGGAAACGGAAGAAACACCAGATGGTCCAGAAATTAAGAGCCATCTGTCGGTTAAGGAATCGCTGAAGGGGGCCGCGAAGAACAAGCCGTGGGTCATCTTAAGTGTCAGTTTTATCCTGCTACAAACGTTCTGGGTAATGCGGTTACAGGTAGCCGTTTACTACTTGACCTACGTTTACAAGCGGACAGACTTAGTCGGCCTGTTCAACGGATTGGTTATCTGCGCGGTCATCGGGAACATTTCAATTCCATTCCTCAGCAAGTTTATGAAACACAAGAGTGTGATGGTACTGGCAATGCTGACGTTCGCTGTGGGTGAAGCTATGATGGCTTTCAACAGCGTCCCACTGTTATTCGCTGGTAACGTGATTTCCTTGATTGCTATGGGGGCAGCGTTCTCCATTGCCTTCGTTATGATTGCCGACACGGTTGAATACTCACGGTCAGAACTGCACATCGATGAACCCGGTATCTTGTCCTCCGTTCCAATGGTTGGGGCAAAGCTAGGAATGGGCTTCGGTGGCGCGTTAGCCGGTTGGATTCTGGCTTGGGGTGGCTTTGATGCCGCTGCGAAGGTCCAGAGTGCCCATGCTCAGACGGCTATTGGAACCGCGTTTATCTGGTTACCTGTTATCTTCGCCGTTCTGATTGCGGTGATTCTCAAAGCCTACAAGCTAGATGAAGACGAAGTGGCATCTGCGAAGGCAGCCAAGGACTCCGCCGACAAAGCTGCGCAAGCAAAACTACAGAATGATTAAGCATAAATTTGTTTGCGGCGAACCGGACTTTCCGGTCACCGTGACGTTCACCCAACCGGCCGCCATTGCTGACTTTCACGTTCAGCCGCGGCGGCCGTTGG
Source organism: Levilactobacillus tongjiangensis (assembly GCF_003946345.1). GTDB lineage: Bacteria > Bacillota > Bacilli > Lactobacillales > Lactobacillaceae > Levilactobacillus > Levilactobacillus tongjiangensis. Next base: position 111,687 of record NZ_RHNY01000003.1, read on the forward strand.
TGATTCTATTGCCGGGTGGTGGCTATCGATTTTACTCGGATAGAGAAAATGAAATAGTGGCGCTTCAATACTTGGCACAAGGGTTCGCCGTAGCGGTCGTCCAATATCGGTTAGTGACAAATCCACCGGTGTTACCGACAGCGTTGATTCAACTGGGAATGGTCGTCGCCGAATTTCATCGGCACGCGGCCGTCTACGGTATCAGTCCGGATCACATCCTGGTGGCCGGCTTTTCGGCTGGTGGGCACCTAGCAGCTTTGTATGCAGACCTCTGGCCGTTGCTCAGTTGGGATTGCCACGTGGCAACGTCGAATCTAAAAATAGCGGCACTGGCCTTGGCGTACCCGGTGATTGGGTTGCGGTTAGGCTGGCCGACTGATGAGGCGACTAGAGTTGCCATTACAGCTAAGTGGCCCGCTCACGAGGCGGACCAACTGGTGACACCACAGAATCCACCGACGTTCATTTGGACAACGGCAGACGATGAAACGGTGCCGGCAGACAACACGGAACGCTATACGGCGGCACTTCAACGAAATGGCGTCCCAGTCACCAGCAAACTATATCCTCACGGCCCCCACGGACTGAGTCTAGCCCGGGCGGTCACGGCGTTTCCCAGAAAGTCCGCTTCAACGGGGGAGCAGTTCATTCGGCCGGACGTAGCGGAATGGTTTACCAACGAAATGGCCTGGTTAGATCACCTCTGGCACCTGAATGAGTTTTGGTTGAACCAGGGTGGATGAATGATTTACTCGGGAATCTTGGGTAGGAGCGTTATCTCAGGTTGAATTTGGGATAATTGTTCGGGTCAGTTAACACTCTAACAATGAAAACGGATTAGCTTGGTCATGACTGATAACGGTGCTGACCGTTAGCCGTGAGGTCGGTAAATATGGGCTCAGCCGTGGAACTGCCTTAGCACGGCGGGGTTTCCGTGGTAAGGCAGAGCCGATCTTCAAGACCGCACTTTGGCTTGAAGTCGCGTTCACAGCGTTCCAGCCCATATTTACCGACCGGTAAGGCGCCAACTTAAACAATCATAAAGAGCGAGTACCAATGAAGAGAGGGGTAATCAAGATGTTGAATGATACGACAACCAAGCAGTCCTTGGGGTACAACGAAGAGTTGAAACGACTGCGAAGCATCAAGCCGACTAGCAAAGTGGATGGCGTCACCAGTTGGATCAAGGAACGCGACCCCATCCACACTTTTGAACCACTGGTCTGGGAGACCGTGGCGGGGATTGATGAGAATCCACAATTGCCGACCGATTTATTCAGTCTACGGCAAGGGACCGAGACGAGCGGCCAACGTGATTTGACTAGCGTGGAAATGAAGGTTGAAATGCAACAAATCGTGTCCATGAACCGGCGGGTCCGCGTCGTGCGAATTGCCCGGATGGACCATTTGACCGCGGATAAGGCCTTGATTTACTTCCACGGTGGCGCCTATTACGGTGGGACACCGGAAGACGTCCTGTTGGCGCTGAAGTTTGTGGCGGAGCAGGCTAACTGCGTGGTGTACAACGTAGACTACGCGTTGGCACCCGAACAACCTTATCCGGCCGGTATTCTGGATGGTTTGGCAGTGGTAGCGGCCATGGTCAAATCCTACCGGCACATCTGTGTGGGGGGCGACTCCGCCGGCGGTTCGATTGCTTTAGCAGTCAGCCAGCTGTGTAAATCAATGGGTATTTGCACGATTGAAAGTCACCTATTGTTCTACCCAACCGTCATTCAAGGCTCTGATTTGAACGGCTCCCTGTGGGACGACCACAGTATTGACGTGGTTCCCGAGCAGCGAGACGCGCTGCATCGCAGCTATCAGTTATTTGAACAGCTCGACACCATTATGAGTGGTTATTACGTGGCGGATCAGCCGGTTGATTTGACGGCGCCGCTACTCTCACCACTCCTGGCTGACCCAGCAACTTTTAAGAACGTCACGTTGCTGGTCGGCGAGTACGATCCGTTCCGACTACAAGATGAGGTCTTCGTCCAGCAGGCCGGTCAGGCTAACGGGGACGCCCACTACTTCAGATACGGCGGTATTAGCCACGCTTTCTTAAACTTTACCGGAAATGTGCCGGCAGTGGAGGACGCACTGGCTATGGGGGCCAAATTGATTTAAAATAGCAGCGAAACGGGGGGATTATTGTGACTTTACGCGATTATCATTTGACGTTACACGACGTGGCCGACCATCAACCGGAGTATTTGGAAACCATCTTTTCACTGGCCAATGGCCACTTCGGGGTTCGCGCCAACGACCCAATCAGCGGCAATCCCATCACTGGGACGCTGATCAACGGTTTCTACGAGACATCGCCAATTACCTACGGTGAAGCGGGAATTGGCTACGCCCAACAACATCAAACTATTCTAAATCTGTCGGATTTACGGCACATTCACGTGACGACCGACAGCGGCCACCGGTTCACCAGTAGTGAGCGGACGGTGGTCGACCTGGACTTGACGACCGGGGAATTGACTGAGCAATTTGTTTTACAAACGCAACAGGGTGAGACCATCACCATGGGCATGAAGTCCGTGATTGGGCAACGCCAAACTAATTTTTGGGCGGCCAGCTACAGCTTTACCGCTGGTAACTATACCGGCGGGCTGCTGGTCAGCAAGTCGATTGCCGTACCCGCTGAGGCGGAATCGATTCCGTCAGTTGACCCCCGGAAGACTCGGATGGCGGGGCTTCCCATCTGTGAAACGCAGTTTGTCTCGCGGGGACTCCAACGCTATCACGTGAAGACCCGGCGTACTAAGCAAGCCGTGACCATTTACTTGGGGATGCTCGATAAAACGGCCAGTCTCTTGCAGCAGCCGGTCGACCTGAGTGATGGCGCGGCGCATAAGCTAGAGTACGAGGTTTACGTCGGTGAAATTGGCGAGCAGAACACAATTGATCCCGCCGCACCATTTCTGGCGAACACGGTCTCAGCCTTGCAGGACGATAGCCGCCAATTTTGGCAGGACGTCTGGCACCGCAGTGAGGTCACCGTGGGGGGCAACGAGGAGTTGAACCTCGCTATCCATTACAACATTTTCCAGCTGAATCAAGCGGCTGGTCGGGATGGGCGGACGAACATTGCCGCGAAGGGCCTTAGTGGGTCCGGTTACGAGGGCCACTACTTCTGGGATACGGAAATGTACATGTTACCGTACTTCATTTACACCAATCAACAGATGGCACGGCAACTCTTGCTGTACCGCTACCAAACGCTACCCAAGGCGCGGCAACGGGCGCGGGCTTTAGGTGTTGGTCAGGGGGCACTTTTTGCCTGGCGGACCATCAACGGTGAGGAGGCCTCGGCCTATTTCCCAGCCGGGACCGCACAATATCACATTGACGCCGACGTGGCTTACGCTGTGGGTAAGTACTATGAAATCACCCGCGACATCGACTTCATTGAGCAGTGTGGCTTTGAAATGGTCTTGGAAACGGCCAACTTCTGGGAAGCTTTTGGTGGCTGGCACCAGGTGGGCACTGAGAACCGGTTTGAGTTTCACACAGTCACGGGACCCGATGAGTATACGGCTCTGGTCAACAATAATTACTACACGAATCGATTGGCTAAGCACAATTTTGAATTAGTGATCTACTTAGCCAAGGAGATATTAAAAGAAGATCCCCACGGGTTAGAGAAATACGGCATCGGTCAGGGTGACTTAGACGTCTTTGAAAACCTGGCGGAACACGTTTATCTGCCGTACAGTGATGATTTGCAGATCAACGAGCAGGATGACAGCTTTTTGAGCAAGCCCCGCTGGCCGGTGGACCGGTCAACGCCGGAGAACTTCCCGTTATTGCTGCACTACCACCCATTGACGATTTATCGCTACCAGATTGCGAAGCAGGCCGATACGTTATTGGCGGACTACCTCTTCCCAGAGGACTTGTCGCCGGAACAGTTGAAGCGCGAATACCGGTACTATGAAGGCGTCACGACCCACGATTCGTCGCTGTCCCGGTCGATCTTCAGTATCTTAGCAGCCCGGATGGGTGATCCAGAAAAGGCCTACGGGTACTTCATGGATACGGCACAAATGGACTTGGTCAACCTGCAAAAGAATACGGCGGACGGCCTTCATTTGGCCAACTTGGGTGGGAGTTGGCTAGCACTGGTTGCTGGCTTCTCTGGCTTCTACGTGCAAGACGAGGTCGTGCATTTTAATAATCACCTACCAAAGGAAATCACTAAGCTGACGTACCGGATGAAGATTGCGGCTAGTGTCTTAGAGATTGAACTCACGGCTAACGACACCAACGTCACAGTCATCAGCGGCCCAATTCCGACCTACGGCGTGAGCGTGGATGGTGAACTGATTTCTTTGGTGAAGGTGGGCTGAGTTAAATCACAATCGATGACGAGGCTGACAGGTAGTTGCAGAGACGGCTGTCGCGGCGGAATTATCGAATAGTCTATCAGCCATAAAAATGGCCCCTAACCGTGGTAAAAACCTTGGTTAGGGGCCATTTTAGTGGCTGAATCTAAAAGCTAAAGACGTTGAAACATCCGCTATGCCTAATACAGTGGAAAATTACTACCTTGCCGTTCGCCAAATTTGGACTGGAACGCGGTAGGAAGGACGGGACAAGCCAAAAGGCGGTCTTGTCCCTCGCTTGAAGCCGCGGAGCACGTCTTCAAGTCGCCATTTTCAAGAAAATCACTTGAAAATCCCACGGCTTAGTCCAAATTTGACTCACTCTCGGCTACCTAGTGGAGCATCAATAATACTGAGTAAGTTTTGTCATTCAGGCATCTAAGCTAACTTAGTTTCCAAGCACCCGTTTAACCGGAGGTGGTCAGAGATGGAGCCAGCTGTGTCGACGGTGTTAGCCGATTTTCGGCTTACAGCGTGGGACGTGTTTGGAGACTGGTGGCTTTCCAGGCTTCAAACTGAGCCGAAGGACCGCTTCTCAGGCCGCAGGCGTTCCCCACAGCAGGCGGAATCTCTGACCGCCGCAGGTGGCTGGACAAGACTAATTTTAAGTCTATAACGCCAGACTATTCTTGGTTTGATAACGTTTTTTGAACTTTCAACCTTTAAACAAACAGTTTAGTAAGCAGCGTAATCGTTAGTAAAATCATGGTCGCCACCTGAATGACCTGGGTGGTTAGGTAGTTGGCAACGTGTTGCCGCCAAAGCTTACGACCGAACCAAAAATAGGTGATCAACATCAGCCAAAGATAGTAACCGAAGGCCAATTGTAAAAAGGTGGTGGTTGTTAGACTCGTGACCATCAGTAAGATGGCAACGAGACAGTAGAAGTCATAGATAATGAAGATGGTTTTTGCGTTCTTGATAAGTGTCCCTCCTTAAATGTTCCCCTGAGACCCATCCAATTATAGCAGATACGCATTTGGCTGGGATCTAAATTGATAGCGGTAGTGTTTGGCCGCTAAACGACTAGATATCAGGTATACTGAGGGCATGAATATTTGACGGAGGTTGATTAAGATGACAGTCACAATTACGAACGCACAAGCTACCGACCTGATGCAAATCATGGCAATTGAGAATGCCGGATTCTCAGCTGCTGAGGCGGCTAGTAAGGCCAGCATGGCCGAACGGATTCAGCAGATTCCGGATACCTTTTTGGTTGCCAAACAAGGCGTTGACGTACTGGGCTACGTGGTGGGGCCAGCGTTTGACCGCCGTTACCTGACCGATGACCTCTTTGCCAAGTCGACACCCAATGCGACTGGGGCACCGTACCAAACGGTGTTGAGTCTGGCAGTTAGCCTGCAACATCAGGGTGAAGGCGTTGGGGGGCAACTTCTGACGGCACTGGCCAAGGTTGCCCGGCAGGAAAATCGCCAAGCCGTCACACTGACCTGTTTGAAGCGCTTAGTACCCTTCTATGAGGCCAATGGATTCGTGAACGAAGGGGTCTCTGCCTCGGGCCATGCGGGTGAGACCTGGTACAACCTGGTTTTACCGTTGACGGACTAGCTGATTAGCTTCAGTCCCATCGTAGCGCCCAGAATTACCGTCACCCAAAGTAACTTCCGCCAATCCTGGGATTCGTGGAAGAAGAGCATCCCGGTGATAACCCCACCGGCGGCACCGATGCCCGTCCAAACGGCGTAGGCGGTCCCCATTGGTAGGGTATTCAAGGCGAAATCCAGGCCGCCAAAGCTAAAGGTGAAGGCCAGAATCATCAGTTCCCACAGCCACCATTTGCGAGCGTGAAGGGCCCAATTCATGAACGTGACGCCTAACATTTCGCAAAGTCCGGCGACAATTAAGAATAGCCAAGCCATGATTATTTTCCTCCTTGAGTTGTGGTGAACTGGAGGCCACCGATACCGATGACCAGCAATCCGACCAATGCTAATTTACTGAAACTGACGGGTTCACCGAAGGCCAACACACCCACGGCGGTCGTTCCCAGCGTTCCAAGGCCAACGTAGACCGCGTAGGCGGTTACGGCGGGGATGACCTGACTGGCACGAATCAACAAGTAGAAGCTGAGAAGTACTGCGAGGCCAGTTGGTCCCCATTCCCAAGGGGTGGTCGCGTGTTTGAAGACCACGACCCAGCTGACCTCAAAGATGGCGCCTAAGCCGACGAGTAACCACTGTTTAATATAAATTAGGCAGAATTCCCTTGCTTTCAATCAAGGGATGAATGCCAATATGCCTTTCGTTGATCAGCGAAAGGCATATATTATCTTCATGAATATTATTGTAAGACGCTTTGCTATGGATACGGTATACTCATATGGTACGCTTGTTACCAAGCAAAGAATTATCAAAGACAACGGTTATTAGTGGCCAAATTACAACTTAAAGTTGCCAATCAACGTAAGAACTTTTTACACCACGTCTCTACGACCTTGATCAAAAACCACGATTTAGTCGTAGCTGAAGAACTGCGGAGTAAAAAATATGTTGCGGAACCACGCTTTGGCAATGAGCATCTTAGACGTTGGTTAGCGAACACTATTGAACATGCTGTCCTACAAAGCTGTTTTGTATGGCCGGAAGTTTTTGACGGTCAATCCCCAAAAGACAACGCAAACTTGTAGCCATTGTGAGCACATCAAGGCCGGTAATGACAAGCTGGCGTTGGCTGACCGTGAGTGGACGTGTCCTAGTTGTGGGACGCTCCATGTCCGTGATAATAATGCAGCTAAGAATATTCTAGCTAAGGGTTTAGCAACTTTGTAAGGAGCGAGTCCGTCTGGCAACCTGCGGACCTAAAAGGCCTTGGTAATTAGCGGATAAGTCCTATTTATAGGCTAGCGCTGTATCTAAGCAAATTGTGGTCACCATGCCAAAGGGTGTGGTTCTCACGAGCGTCCGTTTTTAAACGGGCGTGGTTGACACATAAATACCGTTCCTCCTTAATCCTCACGACCAAATAAAAAGCCTGAGAAATATTGCCGAATAAAACGACAATATCTCCCAGGCTTTTTCCTTTCCGTGGCCGTAGCCGCGGCTACGGGTTCTCTCTCGGACCAGACCCATGGTAGTGGCGGAACCCTAGAGAACTTTTTTCAGTTGTGAGTCAGTAGCGCTAGCTTAGCACATTTAAAAATAGGGGGCAAGCTGGACGTGAAAATGCGTGTAAGAAACCGGAACAGCAACGTTTTTACCCATATAAGTGACAAATTTCACGAAAAATACAATCGATTGTATTTCCGTCCTGATAGGATTTTTGCGGATTTTCTGAAAATTTTTGTGCGAATCTACCCCTTAAAAACGCCAACTGCGATGCTATACTGAAAACGATTTAAAAATGACTGTACCGGTCATTCATAGCTTTGAAAAAAGGTGCCGCGGGTCACGGCCCCCGGCGTAAATATGGAGGTAGCAATTATGCAACTCGGAAGTATTGAAGCTGGGGGAACTAAATTTGTTTGTGCAGTTGGTAACGAAGATTACCGTGTACAGGACAAGGTGCGGATCCCAACGACCACCCCAGAAGAAACGTTAAGCAAAACCATCGACTACTTTAAGCAATTCCCAGAAATCAAGGCGATTGCCATTTCATCATTTGGTCCCATTGAACTGCGGCACAACTCGCCCAAGTACGGTTATATCACGGACACGCCTAAAAAGGGCTGGTCCAACACCGACTTTATTGGGCGGCTCAAGCAGGACTTGGACGTCCCAATGTACTGGACGTCCGACGTCAACGGCTCAGCCTATGGTGAATACGTTATGTCGACGTTGTTTAACGAAAACATCAACTCACTGGTCTACTTTACGATTGGGACTGGCGTTGGTGCTGGGGCGATTATCAACGGTAACTTTGTGGGGAGCTTAGGCCATCCCGAAATGGGTCACGTTCGCTTGAAGCGGCATCCTGATGATTTAGACTTTCCCGGGATCTGTCCGTTTCATGGGGACTGTCTAGAGGGTTTGGTCAGTGGGCCAACGTTCAACGCGCGGCTGGGGAAACCCGGTAAGGACGTGCCGCTTACCGATCACGTATGGGATATTTTAGCCTACTACGTGGCGCAAGCAGCCCTGCAAGAAACGTTGATGTTGCGGCCTGACAAGATCATCTTTGGTGGCGGTGTCGTCAGTGAAGACTTCTTGGTCAAGGTCCGGGCCGAATTCGACAAGCTATTGAACGGCTACGTCAGCGTTGGCAAATTGGAAGACTACATCGTCATGCCAACGGTTAAAGACAACGGTTCAGCCACGCTAGGTGACTTTGCCTTAGCACTCAATGAGTATAACAAGTGAGAGAGGGAGAACTAGATTATGAAAGCCTTAGTATTAACTGGAACCAAGCAAATGGAGATTCAAGACCTCGCCAAGCCAGAAGTTAAAGCGAATGAAGTGTTAGTTAACACCGCCTATGCTGGAATTTGTGGAACCGACCGCGCATTGTACGCGGGCCTTCCTGGTTCAGCCGATGCTGTGCCACCAATCGTTTTGGGTCATGAAAACTCTGGTATCGTGGCTGCCATTGGTAGCAACGTGACCAACGTGAAGGTTGGCGACCGGGTAACGGTTGACCCTAACATCTACTGTGGTCAATGTGAATACTGCCGGACCGACCGTCCAGAACTGTGTGACAACTTATCTGCCGTTGGGGTTACCCGTGATGGTGGTTTGGAAGAATCCTTTACGGCGCCTTCCTCCGTTGTTTACCCAATTCCTGACAGTGTTTCCTTAAAGGCTGCCGCAACGACTGAACCCATTTCTTGCGCGGTTCACGGGGTTAAATTACTTGACTTGACGCCTTATCAAAAGGCCTTGGTCATCGGTGATGGTTTCATGGGGCAATTATTTGTGCAATTATTACAGGCTTACGGTGTTCACCAAGTGGACTTTGCCGGCATCAACGACAAGAAGTTAGCCTTCAACAAGGAAAAATTTGGGGTTACGAACACCTTCAACACCAAGCATGATAGCTTACCAGCCGACTACGACGTTGTGATCGAAGCCGTTGGGTTGCCACAAACGCAGGAACAAGCCGTTGAAGCAACTAAGAAGGGTGCCCAAGTCCTGATGTTTGGTGTAGGGAAGCCTAACCAGACGTTCTCCATGAACACCTACGAAGTTTACCAAAAGCAATTGAAGATCCAAGGGGCTTTCATCAACCCATACGCTTTCGAAGATGCCATTGCTTTGCTGGCTAGCGGTCAATTGGACGTGGAATCCTTGATCAGCCACGAAGTTAGTTTGGAACAGGTTGAAGACGTATTGAATGGTAAGGTTGCCGGCGTCAGCAAGGCTGTCGTCAAGGTTGCCGACTAGTCACGTAAAGGTAAGGGATAATCATGAAAGCTGAAGCAGTGAGTGATTTGAATGAGAGGGCGTCAGGCGTGGAATTAACTGGTCAACGAACCATTTCAATGTCCAAGGCAATTGCATACTTTGCCCTGTCGCTGGTCATCAACTCAGCCGGAAACGTGCTGACGTTGGTCACAAGCGCTAAGATTCATCCGTCCTTCTTGGGGGCGGCGTATTGGTCAGCCGCGGAGGCCAACCTGGGGACGGCCTTCCACTGGAATTTGTTCTGGGCGTTCCTGATCATGGGGTTCTTGACCGCAGTCTTAAACGCGGTCCTGATTCACCATTGGGATTGGAAACGAATCGCTGGGAATATGATCTTTATGGTACCGTTCTCCGCGTTGATCCAAGTCTTTGAAGACTTCTTTGATGGTAAGTATCCGGCATTGTTTGCGGGACTACCAGATGCACACAGTACTGGGATGGTCATCTTCTACATCGCCCTGAATTTCTTGGGGGTGGCCTTCATTGCGGTCGCCATTTCCATCTATCAACGGGTCAACTTGGTCTTACATCCAGCTGACGACCTGATGCAGATTCTCCGGTTCCGGTACTTTAAGGGACAGGCTGCTAAGGCGATGTGGGCTTCGTACATTCCACCAACCATTATGGCCATCATTGCGATCATCATTACCCGTCAATTCACCAACTTCGGTCTGGGGACCGTCTTTGCCTTCCTGGCACAGGGTGGAATCACTGGGGTTGCTGACCGGGTCATCTTCCCTAAGCTGAAACACCAGGCTGTGGATGTTGGTAAATAACGACTGAAAAAAGAAAGAGGCGTCTCTTAACATGGCAATTAATGACTTTATTACTGGGATTCAACACGTTGGCATTCCTTCCGCCGATTTGGACAAGACCATTGCATTTTACAAGTCCTTAGGCTTTGAACAGGCCGGGTTATTTCCTAACGGGGATAATCGTTGTGCCTTCATGCGGTTCGGCAATTTGACGATTGAAACGTGGGAAGGCGATCCAACCAATCCAACGGCTGGTGCCATCAACCACATTTCATTGAACACAACTGACGTCGATCGGGCCTTCGCTGCTGCTAAGGAGCAGGGCTTGGATCTAGTCAATGATGAGATTCAATCGATTCCATCCTTCTGGGACAAGGGCATTCGGTTCTTTAACATTTTAGGACCCAATCACGAAACGATTGAATTCTGTCAGATTCTCAAATAAGTCGCTTAGTGGTAACACAATTCTGGGGGGAATCACGTTACCATTAACCCTTCAAGTGAAACGTTCAGCGGGAAAATTTCACAGGGACTGGCCCAGCGCTGTCAGCAAAGGGCTAGCTTGATTCCTATGTGAATAACCAGCAAAAAAGTTGTGGCTACGGCCGCAACTTTTTTTTCGTCAATTTTACTATGCTTAAACGTGCAATCTCAACGTTACTTATCCTCGATAGACAACCAATCTAAAGGTTGAAAGTACTGAAACACCCACTATGCTTGATACAACAAGGATTGGGTGTTGGGGCTTAGTCAGATATAGCGGGAAATTATCGCCATACCATTCGCCAAATTTGGACTGAAACGCGGTGGAAAGGACGGGACAAGCCAAAGAACGGTCTTGCCCCTCGATTGAAGCCGCAAAGCACGTCTCCAAGTCGCCATTTTCAAGAAAATCACTTGAAAGTCTCACGGTTTAATCACTGTTTTTCGCACGCTGTTCTTACTGTAATTTTTGTGTTAAGACTTGCTGCAAGTTGGCGTCCATTCCAGCGAAATTGAACCGGAAGCAGTGCTTGGTAGCACCGTAAATGGGACCAGGTTTAACTAGGATTTGGTGGTCCAGCAGGTTATTGAAGATGTTGGGATCATCCTGAGTGACCCACAGGTAGAAGCCGCCCCGGGGTGTGATAAATTCCCAGTTGGGCCGCTCTTGGCGAAAGATAGCCGTTACGGCTTCACGACGGGTGGCCAGTTCGGTGGTGAGCTTGGCAATTTCCGCGTTAAAGGTGTCGCTACTGAGTGCCAGGTGGGCCATGACCTGGGCCAACATGCTAGGCACGATGTCGAGCTTTTTTTGAACCTGAAGCAGTCGTTGGCCAATGGCTTGCGGTGCGACGATCCAGCCCAAGCGGGTCGTGGAACCCAGCAGTTTAGAGAGGGAGCTAATGTAAATGACGTTCTCAGGCGCCAAGGACTTGAACGTTGGGACGACATCCTCCTTGGGTACGAGCCAACCAAACACGTCATCCTCAATGATGGCGACTTGGTAGGACTGACACAGGTGCAGGATCCGTTGACGTTCGGCTAGCGGCATGACACGACCGGTAGGATTTTGAAAGGTGGGATTAAGTATTAATAACTTAATCCGATGTTTAAGAATTACGTCTTCCAACACGTCGAGATCTAAGCCGGTAGATGTGGTGGGCACAGCGTAAGTCTTCACGCCGATAGTCTTGAAAATAGCACTGGAGTTGAAGTAAGAGGGCGAGGCAAACGCCACAGCATCACCCATCTGTAGGAGGCTTCTAAGGATTAATAATAAAGATTGTTGGGCACCGCCAGTGATAATTAATGACTGATTGGTCGTCTTAAACTGGTTGCGTTGCATGTGGAGCCGACTAATTGTATGGATCAGCGGCTGATAGCCCGCGTCTTGTTCTTGTTTTTGAGCCATTAAGAAACTACGCCAATCCATCTGAAGGGACCCGAGTTGCGGAATTAAAGCCATTGGGAGTTCGTTGGCGGCACCGTCAATCAGATGGCCTTTATCCAAAGTCCGTGCCTGGAGGAGCTTACTCTGATAGGTGTCATCACGGGAAGAGCTGGCGTTTTCCAGGAAGACGTTCCAGTTTACTTTGGTTGTGAGCGAATTAACTTGTGGGAGCTCGGAAATAAAGGTACCGCTTCCAGTTTTCTTGACCAAAAGGCCACTCGCAGTAAGTTCCATGAAGGCTCGGGTCACGGTCGATCGGTCAACGTGGAGCAGCTTAGCCAGGTCTCGTTCTGCGGGGAGTCGTTGCCCGGGAAGTAGCTTGTCCTCTTGGATGAGGCGCTTAACCAGTTGGGTGATGGCGAGGTATTTTGGCTTGATGGGTGGGAGATCTTCGTGCCAATTAATCATAAGCAATTTTCCTTTCTTTTGACCCCAGTATAGTAATTGGCTGGATTAAAAACAAGCCAATTGGCCGTTGTGATTTTTTCACAAAAAACCAATACTAGAACGTGTAGGAGGAGATCACATGGAAAACGTCTTAACGATTGCTGGATCAGACAGTCTAGCCGGCGGTGGTATTCAAGCCGATTTAAAAACGTTTGAAGAGCTCAACGTCTTTGGTGTGAGTGCCCTGACTAGTGTGGCAAGCATCACGCCAACCAACTTAACCCTTCATCAGTTACCCACAACGGTCATCGTTGACCAGTTGACGTCGATTCTGACGCAATTGCCGATTCATTTCGCTAAAACGGGTCTGCTGGGTGATCTGGCAACCTTGGAGGCCGTGTGTGCACAGCTCGAGTCAACCACGACACAGGTGGTGGTTGATCCGGTCCTGGTCTTTAAGGAAGGACAGTCACAATTGCAAGCAACTTACATAACCGCCGTCAAGCAACGGTTACTCCCCTTGGGTTACGTGACAACGCCAAACTTGGCGGAAGCGGCACAACTAAGTGGGATGAGCATCACCAACAAGACGGAGATGGTCGAAGCGGCCAAACGAATTCAGGCAACGGGTTGCCCCAACGTCGTTATCAAGGGGGGTAACCGGTTGGCTGGGGACGTGGCCAGCGATTATCTGCGAATGGGCGATGTTGATTATTGGTTTGAAAGTCCTAAAATCGCTCGACAGACGACCGATGGTGCTGGGTGTACCTTCTCCGCGGCAATTACCGCACAACTGGCGAAGGGCCAAGCATTACCGGAAGCAGTTGAGGTGGCCAAGCGGTTCGTTTACATGGGAATTACTCACGGCGTAAGCATTAGCGAGCGGCTAGGCAGTGTTTGGCAGGGAGCAAGTCGACAATGGGAGGAAGAGACAAAATGAAACGTGGATCATTAAAAGAAAACACTTTAGCAGCTGTGCTGATTGCCATGACCGTGGCGTTGTCAATTTTAGTCGTTATCCCCATTCCCGCAACCAAAGGGATGGTGACACTGTGTGAGGTGGGTATCTACACCAGTGCCATTCTTTACGGCGGCCGGATGGGATTTCTAGTCGGTGGTGCCAGTGGGTTTCTGATCGATATTTTAACGGGGTATCCAGTTTGGTGCCTGTTCTCGTTAGTCATTCACGGGACGCAAGGCTTGGCAGTTGGGTATTTTACCCCACAAAACAACAAGTCAATCAAAACAATGATTGTGCCACTGCTGATTGGTAGCGTTATCATGGTCGTTGGGTACTTCTTTGCCACGGCCTTATTGTTCGGCTGGCCCGCGGGGTTAGCCTCAATTTTCAGTAATATTATTCAAGTTGGATTCGGCATGGTGGTCACGTTATCAATCGTGGGTAGCCTTGCCAAGTTGAAACCAAATTTAGTTTAGTCTAGGGAGTGTGTGTTGGTATGTTGGATATTAATTTGGATGAGTTGAAACAGCAGTTAGCTCAAATTGTACAAGACGTCTTGGACGCCGCAAAGTTACACCGGGGGGACCTCTTCGTCTTAGGGTGCTCAACCAGTGAAATCGTCGGCGGTCACATCGGTAAGAATTCCGACTTGGATGTTGGGATGGCCGTTATCGAGACTTTACGGAGCAAATTAGAACCACTGGGCATTCATTTAGCGGTCCAGGGGTGTGAACACATCAACCGTAGCGTGGTTGTTGAACGTGAAGTAGCAGAGAAGAAGGGCTTTGAAATTGTCACGGTTGTACCAGCCATGCACGCTGGTGGGGCTGGTTCCATTGCCGCCTTCAAACAATTCAAGGATCCCGTTGAAGTTGAACACATCGTGGCCCAAGCCGGATTGGACATTGGTGACACGTCAATCGGGATGCACGTTAAGTTCGTCCAGGTTCCTGTTCGCCCATCACAGCTGGAATTAGGTGGTGCCCACGTTACGGCACTGCGGTCACGGCCAAAGTACGTCGGCGGTCCTCGTGCCAACTACGAGCCAATCCAGTAAGCTTTACCGTCCTCAGCTGTCAGAAACGCCACTTCGTGAGGCAGACCTGGAGCCTGAGAAGCGGTCTCCAGAGCGACTTGTAGCCACTAAGTACGTGTCTACAAGCTTGTCGGGAAGACTATGATTGGTGGACTGATTGGCAGTCTGTGAGTGTTTTTTGAAACGATATTATTTTACCTAAATTGAAATTATACAAATAGAAAGAGGATTGCAGCAACTGGGGTTACCTAGCTGTCGCAATCCTTTTTTCGTTAATGTGGATATTTTGATAGTTTTAGAAAATGAGATATTATAGTCATTTTTATCAATGCGGTATAAGTTTTTTTGCAGTTAACACGATCATAGTTAGAGGACCGGTTCATAAAGCCGGAAGCGGTCCCCACAGCAGGCTGCCACCCTGACAACCGGAAGCGGCAATAGGGATTGCAGTGCCGGATGATTTAACGTATGGTAAGCTTTACGGCATGAAGTTGATTGATGAAAGAGAAAGGAAGTTTACTGAGTGAATGCACCTAGACTAGCCATGGCGGCCTTGTCTCCCGTTGAATTTACCAGCATTAAACAGGCGGAGGACCACTTACTACAGTTTGGAGACTTACAAGGTCAGACCATAGAGAAAATGACGCAGGAACATCCGATGGTTGATCAATGTTATTTTAAAGGTATGACATTTTTAGGTGATACCTTTGAACGATTTGAATTAACAGATGTTGTCTTTGAAAATTGTACGTTGGCGAATTGCCAACTGACCGGTGCCAGCTGGTACCGGGTACAGTTTAAGAATTGTAAGTTGGTGGGCACCACACTAGACCACGCTGTTTTGAAGGACGTGGCTTTTCAGGATTGCGATTTATCCTTAGCCAATCTCAACCAGGCCAAGCTCACGAACGTCACGTTTACTGATTCCCGGTTGCAGGAATTGAATTGTTTAGAGACGCAGTTGCGGCAAGTGAAATTAGGTGGCTGTGATTTAGATGCTGCCGACTTTACAGAGACGTCGTTGAAGAAGATAGACTTAACGACCTGTACGTTTACCACCCTACAAGTAACGGCAGTGGACGTGCGCGGCTGTCGGATGACCACGGAACAGGCAGCTTACTGTGCCCAACTCTTTCTTGGCGTTGACTGGTTAGCGTGAAATGGTCGTGGCAGCTAAGCGAATCTCGGCGGGCAGCATGTCAGCACCGTTGATTCGGTCTAACAGCCGGTCGATGGCGGTCTTACCCAACTGATTGATGGGTTGGCGGGCAGTGACGATGGGTTGGGGGAGAAAGTCAAACCAGTCCTGATCGTCAAAGCCCCCCAGTTGTAGGGTGGGGATGGCTAGCTCGGGTAATTTTCGCAGAACGCCTTCCATGATGGTATTGTCCGCGACAAACAGGCCATCACACTTCTGGTTGACCAGTAGTTGGCGGGTCATCTGTGGCACGTTACTGTTGTCCGTACGGGCTGTGGCCTCAATTGCAGGATCAGGTTCCAGGCCAGCAGCAATGAGGGCATGCTGGTACCCTTGTAGGCGTTCAGCGGCGGTAAAGGACACGGCGCTGTTAATGATGCCGACGCGTTGGGCGCCCTGAGCAATCAACTGTGCGACAATATCTTGCGTCCCCTGGACGTTATCGACCAAAACCCGGTCAAACGGCGTTTCAACGCCGGCGGGGGGCATGCGGTCTACGAAAACGGCTGGTGTGTCACCCAGGATGGCGGCGTAATCCGTGGGGCCGCCGGCACTGGTAATAATGACGCCGTCCACCTGTTTTTCCAGCATCAGGTTGAGCGCAGTGGCTTCCTTAGCCAGACTTTCGTCAGTATTCACGATTAAAACGTCATAACCAGCCTTGCCAGCGGCATCCTCAATCGCCCGAATCAGGCGGGTGAAGAAGTCATTTAAAATGTCGGGGATGATGACACCGAGGGTGTGGGTCTGTTGTAGCCGGATACTGCGAGCAAGACCATTGGGATGGTACCCGAGATTATTGGCAATGTTTTGAATCTTTTGGCGCGTATCGCGTTTGACGCGGGGACTTTGACTGAGAGCCCGCGAAACGGTAGCTTCTGAGACGCCGGCCGCCTTTGCCACGTCTTTAATGGTTACTTTTCCAGTCAATCAAATTCGCCTCTTACTAATAAAATTTTGATTATTAAGACTAAAAATGAGCGTACTGTTCAATGAATTATCACCTATGGTAGCGTTTTAAATGGACTAGCGTCAACTTATCTTGAAAAATGATGAAAAAAACCAAAAAAAGACTTGCTTAATATTGGGCATAAATGCTAAAATTATTACCTGTTGAGTCAGTAATGACGTCAATTCTTGGGCTATAGCCAAGTGGTAAGGCAACGGGTTTTGATCCCGTGATGCGCTGGTTCGAACCCAGCTAGCCCAATTCGTTACGCCTTAAACGCTACCGATTAGCAAGCAATTGCTATGACGGTAGTTTTTTTTCGGCCAAATTAAGTTGAACTTGCAAGTAAAGCTGCCGGTATAAAAAAAGATTTTCAGAAAAATAAGTCTTATTTTTGGTAGCGCTTAATTACTTGTTGCACAAGCAAAGACGGTGAGTTAAACTGAATCAATAATTAGTAAAAAAAGTTATAGACAAAAGTATATTCGTTATGAATTGATTAAATATATTTTGATTTAATCGTATAAATTATACGATGTAGCGTTTATTAATTTTACTTATCGGTTGACAGGGAGAAATCTAGGCGATATAATGCAGTTAAATTAAATACGTATTAAGCCGTGATTAGAAGATTATTAGCGGGTTGATGGGTTTTAGCGAGCGATGTTTGGTGGGAGATCGTATTTCTAAATCCGTGAAGACACTTCTTAGGCTGGCAGCGCATCTGGCTGTCCGTTCGGAAATTTTGGGAACGTTATCAATAAAGTGAAACTATTTAAGGTGGTACAGCGTCATGCGCCCTTGCAATTGCAAGGGCGCTTTTTTGTACAATTTTTTAATTAGATATTTAATGGCATGTTGGAAAAAGAAGACTGATGAGGAGGTAACGATTATGTCCGAACATAAAACGAGCCACGGTTCTGGATGATTTACGATAGCTTGGTGAATTTTCTGTAAGTGTGTTAGTTCTTGCGGGGCTTTAACACGTAAATAGAGATAAGTATCGTGACCTCCCGGAGTCTAATCAGCTCCGAAAACTAAAATAACTCATTTCATTTTAGTTTTTTTTGGAGATTAAATTATTACCGTTGGCAAGGGCCTAGTCAGGCGATTGGGCCCTTTTTGTGGTGCCCTAAATTTCATTGTTGCTGCTTTCACATATTGCAATGAAATAAAGTAAGTGTTATAACAAAGAAGGATGAAAACGATTACAGAGCCCCGCAAGCTTAAATTGTTGAATCCACAACTACTGGCCAGTAGAAAAAAATATACTTAACGTGTTTCTTCTTATAACTTGAACCGATTATTTGAGTTTTGGAGAAGGGCGTTAGAAATGAGGGCTATTCTTATGACTGTCAAAGATGTTGTGGCAAATGCCGATTTAGCTACTTTTAATAAGATTGACGAATCAGGTTTAGACAAATTCACCAAACTATCAAATTTCGAAGTTTCTGCAATTTTCCTGGAATACGCTGCAAAGAACATCAGAAATAACCGGGTTATCAACGCCGGCCGTGGGAATCCTAACTGGATCAACACGACTGCTCGTTTAGCTAACCAAAAATTAGTTAACTTCGGTGTTGAAGAATCAAAGCGTACCTTTGAACGTGACGATGGCGCTATGGCTGGCTTTATTGAAGGCGAAGGCGTTGCTGACCGTTTCTTAGCTACCTTATCAGATACGGATTCAACTGATCAATTCCTACGTTCTGCATTCGACTACTGTGTCGACAAGTTAGGTTTTGACAAGGATGCATTCGTTAAAGAATTATTAGACGGCGTAATTGGTAACAACTACCCTGTTCCTTCTCGTGCACTCAAATACACGGAACAGATTTTGAACGCTTACTTACAAAAGAACTTATACAAGGGTGTCGACCTGGCTGGTGAGACGGATGTCTTCCCAACTGAAGGTGGGACTGCCGCAATGGTTTACTTATTCCAAGAATTAAAGCAATCACATATCTTAAACCCTGGTGACACTATTGCTATTAACTCACCAATCTTCACGCCTTACTTACAAATTCCTGAATTAGCAGAATACAACTTGAAGATCGTTAAGTTGGCTGCTGACGAAGATGACAACTGGCAGATGACTGACGAGCAAATGGATACTTTGAAGGACCCATCTATCAAGGGCTTCTTCGATGTTAACCCTACTAACCCTTCAGCTCGTGCTTACAGTCCTCACACGCTTGATAAGTTCAAAGAAGTCGTTGAAGCTAACCCTAACTTAGTGGTTATTTCAGATGATGTTTACGGAACCTTCGCAGATGACTATCAATCAATCTACGCTGCTATTCCTCACAACACCCTGTTAGTTTACTCATTCTCTAAGCTTTACGGTGCAACTGGCCAACGCTTAGGTTTGATTGCTGCTAACAAGAACAACGTTTGCGACCGGATTATCAAGGAAGTTACGAACAACGATAAGTCCATCAAGGATGCTATGGAAGAACGTTACTCCATGGTTGTTCCAGAACCAAACGAAATGAAGTTCATCGACCGGACCGTTGCTGACAGTCGTGCTATCGGACTGTACCATACTTCTGGTCTGTCAACTCCTCAACAAATCATGATGGATCTGTTCGCTTTGAACAGCTTGATCACTGATGACGTTGATGATTACCTGTTGACTTCTAAGAAAGTCGTTAACTACCGTTACCACGCCCTTTGGGATGAAATCGGTGTTAACGTTGACAACTCACACGCCAACACGAAGTACTACACTTTGGTTGACATTTATGACTTGGTTGAAAAGGTTCATGGTGAAGAATTTGGGAAGTACTTCCGTTCTCAATACTCTTACCTGAGCTTCCCATACAGATTAGCTAAGGAATTTGGTGCCGTTGTTATGGACGCCTCTGGATTTGGTGCTCGTAAGGGTTACGTCCGGATCTCATTAGCTAACTTAACTTCCGATGATTACCGCGATCTTGCTAAGTGCATTAAGTCATTGATCGACGAGTACTACATGGAATTTCAACAAGATCAAAAAGCATAAAAAATAATCATGTTTAGGAAGTAATTACTATGGGCGCAATAGCTAGTTTTATGGTGGCAACACCAGTATTCTCAATCTTCATTTGTCTAGCTTTGGGATATTTATTAGGTAAAGTAAAAATTGGTTCGTTTAATCTTGGGGCAACCGTTGGTGTTTTGATTGTTTCCTTAATTATCGGACAAATCGGGGCATTTACCCGTGATAAAGTTTTAGGTGCCATCTTCTTCGACTTCTTCATGTTTGCCGTTGGGTACCGAGTTGGACCTTCATTCATTTCAAGTATGAAGAAATTCGGGACTAAGATCCTGATTTCCAGTTGTGTCTTCTTACTCTCAGCCTTCTTGGTTGCGTGGGCCTGCTTCGCAGCATTCCACGTTGGACCAGGGATTGCTGCCGGGACCATTGCCGGTGCCTTAACGCAATCCGCTGTTATTGGGAGTTCTCTGGAAACCATTTCTAAGTTACCCGTTAGTGCGGCGGTCAGGGCAACCTACTCCGCACAAGTTCCAATTGTTTACGCTTTGACGTACGTATTTGGGACTATCGGTGTTCTGATCTTCTTGCGTGATATCGCACCAAAACTGTTGCATATCGACATCAAGAAGCAGTCAACTGACGTTGCATTGAAGATGAACTTCCATACTGCAGCTCCAAGCCCTACTCGGGTACGGACCTTTGCAATTCAAAGCGAATCTCGCTTCATTGGCTGGACAATGCCAATGTTGAAGAAGTCTATTGGCTTCGGTGTGAACGTTTTGGAAGCCTTTGACAGCGAGGGTAACAGTGTTGCCGACAACGACTACCTCTTACAAGCTGGTGACCGCATTACGTTGGCCGGTTATGCCGACAACGTTTCGCAAGCCATCAACGGTGAAGATGTTGCCGAAGTCTTGGGTCAAAAGACTCGTTTCAAAGAAAAAATGTTTGTTCTTGCTAAGAACTTTAACAAGAGCCAACTTGCTGAATTGAAGGCAGACAATGTCTTCATCAACATGTTCGATCCTAAAGACGGTCAAAAGCAAAAAGCTGATGAACTGAAGCCAGGTTCCATTATTGGACTGACCGGTGATACCAGCAACAGTGGTAAGTTATTGCATACCATGGGCTTGTGGCGGTCTGACCGGGACGCTATCAACTTTGCACTCTTCTGTTTCGGGATTGCAATCAGTGCCCTCTTAGGGATTGCCGGCTTCAAGGTTAACGGTATTCCATTGCAATTAGGTGATGGGACTGCCAGTCTGTTGATGGGGTTAGCATTGAGTATCTGGGTTAACCGTTATCAATACCTTGAATCCATTCCTGACAGTGTCAGTGGATTCTTCCAAAGCTTAGGCTTGAACTTATTCATCGTTACTGTTGGATTGAACGCTGCGCGGACGTTTACGAGCGCCTTCCAGTCATTGGGGATCAGTATCTTCTTGATTGGTGCTATTATCTCCATCGTGCCACATATCATTACCTTGTACATTGGTAAATATGTCCTGCACATGGAACCAATTGCACTGATTGGGTCACTGACTGGGGCAGATACGTTGTCCGCTGGACTGAACGCCATTTCAGAACGTGCTGGAGATGTCGGTGGTCCATACTACGCGGCTACCGTGGCTCCTGCATATGTAATTGGTAACATTGTCTTAACGCTGCTTGGACCTATCTTCTTAGTTCTCTTGAGCTAATAAAGTTTGGTTTGCAGAATAGGCCTTTCTACGGGACGCGGCGCCTAACCACCCAGTCCTAAAGAAGGTAAGAGTATCACAGTTAAATATGTCACAGTTCCTTTAAAAAAGATAAGGCTCGAATTTGGGTTTTATCTTTTTTTTGGAAAAAATTATTAAATAGTCTTAATGGTTTATGACCGACACTCACAGACTGGAGATGTTCATATAATGAAGCGAACATGTTATGCCGGATTAGTTGATACTGATTTATTGGATCAAGAGGTTGTTTTGAAGGGCTGGGTTCAGAAACGTCGGGACCTGGGGAATCTGATTTTCGTTGACTTGCGGGACCGTGAAGGAATTGTACAATTGGTCTTTAGTCAAGAATTTAGTGCGGATGCACTAGCAGTTGCGGATGGTTTACGTAGTGAGTACGTGATCGAAATCAAGGGGACCGTTAAAAACCGGGCCAGAGATGGCGTTAACCCCAATATCAAAACTGGTCAGGTGGAAGTGGAAGTTCACGAGGCCAAGCTCTTAGCTGCTGCAGAAACACCACCATTCTATATTGAGGATGACAATAACGTGTCCGATGAGTTGCGGTTGAAGTATCGGTATCTTGATTTACGTCGGCCAGAAATGCAGCATAACATCAAAACCCGGAGCTTGATTATGCGGGCGACTCGGAACTACTTGGATACCCACGACTTCTTCGACATCGAAACGCCAGACTTAACGGCGTCAACGCCGGAAGGGGCGCGGGATTACTTAGTGCCGTCCCGAGTTTATCCAGGCCATTTCTACGCCTTACCACAGTCGCCACAGCTATTTAAACAATTGCTGATGGGGTCGGGATTTGACCGTTACTACCAGATTGCCCGTTGCTTCCGTGACGAAGATTTACGGGGTGACCGCCAACCAGAATTTACGCAAATTGACTTGGAAACCAGTTTCTTGGAAGCCGACGAGATTCAAAGTATCGTTGAAGGCCTCCTGAAACAAGTGATGCATGATGTTCTGGGTAAGGATATCAAGACACCATTCCAGCGGATCGAATGGCAGGAAGCCATGGATCGTTTCGGTTCAGACAAGCCAGATGTTCGGTTTGATATGGAACTGCACGACCTCTCTGACATTGTGAAAGACTTGGACTTCAAGGTTTTCCATGACGCAGTTAGTGATGGTGGGTTCGTGAAGGCCATCTGTGTTCCCGGTGGGGCTGACAAGTACTCCCGCAAGGATCTCGATACGAAGACGCAGTACGTAGAACGCTTTGGTGCCAAGGGAATCGCTTGGGTCAAGGTAACAGACGACGGCTTTACCGGGCCAACTAGCAAGTTTGTGGCGGGTAAAGAAGCTGAAATTAGTTCGGCACTTGGTGCTCATGCGGGCGACCTGATTCTGTTCATTGCGGACAGCTTTAAGGTGGTTTCAGACACCCTAGGCTACTTACGGAAGTCGATTGCCAAGGAAATGGGTATGATCGATGAGTCTCAATTTGCTTACCTGTGGGTCGTTAACTGGCCACTGTTTGAGTATGATGAAGGCATTAAGCGGTGGATTGCCGCTCACCATCCATTCACCATGCCAAACGAAGAGGACTTGCATTATCTAGAGGAGGGCGAGAACCCACATTTGGCCCACGCACAAAGCTATGACATTGTTTTGAATGGGTATGAAATTGGTGGGGGATCCATCCGGATTCACACCCGTGAAGTTCAAGAAAAAATGTTCCGAGCCCTTGGGTTTACTAAAGAACGGGCCGAACGAAACTTTGGTTTCTTGATTCACGCCTTCGACATGGGCTTCCCACCTCATGGTGGCTTGGCAATCGGGCTTGATCGGTTTGCCATGATTCTGTCCGGTAGTAAGAATATCCGTGACGTGATTGCCTTCCCTAAGAACTCTAAGGCGACAGAGCCACTGACCAACGCGCCGGAAACGGTGTCCGCTGATCAGCTGGAGGCCTTAGGTTTAGCCGTTGTGAAACAGGACAAGGATTAGTTAAGAACGTGTCGGCCGCAATGGCCAGATTTCCCCGCGTTGAAAAATTAAAGCTTGCGGGGCTATCTTGGGTTTCATGAGCAGCGGTGATAACGATTCAGTTTTGAGGTTATCCAAGTGGCGTGAAATCAAGAAATTTTGGTTCGACTGAATTGACGCGGACGGATACGTCTGGTCATTGAGGAAAGATGATGTTGATTTTTGGTTATTAATAACGGAGTAGATTAGTTATCAATAACTAAGGCTCGACCCATTGGCTTTAAGAATTACCGTTGTTTAATTTATTTGAGCTGGCCTGAGAAGCCGCGGTTTAATTTCTCAGGTCAGTTTTTTGTATTTGATTCTTTAGATACTTTTAACCAGGTACGAGATTGGTGGTATCTCAAGGATATTGGCTAATGTATCGTGGGGTTATTAAGAAATTTAACTGATTTATTAACAATTTAGTTTATACTAACTGAACGCAAAAACTTCGGAGAGGTGAACTGAATTGAGAGAAACAGCTTTTCCCGCCCACGAGCAATTAATTTTTGGGTGCGGATTAACTATGGTTGCTGGTGGATTGGATGCCTATTCCTATCTGGTCCACGGGCAGGTCTTTGCTGGTTTACAGACCGGGAACCTGATTTTATTGGGAACTAGTCTGAGCCACCTACAATTTACCGCTGGTGGGCGCTATTTAGCGTCACTACTGGCTTTTGCTTTGGGGACGGTCATTGTTCGCGTCCTGCAGCACGTCCTTGAGAAGCGGCGAGTAAATCGTCAACTAGTGGTGTTGAGTTATATGCTGGTGCTACTAGTAGCGGTTTTACTTCTAGGGCAGCAACTTCCCGGTTTCTTGGTTGCAGCACTATTATCTTTAGCTGCCGCCGCGGAGCTGCAGGAATTCCGGCAGATTAAGGGGACGCCCTTTACGCCATTGATGATGACGGGTAATGTGCGGCGGTTGTCTGAGTCGGCTTATGATGGTGTTCGCTATCGTGACAAGGCAGCACGCGGCCGGGCACTGGATACGGCCACCTTAATGCTCAGCTTTATCAGCGGGGCCTTCTTGGTGGGCTTATTTACGAAGACGCTGGGGAACTGGGCGTTGCTCATCCCGGTACTGATTGTATTGGGGATGGCAATCTGGCTTTATGAGCAGACGCGTCAAAGTAAATGGAAACATTAATCTTTAGATTTCTAATAATCAATAGGAATTATATCTAGAAGCAAATGAAAAATTGGGTAATACAAAAGCTGCTTCACGCCATTCTCATTACGAGAGTGGCGTGAAGCAGCTTTTGTTATAAGTAATTAAAGATTGATGCGAAACCATCTGCTATTGAAAAACTAGTCATTGTCGCTAAATAGCAATCACTGTCGTAGGCTGGTAGGGCTGGCATCAGCCGTGACAGTGGTGTTGGCTCGATGGTTTTTCGAGCCTACAGCACGGGACGAGCTTGGAAACTTGCGGGTTGGGCAAGGTTTCAAGTCGAGGAGTAAGACCGAACTTTGGCTTACTCCGGTCCCCACAGCAGATGTCAGCCCTACCAACCGGAGACAAAAGAATAGCTATTTAGTGGCGTCGAACTGATACGCGGTACCGTAGAATGGTACGCGGTAAGCCCGGTAGGCGTACGCCTTAGAGGCCGCACTCTTCATCGTCACGTTGAAGACTTGCTTGCCTGATTGGGTGACTTCGATCGCGTTACTTTCTTTCCCGCCATTCTTGAAACCGAAGTCAATCAGCACGTTATCGTTGGCTAGTTTTTGCGCGTAACCAATGACCGGTGTGAAGTTGGTCTTACCCAGGGATTTGCCGTATGACCAGGTTTGCTTGATGGTCATCTTCTTGGCGTCCACGTGATATTCGACAGCCTGCGAGTACTTTCCAGTGGTTTGTTTATTCCCGTTGGTAACGGCAATGTTATTGTCGTAGAGCATGAAATCTTCACTGTTAGCGGTGTTCTTACCACCGTTATTCAGCAGGTACAGCCCATGTTGCCCACCGGTGATTGTGGTTCCCTTGGTTGGTTTCAGCAGGTATTTACGGTAGGCCTTAGGCCAGGTAGCCTTCTTCTTGCCACTGTAGATCCATTTGATATGGTCAGTCTTGTAATCCAGCTTCATGATCATATCTTGGTTCCGACTGGAAATGACGATTGATTTGTCGTTCTTGTCGTAGTCCACGGCGTTTTGGTGCAGCCAGTCAACCTTACCATCCAAGCCCTTCTTGAACTTGGTCCACATGGACTTCGGTAGGAGCTTCTTCATGTCGATGACTTTAACGATTTTCCCGGTCTTGTGGGACACCTCAATCATTGTATCTTCCTTATATTTTGAACCATCGGAGACGGTTGCCAGGAAGTTATGGTTGGGTAGTTCAACCAAGGCGTGGTGAATGACCGTCGTCTCTGAGCTGGCTTTGGCGGCAGCTTTGGAGATGCTACTCCCGTCGGAACTGCTGGTTCCAGCGGAAAAGCTGTACTCTTTGTAGACCCGGCCCAGGTAGTCGGTTTCCAATAAGTCGTTGTAAACGTCTGAGTTCACATCTTTCTTAGAGAGCATCATGATGTGGCCGTTCGACCACTGCTCGATGGTGTGTTGCGAGTAGTTCGTGTCATACCACCGCACGGCGCCATCGGCATCAATGGCAAATGGTTGCTTGGTAGTTCGGTTCATGATGGTCAGCTTGTTTTTGCCGATTTCCATTTTATCCTTATCGTTCTTGGAGACCGTGACCTTGGCGTCTTTGATGTACTTTGGCAGGGAACCAGTCTGCATCATGAGCGTCTTGGTCTTAGTTTTACCGCTCTTGGTAGTCGTGGTGATTTTCACCGTGTTGTTGGTATCCGCATACAGACCGACCACGGGAACTTGGTGGGACGTGGTGTAGCCGCCCTTAACGGTGTTAGTGATGGATGTCTTGTCCGTCTTACCAACAACTGTATAGGTTACCTTGACGGCGTCGTCAGTTGTAAACGTGACCAGCGCAGAGAGGGGAGAAGCAGCGTAGGGGTCGACCTTAACAAACGGACTGTCTAACGTATATTTATCATTTTCAGCAGCGGCTTTATAGGTCGCCGTCAAGCTTTTTTGATTGTCCTGACGCGTGGTAATGAGCTTAGTGTCCAGATTCTTAGTAATCTGAGCCGTTGTCAGAACGGGCTTGTTATCTTTAATGTTGTAACTTTCCGATTCCTTGGACGCAGATGAGGTCGCCGAAGAACAACCGGCTAGGCCAACCGTGAGAATCGCCAGGGAGGCAGCAGCAAGCGCTACCATCCGGGGGTGTTTGAATTGCAAATGAGCCATCTCCTTAATAAAATTTCGAAAAAAGGAGAGACTGGTCACCAGACCAATCTCCCCCCTAAACCCTTTATGTAACACCTATAATCGTACACCTTGTCCGCTTTAGAGATGTTAATAAATCCTAACTTTTTTATGAATAAGTTGTGAAGACAACAAATGATTTTATGAACCGTGACGGCTGGAAGAGTTGCTGTGACAATGATTTGCGACGGATTGGGTGATGAAGTGAAGGGGCACAGCTTTAACCCGGGAAATATCGAAATTAAGTGGATTTTAAAAAGTAATGAAGGCCTGGCGTGATTGCTTAAGGATCTAAGTTGGGGAACTAAAAAAGCGGCCATGACTTTCATCACAACCGCTTATCTTTAAAATTTTAGTTAATCACCCAGAAATCTTCCTGAGGTATGTGTTAGAAAATGGTGATAGCTTGCTTGCCATATTCCTTCTTGAAGTTCTTCATAGATTCCCAGCTGATGGCACCATGGTCGTACTTCATGTTCTTACCACCAGAGCCAGCCTTGTCCTTAGAGCTGTAGTACAGGGGATCGTTGACCTTGAATTTACCGTTCTTGTAACCCACGATGACCTTGCAGTGGTTCCGGTTCTTGTCGCCGTTCTTCTGGTAAGAAGAGTAGCCGTAGAATAGAACAGGGTAGCCACCCTGAACGTACATCTTGATGGTGTTCGCACTCGACTTGGAAATGTTCTTCGTGTTCTTTGTCCAGTGGTGGGAGTACTTCGTCAAAGCTGCGGCATTGATTACGTGACCGAAGCCAACCCCAGTATAGACGTTACCCTTTTGACCACCCTTGGTTGGGACCATTGGTAAGTGATTTTGGGCATAACGGAGGTTGACCTTGTTGCCGCGGTAACGAAGCAGCATTGTCATGGCAGCGGAAGCACAGCCCCAAGGTGCGAAGACAGGCTTATATTGGCTGACGTAAGGGACCTTCATGACCCTGCTGGTCGTGCTAGTGGCCACAGCGTGAGCGTTCACGTAACCTAAGTATTTCTTCTTAGAGTTGTACAGCCGGTAGTAGGTCCGACCGTTACTCAACTTGTACTTACCGTTAGCTTTGTAAGCCTTATGGAACAGCTTGTTTGAAGATGAGACGGCGTGCCATTTGTCCTGGTAGACCTTGTAGCCCTTTTTAACAAAGTGAATGCTATGTTTATAGGATTTCCAAGATTTGCTGGCTTGTACGGGTACCGTGGTCGTAGCAGCACTGGCACTGACTTCGGCTGGAGCAGCCAGTGGCAGGACGCTACTGCCAAACATAATAGTGGCTAATAACGCGGCACCACTACGAATTAAGCGCTTACTAAAATGTTGTTTATCCATGCGGATTCCTCCTAAATATATGTATATCGACTAGGTACGGTTTTAATTGTACATCAAAATTGTTTAGGTAAACAATACTTTACAAAAAGAACATTACGCGGTTTATAAAGTGGATTGAAATAGTCGCGAATTTAGCAGGACCTTGTCGCTTAAACCACCAGAAACCGAGGTTCCTAAAGCCAGCCATCCAATCAGGCCTAAATAATTGCTGACAAAAAGCACCGCTATCAACGGGATTCCAACTAATAGCGGTGCTTCATTTAGATTTTAGTTCAGCCACAAACCAGGTTAGTAGCTTAATGCCCGGTAGGCGTCCTGTTGGCGATGCTTATGCAGCGTCTTTAAGGACATGCTCGTCTTTTTCTTGGTCCAGGGATCGTTGTAGTAAGCACGATTATGACCGTAGCCGGTTAACGTAATCGCGTGGGTATTGAAACCGTCAAACCACGCAATCCAGATTACGACGGGGTGCCCCGCATTAATCTGTTGCTTGAGGCGTTTGAAGGACGCCCCCGTCAGGTTTTTAGCGGAGCCGGTGTTCTGTTTAACCAGCTTCATCAGGGCCTTCGGATAGACGACCCAGCCGTTAAAACCCTTGTTGGGGTTGCTGTTACGAGGGAGGGCCTTATCCAAGCGGACCTTGTTGACCTTGGCTCCCGCGTACTGCAACATCATGGTAGTGGCGGTAACTTCACAGCCACGGGGTAATTGCGGCCGCTGGCCAATCAACGGGACATTCAACCAGCGGTAGGATTTAACCGTCCCGTTGCGGTGAATCCAGCCCGTTTTCTTGTGATTGTAGGTGAATTTAAGCCAGGTGCCATCCGCCATCGTTTGTTCGCGGGTGATGTGGACCTGCTTGTTCGCATACTGTCGGCCAGTGGCAATGGGCGTCAAGTTAGCAGCTGAGGATTTGGCCCCACCTGACTGATAAACCTGATAATTATGCGTCTTATTTGGACCGATTTTCGTGTAGTAATTGACCTTTTTAGTTCGGGTCACCGTCCGTAAAGGCGTGGCTGCTTGGGCGGACTGACTGACGTCGACCCCACCGATGAGCAGACCCAACAATAGTGCACCGAGGAGCTTAATAGAACGTTGCATCTTAAAACCACCTAACTTTTAATCGTCTATGTGGTTATTGTAACGCTTAGTTAGGCGCCAGAAAAGGCAAGGGCGTGGTTGAGTCGGTTAGATGAGCTGGGCACCCAGTGCCGTGGCAAAGTGGTTCAACGCCCAGTCGTGGCCGGCTTGGTTGAAGCTGGCTACGGCGTCGCGGTGAATAACCAGATGGTAACCCAGATTGTACGCATCGACGGCCGTGTGGAGAACGCAAATATCCGTGCAGACCCCGGTTAAGTGGAGGGTATCGACGCGGCGCTCACGCAACCGCAGATCCAAATCCGTGCCAGCAAAGGCGCTATAGCGGGTCTTGTCAAAGAGCCAGACGTTATCGTCAGCCCGGTGTTGGCGGTACCAGTCATTGACCTCACCGAAGAGTTCACGGCCCCAGGTGTCGCGGATGTTGTGCGGCGGGAACAGCTGACTTTCAGGGTGGTAGGGGTCGTGGGGGGTGTGAACATCGGTTGGGAAGAGGACCCATTCACCATTTCGATGGAGGTTTTCCGCCAACTGAACGATGGCTGGGGCAAGGGATTGGCCTGCTGGTCCACAGGTTAGTGCGCCTTTATCTGCGACGAAGTCATTGGTGTAATCGATGATTAATAACGCTTGATTTGTCATGGGGAATCCTCCTTATAATTGCTGTTAGTATGCGGACTACCGGGGGATAAGTCAATGAAAGTGGCTATTTGTTTTTTTATATTAATTAAGTGATATTGAAGACCCTGAAGCAGGGAAATTGCTCTTTTAAGTCGCGATTCCGGTGAAAACTTGCATCGAGCCAGCTTGACACGATTTAGGATGTATCGTATATTATTAGTGAATTCATATTATACGAGATATAATATACAAGGAGGCTAGAACATGGCCATTCAAGTACCGACTGAGCTGCTCGATGGCAGCGTACTCGGTTTGTTGACACGTCAAGATCATTACGGCTATACGCTGACCCAGGAGGTGCGGCAGTTGATTCCAATTTCAGAATCGACGCTGTACCCGGTGCTCCGCCGGTTGAAGAAGAATGGTTGGCTGACGACCTACGACGAGCCCTATCAGGGGCGGAATCGACGCTACTACCGTCTGACGACTAGTGGTCGTGAACGGCTAGCCGAAATACAAGCAGAGTGGGCTGATTTTAATCAGGCCATCACTAAGTTACTGGGGGGCAACCAAGATGAATGAGTACATTCAGGCTGTGCAAAAATTACTCGGCCAACTCACAACGGCCGAGCAGGAAGACGTTGTGGAATATTATCGTGAATATCTGCAGGACGCGGGGATTACGACCTACCAAGCAGCTGTCGACGAACTGGGCTCACCACGGGCCTTGGCGCGTAAAGTCTTAGCGGACTATTCCATCAAGTTAGTTGAAAGTGGTCGTCAGGAGTCGCGGACAACCACGCAGGCAGCCCGGAGTAATGCGAAGACGATTTGGCTGATTATTCTGGCCTTACTATCAACACCGATTACGATTCCAATTATGATTGTCGTGCTGGCGTTGGCGTTTGCCGGTGTAGCCGTGGCGGGGTCATTAGTCGTTGCCCTGATTGCCGTTTTATTCAGCATCGTGGCGGTTGGCGTTGTGGGCGTCGTGGTGGGTGTACTGGTTATTTGGCAGGCACCTTGGGTCGGCATCTTTTACCTGGGGATTGGGTTAACAGCTCTGGGAATGATGGGCTTCGCAGCAATTATTTTAAAATGGATCTGTGTAAAACTGCTAGCAGTCATGGCGTGGTTGGCCCGGGATATCTACCGGCGTTTCATCCCGCGTAGTCGAGCAGAACGGGGGCGGAAATTATGAAACGCAGTGTGAAAATCTCACTAGTATTAGTGATTTTGGGTGTAATTTTAGGCGGATTAGGATGGTGGAATCACGGGGATAAAACCATTGTTTGGAACAACCAGTCACGACGGTTACGCGTGGCGAATACGGCTCATAAGGCCTATTATCCCGGAAAGTATCGAGACATTCAGGTGACGTCGGCGCTGCCGGTGACCATCAAACGGGGTGCAACTAGTCAGGTAACGGTGCGTTCAGGTTCGGGGATGGCTCAGCAACCCAAAGTTACGGTCAAACGGGGACAACTGACCGTAACGGCCGGTTCACGGAGTAGTCATGACAACGTTGTTTTTGGCGCAGACCTTTCGAGCTCGGCAGCTAATGGGATTACCATTACGGTGCCAGCTAGCCAGAAGTTGCGGAACGTCCGGGTCACTAAGAGTCAAGAAGGGGTCAATCTACGCTACCTGAAGCTGCGACAATTAACGGTAGCGACGGCTGACGATGTATCTTTACAACAGGTGACGACGACGGAACCAACTAATGTGACTAGCCAAGATGGCGACGTGTGGCTGGCCTCCCTGACGACGCCACAGCTAAAGGTTCAGACGGCCGATGGAGACATTACGTTGACTAGCGTTGACTTGACTAGCAAGCATAACCAAGTTATCGCTCAGGAAGGTGGCGACGTCCGGCTGACCGAATCGAAGCTGGGCGGTGGCCGGGTGACGACGCATGATGGGGATATTCATTTGCAAAATAACCGGTTACAGGATCGTCTGACAGCAACGACCACCGATGGGGATGTGCAAGCACACATTGCCCAATCGGCGGGGGCGGTCGTCAGCAGTGATGATGGGGATATTCACGTGTTAGGTAAGTCTCAAAAAAGTGGCTACCGCCTGAACCGCGGCGCCAAGGCTTGGTATCAACTAAGCTCACATGACGGGGATATTCACCTATCAACAGATAAGTAGCTAAATGAGGTTGTCCATTGTGGGCAACCTTTTTGGTGGCTTCAGGCTAGAAACGTGGTAGAATGTAAAGACTGCGTATACCGGATTAAACATCAAATTTAAGTAATCGAGGAGACTTTATCGTGTCTGATTCATCATCCTATTGGCAAAAAATTGCGGACCACGCCAAGGCCGAGAACCGGCCGTTCTTCAGCTTGGCCCCCATGGAAGCCGTTACCAACGCTATCTTTCGCCAGGTCGTGGCCCGTGCGGCTGCACCTGATGTCTTTTTCACTGAATTCACCAATGCTATCAGTGTGACCCATCCCAAGGCCAAATTCACGGTCCAGGGCCGGCTCTACGTGGCGCCTGAAGAGGCTCACATGCCAGTGGCACAACTGTGGGGCAATGACCCTGACGCCTTCGTACGAGCGGCAGCGGATGTCAAAGAGCGGGGCTACGAAGCTATTGATTTGAACATGGGTTGCCCGGACGCAACCGTCATCAAGAATCACGGTGGTAGTGACTTGATCCGTAATTTTGATAGTGCGGCGGCTGTGATTGCCGGCGCGAAGACAGCGGGCCTGCCCGTCAGTGTGAAAACACGGTTGGGATACAGCCGACTGGATGAATGGCGTGATTGGTTAACTTTCCTGTTTAAACAGGATATTCCGTTGTTGACGATTCACCTGCGGACCAAGAAGGAAATGAGTCGGGTACCGGCTCATTTTGAACTGATCGACGACATCGTGAAGTTGCGTGACGAGGTTGCTCCGGACACATTGCTTCAATTGAATGGTGACATTGAAAATTATCAAGAGGGCGTCAAGTTGGCCCAGGAGCATCCTGGCGTTGATGGCATCATGATTGGTCGGGGAATCTTTACCAGTCCCTTCGCCTTTGAGAAGGAACCCAAGGAGCACGATATCAAAGAGTTGTTAGGTTTACTGAATTATCAGCTGGACCTATACGATGACTTTGAA
Organism: Levilactobacillus tongjiangensis; assembly: GCF_003946345.1. Taxonomy (GTDB): domain Bacteria; phylum Bacillota; class Bacilli; order Lactobacillales; family Lactobacillaceae; genus Levilactobacillus; species Levilactobacillus tongjiangensis. The sequence continues at coordinate 144,806 of NZ_RHNY01000003.1, forward strand.
CGGCGCTTCGATACCTCGCGCTTCCCGTCCTTGAAGCGGTTCTTCAAGATTTATGTGCGTAACCAACGGAACGCTGCGAGTTTGCGGAACGCTATGATGGAGGCACATACCACGGATGAAGTGCGCCAGCTGTTGGCGGAATCAGATTTTACTGACTGAGATTATCACCTTGTCGGCCGGCATTAGTATGGTTATATCAAGCGAGGGGCAAGACCGTTCTTGGGCTTGTCCCGTCCTTCCCACCGCGTTCCAGTATTTTCAACCTTTAGCTATAACTTTAAATTTTCAAAAAGATGGCCCGGAACGTCTATGTTTCGGGCTTTTTTTGCTGCGCTATTAGAGGCGGACTGTTCTAATCACTAATTGTGATACACCACCGAGTAAAATATAAGACAAATTAGAAGGGACTCAGGCGGCGGGGTGTTAAGCTAAAGAAAAGTAGTGGAAGGTGATGACGGTATGACACGGGTAACAGTCGCGGAAGAGATTACGGGTAACGTCGCGCGGTCGGTTAATCCACTGGGGATTCAACGAATGGTTCAGCAGCAGATTCAAGCCGTGACCGAGGCTGGTCGGTTTACCGGGCCGCAACGTGCGTTGATTCTGGGTGGTTCCTCCAGTTATGGCTTGGCTAGTCGGATCACCGCAGCCTTTGGTGCTGGAGCCGCCACCCTTTCTGTCGGGTACAGTCGACCGCCCCAGGATGATTATTTAGGTACCGCTAGTTGGTGGAACCAAGTTTACTTTAAACAAGCTGCTGAAACGGCGGGCTTACAGGCGGATAATATCAACGCCAACGCTTTTTTACCGTCGACTAAGCGAGCCGTGATCGAGGCGATTCAAAGGAACTTTGGCGGGAGCATTGACCTCTTGGTCTATTCAATTGCTGCCCCAAAACGGCAGAATCCGGTTGATCCAGATAACGTTTGGCGTTCCGTCATCAAGCCCATTGGTCAACCCGTTAGCGATTTTTCCGTAAACCTCGAACACCAGCGGTTGGAGTCGATTTCTTTAGAGCCAGCGACCCCCGCTGAAATCAGCGCCACCACTCACGTCATGGGTGGTGAAGACTGGGAACTGTGGGTGCATTCGCTCCAGGCTGCGGGTGTGTTGGCTCCGAACTTCAAAACAATTCTTTATTCATATGAAGGACCGCGGGCCACGGCAGCAATTTACCACGACGGCACGTTGGGTCGCGCTAAGCGAGCGGCCGAAGTCAGTGCCCGCCGTCTACAGAAACAGTTAGCTCCCAGTGGTGGGGAGGCCTTGATCAGCGTGAACCGGTCAGTAACGACCAAGGCATCCGCCGTGATTCCGGGATTTTCTCGCTACTGTCTGGCGCTCTATCAAGTTGAACAGGCGTTAGGCTTACGTGAGCAGACGGGGGCCCACATTGACCGGTTGTTTCGGGACATGCTTTACGGGACGCGCCGGGAGTATGATCAAGATGGCCGTCTACGCCCGGATGCCAAAGAGTTGGCTCCCGAAGTCCAGGCAGAGGTTGAACGCCTACTCCCACAGCTGACACCAGAGAATTTCTCACCGGAACTGCTGGGGTATCAGGAATTTCGGCGGGAGTTCCGTCAGCTCAATGGCTTTGCGGTGCCAGGCGTGGGTGATACCGTCGATTTAGACCAGCTTGCTGACTTGCGATTTTAAGCATTGCTTAGGTTGGGGTGTGGCGTAGTGCCTATTTTGCGGAACACGGGTGTATTTTTAACCGGTAGCCACATCTTTTTACTGGGGTAATGAGCCAAAAAGGGCTATAATATTTAGCAGTTTCTAGTGGGCCCTGGTCTGACGTTTGGCCCGCTAACGAATTCTAGACTCGAGGAGAAATTTAAACTTATGACCCCTTCAATTCAGATAATTTTTGCTAGTCAAACTGGCCGTAATCGGGCCATTGCTGGGCATCTCCAAGCCCAGCTTGCGTCGCGGGCACAGACGGTGATCACGGAAATCTCGCAGGTCGATGCCTTTGCCTTAACGCAAGCGGACGCTGTCATCATAGTGAGTTATACTTATCACGACGGCGATCTTCCGGACGAGGCCCAGGACTTCTTTGAAGATTTGAAGGAAGTTGACCTCAAACGGACAAAATTTGCTGTCTGTGGATCGAGTTCGAAGCGCCACATCCACTTTGGCCGGGCCATTGACTATTTAACCATTCAATTCAATTCTAGCAACGGTGAACAAGTAGCAGACAGCGTTAAAATTGATCAAGACCCTGACGATGCAGACTATCAACGTCTGAATCAGCTCGCCCAGAACGTATTGGCCAGCTTAGCTTAGGAATTAATGACGAGGTGAAGACAAGATGTATTTACGTAAAGCACGGATGGAAGAATTAGATTTAGTTTGCGACATTATTGAAGACGGCAAGCAGCAGCTAGCCGATGCTGGTATCGACCAATGGCAAGATGATTATCCGAACCGCAACATTATCAAGGGAGATATCGAAGATGGCCGGGCTGTTATTTACAACAGTGATGACCACGAAACGTTGGGCGTTGCCGTGATCAACGAGGCACCCGACCACGCGTATGACACGATGGAAGGCGAATGGTTACGGCCTTCTGACAAATACGTAACGGTTCATCGGGTCGCCATCTTCTCCCATCATCAGGGGAAGGGCTACGCCTCTCAATTGTTCCGCGATTTGTTCGACTACATTGCCGAGAACCACTCGACGAGTGATAGCATCCGGATTGATACTCACCGGGATAATACGAAAATGCAGTACTTAATTGAAAAATTTGGCTTTAAGCGGGTCGGTAAAATTGTTGGCGTTTATCAACCAACGGACTACTGCTACGTTTATGAAAAGTTACTCTAATCACAAAGCATTATCAGAGAAAATCTGGTAATGCTTTTTTGCTGCAGCCTAAAGGGGGCAAGCTTTCATTGGAAATTGGTCAAAAAAACAATGGATTAGGGGCGTCATCTTTTAGCTAAATAATCATTGAATATAACCGGGTTCTGTTGCATAATGGCCAATATATTAAATTAATGATATCGTGGCATATTTCGAAGAAAAGTTTGCGAAATATGCAGAAATCAGGTAGCATTTTCTCATGAAGCTTTAATTTTTAAGCAATTAGATAGAGAGAAGGAATTGGATTGCAAAGAAAACTAACTGCCCGCCAAATGCAGATGATTGCATTAGGTGGAACAATCGGTGTCGGACTATTTATGGGGTCCGGTTCCACTATTAAATGGACGGGACCATCCGTCTTATTGGCGTACATAATTTCTGGGATGTTCTTGTATTTAATCATGCGGGCCATGGGTGAAATGTTGTACGTTCACCCGACCACGGGATCATTCTCCACGTTTGCCAGAGAATACATGCACCCCGTCTTTGGGTACCTGACCGCTTGGAGTAACATTTTCCAGTGGATCGTTGTTGGGATGAGTGAAATGATCGCATTGGGCGGTTACTTCCGTTTCTGGTGGCCGAACCTGCCGGAATGGATTCCAGGGTTAGTGGCAATCACTTTCCTGTGTATCGCCAACTTAGTTTCCGTTAAGATGTTTGGGGAACTGGAATTTTGGTTCTCACTCATTAAAGTGGTGACGATTATTCTGATGATTATCGTTGGTTTAGGCGTCATTCTCTTTGGTTTTGGGAATGGTGGCCATCCATTAGGAATCAGTAACTTATGGACGCACGGCTTCTTTACTGGTGGAGCGAAAGGCTTTATCTACGCGATTGCTATCGTGCTAGCATCGTATCAAGGAGTCGAGTTGATCGGAATTACCGCCGGTGAGGCTCAGAATCCACAGGAAACGTTGGTTAAGGCCATTCGGTCCACGGTGTTCCGGATTTTGATCTTCTACGTTGGGGCCATCTTCGTGATCGTCAGCATTTTCCCTTGGGATGAATTGAACTCTGTCGGGTCACCATTCGTGCAAACCTTTGCTAAGATTGGGATCACGGCAGCTGCTTCCATCATCAACTTCGTGGTTATCACGGCCGCACTGTCTGGATCGAACTCCGGAATTTACAGTGCCAGTCGGATGGCCTACACGTTGGCTGAAGAAGGTCAGTTACCTAAAAAGGCCGTTCAGCTGAACAAGCACGGTGTGCCTTACATCACGGTTATTGCGATTTCTCTCGGTATTGGTATCGGGGTCATCTTAAACGTGGTTCTACCACTGATCTACAAGGATGCCAGCCAAATCTTCGTGATGGTTTATAGTTCCAGTGTCTTACCTGGGATGATTCCTTGGTTCGTGATCTTGATCAGTGAAATTGACTTCCGGAAGAAGAAAGCAGACGAGTTGGTTAATCACCCATTCACCATGCCATGGGCACCTTACTCAAACTACGTGACGTTAGTCTTCCTGGTGATTACGTTGTTCTTCATGTTCTTGAACCCTGAGACGCGGATCTCCATCCTTGTTGGGGTGGTCTTCCTGGCCATCATGACCGTGCTTTACTTCGTGAAGTTCCATCCTAAGGAAGTTGCTAAGGCTAAACAACAGAGCAAACAGGACTGATTATTGATTCGTTCAAATGGCCGCCTGCGGCCGCCAGGACTGGTACCTGCTGTGGGGACCGGCGCGAGCCACAGTGCGGTCTCGCACCTCGACTTGAAACCACGCCAAGGGCGCGTGTTTCCAAGCTCGTCCCGTGGCGTAACCTCGGTAAACCACCGAGCTAACGCCACTTTCACAGCCGGCACCAGTCCTGACGGCCTCCGGCTACGTTGGTGAGTAACCGCTGCTTAGTGGTGATTTATCAGCGGCGCTAGTCTTGATTTCAGTTGTTTAAACTGGAATTAGCCGCGTTGTTAGTATCACAATTTAGGTGTCATTTAACTGGATCTGCGAGTCGCTACTGATTTTTTCGTAGCTGGCTGGTGGGTCCTTTTTATTTTGTGGGTTGAAGGAAAGGGGATAGTTTAAACTGACTATACCAGCAATGTTAGCGTGCAATTTAGGCAATCTGCTATGACTTTTCGCTTTACCGGTCGCAACTTGAAGCCTCGAAATAACCGAGTCTTCAAGCTTTGACTTCTGCTAAGTTGGCGGGAAAATCGTCCGCTGACTACCCAGAACGATGCGCTTGGGTACATACTTATCTTGTATTAATTAACCACAGAATTGTTACCAGTTAGTCCATAAAGAGCGTGGTCCACATCAGACCGTTAGCGGCAATCATGTAAAACCACAATCAGAGCGGAGGTGGCCAGGGAGGGAGCCGGCCGTGACAGTGGTGTTAGCTGGTTGACCAGCTAACACCACGGGCGACTTTGGAGACAGGTGGGCTACCCTGGCTTCAAATCGAGCGAGAAGCCCGGTTTTCAGGCTGAAGCGTCCCCACAGCCGACTCCCTCCCTGGCCGCCGGAGCGACCAATTTAACATTCAACCTCTAGTTAAAGATGATTAGTGGTAAGATAACTAAGACAATCAACGAACGGCGCATCTCACTTTAGGGGATGTCAAAATTTATTTCATTCACGGTTAAATTTGGAGGTAACTTACATGAGTCGTCCCGGAAATTATGGTAAATCTAGTCGCATCAAAAAAATCCGGCAATTGCACCGGCGTAAACAGTCGCAGGCCAGTCGCACCATCACTTGGGAGCAGACGGAGGACTTTCTGCTCGCTCGTTATCAGCTGGTTCAGGGGAGCAAACTACCTCAATTAGTGGATGCCACGGTCCAACGGTTCTTCAGCGAATGGCTGACGACCGCCTTAGCTCAGGGTGAGCAACAGGTTCAGTGGGATATTGCCGCGATTTCTGCCACAACTTTGAAGCGGATCGGTAATCAGGTTCCTTGGCAGTTCTACGGTGTGCTGCTGGGACAGGTTATGCGTTGGCAAAAATTTCTTCTCCGGGAAGGTCCTGTAGTGCCACTCGCCACCTCGCGGCAAATTATCACGCCGTTAACGGCAAACGCCTGGAAGGCCCTGGTAGCCGACCAGTTGGCTGTTAACTTACTTACTGTCATGGCAACACCAGTGACCGTTGAACAGCGTGAGCGACTCACTCAGAGCTTCCTGACTGCTGGAGAGGTCCAGTGGTCAGCAGTGGACGCACTCTTTGGGCCAATGGGCTTCCAAGTAGCGGCTTCTGCAGACGAACCAGTCCGTCAATGGTTAAATGGGTTGTTGGCCTTAACTGTGGGCGACTTCCATGACTAAATGTGTCGATACGAAAGACTAGCGAAAAGCTGGCCTTTTTATTTTGGACAAGTTATTATCTTCATTGAATCAAGCGTCGGAGCTAGAAATGGTTTATTCGGTCAGACAGTCGGCGGACAAAGTGGTCGGCATGGAACAAGTTAGGTAAGTCACTAGCGGGTGGTTCAACCATTACCGGAGCTACTCGTTTACTCTAAAACTGGTAATCACGATATTATTTTAGAGGAGTGAGTATGATGACTCGCAGATTAAAGATTTCTCTGCTGAGTAGCCTAGCTGTCTTAGGATTAGGTGCCGGATTTATCGCAGCAGTACCAGCTGTTGCGGCAACTACCGACACATCTTCAACTAGTGCAAGTAGCAGTTCTAGTAGTTCAGCGGGACCAACCTCTCAGACCACGACCACCACGGCCGAGTTTGATACGAGTCCCACTGCAGCGATTTCTCTCGATTCTGCACCGAATATCGGTTTTGGCGCCAATGTAACGCCTAACAGTAAAGAAAATGGGAGTTACAAGGCTGTAACGGCGGACAACCCCGTCCAAGTTTCCAACCCTGGGTTACCTAGTGGGTGGAGCGTTCAATTGAAGAACACGCCATTTACGGACACAGCGGGGGACACCTTGGGTGGCGCTGTTTTATCGTTGGGCGCGGCTGACGTTGCTGCCGCTAACACCGGCAACCCATCGACTGCACCAACGGCTGGGGCTAGCACCTCTCTGAACGGCACCGGGACGAATCAAATCGTCTTCTCTGCCGCTACTAAGGGTGGCTTAGGTGTTTGGACCGCCGATTATGGCCTCGCTGACATCAACTTAGCTGTTCCAGCTGGGCAATTAGGTGGTACCTACACCTCGACGATGACCTGGCAGTTAAGCGACACACCACAGTAGGTGCAGTGACTATTCGGTGAGGATGGCGTTAATTTTCCTGACGACTGATGGGGGGAGTCAGTGATGATGAAACGAGGACTGAAACTTTTGCTCGCAATTGGGTTAGCACTTTTGGTGCTGGCTTGGAAATTACCAACGGCCGCTGCCGACAGTGTGGGCTATTCCGTCAGAGCAATTTTGCCAAGCAATCAGGATGACGCGCAGGCTAATTATTTTGCCTTGCGGGTTAAGCCGAAAGAACATCAACGTTTGGCTGTTCTGATCAACAACACCAGTAATAGCAGCCAGCAGTACCTGGTCAGTGTGAATCAAGCGGTCACCAACGATAACGGGGTGATCGACTACAGTCAGTTGAAACCTAAGTTAGATTCCTCACTGAAGGTGGGCACCAAGGACATCTTCACGAAGGGGTCGAATCAGAAAGTGACGGTTCCAGCAAATACTCAGAAACGGGTGTATCTCACCTACACCATGCCTGCAGAGCGGCTGCGGGGCATTATTCTTGGTGGGGTCTACGTTGAACAAGTGCCGTCAAAGACGCCTAAGAAGTCCGCGGCGAAAATCTTGCTCAACAACGCATTTGCATACGCCATCGGGATTCGCCTGCGGGAGAGTCCGTTGACGATAGTGCCAGACATGCAGTTACACCAGATTCAAGCGGTACAAATCAACCGACGCAATTTTATTACGGCTAATTTGCAAAACCCCCAGCCCGGTATTATGCAGAAACTCACGATTAATGCGCGCGTTACCAAAGTGAATTCCAACCAGACCTTGATCAGGCAGCAACAAGCCAACCTGGGGATGGCGCCGAATAGTAACTTTAACTTTGGCATTCCGTGGGGGAACCAGAACCTTCCAGCTGGTCGGTACACGCTCCACTTAGCGGCCAAGGCGGACGGGCAGAATTGGCAGTTCGCGCGGAACTTTACGATTGCTAACAAGACGGTACGGCGGCTGAACAAGACGGTTTTGACGCCAGCTAAGCAGCCAAACTACTGGCTCTATGCCTTGTTAGGTTTACTGATTGCGATGTTGTTAGCCATCATTGGCTACCTGCTCTATCGCAATCGTCGGGAAAAATCAGCAAAATAGGAGGGATGAAAGTTGTTCAAACGGTGGTTGAGCGCTGGCTTGATTCTACTAGCCGTTTGTCTTGGGGGTAGTGTGATCACAGCCCGTGCTGATAATGATGACAAGCAGGCACTGGCAACGGCGCCGCAAGGAATTTTAATCAACAAGACAAACCCGTTCTTAACAACGGACACGACTAATAAGAGCTCGGCGACCATTGTGAACGGCGAGAATCCTGCTTCACCAGGAACCCAAGTCGCTGTTTTAACGAACGGCAAGAATCAGTTTGGATCAATCTGGTCCACTAATTCTGGCTATTGGAATCTAAAGAAGAATCAACGATTGTCCGTGTGGCTCTACCTGGGTAACCGGGGGAAATTAGCCGGTGAGGGCATGGCGTTTGTTCTACAGAACGATTCGCACAATTTGGCAGCGATGCCCCAGTCCTCTGTAAAGAAGAAGTCTCTTCCTGGTGAAACGTTAGGTGTCTGGGGCGTTGATAACAACAAGGCCCAGTCAACTAAAAACGGGATTGCGGCGACAGCGATTCAGAATAGTTGGGCACTGGAATTTGACACGCGATATAACGGGGTGACAGGGAGTAAGGCCGCGGGCAATGCCAACTCATTTGACGTTGGGATGGCCGGGGTCCACATTGCCTCGAACTACCCCGCACAGGCTTCTTCGTACGACCAACTCGTGACAGACTATGGTTTCTGGGGCGGTCTCTTTAGCAAAAAGGACTACCACTATCAGTTGATTCACCAGGGCTTGATTACCGATACCAATCATCCGGACTTCCTGTCGAACGGCAGCTGGCACCACCTCACGCTGAGGTGGGATGCTAAGGCTGAGAACATGACCTATGTCTTCGACGACAAGAATCCGGTGACGGAAGCCAAGCTCCCCGGGAAGAGCCAGACGGTTCACATTGACACCAAGAAGATTGATCCGCAGCGGAGTAATCGGGCCCGGTGGGGGTTTACCGCCACAACGACCGACCGGTACGAAAACAACCTGGTTGTCTTTGAAAACATCCCGGGGTTGATCGTGGTCAACACTTCTGGTGAAATCACGGACGTTAAACGAAAACGGAAACTGACCACGGATAGTCAGGTGCTGAGTAATGATAAACTACAAGTGGACTACCACCTTGACTATGAGGATGGGCAGCAACCTTGGTCGGATATTCAGACCCACATTGATCTGCCAACCGGAATCACCTATGAGTCGGCCGAGGTGACCTATAGTCACGGGACGACGCAGAAGATTCCGCTGGACAGTATTCGGGATGGTAAGCTGGCTATTAAGCTGGCCGAGAGCCTGAGTCAGAGCAATGCTCACGCGACCATCAAGTTGGTGGGCCGAGCGGACACGGTTAAGGAAACACAAGTCGTGCCGGCAGCGAGTGGGTCGTTTACCTCTTCAGCTCGAATCAGTTCGGCAGATACCCCCCAATTTATCATCAATCCGAACGCACATCTTGAACTGACGGTAACCAGTAACCACGCTACTAGTCTGAATAAGGGCGAGGGTACCACGGTCAAAGGGCGAGTGGACGTTGTTTCCAACACACCGACATCGCCTAAGGTCACGGTTCGCCCAGTTCTAAACGGTAAGCAGTTGAACACGGTGACGGTCGAGAAGGATGGGACCTTCAAAATTCCATTGACGGGTAATCAGCTACAAGCCGGGACTAACCGACTTCGATTGGTTGCCAAATCGTTTTTGGGAGATACCTCCCAAACGGTGGTCGTGCCCATTACGGTGGCTGGGGAATTGAAGTTTGCGGCTGTGTCACCGAATGAAACGTTCGAGGCCAGTAAGCTAACGGGGAAGACCCAGTTCGTTAAGCGGCGGGGTGATTGGCAACTTGCTATCTCGGATACCCGGGGAACTGGTGAACAGTGGACGTTGGTTGCACAGGCATCGCAGTTTACCACCAGTGATGGGACGGTGATGTCGGGACAACCAGTCTACGTTGACGATTTTCGGGTGATCTCACTGGGCGAGACGCCAACGCCGGTCCTAACGCACACCACGGATGACGCTGTCGATGATGGCACGTTCGACGTGGCCAAGACTTGGACACCGGATACCGGAGTTCTGCTGGAACTGAATGGTGGTGCCGCTGCTGGTGACTACCAAGGAACCATTACTTGGACGTTGTTGGACGCACCTAACTAGTCTTTATATTGCGATTGGCAAGTGCCAGAAGGTATTCTAAATTGCATCTCACTGAATGGTCAAAAAGGATCACGGCAGTTTTGCCGTGATCCTTTTCTTTTTGTTTTGTTATCCGCTGATTGCAACTTAGTGCCCATTGATTGCCACCTCCGGTTGCCAGGGCAGGCGTCAGCTGTGGGGACCGGAGTGAGCCGAAGTGCGGTCTCACTCCTCGACTTGAAACCACGCAAAGTGCGCGCGTTTCCAAGCTCGTCCCGTGGCGTAACCTCGGGAACCCACTGAGCTAACGCTACTTTCAAAGTCGCCTCCGGTTGCCAGGGCAGGTGCCAGCTGTGGGGACCGGAGCGAGCCGAAGTGCGGTCTCACTCCTCGACTTGAAATCACGCAAAGTACGCGCGTTTCCAAGCTCGTCCCGTGGCGTAACCTCGGGAACCCACCGAGCTAACGCCACTTTCACTGCTGACACCTGCCCTGACAACCTACGGCTACGTTGATGGTTAATTGGCAACTTATTTTAGTTGTTTTCGTCAGAGCTGGACTGATACCCTCGGCGAAATGAAACGACTATTTTGTTACAAATTTAAGCTAGGTATTTTTGTGAAATACCAATGTCCAAGTCAAACAACGCCACACTTTTGTCGTAGGCGACCAGGGATGGAGCTAGCAGTGAAAGTGGTGTTAACTGGTGTTTTTCCAGTTTACAGCACGGCCAACCATCTTAGAAGCGAATAATCATTCTGCGATAACTGTTGAATAGGTGTTCTCTATATTAGCCGTGAGGTCACTGTGGATGGGCTCAGGCGCCTCGTTCTTCTTAGCCGTTTACGGCTTAGAAGAAGACCAAGCTTTAAGACTCGTGATTTTCGAGGCTTAAAGTTGCGTCGGCACCGTTCCAGCCCATCCACGGTGACCGGTAAGGCGGCCAATATCAGCAAACCCTAGCCCAACAGTTTCGTGACGAGTTTTTCGTAGATGGTGATGAACCGGTGGTACATGTCGAGGTCGACGTATTCGTTGACCTGGTGCGCCGTGATGTTACCCGGTCCGAAGACAATGACGTCGATGTCGGGGTTGGCTGCCAGGAATGAGGAGGCGTCAGTGCCACCAGGAACCCCGATCAATGGCAAAGCCTGTTGCAGTTCAGTGCTACCGATTTCCTTGGCAGCCTGAACCAGTGGCGTGTCTTCCATGGTGTGCATTGGCCGTAAGTCGCTGTGGATTTCCAACGTTAAGTCAGCACCGGCAGCGTTTAAATCGGCGATGATGGCCTTGATAGCAACCGTGATGTCAGCGTTAGGAAGTTCAGGGATGGTTCGAATCTTGACGGAAAGGTCGGCGGTTGCGGGAACCGTGTTGATCTGTTCGCCACCCTTAACCATGGTAACGACCGGCGTAATTGCACCTAAGACGGGGTTGCGGTAGTCCTTGATGGAGGCAAAGTAATCCTCTTCCTTTTGGTAGAAAGCCATCAGTGGTGTAATCGCGTTCTTACCGATCTCAGGCATGGAACTGTGGGCGGCGACACCCTTGGAGTGAACGGTGTAGGTCAACGACCCCTTGTGAGCCAATTCGATGAAGTGTTGTTCACCAGTTTGGTTGGCAGCCAAGAGTTTCTTGGCGCCGTCCTCGTTGATTTGCAGCATAAGTTGAATTTGCTTTTGCAACAATAGTTGTTTGTTGGCTCCACTAGGTTCACCGACGATCAACGTGTCGAGGTCCTTCGCAAAGCCTTCTTCAGACAACTGCTTGGCACCGTATTGGCCGTATTCCTCACCAACCGTGGCCATTAACCGGAACGTTCCGTGAAGGGGTACGTTTTGTTCTTTCAAATGAATCATGGCGAAGACCCCGGCCATCAAACCGGATTTCATATCGGACGTTCCCCGGCCAATCATCATATTGTCCTTGATGGTGGCGGACAGCGCGTCAACTTGCCACTTGGCCGCGTCACCCAGGGCGACGATGTCTTCGTGACCGTCGAACCCAACGACGGGGCCGTTGCCATCACCAATTTCGGCGACCAGGCTGACCCGGTCAGGTTCGTAGGCGTAAGTGCGGCTGTCAATGCCATGTTGCTTCAGCAAGTCTGCTAGATAATCGGCGACCAGTTTTTCGTGGCCGTTGACCGTGTTTAATTTAATGATATCGCTTAATGCTTGGACTACTTCATCCATGTTGTGGACCACCTTAGATTTGAAATTTATTCTGGATACTATAACTTATTAAGGAAAGAAACAGTTGTGTACATTTTGATTACAGCACTTTTCCTGGGAAGGGTCAAGAATCTACGCAGTTAAATGTCATCGATGACGTCAATGACTTGGTAGGTTGCAAACTGATTGAGATGAACGAGAAAGTCGTTCAACACGTGTCGGTCAGGAAAGGCGCCCTCCAGGAGGTAGTCAAACTCACCGGTCGTGCGGTAGTGGTGGCGGAAATCATTGTGGTGCGTTTTGATAAAGGCCAGGTAGGCCGACTGTTTTTGGGCCTGCACGGCCACCTGGATAAAGACTTGGCGGGGCAAGCCCACTTTGTCGAGATCAACTTCAATCGTGTAGTTGGTGATGACCCCCGTATCTTCCAGTCGTTGAATCCGAGCGGCGACTGCGGGGGCGGTCAGGTGGACCAGCTGGGCTAAATGGCTGACTTTGATGCGGCTGTCACGGTTAAGTTCTTTGATAATGGCAAGATCAATTTCGTCTGACATGGTGAACACCTTGTTTTCTAAGTTTTCGGGGCTAAAACTCTTTCGTTTTAATATTAACAGTCGCTACTTCGACGTGTAAAGTAGACAATGCTGCTGAGAAAAACTTTGTAAGCTGTTTACTTCGGTTTTGGGGTGGACATTTGTATAATTGACCCTATGCACAGACGGCAGGGGCTTCGGTTGACGTGACATTAAAACGTCAATCTGCAGATAGCCAGCAAGTTTAAGGACGCGTTCACAACGCCTAAGCGGCAGATGAGTCCGAAAAGTGATGCTTAAAAATTATTGGTCGGAGGTCAACATGATAGAATTTAAAAACGTTAGTAAGCGTTACAGCGGTAATCAAGCCATCGATGATCTGAACCTGACCATTCCGACGGGGGATTTTTTTGTGCTAGTTGGTCCCAGTGGGAGTGGGAAGACGACCACCCTCAAGATGCTCAACCGGTTGATTGCGCCCACCGATGGGAACATTTATTTCAACGACAAACGGTTGATCGACTATGACTTGACCCAGTTGCGTTTACAAATGGGTTACGTCTTACAAAACATTGCGTTATTTCCTAACTTAACGATTCAAGATAACATTGCTATTCAGGCGGAATCACTGGGCTGGTCCCGCAAACGGCGCATTGAACGAGCCCGCACCCTCCTGCAACAGGTGGATTTGGATCCGGATAAATATGCGACCCGGATGCCTAGTGAACTATCCGGTGGGGAACAGCAACGGGTCGGTATCATTCGGGCACTAGCAATTAAGCCCAAGGTCGTTTTGATGGATGAACCGTTTAGTGCGTTGGACCCTATTTCCAGAAAACAGTTACAGGACCTAGTGCTCCGGCTGCATCATGAATTAGACATGACCTTTGTCTTCGTGACGCACGATATGCACGAGGCCTTACGGTTAGGCCAACACATTGCGGTGATGCGGTTGGGGCACATTCAACAGGTGGGAACGAGTGCGGAGATCATGCAACATCCCGCCAACGACTTTGTTCGCGGCTTTTTTGAGAATGAACACGCGTCTCGAATGGTGACCGTGCAGACTTTATTGGATGCGGGTTACGGGACGCCGGTCACGACGCCAGCAACGTTGTCAGCAACAGCACCCGTGCGTGAGTTGGCGGCAGCATTGCAAACGACTAGTGCGGTCGTGGTGGCGACACCGACCGGTTCACAGTCGCTGACGACGCCAGATCTATTGGACTATTTAGCCACGAAGGAGGCGGACTAGCTTGCAACAGATTATGCATATTTTGCAGACCCAGGGTGGTGACATCGTTCACGCCATTGGCCAGCATATTGGGTTATCACTGATTTCACTGCTGATTGCGGCGGTCATTGCCATTCCCCTGGCGATTGTCTTGATGAATCACAAGCGGGCGGCCAACGTGATGCTCCAGATTACCAGTGTTTTGCAGACGATTCCCAGTCTGGCATTGTTGGGGATTTTGATTCCCATCGTGGGGATCGGAACGATTCCGTCGATCATTGCCTTAGTGATCTACGCGGTGATGCCCATCTTTCAAAATACGTATTCCGGGTTAACGACGATTGATCCAAACCTGGAGGAGGCGGCGACGGCGTTTGGCTTGTCCCGCCGGATGAAATTATTTCGCATTGAATTACCATTAGCTTTGCCCATGATCATCTCGGGCATCCGCATCGCCATGGTCATGATCATTGGGACCGCGACGTTGGCTGCCCTGATTGGTGCCGGTGGTTTAGGGACCTACATTCTGTTGGGAATTGAAACCAACAATAATGCGTTACTGATTATTGGTGCCGTACTGTCCGCCATTTTGGCGCTAGTCTTTGGTGCCGCGATCGACTGGTTGGGCCGGCTGTCATTTAAAAAGGTCGGTATCATCTTAGCCACGTTGGTGGTCTTGATTGGGGGATTCGCAGGCTATCGTAAGCTGGTCAAACCAGAAACGACCATTACCATTGCTGGGAAGATGGGCAGTGAGCCCGAAATTCTGATCAACATGTACAAGGACCTGATTGAGAACGATCATCCAAACATGAAGGTCAGCACCAAGGCCAACTTCGGGGGGACCAGCTTCCTGTACAAGGCCTTGAAATCGGGGTCCATCGACATTTATCCTGAATTTACGGGGACGGTCCTGGAGTCGTTAGTCACAGGGCAGAAGTCGGCGAGTCACAATCCGGCGACCACCTACCGGGTGGCAAAGCAAGCGCTCAAGTCGCAACAGCAGTTGGCCTACCTGAAGCCGATGAAATACCAAAATGGGTACGACTTGGCTGTGACGAAACAATTTGCTAAGAAGTACAACTTAAAAACCGTTTCCGACTTAGTTGCTGTTGAGGATAAGATTCACGCTGGGTTTGATCCGGACTTCTATCAACTGAAGGACGGCTATCCTGGACTGAGTAAGGCCTACAATCTCAAATTCGCTAGTGCCAAGACGATGGAACCTTCCATCCGTTACAAGGCCATTGCCAACGGGAAGGTTAACTTGATCGATGGGTATACAACTGATCCCGAGATTCAGGAGTACCATCTGGTGGTCTTAAAGGATGATAAGCAGTTCTTCCCACCGTATCAAGGAGCACCGTTGATGACGGAGAAGTTATTGACAGAGCATCCGGAACTCCAGACGACGTTGAACAAATTAGCTGGTAAGGTGTCAACAACTGACATGCAGAAAATGAATTACCGGGTAACCGTCAAGCATGAGAAGGCAGCGACCGTTGCGCGGGACTACTTGAAGAGTCACGGTTTGTTGAACTAGAGAGGACTGGCAAAAATGAAAGCAATTGTTGTAGAGCATCCCGGTGGACCAGAAGTATTGACGTTACATGAGGTTGACCGGCCAACCGTTAAACCAGGCTGGACGTTGATCGAGGTCAAAGGTCGGGGCGTCAACCACTCTGAAATTTTCACCCGCGATGGTGAGTCACCATCCGTTAAGTTTCCTCGGATCCTGGGGATTGAGGCGGTGGGCGTCGTGGCAGAGACGACTGATGCCCAACGGCTTCCGGTGGGTCAGACGGTGGTCACCTTTATGGGTGAGATGGGTCGGGCGTACGATGGCAGTTACGCTGAGTTTGCATTGATTCCTAATCAGCAGATTTTCCCAGTGACGACTACGTTATCCTGGGCTGACCTGGCGGCTGTCCCCGAGACCGGTTACACGGCCTTTGGCGCGCTCCAGGGGCTGAAGATTCGGAACCATGATCAGTTGCTGGTCCGGGGTGGTACCAGTGGTGTCGGTGTGATGGCGGCTAAATTAGCCCATGCGCTAGCTACTGATCTCACGGTGACCGCGACTACCCGTAACTTAGCCAAGCGCGACCAGCTTCTGGCAGCCGGGTTTGATGCGGTTATTTTGGATAAGGACGGGGAGCTGCAGACTGACCAGCGGTACGATGAAATCTTGGAACTGATTGGTGCAGCGACGGTGCCGGATTCCCTGCAACATCTGACGCCTGGAGGCATTGTGAGTGCTACCGGAGAATTAGGCGGTCAATGGGAGCTACAGAACTTTGAACCGGTCGTTAAGATTCCTAGCAACACGTATCTGACGGCATTTTACTCCGGGGATATCGACGAAGCCCGGTTACGGGAGTTGTTCCGGGTGATCGATACGCATCACGTTGACGTACGACCGGCTAAAGTCTTTGCCCTGCAAGATATGCGGGCAGCACACGAATATTTAGCGAGCCACCAGAGTTTTGGCAAAGTGGTGGTGCTTTCCTAAAAACCACTTGACAATTATGAGGGCAGAGCATAAACTTATCATTAATTTCTAATCGAATTGTCATAATCTCAGCTAGGAGAAGAGTAGTGACGACGCCGCTGTTCAGTGAGCCCGGTAAGTGGAAACGGGCCAGTGGTTAGCCATGAAGATGAGCTCCCGATAGCTATCAAGCGGTTCACGCTGCTTGGTCGGTAGGAACCGTTAACTTTCCGGGTATCAATTGGTACCGTTGAGGCAGAGTCTGTGAGGGCTGTGTGAATTAGGGTGGTAAAACGACGCGTTCGTCCCTTGAACTAAGCAATTAGTTCTGGGGATGAGCGCGTTTTTTTATGCCCTGATCGATTAGAAAGATGGATGGACTTGCGTTATATCGCTGGACTGGCAACGGCCATTTTGACCGTCGCCTAATCCCCTCGACTGCTTAGCGGTGCACGCTGAGTAGGCACTGGCAAACTGACGCTGTTAGTGTGAGCGAAACACGTTGCCAGTCGAACGATTTAGGCGGTTCATCCCAAACAGTGACGGACCAGACCACAGTGAATTCTAGGAGGAAATAATATGACAACAACGACGCAAACGAAATTCCCTTACCGCTACGATGTTGTGGGTAGCCTATTACGGCCAACTGCTTTGAAGGAAGCTCGGGCGAAGTTTTCCCAGGGTGAGCTTACCGCTGATGAGTTACAGACCGTTCAACGGGCCGAAACTAAACGAATCGCTGCTGCTCAGGTCAGTCTAGGCTTGAAGGCCATCACCGATGGCGAGTTTAACCGGAGTTGGTGGCACCTGGACTTTCTTTGGGGGTTAACGGGGGTGGGACACTACGATTACCAACAAAGTTATAAGTTCCATGGCAGTAAGACCCGGACCGATAACGCTGATTTGGTCGGCAAAGTGGCGTTTAACCCGGACCACCCGTTCTTTGAGAGCTTCCAGTATTTACAAAGCTTGGTACCAGCTGATGTGCTAGTGAAGCAGACGATTCCGTCACCCACCATGCTTTTTCGGGACAATCGTAGTGACAACTGGCATCAATTCTATGAGACCTGGGATGCGTACCTGGATGATTTAGCCAAGGCCTATCATGAAACGATTCAACACTTCTATGATCTAGGCTGTCGTTATTTACAGATTGATGATACGACTTGGGCCTTTTTAATCAGTAAGCTGCACGAAACACAGGGTGATGCCACGGCCCATCAAAAGTATGTGAGCTTAGCCGAGGATGCTGTGCGGGTCATCAACCAATTGTTGACGGGTCTGCCGGCAGATCTGACGGTCACAACTCATATTTGTCGCGGTAACTTCAAGTCGACGTACCTGTTCTCAGGGGGCTACGATGATATCGCCGATTACCTGGGGCAGTTAAACTACAGCGGCCTTTTCCTGGAGTACGACAATGAACGAGCAGGGAGCTTTGCACCACTCAAAAAGATTTGGAATGGTAATCCCGATAAGCGCTTAGTTTTAGGCCTGATTACGTCTAAGTTTCCGGAATTGGAGGACGTGGCTAGCGTTAAGGCACGGATTCAGGAGGCCGCTAAGCAGGTACCACTAGCCAATCTGGCGCTTTCCACGCAGTGTGGCTTCGCTTCTACTGAGGAGGGCAATGAGCTGACGGAAGACCAGCAGTGGGCCAAGCTGAAGCTGGTGAAGGAGATTGCTGACGACGTGTGGGGTGCGGACTAACGTGATCTACTGAGACTGTTAAATTAGGCGCACTCCGGCGGCCGGGGATGGCGCCGGCTGTGGGGACGCTTCAGCCAAAGGGCGGGCTTCTCGCTCGATTTGAAGCCACGAAGACCCCGTGTCTTCAAAGTCGCCCGTGCTGTAAACTGGAAAACCACCAGTTAACACCACCACCACGGCCGGCGCCATCCCTGGCCGCCTCCGGCTCTGATTGCGGTTGACCCTGGATCACTGCTGAAGGTTCCCTTACGCCACTCGTGATTGGCTGATTGATAACGGCTTTCGCGTTGTGTTCAGCCCGTGTTAGCTCAAATCTGGCGGGCGGTCATATTAGAATATGGCGGCGCTGTTATCACAAGACTAACCAGCTTTTAAAAACCAGTCAATCTTCATTCAATATGGTATTATCCGACCTTGCAGTGGACCCGACCCCCGCTGTAAGGTCGTTTTATTTACGATTTTTGTACGGAATCGATACTGATTCTTGAAATATTAGGAGTAAACTTAAATTGACAGTTGTAGATATTTCTCGACCGTTAGAGTGGTCACCGGTAAGGCGCTGCATCTGACGGTTAATTGTTATGGTAGAAACTCAGCGCGGTATAATAGCAGGGAAGACAAAAAATGAGCTGGTCGGTTCACGGCCAGGATTAGGGAGTCGGATAGGTATGGCAGGGAAAACGGTTGTGTTTGGTCACCGGGGGTATCCCGCAAAATTTCCAGAAAATAGTCTGGCGGGCTTTCGATACGCCGTTGAACACGGTATCGAAGGGATTGAATTTGACGTTCAACTGACGAAGGACCTAGTGCCAGTCATCATGCACGATGAGCGAATCGACCGTACAACCAACGGCACCGGCTTGATTCAAGATTATACGCTGGCAGAGTTGCGGCGCTTTCAGTTGGCAGCGGGCGAATTGATTCCCACGTTAGCGGAGTTCCTGACGTTGGTTAGCAACCAGGACGTGCAACTGAATTTGGAATTTAAGACGAACAATATCCAGTATCCGGGAATTGAAAAAATTGTGATGGGGATGGTTAATGCCACGCCACTGCGGCACCCAGTTATTTATTCGTCCTTCCATCTGCCAACTTTAAAGACGTGTCAACAATTAGCGCCGAATGAATCGTATTGTTGGCTCACGGATCAACCGGTGGTGAATGCGGCGGCTTTTGTGGCCAATGAGCATTTGAGTGGGCTTCATTTGAGCCATTACCAGGACGACGTGCCGGTGGCTGAACGGATTTGGACGGTGGATGATCCGGCTTTAGCAGAAAAGCTGTTTGCGAAGCACGTAGCGGGGATCTTCACGGATGACTTTGTTGGCATGACGCGTTTGCGGGATCAGAAACAAGGGTAACTTCATCCGCAGTCTAGGGGGCATGTTCAACGTAGATAATGTGCAGATGAACGGTAAGCTAGAAAAATTAACTTAATAAGACCAGACCCCAGGGTTAGAACTTTTAGCTAACCTTGGGGTCGTTTTATTGTTAATTTAGCTATAAGATAACTAACCGGAATTAGGATTTGGCTAAATTACCATTGACTGATAAAACCATTAAGAATATGTTTAGATACATAGGGGGGTCGTAACATCATTGAACCGCTGTAAGGATGGGATGAATTGGATGGGATTAAGGGATAATCATTTAAGAGAACGTTTGCGAAATCATTGGCGGCGGATTGGATTCTTTAGAAAAACGCTTGAGTTACTAGCCGTTATATTGCTCATTAATTTAACCGCGCCAAGTAATTCTGTAAAACTGGCGATTTTGTTGACAGGTCATCCGCGGATTGCGATGAGCGTTAAGGTAAGTAAAGCAAGTGCTGCGGATAATCGGTATCTGCTAGGAAAGTATCGTATTGGTCGGGTGTATGGCATTGATCAGTCATATTTGGATCCTAGCGGCAGTTATGAGGTCGTCTATTTTCACGTTATTAGAATTTTGCTATTTAACGTTGCTTATTCGATTCCCGAGCCAGGGTGAGCTAAGTGCAAGATTACTTGAGTAAATGTATTTGATGATAACTGGAACATTTTAGTCATCAAAAAAGACTGGCTATTTGGACGGTGTAATGTGAGAGAATCAGTGAAAAAGGGAAGAAAAAAGTTTTTAAAGCGACTGGAGACAACGTTAATTATGGTTGTAGTGTTATTACCTGTATTTTTTCTGCCATACACGCCAACGAATGCAGTTCGTTTGTGTATTTTGGAGAACGGTCATCCAATTAGTGCAGTCTTTGCCTTTCCGATAAGGACACCACGTAAAGAATATAGTATGTATTCGGGAAAAAGAGTGCTGGTTTACTACAACATACTCGTCCCATTTGAAACTAGCCAGGGTGGCATGGTAGCAAGTACATTAGGGGTGCATCGTTTGAAGAACGGCGACAGGTTTTACAAGGCCTTTCCAGCAGCTGATATCGCGACTTAACGTCGGAACTTTTTGCGCAATTGGTTTTGAAATTGGCAAACAAAAAATTGGTTCCAGAAATCGTTTAAAGATTTCTAGAACCAATTTTTAAATTACTGGGAATTAAAGCCACCACTGGTACTTGCACGCTACCAGCCGCACTCCTGGGAGAACTAGTCTGCCAAACGATGCACGAATTCAGCACCCAGTTGTTGGGCATCAAAAGTGTAAGGGGCGAGTGCCTGGGCGGGGTCGATGAATTGACCATTCTCGGTCAGATCAGACTTCTTCAAGTCGATTCTGAGGTTGTTTGTCATGATTGGCATCTTCAAGCCACGGACAACCAGCTGCATGCCTAACGCGGCTTGAAAGCCACCATGACCACCATAGGAAACCAGGCTGACCGGCTTACCGCGCCACTCAGCGTAAAGCGTATCCAGGGCGTTTTTCAGGGGAGCGGGGTAGCCCCAGTTGTATTGAGGAAAGAGCAAAATAAAGCCATCGTAGCCCTGGATCAGCTGACTCCACTGCTTGGTGTGAGCCAGCGCGTAGTTGCCATCTGAGGGCATCGCGACTTCGTCCAGGAAGGGCAGGTTGATCTTGGCCAGGTCGATCAGGTCAATGCTCAACTCAGGCTGTGCGGCCGCCTGTTGCAGCCAGTTAGCGATGCTGGGACTGATACGGCTAGGCCGAGTGGAACCAATAATTAAGCCAATTTTTTTAGTCATGGGAGCGTCTCCTTCGTGAGAAATCTTATAGGTGCAATATGCACACATGTTAGCATGCTTCTGGTATAATAACAACTATGGATAATGAAATTTTTGAAGCAATATTTGAAATCATGACGTTTTTTAATCAACCAAACCAGGATCGTGAGTTGTTGAAACGGGCAGGTATTTCTCTAGAGCCAGTCGCGCTGCCGATTATTGTGCGCGTCGGGCGGCAACCGGAAATCAGTATCGGTGAGTTGGCCAATCAAATTGGTCGGAACCACTCGTCGGTTAGCCGGCAGGTCGATAAGTTGGTCGCAGCAGGCGTGCTCATGGAGGTAGAGCGGCGCGACCAACGCGTTCGCCGGATCACCCTGAGTCCGCAAGGTCAACGAGCACTGTTGCAGATCAAAGTTGCCCGGGAGTCAGTACTACGTCAGCGTTTATCTGGCTATTCTGACACGGAACGGGCTGATCTCGTGCGGGTGCTCCAACACTTGGTCAGTACGTTAAATTCTTCTGAAGATTCTCAGGACTAAAAGGGTTCTGATAGCTATTCTTCCAGGAGATTGGTAGACTTAGGCTATTAATTGCAAACCGATTTACTAATCAACGGAGGAAAAGGTTATGGGTAAACTAGGATTGACGCTGCTGGTGACCAGCTTACTGTTAGGTGGCTGTGGTGCCAGCCAACCAGCGACTAAACAAGCCGATTCTTCTAGCGCGGCTAGTTCCAGTAAGCTAGCGGATACTGCGGCGACTGGCAATGCTCAGAAGAAAATCAAAGTTAGCGTCGAGGGGGCGATTCGCCAATTTCACCAAGAATTTGGGAATGCGGCCGTTGTGACGGAACTTTCCTTGGAACCCAATGGGACGCGGTATGCGTACAAGCTTTCTGGAGTAGATAGCAATCGCGAGTACGAGCTAACGGTTGATGCCCAAAATGGCAAGCAGCATCACGCCCGTCAGGAAAAGCTGGACGCCGATGAGAATCAAGGTGTGGCTCGCAAGCAAGAGGGTATCGACACCAATCAGTTACAATCGTTAGCAGCCATCACGCGGGCGGCGACTAAGAAGGTCAGTGGTCACGCTATCTCCTGGTCTTTAGACCGGGAGAACGGTCAGGCACAGTGGGAAGTGAAGGTCAAAAGTGGCCAGGTTTACCACGAAGTAACGCTTGATGCGTCAACGGGGAAAGTACTGGCAACCGAACGCGACGATGATTAAACAAATGGGGATTTTGGAGTGGGGAAATTGATGAAACGAATACGTTGGCAGCGGTGGGGAATCGCCGCTGGTTTTTATGTTTTCTGGTGGCTACGAACCGTTGGCTGGGTCTTTTTTAATGGCCTTAACGGGATGAACGTTGTCACGGTGGTGGAATCAGTCGGTGAACTGCTACTGTTGCTGGTGCCATGGCTGGTGATCGTCGCGGGATTTGCACGGCGGCAACGACCGTGGGTTATCAGTTCGATTGCATTATTGGGGTTAACGCTGCTTTCCAACGAGCAAGTGAGCGTTTACGTGGCACCATTGTTGCCAGCGTTGACCTTGCTCACAGGTTGGTTGTTAGCCAACGCTTGGCTTGGTGTGACCTTTGATTGCGTCAGTAAGTTGGTCACGGGCACAGTCCTGGTATTGACGGGGCTAGCCTTGCTTACGCCGCAGAGCAGCGCGCGGTTATACGTGGCCGGGTACCATTCACCGCTGCCAGCAGTGGCTAGCCGGTTGACGCCAGATGTTAGTAATTGGCGAGCAGAGAAGACGATTTCGTTTAGTCTTGATCGACCAGTCGTAGCGGACGTCGGCATGCTGAGCATGTCCGGCTTCCCGGTATCTAGTCAAAATGAACTCAGTGTGGACGTGCGGCGCGTGGGCTGGGTCTACCTGCCGACCGAGGATCAGTGGTGGGTCGCGTAGGCTGACGCCCCGGTGAGGCCAGAATAGCGAAGATAAAAATAAAAGCTCTCTACCAACCAGTATTGGTGAGGAGTCAAAAATTTGATTGTTTTTGGCTGACTATGTTGACGTGAGGCAGTGTGCCTCCTTTATTATACAAAAAATGATGTTGACAGATTTCTCTATCAACATCAGATATCATAGGACCAAAATTTTATGATATATAGGATCGGAATGAATACTGATCTTAATTGCGACGGTATACAAAATGAAGAATATTTTTTCAATCTTGTAGCGGAGATAGCTAACAGCCAACTTGGAGTAGATATTATAAAGTAATGCTTAAGGTGAAGAAAGCATTGTACCGTTATGATCTTGGAATTCACACTATGCGCAAGATCCAAGGTTTTTTACAAGGACTTAAAAGGCATTGGTACATTAATGATGATTCTCAACCACTCTAATGAAGCGACGACTAAACGATATATCGGCATCACGGACGATGAAATTCAAGAAGCAATGAGAAACTTTAAACTAGGGTTGTGAAATACCCATCAACGTTAACTGTTTCTTTGCTGCTAATATTTTTTGTTCGATGCTACCATACTGAATATAAAGACTGTCCTTCTGTGCTCTTAAATCATGTATTTTAGCCGTGGCAGCAATGACTTCAGGCTTTGCGTAATCCTCTGGCGCAGCCGGACCACTTGGCACGATTTTCAATTCATTCTCAATTTGCAAGTCTAAATCTGCCAGTGGAGCATTGATCTTATCATACTCAGCTTGATACTGTGTAATTTCACTTTTAAGTTTAGCAATGGTTTCAGCGCGGCTATTTTCGCTAGTAGTGGATTGTGTAGGAATAGAGGCGTTAGCACTTTTTACTGTTTGTTGTATTACTGGCTTTGGGGCTTGTTTTTTTTGTTGAGTTTTTGATACAGTTGAAATCTTTTTAAAGGTTGTTGTTCGACTAACATAGCCTTTTTTAGATACCTTAAATTTAAAGGTGGCTTTCTTAAGATTCTTCTTGGTCTTAATGATGAAGTTACCTTTTTTGTTAGCCTTAGAATGTCCCAGAGTCTTATTCTTTGTGGTTACGAGTTTAACAGTTGCTAGTTTGGTTGTATGACCATAAACCCTTTTGCTAGTAACCCTTACTTTGCTGACTTTAGCAACGTGTGACTTTTTGGCGGAAGCATTATTCGTCATCGCCAACAAACCTGTGGTGGCCGTAAGAACGACGATAGCAGGTACTTCAATGTACTTGTTCATATGTATGTTTTCTCCCCTTGTTACAAGATTAGTTACGTATTAAATAATACCATTGTTAATTAAAAAAAGTAAAATTTGATAGTTTACATATATATTTCCGGGTAAAGCAGACCGATTATCAGGACGAACAAAATAAAACAGCGGTCATGACTTTTAGTCATGACCGCTTTTACGATGAGGTCCATTGAATGTTCGGTTTAGCCAGCACTTAAAAAGTCAATTGTGCACAACTAAAAATTCGAGACAAAAAAATTAACCTGATTGAATCGAACTGGGATTTAGTCTGATGCAATCAGGTTAACTATTTAATTGGGGACAGTCAGTATCGAAGCATTTTCCGGGTACTTCGACAACTGTTACCAAAAAAGCTTTAGTTTGTCGTCAGTTTGTTAAGCAATTGTTTTACGACATCTTTACTATAACAGAGAAATCAAGGCCTGCGGGTAATTCTGGCAATTTGTAATATTACAATTTCAACGAAGTGTTTTAATGACCACGCATATTGTAAACGAATCGGTGTTGGGGCAACACTAAAGCGCCCCCATTGGGTCAGATTAGGTTAAACCCGAACGACTAACTTTCCTAAATTTTCATCGTGTTTGAGGAGCTTCAGCCCCGTGACTGCCTGATTAAATGGTAAAACGCGGTCAATTACAGGGTCAAATTCACCGGCAGCCAGTTTTTGGCCGACCACACCAGCCATTAAGCCCAGGTCGGCAATCTCGGTGGGATTCTCAGAACGGTAGGCGCCACCGAGAGCGGACCGGGCGATACTCAGGGCCTTGGTATTCAGGTCCAAGTGGGCGGGCACGCTATCACCAATGGCGATGATTTGGCCGTTGTAAGCCATGCGGTCCACGTCGGCTGCTAGTGACTCCCCGCCAATCGTATTGATGCTGAGACCCACGCCCCGACCGGATGTGGCCTTCATCACGGCCTGGGTGACGTCGGTCTGGTGGTAGTCAATAATGGTGCCGGCCCCGACCCGTTCCACCAATGGCCGTTTGCGCGCAGAAACTGTAGTAATCGTGGGTAAATGGAGGTCACGGGCGAACTGGAGGGCGGCTAACCCCACGGCGCCACCACCGGCGTGAATCAAGACGGTCGGGAGCTCGGACAGGTTGGCTTTGCGATAGAACGCTTGGTAGGCCGTCAACGTGCCACAGAGGCTAGCCGCTGCTTGTTCAAAGCTAACGCTGTCGGGAATGGGAGCGGCGCTGAGGTGTGTGGTCACCGTGAATTCGGCTAGACTGCCGTTACGGCGGAGGTCGCCGTGATACATCACGCGTTTGCCCACGGACCAGTCACTGACGTTGCTACCAATGGCGACGACTTCGCCCGCCACGTCCAGGCCGATAACGTGGGGGTTGTCCCAGGAGCCACTTTCAATGACCTTGTAATCAGCGGGGTTGAGCCCCACGGCCCGGACCCGCACCTTGATTTCATCGGCGGCTGGCAGGGGTTCTGGAATATCTTGTAACTGGAGTTCTTCTAGAGAATGGGGACCGGGTCCCGTAATTGTCCAAGCTTTCATTATGGTCATCCTTTGTGTTGATTAGTTAATTAATGTGTTATGTACATGCGGCAAGTCATTGTCGCCGATCAATTAGGCCTGCAAGTTTAAAGTGGCGGCTACGTTCATCTTAACCAAGTTGGTGGTAGAATTACAGGATTTCGTTTAGTTGTAACCGTTATCCATTCACCCTATTATTAAAGTTATGTTGCAAAGCTTCTAATGGAGTGCATTCTTCCCGGAAAGTTGGTAGAATTAATTAATTTAAAAAAGATGATTTGGAGGTGGACGCCTTGCACCAACCGTACGTTGCATACCCAATTCCCGACCGCTAATCAGACGTTTTCACAGATAGAAAGGAAGACCTTATTACATGGCACAAGACCCAGAAGTAACAGCATCAACGAACACAGAAGCAGAAACCACTGACCCTGGACCCAGCCAGCAGCCGCCACTATGGCAGCGTTCGACTGAGTCCTTACTTGTTGAATTTGCCACGAATGAAGACGAGGGACTGACCACCGCTGAAGCCCAGAAACGGCTGAAGGCAAATGGCCCCAACGAGTTGACTGCCAAGAAGCAATCCAATCTTTTACGTTTCTTGAAGCAGTTTAACAACGCCATCATCTACATTTTGGCAGCGGCTGCCCTGATGACCTTTTTCATGCATCACTATTCCGATTCGATCGTTATCGGACTGGTCATCGTCGCCAACGCCTTTATTGGCTATTTCCAGGAACGCTCAGCGGATAACGCTCTGGACCGAATCAAGTCACTACTGGTCTCCGAGGCCGTCGTCATTCGTGATGGCCAAAAAATTACGTTACCAGCCCGTGAGCTGGTGACGGGAGACATCGTTCAGTTGGAAGCGGGGGACACCGTGCCCGCTGACCTCCGGCTGATTGACGCGGATAACTTAAAGATCCAAGAGTCTGCCTTGACCGGTGAGACCGATTCAGTTGAAAAGGGTGAAGATCCCTTGAACGTGGCCAATTTGCCATTGGCCGAACGTACGAACCAAGCGTTTGCCTCCACCGCTGTGACCAATGGTTCCGGGCGGGGAATCGTGACCGTGACCGGTGCCCAAACTGAAATTGGTCATATCCAACAAAATGTTGCTGAAGTTAAGCAACAAACCACCCCGTTGATGAAAAACCTCAATAGTTTAGGTTTAGGATTATCCGTTGCCATTTTAATTGCGGCAGTCTTGCTGTTTATCCTGGGGATGATTACCCACGTGTACAGCCTGCCAACCTTGCTGATTGCCGTCATCACGATGGTGGTGGGATCGATGCCAGAGGGGTTACCCGCCAGCACGTCCGTCGTGTTAGCCATGGGCACCCAGGCTATGACGAAACAAAATGTGATTGTGAAGACGTTGCCCGCTGTGGAAACACTAGGTGCCGTCGATATTGTGAACACCGATAAGACCGGGACATTGACCAAGAACGAAATGACTGTGACGGACATTTTGACGGCGCAGGACACCTATACCGTTTCCGGGGTGGGCTACGACGCGACTGGTCAGGTACAAAACGATGAGGATCAAGACGTCAACTGGCGTCAGGATGCTGACTTGGAATGGTTGGTCCAAATTGCTGGGCAGACCTCCGATGCCGAATTCCATGAGGAAGACGGTCAGTGGATTCTGACTGGTGAACCGACCGATGGGGCATTAACGGCCCTGTATCACAAGTTGGTGGGCGCTGACCCAGATCCACAAGAAATTGATTCCCGACCATTTGACTCGGCCATTCGTTACTCGGCCCGATTAGTGGATCACAATGGCCAACGCTATCTGTTCGTCAAAGGAGCGCCACAAACCTTGACCCAACTGATGCTGGCGCAGGGTGAATCCGTGGACGAAGCTGCTTGGCAGGAACGGTTGTCGCAGTTAACGCGGCAGGGTAAACGGGTCGTTGCGCTGGGTTACCAACCAGTGGCCGCCGACGCGACTGAGGTTGATGACTTAGTCATTGGTCAGAACTTCCACTTGGCTGGGATGGCCGGTATCATTGATCCACCACGTCCCGGTGTGGCCGACGCCGTTCGGCAATTACGGTACGCGGGTATCAAGGTGAAGATGATTACCGGGGATGACCCCGAAACGGCCGCGGCGATTGCCCGGCAACTGAATTTATCCGAGCAGGCGCGGGCCATTACCGGTCCTGAACTGGCTGAAATGACCGACGAACAGTTGGCCAGTCAAATTGATAAGTACACCGTCTTTGCCCGGACCACACCGGCTGACAAATTACGAATCGTGAAGGCCCAACAGGCCCGCGGTCACGTGGTGTCGATGACCGGTGATGGGGTCAATGATGCCCCTGCCCTGAAACAAGCTGATATTGGGGTTGCCATGGGGATTCGGGGAACCGACGTTGCCAAGGACTCCGCCGATATGGTGTTGGCCGATGACGACTTCACCTCGATTTTGGGGGCCGTTCGGGAAGGCCGCCACGTCTTCGATAACATTCGCAAGACGATTCGCTTCCTGTTACCAACCAGTTTTGCTGAAGGTCTGATCGTGGTTATGAGTATTCTGATGGATCAAGAGTTACCACTGTTCCCAACCCAGCTGTTGTGGATCAACATGGTATCGGCTCTGACGATTCAGTTTGCGTTTATCTTCGAACCGGCCGAGAGTGGCATTATGAAACGGGGCCCACGGGATGTTAAGCAGGGAATTCTTTCTAAGCTCGACATGTTTGAGGTGACCTACGTCTCGTTACTGATTTCCGGACTGGGAATCTTTGCCTACGACCTGTTGACCGGCCAAGGGCTGTCCGCAGTGATTGGGAGTACCATGACGCTGAACGTGATTATCTTCGGGAAGGTCTTCTACCTCTTCAACCTGCAAAATGACCACCCCGTCTTCTCCAAGTACTTCTTCCGCAACAAGATGAGCTTTGTTATCGTGGCGATTCTGATGGCGCTCCAAGCCATGATCATTTACTGGCCAGCCATGCAGGGTGTCTTCCACACCACTAGCGTGAACTTCCACTATGGGTGGGGGATTCCAATCGTTGCCGGAATTGTGGTCTTGTTGGTGACCGAGTTAGCCAAATGGATTCGTCACCGCATCGATGCCACCACCGTTACGCGTGAGCAACGGATTGGTGGTCGTTGATGTTGGCCGCCTGCGGCAGCTAGGTATTGCGCTGTGGGGCGACCCCGGGAGCCAAAGAGCGGTCTCCCGCGGCGCCTTGACCCTTCGCCTAACTCGCGAATGCCCAAGGACGGCCCAGCCACTAAGCCAGCAAAAAAACGCTGACTAAGTGGCTCGACACTGCGCAACACCTAGCTGCCTCCGGCTCAGGTAGTTGGTTGGGTGGCTACGGGTAACGATGTGGCTTCTTGTTTCACTGAAAGTTTGTAAACGATAGCCGTTCATTTCTCTAGCTAGGGAATGGACGGCTCTTTTTGTTACCACCTGCGGTAGCTAGGGCTTGCACTGTGGGGCGACCCAGCCACTAAGCCAGCCACTAAGCCAGCCAAAAACCGCTGACTAAGTGGCTCGACACTGCGCAACCCCTAGCTGCCTCCGGTTCAGGTAGTCGGTTGGTTACGGTGAATGATGTGGCTGCTTGTTTCGCTGAAATTTTGTAAACTTATAGCCGCCCATTTCTCTAGCTAGGGAATGGACGGCTTTTTTTGCCAAAGAGTATAGCTCGCTATTTTAATATCAACCTATAAGGCATTATTCAGTCAACATTGATGATGACTATGACAAAATGAACATTAACGTGATTTCGGTGAACCAACGTAGCTGGAGGTTGTCAGGGTGGGTGGCGGCTGTGTCGGTGGCGTTAACTCGGTGGGCTGACCGAGTCTAGGCCACGGGACGAGCTTGAAGATTCGTGGGCTGTGCGAAGCTTCAAGTCGAGCTGGAGGACCGCTTCTCAGGCCGGAGGCGGTCCCCACAGCAGACGCCCACCCTGACAACTGGAAGCGGCAATTTGAGAATCACATTGTAGCTTGGACAACCAAATGTTCTCATTTGAAATAATTAAAACGTCAAAATGTTAAAAATGGGTGGCCCTTAGCACTTGATAATCTTATACTTAAGAAATAAAGGGGGCGGAACACAATAATGTTGAAGAAGAGTTCCGATTGTACAGAGATTTTAGTGGGAAAGGCCGCCAGTATGGACGGTTCAACGATTGTGGCACGTAACGAAGATGGTTACGGCCCAATCAACCCAATCAAGTTTGTGGTCCACCCAGCAACGGACCAATCACAGGCATCCTTTACGTCGATCGTTACCGGCGTAAACGTACCGCTACCCGACCACGCCTACCGTTATACGGGGACGCCTCAGGCTGACCAAAGTGATGGTCAATACGAAGAAGCTGGTATCAACGAATTGAACGTTGGTATGAGTGCGACCGAAACCACCGCAACGAACGCCCGTGTCTTGGGCTATGATCCATTGGTTAACGATGGTATCAACGAAGAAGCTATGGTTACCTTGGTTTTGCCATACATCAAGACTGCTAAGGAAGGGGCCCAACGTTTGGGTGCCTTGCTAGAAAAGTATGGGACCGGCGAAAGCAATAGTATTGCCTTCAACGATAATGACGAAATTTGGTACCTGGAAACGGCCGGTGGTCACCACTGGGCGGCTATGCGCTTACCAGAAGACACCTACGCCATTGCGCCTAACCAGACGCTGATGCAGGAAGTTGACCTCAATGATTCTGACAACTTTTTAGTTGCCACGGACCTGGTCGACTTTGTTAAAAAGAATCATTTGAACCCAAATCCAGACACGTTTAACTTCCGTGAAATCTTCGGAACTCACGGTGAGGACGACGCTTATTACAACACGCCACGGACTTGGTATGGCCAAAGCCTGTTCAATCCTGAAATTAAGGATCAACAGCCAACTGACCAAGACATGCCATTTACGCGGAAGCCAGCCAAGAAGATTGCCATCGAAGACGTGCAATTCTTCCTGTCTTCCCACTACAACGGGACGAAGTATGATCCATTCGGGACCTTTGCCTCTGGCTCAGCCGATGACCAGAAGAAATTCCGGCCAATCGCTATGGACCGGAACCAATGCTCATCTATTCTGCAAATTAGAAACGATGTGCCAGCGGACCGGGCAGCCATTCAATGGATCGCCATGGGCTTCTTCGCTTACGCACCATACGTACCATTCTTTACGAACATCAACGATACGCCAGAAGATTACAAGAATACAACGACGGCGGTCGATGTCGAGAACGTTTACTGGCTTAACAAGACGCTCTCTGTTATCATTGAACCCCACTTCCATGAATACGTTGAAGCAGTCAACGCCTTCCGCGAAGGGTGCCAATCCTATGGTCGGCAACGGGTTGCGGCGACTGACGAAGCTGTCAGCGGCGATGCAACTGACTTCTTGACCAAGAGCAATTTGGAAACGGCCGGTGAGATTTCTAAGCGGACGCACCAATTGTTTGATGACCTGGTTAAGCACGGCCTCTTATTATCTAAGACGGTTTGGGAAAAAGGTCAAAACCTCTAGTGTAATGTTAAGTTTAGCGTGTTAATCTTGGAGAGTAAGCAAAAGTTGAGTGATGACTAGGAGGTAATCATGACTAAATGGGCTAAATTCATTTTAGCGGGATCTTTGGGACTGGTATTTTGGGGTGGCTTAACGACGGCCAACGCCGCCAAAAAGGTGACATTACCAGCTTACCCGCAACATCGGATTTTTACGTTTAAGTCGACTGGCACGAAGGTGTACAGCTATCCACGCGCTGCGTACAAGCACAGCACCGTTTTGGGGACCGAGCAGAGTCGGACAAAACAGTGGACGGTGGACAAGGTCGTGACGGTCAAGGGTAAGCGCTACGTGCGGTTGGCTAAAGTTACCGCTAAGAAACTGCCTCATGGGACGGTTGTTGGGGCGACGACCACCAAGAAGTCTAAACTGGTGGGCGGCTACGTGGCGTTGAGTAAGCTGAAATTTCACCAACAGATCAGTCAGATGAAGTCGGTCAAGAAGACGGCCTATTGGACGCCAACCACGACACATGATTTCTGGGACATGCCGACCAAGTCACTCGGTACGACGGCGGCCAATCATTACGGCACCACGTACGGTTACCGGACGCTCTACGCCATTCAGTCACTGACCACGACTAGTAAGAAGCAGTACCTGTACTTCGAGACGGCGGCTGGTAAGACAATTGGCTGGTTACCGAAGAGCGCTGTGGTCAAGGGGACGTACCCGAACATCATGACGCGCGAGCTCAACCGCAATGCCACGACGGCAACCACTAAGGTAGCGACGTTGGACAAGGCAGCCCACATCAAGATTGGTATTGCGACGACCAATGGTCAGATTCAGCGAGTAGTTTTGTTGCAACAAAACAGCCAGACGATGATTTACGATTATCAGAATGGTAAGGCAGTTAAGGAAACTACGCGGAGCGCCACTGGCAAGGTGCTTAGCACCAAGTCAATCACGCCGGTAGCTACCTTGGGCTTTAAGCTAGTTGCTGCGTTTGATATCAATGGGACCACCTACAAAGGAACGATTTCACCGAAGGGCGAGATCAACATTCCGGTTTACTTTGGGTGGACCGCTTAAATTCAGATCAATCACGGAGAGCCTAGGGGAGCACCCTGGGCTCTTTTTTAGTTGCCCGCCGACGGTTCCAAAAAGTGTTCCCCAATCCGTAGATAGAGAGCCTACAGGTTGGGGAACCCTTTTTTAGTTTTTTGATTTTAGTGAGGGAGGCTTTAGTTCTCCGCGTGATCTGTGTTTGGTACATTTTTTCGAATGACGCGGGCAGGGCTACCAGCAATCACCACGTTGTCGCCGAAGGACTTGGTGACCGTGGAATTGGCGCCCACGACGACGTTACTGCCCAGGGTGACGCCGGGGAGGATAACGGCCCCACCACCGATCCAGACGTGGTCGCCAATTGTGACGGGTTTGCCTAGGCCAACGAAGGCGTCACGACCAGCCGGATCAAGCGGATGGTAGGCGGCGTAGATCTGGACGTGGGGTGCCATCATGCAGTGATCTCCAATGGTAACTGGTGCGATGTCCAAGATGACGTTGTCATAGTTACACATGAAGTCGTCGCCGACGTGGATGTTATAGCCAAAGTCACAGCGGAAGTTGGGTTGGACCCAAGGACGTTCGCCGACGGAGCCGAAGAGCTGGCGGATGATGTGGTCTTTCTCTTGAGTGGCCGTATCATCTAGTTCATTCAGTTCTTTGCAGAGCCGGCGGGCCTTGGTCTCGTCAGCGGCGAGTTCCGGGTCCATGATGTTGTAGGGTTCACCGGCGAGAAATTTTTCTTTTTCAGTTTTCATTGGGGAGACCTCCTATTGCTCATTAGTATAGCATTCATCCGGATAAATTGTAAACGCGTACATTTATTAGGATAACAAGGTTGGGGGCCTTAATTTTCTGACCGTGCTAACTAGGAGCGGTGACGGGCATTTAACGGGGGATTTTAGGTAGAATAATGTTAAAGGTATCCGGCTAAGTTTGGATGCCTTGGGGTTGTACTCAGCTTTTACAAATGAAATAACGGATAATGTCGGACGACTACCATCAACAGTTACTGACACGGATTCGGGAGCTGGGTCGGTATTAAAGGACTTGGAACGGACGGTTCTAAGTCCTTTTTGCTGGCATCAGAACCACGACAACTATGACTTGCCTTCCAAGAAAATATTTTGTATACTTATTAGCACTTCGGCTACCATAGCCGAGGACAAGGAGATGATCGACGATGATGGCATCGTTATTTGTACGGAAAAGTGCTGCTAGTTAGCGACACTTTTCTGCAAGACCTTTCAGAGAAGTGTCAGGTTTGAATCTGAAAGGAAATAAAAAATGAAATCGACAATTACCACCTATGAATACAGCTATATTACCCAGCAGGTCAATGACCTGGTCAGTGCTTACCTATCAGTTAACGACCGACGGATGCGGGATACCGTTCGGGCGACAACGTTAGAGCGCATTACGCCGCTACTTCCTAGTGAAGACCCAATCAGCCAGGAATTCTTACGACGGTTACAACCAGATCGTTTGTCACGGGACGCGGCGGCCAAGCTACTGCCAACGTTAGAACCCTTAGTCGTGCCTTTTCCGGAGCTATCGATTAAGCAACTGAGTAAGCTGTTTCGTAAGGTGAAGAAGCTTAAGCAGCCAGAGTGGGCGGACTTAAACTTGCACGAACTGACCTATCTAGGGTGGAACGACGGTGGTAGCCAGAAGAAGTATCTGGTGGCACCTTACCAAGATCGCCTAATTGGGATCCAAGGTGACCTCGCCCCCCAAGTGGTGAAGGGTGTTTGCGCCATTTGTCAGACGATAGGGAACGTTTCGTTGTTTGTGTCGACGACCAAGAAGTCGGGACTGGGGACCTACACGCGTAACGGTAACTATATTTGCCGTGACAGTGCGCAGTGTAACCGTCAGTTGACCGACCCACAGGCACTCACCGAGTTTTTAAGCATTGTACGACCAAAACGATAAGTATAGAGCTAAGGGGACCGTCATTTGGGCGGTCCCCTTTTTGACTGGAAAATGATAATCGGCTAAGTTTTCTGGAAACGGGCTGGTTACGGGTCCGACCTTTGTTATAATGGTTTTTGTGGAATTTTTTGGGGTTAGTTATTAAGACGTAGGACTAGGCCGCTTGCGGCCGCCAAGGATGGGGCCCGCTGTGGGGCCGCCTTCAGCCAAAGGGCGGGCTTCCGGCTCGGTTTCAAGCCCCGCTAAAAATCGTGCGGGTCTTGAAACACGTCCCCTGGTGTTGCCCCGAGCAAACCACTCGGCCCAACACCAGCGACACGGCGGGCCCTATCCTTGGCAACCGCCGGCTACGGTAGTGGCGTGTGAGTTATATGGGACCAAAAAAATTACGGGTGTCATTTGCCATTATCATAAAATATGGGTCTTCATGACTGATGGTTAAGTTATTTAGAATAAATCAAACCAAAATATAGATTACCTAAACGTAATGCAGTCACAGGTCGACAGGTACGTAACCATTCATATATCTGAGTGGCTAATCAGTTTGCAATAAGGCATCTCGTGTTAAAAACGTTATAAGGATAGATTTTATACATAGTTGTAGGCAGGTTGGTTCGCCACCCGTGTCGGTGGTCTTAGTTCGGTGGTTTTTACCGAGCTTAGACCACGGGCCGACCTTGATGACTCGGACTTGGAGGCATCAAGGCGCCCTGGAGACCGTACTTTGGCTCCAGGGGAAGCCCCACGGGTGGCGAACCAATCTGCCGGAGACGACATTTAAAGAATATACATAATTCAAGGAGGAACGGTCATGACGGGACAACATCATTTAAGAGGAGTATTGCTAGCCAGTCTAGCCTGCATGATGTGGGGGATTTCTGGGGTGGTCGCGAGCAGTCTGTTCACCCTAAACACACATGTAACCGCACTTTGGCTGTCGGAGGTGCGGATGACAACGGCGGGAATCGTCCTGTTGATCATTGCCCAGTTAATTGGTGCTAAGCCCATGCGGTTGTGGCAGCATAAGAACACGGCCGGTCGAATTGTCAGTTACGGCTTGCTGGGGATGGTTCCCGTTCAGTTGTGTTATTTTGAAGCGGTTAAATTTGGGAACGCACCGATTGCGACCATCATTCAGTTCTTAGGGCCGTTCATCATCAGTATCTACTACTTCTTGTTCAAACACACAAAGCCGACGCGGCCAGAGAGTGTGGGGATGGTCATTGCCTTTGTCGGGACCTTTTTGATTGTGACGCACGGCCACGTCAATGCGTTAGCCATCTCGCCGGTCGTCCTATTCTGGGGCTTCCTGTCAGCAATCGGCGTAGCAACTAACACGTTGCTGCCACGGCCATTGTTCTCAACGTACGGGTCCTTATCCGTCACGGGGTGGGGTTTATTGATTGCGGGATTGTCACTGAACTTTGTTAAGCCCGTTTGGCAGTTCCACACGACCGTCACAGCTACTGAATGGACGTTAGTGGCCATTATCATTGTCTTCGGGACGGTTATTCCCTTCCAAATGTTCGCTCACAGTTTGGCGTACATCTTACCGACAACGGCCACGTTGTTGGACGCCTTTGAACCGCTGGCGGCGACGGTCTTCTCGGTTATTTTCCTGAGTGTTCAGCTAACGGGTTTTGATCTGGTCGGCGGGACGCTGATTATCCTAGCCGTTATGATTTTATCGATGAACAGTCGGAAACTGGTAAACTTTTTTCACCGTCGTCGCAGTACGACCTAAATAGATCTTAAAAGAGCACTGAATTCACCTCCACAATTGGAAGTGAATTCAGTGCTCTTTATTTGAGTTGAGTTATTTGATCGATTAGGAAAGAGAGAGCTGGGCTAAAGATTTGTTGAATCTTCAACTTAGCCGGAGGTTGTCAGGGGGACCACAGGCGGCAAATGCACTATTCAGCAGGAACGTTCTTAATCCGTAACGTCATGGCGTTGATGGCCACGATGATGGTACTGAAGGACATGATGATTGCCCCAACCATTGGGTTCAACATGAAGCCAATGGGAGCTAAGACGCCAGCTGCCAATGGAATGGCAATCAGGTTGTATCCAGCACCCCACCAGAGGTTTTCGGTCATCTTCCGTTGGGTTGCCCGAGCGAGATCCAAGAACTGGATAACGTCGGCCGGGTCACTGGAAACCAGGATAATGTCGGCGGATTCAAGGGCCACGTCGGTCCCAGAACCAATTGCCATCCCAATGTCAGCTCGGGTCAGACTAGGTGCATCATTGACCCCATCCCCGATGAAGAGGACCTTGCCAGTTTCTTGGTACTTCTGAACCAAACGTTCCTTGTCTTCTGGCAACAGGCGGGCCTGGACGTCTTCAATGCCGACGGAAGCAGCGACTTTGTTTGCCGTTTCCTGGTTGTCCCCAGTCAGCATAACGGGCGTAATCCCTTGCTTCTTGAGGGCCGTTACCAGCATCTTAGCGGCGGGCTTGATTTGGTCTCCTTGAGCGACTAAACCTAAGACCTGCTTGTCGGCAACCAAGTAACTGATGGAGTTTCCTTCAGCAGCAAATTGGGTGAACTGGTCACGGTCGTAGTCCAGGTTGTTTTGTTCCAGATAGTTCACGGAAACGACCCCGTAAGTGGTGTCCGCAACCGTTCCAAATTGGCCCAATCCAGTCTCTTGGTGCGTGTCGCTAGCGGCCGTGAAGCTTAAGTCCTTGGTCGTGGCGGCGGTTAAAATCCCGGTGGCCAGGGGGTGGCTGGAGCCCTTTTCTAGACTCGCCATCAAACGCAACACGTCGTCTTCTGAGTGTTGACTGTCGAAGCTGACCAGGTGGTTAACTTTGAATTCACCCATGGTCAACGTCCCAGTTTTGTCCATCAAAGCAAACTTTAAGTGGTTGACCTGTTCCATGGCGTTCCTGTTCCGGATCAACAAGCCGTTTTGGGCGGCAATTGCGGTACTCCGGGACACAACCAGTGGTACAGCTAAGCCCAAAGCGTGAGGGCAGGCAATCACGAAGACGGCGACGGCCACTGGTAAGGCCACGGCCAGGTTGGCCACGGTCAACCAGATGACGAAGGACAGAATCCCAACGAAGAGGGCGGCGTAGAACAACCAGCCCGCGACCCGGTCGGCCAGGTTTTCTGAATCTGATTTGGCGCTCTTGGCGTCGTTGATCAGTTTCATAACTTGGGCCAGGTAGCCGGAGTCTCCGGTTCCCGTGACCTTGGCGGTAAAGGTTCCCGTACCGTTGACGGACCCACCGATAACACTGTCACCAGCAGCCTTTTTAACGGCCTTGGATTCACCAGTTACCAGTGATTCGTTGACGTCAGAGGCCCCGGAAATGATTTCGGCATCGGCTGGGATTTGTTCACCAGCGCGGACGGAGACCGTTTGACCAACTTGTAAGTCACTCAGGTTAACGTCGGTCAGGTTGCCTTGTTCGTCGACCACGTGGGCCTCTTGGGGAAGTAACTTGCCCAGAGCGTCCACGGCAGAACCAGCGTTCATGACCGTGTTCATTTCAATCCAGTGACCCAACAACATGATGACAATCAAGGTTGAGAGTTCCCAGAAGAAATTGTTGACCATTGGTGTCACGTGGAAGACGTTGTTGGCAATCACGGCGTAGATGCTGTAGATGTAGGCTACGCCGACCCCCATACTGATCAGGGTCATCATGGCAGGTCGCTTCATTTGAAGCTCAGCCTTGGCGCCACTGAAGAAGGGACCACCACCGTAGAAGAAGAGGATGGTGCCTAATACGGCAACGACCCAGTCGCTACCAGGGAAAATGAGTTGGAAAGGTAATTTAGCCCCCATCATCGGGGACATCAAAATCACAGGAATCATAAGAATGAGGGAGACCCAGAACTTACGTTTCAGGTTGCCCATGTGCATCATGTGACCGTCACCCATGTCCATATCCATGTCAGTCATATCCATATTGCTCATGTCCATGTGGGCCATCTCATCGTGGTTCATCTGACTGTGATCCATGCCCGCCATGTCGCCGTGCATGTTCATGTTGTGCATCTCAGTTTCTTTCATTATTCACAACTCCTCTCGCAATTTTCAGGTAGACAGTCACAGGCAACTTCAGCCGGTGCCGTGGCTAATTTCTTATTCAGGACGTCCAGCAATTCTTGAACGTCGTTGCGACTCAGTTCGGTCTGTTCTAACACGTGGGCCAGCGCCGTTCCCCGGTGCATGGCACACATCTGGTCGAGTTCGGTCTGCAGTGCCGTGTCCATCGCCGTTTGTTCGTCGATATTCGGGGTATAGATGAACTGGCGCCCGTCCTTGGTCGTGGCCAGGGCGCCCTTCTTAACCAACCGGCCAATCAGGGTCTTAATGGTGGCCGCTTTCCAATCGTGCTGTTGTTCGAGCAAATCAATGATGGTCCGACTATCGGCTTGGCCGAGGGTCCAAACGATCCGCATGACCCGCCATTCTGCGTCGGAAATGGTGACTGCTATTTCTGTGGCTGCCATAGTTAACAACTCCCTTTCGTTTACAACTGTAATCTTAATTTATGAATTCAGTCTACAACTGTAAACACAAGCGGTCAAGGGTTATGGCCAACTTTTTTTACAAATACATTTTTAATAGGTTAAAATTTGGGCAAGATTGCGGTTTGTCGCCCCATGGGCCTAAACTTTCTGTATAATATATACAACTTACTATCTTGAAAGGAGCGTTTACGCTCGTGCAAAAATTTAAACGCTGGTTATGGCAGGTCGCTATCGTTGGCCTGACCGTAATTGGCTTGGGTGGTGGTGTGACCGCAAATGCGGCCACAAAGACCGTTTCTAAGGTCCCAGCCCGGGCTGCGTTCGTCATGGACGCCCAGAGTGGCCAGGTACTCTACCAACAAAATGCGGATAAGAAATACCCAATCGCGTCACTCTCAAAATTACTGACTGTTTATCTGACGGTTAAGGCCATCAATGATGGCAAGATTGGTTGGAACGATGATGTGCCAATGAGCAAGGACCTCTTAAAGCTGAGTCACAGCTATGAATTCTCCTCTCTACGGATGAAGACCGGGGAGAAGTTTACGGTGAAACAGTTGGTGGCTGCGGCCATGATTGCTTCATCGAACAGTGCCGCAACAGCCTTAGGAGAGTACGTGGCCGGTAATAATGCTAAATTTGTCGCCCTGATGAATCAACAGAGCGCGGACTGGGGTATCGAGGCCCATTTCATTAGCTCTTCTGGGTTAGACAACGGGGACTTGAAGGATTACAACTTGGTGCTCCCTAACACTGGCAAGAAGGAAGAAAATTCGGTTTCCGCTAAGGCCATCACGTTGGTCGCCCAGCATTTGTTGGCCGCGGACCCCGAGATTACGCAGATGTCGAATCAGACGGAAGCCAAAATCAATGGCACCACTATTTATAACGAAAATGGTTGTCTGAAGGGTAAGAGTCATTATAAGAAGGAAAGCCAAATCGATGGCTTGAAGACCGGTTTTACGGAGAGTGCCAAGCTGTGTTATACCGCTTCGTACAAGGTCAACGGTCAGCGAATGATTGCGACCATTATCGGTGGCGACACGACCTTTTCCGCGATGAACAAGTTGATCAAGCAGACGAAGGAAATGTACCAGTTAAAGACCACGCCACTGGCGAACCAGTCTGTGTCACTGGCGAATGGCTTAGAAACCAAGGTTACAGCGGCGCCAATCATCAGTCAGGCGGGCGTTTGGTACCAAGAGAAGACTGCTGATCTGAGCACCAAGGTGGAGACAAAGTTGACACCTGCTCAGTTGAGCAGCGGGATGGTCGATGCCGGTGATCCGGTTGCTCAGGCGACCGTCACCGATGCGGCCACTGGGGCCAAGCAACGGATCATGTACAAGGCTCAGCAGACCGCGACGCTGTTTGCGGATCGCGTCGTGTTCCACAGCAAGCAGACCACAGATCAGTTGCTTAAAGCGTTGGTTACGCCGATTACGAGTGCCTTGGCTTAAAGGATTGGCCCATAAATAGCGACGATTAAAATAAACAAGCCGTCAACACTACTTTTTCAAATAGTGTTGACGGCTTGTATTTGTTACTAAAGGTTGAAAGTACTGAAACACCCACTATGCTTGATACAACAAGGATTAGGTGTTGGGGTTTAGTCAGATATAGTGGGAAATTGTCGCCTTACCGTTCGTCAAATTTGGACTGGAACGCGGTGGAAAGGACGGGACAAGTCAAAGGGCGGTCTTACCCCTCGCTTGAAGCTGAAAAACACGTCTTCAAGTCGCCATTTTCAAGAAAATCACTTAAAAATCCCACGGCTGAGTCCAAATTTGACTCACTCTCGGCTATCTAGTGGAGCACTAATATTATGGTGTCAGCACTTTCATTCAAGTATTTGAGCTAGGTTAGTTTCTAAGACCTAGTTTAACCGGAGGTGGTCAGAGGTGGAGCCAGCTGTGTCGACGTTGTAAGCCGATTTTCGGCTTACAGCGTGGGACGTGTTTGGAGACTGGTGGTTTTTCCAGGCTTCAAACCGAGCCGAAGGACCGCTTTTCAGGCCGGAGGCGTTCCCCCCAGCAGGCGGAATCTCTGACCGCCGCAGGTGGCTGGTAAGGCTAATTTTAAGTCGATAACGTTTTACTATTCTTGGTTTGATAACAGTTTTCGAACTTTCAACCTTTAGTTTGTTAGAGCTACTTCACGGACACCCACTGTTTGTTACCAGTCAGGTAGGTGCCATTGGTTAGCTGGTAACGGGTCATGACACCCCGCCGAACCAGCCGCTTAACGTGTACAACGGTGCCTTGCTTTAGGTGCTTAACGCGTTTGGCATGACTAAAGGTGGTCTGTTGATATTCATAAGTTCCTTTGGGATTAAATACGACTACCCGTTGTGCTAGTTGAAATGGGACAATTAAAGTACATAAAAAGCCTGGCAGGCTTACACTTTTAAGTATCCTAA